>JBBRQD010000038.1:0-46466 GCA_038227045.1 Planctomycetota bacterium
AACGGCACAACATTCGTAACCTGACTCATGTGGCGTATCCTTTCTGGCCCGCTGTGGGCCGGTTGGTAATCTTGATTCGATCACCAAGGATATGCCGCACTTTTCAATTTCGCTCATCCACAACTTTTGACAATATCTCATTCGTTTGACATGTGAATTGCCTCAGTAATGCAAATGAAATTGCCCAATAATGTCGAGATAACGGGGACGCGCAAGAGATTCTGGGACGTGCACGACACTATTTCAAATTAATTTCGTGCGCGTCCCCAATACTCACCTATCACGCGCCTGAAAGTGTCAAAAAATCGCTGCTGGAATTTCAGAAGCTGAAGAAAAAGGGCGGATACGACGAACAATATCTCAATTCCGATTCGCTCGCAGAAATTCTCAAGGCGCTGGAGACCGCCTCCTCGATGAAAAGCGGGCTTTTCGGTTTCGTTGAATATTGACAGGTTGACGTCTCACTCACATTAGGGAACGCTTGTACGGATCGCATACGCGACAAGCACGGCTGCCCCAACGGATATTAAACTTGGGTCAAACGCACGAACGTCTCCATCGTCATCAATCGGAGGTTCGCTTTTAACGTGACTCTCGCCACCTTGCAACACCGTGGGATTAACGTCTTCGATATGTAACACTGCTCCGACGGAAACTCCGGCAGCCGCACAGTAATTGTTGGCCTTTTCAAGAGCGGCGGCTACAGCTTTCCTGCGTGCCTCGGACCGCAGTTCTTTGAGGCGCGTGGTTTCGAACGAAACACCATCGATCTCGTTGGCTCCGGCGGCAACGACTGCCGTAAGAATTTCCTCTGCGCGGTCGAGTTCGGTGAGCTTGACATGAAATGATACCTTGGCAAGGTACCCGACAAACTTCGTCTCTCCGCCGCTATATCGATGGTGCTGCGCCAAGGTAATTCTGGATGCGCCAAACGTACTGACACGACCTTTGCGCAGACACTCCTGCACAGCCTGCGAACCTTGCCGCGCCTTGGCAAAAGCATCGGCGGGCTTCAATTCCACGCGAGTCACGGATACCTTGATCGATGCAATGTCAGGCGCGATGCGGCTGATTGCGGAACCGAAAACCGTGACGCCAAATGGCGTTTTGATTGCTTGTTCTGGAATATTCATCGTAGGTCAATCCTTGCTATTTTGTCGACGATTGTATTGTAACTTTGCACCCCATTCGGAAAGCCTGAAAATAGCCATAAGTATGCCTAGCGCAATTATGCAGTCCCTCAATAGCGCACCAGGGTCCCAAACGATTCCGTACACCCGGCGAGTACCCTGGAATCCCCAAGGCCATCCGTATCCGACGCAGTCAGCGCGCGAACAATCTGGACACCTAACCACTTGTTCGAAACCATGCGACATATTGTCAATGCAAGCTGGATAATCGTTTAAATTCACTCCAATGAGTATGCCTGCGCAAAACATTAGCATCAATGCTGTACTCAAATGGAATTGAAACCGTGCCATTTAATCCTCTACTTCTTCAAGAATCAGAGAGCGGCCTCGCTTCAATCCTTTACCGCCAACGAAACCAATTCCAGCACCCTGTTAATTGCCCCGCTCGAACCTTCGACGAACGGTCCCCCTTGAATCGGTTGCCATTTGTCGCGCGAACCGTCGTACTTGAATGTCTGTGGGATGCGCGTCAGTTCCTCTTTGTACTGGCCGTCGTTGCCGCCCATTTTGTAGATCACCATGTCCAGCGATGGGATGACGTAAAGCGAAAAGGCTCCCGCGCCGGTTTTCCAGTACGCGTCGCGCGGAGCGGCGATGACGTGGCCGTCGGCGTTGACTTCGAACATCAGGCTGTACGGCGCGTGCGGATTGTACGGCGAGAGTTTGCCGCAGGCTTCGACGTACTCCGCCGGGACCAACTGCTGCTCGTTCCATTTTCCTTTGTGCAATAGAAGGTAGCCGAAACGCAGCGCGTCGGTTGCGTGGACGGCGATGCTGCCCGCGCCGTTGGCGTGCGGAAGCGTGATCGTGCCGCGGTACAAACAATAGCCCCACTTCCCCCACCCCATCGGTTTCGCGAGGCGCTCGTTGATGTAGTCCTGCAGTTCCATTCCGGTCACGCGCCGCAGCACCATCGACGCGATATGTGGCGCGGGCGACGAGTACGAATAGCCAGCGCCGGGCGCGGTCCAGAGGACGGTGCGAAGCGATGATTGGTCGAGGTCGTGCAGATCCTGCCCCGGAACAGGCTTGAGCGGCACGACTTCGCCCTTCACGATTCCGGGCGCGGTGCCTTCGCCATGATACCCGGCGCTCATGCAGAGCAACTGGCCGAGCGTGATGTCGGCTTTGCGCGGGTCGTCCAGCGGGAAGGCTTCGGGAAGGTATTTTTCGGTGAAGACTTTGGTGTCGAGGCCATCCGGAATCGCATCGTGCTTTTCCTTCAGCATGATGCCGCAGGCAACGCTGGTGAACGCCTTGCCCGTCGAAGCCATGTCGGGATTGGCATCGCGAAAGGCACGGCCCCAGTATTTTTCGAGGACGAGATAACCGTGCCGGACGACGAGCAATCCCCCGTTCTGCGTGCCGCGTTGCGCGACTTCAAACGCGGCTTCGAGCCGCGCCAAATCCATGCCGGCTTGAGCGCCGATTTGGGCGGCGTCGTTCAGCGTGCGCCAGCCGCCGTCGCTGTCGGGCGGCGGGAAGTAGTCGGCGGCTCGCAGCGTGGCAGTGATTGAGACGAGGAGCAGAAGGCCGGCTATAAAAAGAGAGACGCGTGTACGCATAGGTGTCCTTAGCCTTTAGCTTTTAGCGATTAGCTGTTAGCGATCGGCTGTTAGCTAAAAGCTAAACGTGCCCGATTTGTCTTTCGTTGCCTTGTAGTGGCCATTTACTGTACCCTCAAAAACCTGGCTGTTAAACACGAAATGAACCAAAATTGGGACATCGGAATCCATACTCCTGTTGCCTAGGCCGCTGTGAGTCAACGTCGTGACGAAACTGCCTTTGGCCAGTTTGATTGCCAGAGGAGCAGACCCGGCTTGCGCCACACTTTTGATAATCTTGGGCTTCAACGCGATAGCCGTCGTCGAGCTTTTTGGCGACTGACCCTTGGCGTTCAATGTGACGGTTGTGATGATGCCTCCAACATCGACGATCAGCGTCTGGCCTGATAGCGTGAAGTTCGCTGGAACGGGCAGCGTGCTTTGCACGGTGATGACGTCTTGACCCGTCTTTGCGAACTGAAGCTTGATCGACGCTTTGGAGACAAGTGGAAGCGGCTGAGCAATAATGGGACTTCCGCCCCAGGGCACCGAAGCGGCATCAGTCGGAGAACTTCCCAACAGCGTTTCGATCGAGTTCGAATAGCCGTCTCCGTCTATATCCGAATCAAAGAAATCCGGGATGCCGTCCATGTCCAAATCCGTGAGCGGCACAAGGCTCTGAAGCATCGCCAGCACATCGACTCGGGGAAAATCAAGATTCGTGTGATCAACGTTGTCGACGGCCGGATCCGGTTGGACATCGTTGAGCGTGACGGCCGTGGAGCGCAAGCTGGCTTCGATAAGATCGACCGATGGCATCACGCCGTTGGCCTTCAGATAAAGCTCCTGAAAAAGCAGGATGCTCCCGGCGATCATGGGCGTCGCCTGGCTGGTGCCTTGATCGGTTGACGTGCTGCCGTCGCCGTCGATTCCGGTGGAATCGATGGGCGCGCCCGGGGCAAAGATATCCGTTCTGAAGGTGTCGCTAACGGTCGAATGCAGGCGTTGCGAGAACACGCAGATTTGGTCGGCCTGTGAAACAACCGCTTGCGCACCGCCACCGTATTTGTAGCCCTTCAAATTCAATTTTCCACTGTAGACGGCCCCAACGCTTACGCTTTCCGAAATGATTGCCGGAAAGCTCATGCCCTGAAACGAATTGTTTTCGAAGTAATCATTGCCAGCCGCAACCACCACGGCAATGTCCATGGTGCGCAACGTGTGGATCTTATCGGCAATTGCCTTATCGTCCCCAAACCCGTGGTTGCTTGCATCCTGGTCGTTTGTACTATCCCCGAGCGACATATTGACGACGGAAATGTTATACGTTGGCGCATTCTTGATCACCCAATCCAGTGCTTTCGCGACATCCGAAAAATTACCGCCGCCGTCGTCGGTAAGAACCTTCAACGCAACAATGCCGGCTCCCGGAGCAATGCCCGTATGAGTGCCTCCGGCCGCAACGATGCCGGTCACGTTGGTTCCGTGACCATTTCCATCATTGGCGTCCTGAGAGGAACCGCCATTGTCGCGCGTAAAATTCATTTCAGCCAGAATACGGCCCGCGAAGTCGTTGTGATCTTTGAAAATACCTGTATCCAGCACCGCCACCGTCAGACCTTTGCCCGAAACATGATAGGAAGCGCGAGCGATCCCGGCGCGAATCAAATTCGTTGCCACCTCCAGCTTCGGCTGTTTGCCGGCAATGGGGACAACGGGAACCGGCCTGGACACCTGTATTCTGCGTTTTAAATGCGCGCCGTCCGGAATATCCTGAGCCGCCGCGAATGAGAATCCGCACACTATTGAAAAAAGGATCACCGACATAAATGACAGGAACCGTTCGATCATTTTTGTCTCCCGGATTGCGTCCGCAATTCTCATCGATTTCCGATAATCCATCTTTGGTAAAGTTCGTGCCATTTCCTAATGGGTCAGAGCAGGAAATACAATTTTATTTTAAATAAATCGATGTAAAAAGTTCCAGCATTATTATTAAAAAATTTAAGCTGTGCAGCGGTTGAGCTTGCTGTTAGGGTTGTGAAGAACATTATTGTTTCAAAATCACATACTATCAGGAGGTGGACCGTGCGTTTTCTCGCTTTGATCGCTTTCGTCTTCAGTGTTTGCATGGGCGCGCGCACTGAAGAAGCACCTCCGGCTCAGGATGCGGATGCCGGCGCGCGCAGTGTTGCGCCGCTGCACCCACCGTCTAATGCGAAATTCAACAGCGTTGTCTCGAAGACGCCGCCGGTCTTGGCTGCGTCAGGTCAGGCACTGACCGCCGATGGCACGGGTAAATCCGTGTGGGCAAATGTGCTGGGGACGGCGCTGAGCAGTGTCCCAAGCTCCAGTGGCGCTGTGCTGCAATCCGACGGCAACGGCGGCGCGAATTGGAACCTCATCCTCGGACTCGGCAACGGCGGCACCGGCTCGGCGACGCAGAATTTCGTCGATCTCTCCACAAGTCAAAGCATTGCCGGCAATAAAACGTTCACCGGGACCATAACGGGCAACGTCAGCGGTTCGTCGTCCAGTTTTACGGGATTGGTCGCGGGAGATGTCACTGGCTCGCAATCGGCGACGGTTGTCTCAACGGTCGGCGGAGTGACCGCGGCGAACGTCGCCAGCGGCGCGAACGCGGCAAACGCGGCGACTACCGCCGCGACACCCAATACCATCGTGAAGCGCGACGGCAGCGGTAACGTGCCCGGATTCGTGGGCGCCTTTGCCGACTTTTTTGCGCTAATGCCCGGAGACAATGCCGCGACCGTGGCGCCCGGCACCGCTATTTCATTCCCCCAAGATGGGCCATTGAGCAGCATCTCCCGCTCCAACGCCACTCAATTTGTGCTGCCGGCCATCGGGACGTATCAAGTGAACTTCCAAGTCAGTGTGACTGAGCCGGGCCAGCTTGTCGTGGTGCTCAATGGCGTTGAGTTGCCCTATACCGTTGTCGGACGAGCTACCGGAACCAGTCAAATTGCCGGCACATGTCTGGTCAGCACCGCAGTCATCAATTCTATTCTTGAGATTCACAATCCGACGGGGAATTCGACGGCACTAACCATCACGCCGCTGGCCGGCGGCACACACAGCGTGTCCGCCCATCTCGTTATTTTACAGATCAAATAGCGTTACCTCTCGGCAGCCAGGGGAAGAGGCAGAAACGAACTGAGTGACGCGTGGCCGCCATAAAAATCCGCAGCGCTATTTTTGAATTATAGGTTACAATGTGCAGCGCACGCGCTTCGGTGCAACTATTTTGCAGCAGTGAAATTTGGATTTGACCGAACAAATTGTTTGCGCACCGGAACGAAGATCGAGCGCAAAGGTACGGTGAATGCATGATCGATTCTGCGTCTGCAATTTGCAGGGAACTGTCCGCAACCTGTGGCAAACCGCCCGTTATCGGAGGCGTTGAAATTCGTCATTTGATTGACGCGGGAGGAATGGGCGCGGTTTTTCAGGGAATCCACCTGCGGCTGCGCATTCCCGTGGCCGTAAAATTTTTGTTTGAGAGCATGGACGGTTCCGCTGCCCGCTTTGCCGATGAGGCCAGCACTGCCGCCAAGATCAACAATCCCAACGTCGTCCGGGTGTATGACGTCAACAAAGAAGGCAGGCTGCAGTACATCGTTCAGGAATATGTCGACGGCCAAACCGCCGAGTTCCATCTGGAACAATCCGTGCGCTTGCAGACGCCGCTCAAAGAGGATTGGGTTCTCAGGCTGATTGCCGATACGGCCCGGGGATTGGCCGCGATTCATGCCGTCAATTTCCTGCATCTCGACATCAAGCCGACGAACATCATGGTTTCGAAAAAAGACAGCGTGAGCAAAATCCTCGACCTTGGGCTCGCGCGGCAAAATGTGGAATTGCCCGGCACGAAAAATCGAATCGCGGACGGCGGCACCCCGGGCTACGCCAGTCCCGAACAGCTCCAATTCCTGAAGTTGGGGCCATCGAGCGATATCTACAGCCTGGGCGTGAGCATGTTCGAATTGCTCGGTGGACGGCGCGCGCACGATATCTCGTCCTGGGGCTCAGCTATCCTCAAGCAGACCACTGTCGAATTGCCGAACATCCGCAGGATTCGTCCCGACGTCAGCGAAGCGACTGCCGCGATCATCGAGCGCTGTGTCCGCATCGATCCGGAGTTTCGCTATCAAAGCGCTTTGGAACTGTTGTCGGAACTGGCCTTGGCAACGCACGCTCACGTCTCGCGGCACGCGCCCGTACCGTTTGCGCGGCCGGTCAAGTCGCCGTCCGGCGAGCACGAACTTGCGCCGCTTGTGTATTGCGTGGACGACAATGTGCAAGTGTGCATGTCGATGGCGGAGTTGCTGACCGAGGCGGGATATCATACCGAGGTATTCACGGATGGCCCGCGCGCTATTGCCCGCATGAAAAAAACGCCGCCGGATGTCGTTTTCCTCGATTATGAAATGCCGGTGATGAGCGGACTGGACGTGTGCCGGGTCATGCGCGGCGACGACGCGCTCAAGCACATTCCCGTCGTGTTTCTGACAGGGTCCGCTTCTCCCGACCACATGAAACTCGCCATGCACGCCGGCGCGACGGACTATCTATTCAAGCCCACGCAAGCCGCCGAATTGATCTCCAGAGTCGGTTGTCTCACCAAAATTACACGCGCGCAACGCGAGCTTGAAACACTGGAACGGCAGTATGGCAGTTTCCGAAGCCGGCTCTCCACGATCATTGGAAAGGAAATTTTATGAGCGATCCAATCACGGCTCCCCGAATCCTTGTCGCGGACGACGATTCGCTCATTCGCGAATTGCTGAGTGAGGTTCTGTCGGCGCGCGGCGCCATAGTGACGTTGGCTGAAGATGGCGAAGCGGCGCTGCGCGAAGCGGTGCTGGCTCCTTTCGATCTCTGTATTCTCGATTGTGAGATGCCCAAGCTCAGCGGCTTGGAGGCCTGTCCACGGATTATTGCCTCCGCGTGCACGCGAAACCTTCCCATATTGTTTCTGACGGGGCATAACGACGACGCCATAATCCAGCAAGCCTTCGATGCGGGCGCATCGGATTTTCTCGCCAAGCCGGTGCATTTAGAATTGCTTTGGCGGCGTATCACCAATCTTTTATCGCTGGCACAGATGAGGAAAGAGCGGGAGAACTTGAAGGCACTGCTGAAATTATCCGTCACGCCGGACAACTTCGAAGCGAAGTAAGCGATACATATCGCTCCCAAATGCAATTTTATTCTCAATTCGCTATTCGTGCTCCACCGTCGTCGCACCGAAACCGGCTTTTGAAAGAACCAATTCGCGGCGAGCCAGTTCGAGGTCGGAATCGGTCATCATGCGCGCCAATTCTTTAAATCCGACCGTGGGCGTCCAACCCAGCTTTTCGCGCGCTTTGGACGCATCGCCGAGCAACTCGTCGACTTCCGCGGGCCGCAGATAGCGCGCGTCCTGTTCCACGAAATCCTTGTAGTCGAGATTCAGGTAGCCGAAGACTTCCGTTACGAATTCGAGCACCGAATGCATCACGCCGGTCGCCACGACATAATCGTCGGGCGAATCCTGTTGAAGCATGCGCCACATGGCGTCCACATAGTCGCCGGCGAAGCCCCAGTCGCGCTTGGCCTCGAGATTGCCCAAGTAGAGTTTTTTCTGCAAACCCAGCTTAATGCGCGTGGCGGCACGGGTGATTTTGCGCGTGACAAAGGTTTCACCGCGGCGCGGCGACTCGTGGTTGAAGAGAATGCCGTTGCAGGCAAACAGCCCGTAGGACTCGCGGTAATTGAGCGTTTGCCAGAAACCGTATACCTTTGCACAGCCATAGGGGCTGCGCGGATAAAAGGGCGTCTTTTCGCTCTGCGGGACTTCCTTGACCTTGCCATACATTTCACTCGAAGAAGCTTGGTAGAAGCGCGGCTTTTTGTCCAGCATGCGCACCGCTTCAAGGCAATGCAACACGCCCAGCGCGTCGACGTCCGCGGTATAGATGGGATTTTTAAAAGAGACCGCTACGTGAGACTGCGCGCCGAGATTGTAGATTTCATCAGGCGCGATGGAATGCAGCATCATCGCCAGAGATCCGGTATCGGTCAGGTCGCCGTAATGCAGGAAGAAGGGCTGTCCTTTGTCGTGGATGTCGTGATACAGGTGTTCAATGCGGAGGGTGGTGAACGTGCTTGTGCGCCTGATCAAGCCGTGCACTTCGTACCCCTTTGAGAGCAGCAATTCCGCCAAATAGGAACCGTCCTGGCCGGTGATTCCGGTAATGAATGCTTTTTTCATGATTTTTCGATGCGTTTTTTCCTGTCATTCTTACCGGATTGAAACGATAGCCTGATCAATTTGCTGGTGCGATTTACATTCTCCCATTGGCGTATCATATTAGCGGAAGAATTCTAAACAATCGAAGAATTCCTTAGAGCGTGTACAAGAAGTGGCGCGAAGCTCTTCGGCATTGGTGCCCAATTCTGCAGGTACGGCGTTCAGAATGCGGCTCTCTTTTTCCCAAATTCACACAATTCCGCTGAAACTGGACATTCGTGTTTCACCGGATAAGATGCTATTCCTTTTTGTGGCCGGTTTGCGGAAACTCACGCCGTCCATTACGATTGGGGACGTTGGTTCGTCGTTTCTTTGGAGTGCGCATGTCTGCAAAAAATGTGATGTTGGCAATCGGCACCCGGCCCGAAGCCATTAAGATGGCCCCGGTTTACAAAGCTCTCAAGTCTCGAGCACACGTGAACACAGTACTATGTTCAACCGGGCAGCACCGCGAAATGCTCGATCAGGCGCTGCAGCTTTTCGAAATGACTCCCGATATCAGCCTGAATCTGATGACCCCCGGCCAGGATCTGACCACGTTGACTGCGCGCGTCTTGACCGGCGTGCGCGACGCCATTCGCCAGGTCAAACCGGACGCACTGCTCGTCCATGGAGATACAACGACGTGCCTGGGCGCCACGCTGGCCGCCTTTTACGAACATGTTCCAGTCGGTCACGTGGAGGCCGGATTGAGAACCTACAATCTCGAAGCGCCTTGGCCCGAAGAGATGAACCGCCGCCTCGTCGATCCTATTTGCAACTGGTGTTTTGCGCCAACAGACATGGCGCGCCAAAACCTCTTGAACGAGCGCGTCGCGGAAGACCGTATTTTTGTTACGGGCAACACGGCCATCGACAGTCTTCAATTAATGGTCGAAGTCATCAAAGCAAATCCGCCCACTATCCCCGAGCTGGAAGGCAAGCTGCAGGACGGAAATGACGTCGTGCTGGTCACCGGTCACCGCCGCGAAAGTTTCGGCGACGGTTTTGAAAACCTGTGCCTGGGATTGCGCGATATCGCCGACAAAGTAAAAAATGTCGCGATCGTTTACCCGGTTCATTTAAATCCGCGAGTACAGGAACCCGTGCAGCGCATCCTCGGGCAACACCCCAATATTCATCTGCTGCCTCCCCTTTCATACCTGCCGTTTATCTGGCTGATGCAGCGCAGCTTGATCATCATCACCGACTCCGGCGGCATCCAAGAAGAAGCGCCGAGTCTCGGCAAGCCCGTGCTCGTCATGCGCGACACCACGGAACGGCCCGAAGCCATTGCCGCGGGCACCGCAAAACTGGTCGGCACCGACCGCGCCCGCATCGCCAGCGAAGCAATTAAACTCCTGACCGATCGCGCCGCCTATCAAGCCATGGCGACAGCGCGCAGTCCATTCGGAGACGGCCACGCAGCGCAGCGCATCGTCGATATTCTGTCGCGTGATTAACACTTTGGGATTATCAGTGGTCTACTTATTCGCTGATGAACGCGGATTAAGTAGTTCTTGGAATTAATTGAGCACGTCCGAGTTTGAAACCGATTGGAGTTCAGTGATGAAGAAACCCTATGGGTCGGTGTGTGTTTTGGGAATGGGGTATATCGGCTTGCCCACTGCGGCCGTATTTGCGAACCGCGGCGTTCAGGTGCTCGGTGTTGACGTGCGACTGGATGTTGTCGAGACGATCAACCAGGGTAAAATTCACATTGAAGAGCCGGGGCTGGACGTCGCAGTGCACGCCGCGGTCAGTTCAGGCAATCTAAAAGCATTCAACAAACCGCAGCCGGCCGACACCTTCATCCTGGCCGTTCCAACCCCGTTTAAAGACGGCCATCAGCCAGACCTGAGCTACGTCGATGCCGCCGCCGAATCCATTGTCCCGGTGGTGCGCAGCGGCAACCTGATCATCCTTGAATCGACGTCGCCGCCGGGAACGACGGAGCGGGTTTCCGAGATTGTATCGAAGAAGACGGGCAAGCCGGTCTCCGACTTCTATTTCGCACACTGTCCCGAACGCGTGCTGCCCGGCCGCACCATGGAAGAACTCGTCTCCAACGATCGCATCATCGGCGGCCTGACTCCCGAAGCTGCGCAAAAGGCGCGCGACTTGTACAGCATCTTCGCGCAAGGCGAGATCATGCTGACGAGTGCGCGCACCGCGGAACTGACCAAGCTCGTCGAAAACACCTTTCGCGACGTGAACATCGCCCTGGCCAACGAACTCTCGATAATCTGCGATAAGTTGGGCATCAACGTGTGGGAGTGCATCCGCATGGCCAACCACCACCCGCGTGTCAAAATTCTCTCGCCCGGCCCCGGAGTCGGCGGGCATTGCATCGCGGTCGACCCCTGGTTCATCGTAGCAATGGCCCCCAACGAGTCAAAACTGATCCGCACAGCGCGCGAAGTAAACGATTCCAAGCCGCATTTTGTGGAACAGAAGATTCTCGCGCTGGCCGAGAAACACAAGGCGGACAAAGATGAAGTGCTCCTGCTCGGTCTCACCTACAAGCCCGACGTGGACGATTTCCGCGAAAGCCCCTCAATGGAAATCGCCCACGAAACCACGAAAAAACTCGGCGACAAAGTCCTAGTCCACGATCCATTCCTGGAGAAAGAATCCAAGTTGATTGGTCAATTGCGCGTCGCGGAAGACCTGGAAAAAGCGCTCGCAAAAGCCAAAATCGTGGTCCTGCTTGTCGATCACAAGATGTATAAGCAGTTACTGAAAGAACAGCTTGCGGGTAAGGAATTGCTGGATACACGGGGAACGTGGTCAGCGTGATAATTAAAAAAGACAACAATTCAGTTTGATTTCATTACCTGTTACGGGCACCGCTTCCGCAACGCCTGAAGGATATTGGACGCCGCTTGAATCCAAGTGTGCTTATCTTCGCAACGTGCTCGCGCTTGTTGTCCGAGGCGTTGGCGGCGTTGCGGGTCAGATGCGAGGCCGCTTAGCGCGGCAGCCAGCGCGTCTGGATCTCCCGGTTCGACGAGGACTCCGGTGCGGCCGTCTTCGATGACTTGAGCCAGTTGCCCGATTCGACTGGCGACGATCGCGCGGCCCGTGGCCATGTATTCGAAGAGCTTTGTGGGCGAGCCGAAGAACTGGGAACCGTCGGCGTTGGGCAGCGTGGGGGAGACGAGAATATCGCACGCCGCCAGGTAGGCGGGCGCTTCGGTATGGGCGACCATGCCGGTGAATCGGGCTTGTCGGGTGAGTCCGGCAGCTTCTATTATTCTCTTCGTTTCGGCCGCCATCAAGCCGTCGCCGACGAAAAGCCAGTGCAATCGCGGGTTCGTGAGTGTCGCTATTGCGGCAGCCTTTGCGAGCATTTCCGTGCCGTGCCATTTTCCGAACGTGCCGAAGAATCCGACGATGATTGGATCGGCGTCCGGCTCCGCCGGTCCGAACAACTGGGTGCGAAGTTGTCGCGCGTCGATGTCGGAGCGGAAGCGTTGCGTATCGGCGGCGTTGGGCTGCACCAGAATTTTGTCGTCGGAGACTCCGCGGTCGAGCAACTCACGGCGCAGCGGTTCGGAGACCACGACAATCAGGTCGGCTGCGTGCTCCGTTGCGAGCGACGCGAGCTTGGACAGTTCGGGAAGCGGCGGCGTTCCGTTTCCCCAATGTTTCGCGACCCAGGCTTCGGAGCCGTTGTATTCCAGCACGAGCGGGAGATTGGCTTGCCGAGCCATCAGCGCTCCGCCGAACGCGTGCAATCCTGAACGCTGGTAAATGCAGCTAAACTCTCTCCGGGCCATCAACTGCGTACACTTCCGAATGATCGCTCGATTGGCGCCGATCGTGTTTTCTGCGGCTTCGGCGAATGAATTCCAGAGCGCGATATGGGTCTCGATGCCCAGCGATTCGACGGGCGCAAAGCGGTCCACCGCGACGAACGCCACGTCCATCCCATTTCCGCGCAACCCGCTGATCAAGCCGGACGCGTGTGCGCCGATGCCGCCGGCAACGTAATCCAATAAAGGATCGCAGAGCGTGTAGAGGATGGGCCGATTTTTGGGATCGAAACGCGGAAGTTTCCGAGCCGGAGACGCGAGCAGCGCGCGCAGTTCCGTCTCGGCCCAGCGAATCAGGCGCCGGCGCTCCAAGGGCTGGCACATGCGTCCAAGGAAATCTCTGAATAGCGCATCGCGCCATTGGATTGTTTCCACGCAGCCTTGGCGGTCGAACATCTGCCGGCTCCCGGCGTTTTGCAGCAGCGCGGTCACGGTGGTTCGAAAAGGGTGGGCGCGCGGGTAGATGCGATCGAGCAGGAGAATATGCCGGTCGGGTGGCGATGCGCGCAGAGTCTGCCAAAGCCTCAAGGGCGAGAGCAGCAGGCGCCGCAGATAACGGCGTTCGAAGATATCGATGTGCGTGTCCGTGGAGACGTGCAAGAGCCTCCGAATTTCTTCGGCGGGATGGGGGCTGGACGACAGATTTTGGACGAGAATGCGCTCAGGCATCGCGGGGAATATCCAGTTGACCTTTCGGGATTTCACTATAAACTTACACGGATAATTGGGCAACAACTTAAGTGCCCGTTGTTGTCGCGCAAGCTTGAGGTCTTTGGGTCCGCCAAACTAATAAATGAGTCTCAAGCAATCCATCAAAATGATGCTTCCGCCGGCCGTTCGCACTTTGGCCAAGCGCGTACGTGATTCCGCGCGCAAGCATCTTCGTTCCCATGAATCCAAAAAGCACACAACCGTTTTTAGCGACGACGATTTTCGATCCGGTTTAAGAACGGATCTCCATACGCCGGCACTGTTTGCGCGGCAACTACGCAGCCGCGCGACTCCGTGTTCTTTTCATCAGACTACAGCTCTAAAAACGCTGCGAAAATCCTGGGAAGCTCTAGGAAACGCGCGCTGCGCATCCATTATAATTCTGGCGGACCAAGCAGCCGCGCATTGCTTCGATCTTCTCGGTAGCGGCCCTGTGAACTTGGGCAAAAAGATCGACTGGCATCGTGATTTCAAGTCCGGTGAGCGCTGGGAACCCGTGCCGATTGAACGCGTCCCTACGGTAAAGGGCATACAGGGCACCGACATTAAAGTGCCTTGGGAGTTGTCTCGGTTTTATCACGCGCCCGTCCTCGGCGTGGCGTACCTTCTGAGTGGCCGCGAGACTTACGCGCATTCCTATGTGGGCCAGATCACGGATTGGATCCGCGCGAATCCCGTGGCGCACGGAGCCAATTGGCTCTGCGCGATGGAAGTGGCGATTCGCGCCGGGAATTGGGTCGCTGCGTTGCCCTATTTGCTGCACAGTTCCGCCGTTTCCGATGCGTTTCTGTGGATGCTCGGCAAGAGCCTCGTGCAGCACGGCCGGCATATTCGAACGCATTTAGAAGGAAGCGTTCACCTTCGCTCGAATCACTATCTATCCGATTTACAGGGGTTGCTGTACCTCGGCATTTTGTTTCCGGAGTTCTCCGACTCGGCCGAATGGGTGCGGTTTGGGGCTGCTGAGTTGGAGAAAGAGATGCTCTGGGAAGTGTATCCGGATGGGACCGATTTCGAAGCGTCGAGCTCCTACCATCGGCTCTGCCTCGAATTGTTTCTCGGCCCGGCTGTTTTGTGCAAAACCAACGGCGTGAAATTGTCGGATGCATTCTGGCAGCGCCTCGAAGGCATGTTCTTAGCTGTTCGCTCACTGATGGGTCCAAGCGGA
This sequence comes from Planctomycetota bacterium, assembly GCA_038227045.1. GTDB lineage: Bacteria > Planctomycetota > SZUA-567 > H5-PLA8 > H5-PLA8 > JANXLS01. The sequence goes on from JBBRQD010000038.1 coordinate 14,724, forward strand.
AAAATTCCGCTTTTTGGCGACAACGATTCCGGGCGCCTGCATCGTCTGGCGATTCGCGACGACGCCGACCTGCGCTATCTTCTGCCGATCGGAGCGGCGCTTTTCAACAACGCCAGTCTGCGGCTCGAGGGCAATCCCTTTTCGGAAGAAGCGCTGTTGTATCTTGGGCCCGTCGGCGCGTCCGCGTATGAGAAACTGGCTGTGAGCGAACCGTGCGCAACTTCGACCGCGCTGCCGGACAGCGGTTGGTATATGCTCCGCCGTTGTAGCGAGTGCCTGCATATTACCTGCGGTCCGAATGGCCAGAAATTCTTCGAGCCGGCCGAAGGAACGCCAGTATGGAATGGCGGCCATGCCCATAATGACAAGCTTTCGATAGTCTATTCGGTAGGTAATAAAGAAGTGCTCGTCGATCCCGGCCAATATTGCTACACGTCGGACGCGGCGCTGCGCAACCATTCCCGCGGCACGGCGGCGCACAACACGCTGCAAGTCAACGATCTCGAACAACAGACATTGAAGCACGATTATCTGTTCAACATTCACGACGAACGCGCCCGGCCGCAGGTGACGGTGTGGTCGCCGACGGAAAATGGCGATGCACAGCATCCGTGGTTTCGCGGTGAGCATCATGGCTATGATGCAGATGCCGGGGTGGTTCATAAACGCTCGATTTGGCGGAAGGAAAAGGCGGGATTTCAGATTCTTGACGAGCTTGTTGCCAGCGATAATCAACGTGAATGCGGAGAATTGAACCTCACGTTTCATTTTCATGCGGCCGCAGGATTGAAATTTAACCCGCTGGGCAAAAATCGTTGGGATGTCGGTGGTTTGGCGCAGTTCAGTTTTCCGGAATCGCTTGCAATTAACGCGCGGATCGAAACAGATTTCGTAGCGCCCGCTTACAGCGTGAAAGTCTCGGCGCAGGTTCTGCGATTGGATTTGAAGTGCATGGCTCCGGCAGCGATTCAATGGTCGCTAAGTCCTGCGCCCGCAGCGGCGGAGGACGCGGAATGAGACCGAACGTCTCCGAGGCTTTGCGCACTGCCCGTATTTTGCTCGTTGACCGCACCCGCGTCCCCTCGCTTGCCGAGGCGGTGCTAATTCGTTTGATTGAGGCTTTTCCACATTCGCCGATTGAGTCGATTAAAGGCAGCGGAACGCATGTGCCGTCGTGGCTGGAGGTTCGGCGCAAGATAAAGGAAACGTGTCCCGAAATGATCGTGCTGCTCTGGAGCCGGCAAACGCAGCGGCGTTTCGTGATGTTCGATTCCAAATTGGTGCGCCTGGTCTGGAGTGGACCGCTGCGCTGTCTGGATCAAGATTGGCTTGAGAAAGTCTGCTCGGGGCATTCGCTGTTTCCCGATGCGGAACAGTACATGCGCTGGCGCAATTACGAATGGTCCGCGGCCGACGATGAAGCCTGCCGCTGCAGTTCGCTTGAGGAATCGTTTGTGCGGCCGTCCTGGCAGAGCGAAGCGCTGCAGCAACTTCGAAGCGTCGCGCCCGGCGAGCCGCTCATTGCGGAGCCGCCAGCAGTCAAGCCGGGAAAACGGCCGCCAAGCCCGCAGACGACGTTGATCGCGCAATTGCTTTCGCGCGTCGAACACGGAGCCGAGACGCTCAAAGCATTTTCGCTGAAACGCAACAAGCCGGACCGCCAGCCCATTCTTTATTCGCGGCTGGATTATTGGAATGCCGGGTCGATTGCGGGCGGTTCACTGGGGCACACCGCGCACGTGATTCGCGGATTTTGCGAGATTGGCGCGGACGTGCGCGCGGCGGCGGGATTCAAGTTTCCGATGGTCGATGCCGCACTCTGCCCCATGACGATTTTTAAACAGCCGGCTGCCGACTGGCTGAGCCTGCATTACGAGCATCAATTCTTCGCGGCCAATGCCAGCATGAGCGACCTGTTCATGCAGTTGGCGATGTCGCTCCGGCCCGCGTTCATTTACGAACGGATCGCCATCGGAAACTGCGTGGCCTGCAAAACCGCGCAAGGTTTGGGCATCCCTTACGTCGTGGAGTACAACGGTTCGGAGATCTGGGTGCTGCGCCATTGGGCCAAAACGCCGCTTCACCACGAAGAACTTTTTCTCAAATTGGAAGACGCGGTGCTGCATGCCGCCGACATGATCGTGGTGGTCTCGGAACCTCTGCGCCATGAACTGCTCGCGCGCGGCATCGACGACGCGCGTATTCTTGTCAATTCCAACGCGGTCGATCCGCATGAATTCGACACCCTCCGCCTGACCGGGGAGCGGCAGCTTATCCGGAGGAAATTCAACTACAAACCCGACGACATCGTGCTCGGATTCATCGGCACGTTTGGAGCGTGGCACGGCATCCCGACGCTCGCCAGAGCGCTGCCCGGCTTGATCCGGCTGGACGCGCGCATCCACGTGCTGCTGATAGGCGATGGCAACCTGCGCAACGAGGTGGACCAGGTGATTCGCGACGGAAAGCTCGAAAACCGCGTCAACGTCACGGGCATCATTCCCCAAGCGGAAGCGCCGGCGTATCTGGCGGCCTGCGATATTTATCTTTCTCCACACCAGATTCCGGCCGGCGACGACCGGCCCTTTTTCGGCTCGCCAACCAAGCTCTTCGAATACATGTCCATGGGCAAGCCGACGATTGCCAGCGACTTGGGGCAGATCGCGGAAGTGCTGTCTCCGGCACTTCGGATTGGAGAACTGGCGAGCGCCGACCCGCAGACCGACGCGTTAGGCGTGCTCGTCAAGCCGGGCGATGCCGGGGAGTTGGTCGCGGCAGTCGAAGGCCTGATCCAGAATCCTCAGTTGGGCGAACGTCTCGCGAATCAAGCACGCAAGCGCATTATGGAGCGCCATACGTGGAACGTGCACGTATCGCGCATCATCGAAAGGCTGGAGCGCATCAGCGGCCAGGCGATATTCCTGAAGATCACGGGACGCGAAAGAGATCCGGCTGCAGGCGGCAGCGCTCCGCTCGTCAATGGGACGGTGAAGTCATGAGTTCCGCGAAGGATGAAATCAAGAAGCAATGGAACACCGATCATTGCGGCGGAGAACGCGGCGGAGAATACGAGAAAGGCTCTCTGCAATGGTTTCTGGCCATCGAGAAAGATCGCTATGAAAATTATGCGCCGTGGATGAAAGAGGCGATCGGGTTTCACAAGTACGGCGGCAAGAAACTGCTTGAAATCGGCGGCGGTTTGGGAACCGATCATGCTCAGTTCGCCAAGGCAGGCGCGATCGCCACCGATTATGATCTGGCGGAAGGCCATCTCAACATGGCCAGGCGTAACTTCGAAGTCCGCGGGCTGAAGGGCGAGTTTATTCTCGGCGACGCGGAGGAATTGCCTTTCCCGGATGCCACGTTTGACGTGGTCTATAGTTTCGGCGTCATCCATCACACACCCGGGACCGAACAGGTTGTAAAGCACATTCATCGCGTTTTAAAATCTGGCGGCGAAGCGATTGTCATGGTTTATGCGAAACATTCGTGGAACTATTGGCACAGAAGTTTCTACGAACTTGGGTGGAAACAGGGGCTGAGAAAAACGATGACGATGGATGAGATTCTCTCGTCCAATACGGAGTATTCGCCCAATGGGGCGCGGCCGTTGGTGAAGGTCTATACGGCCAGCCAGTGCCGCGCGTTATTTCATGAATTCAGCAGCGTTCGGGTTCGAAAATACCAGCTCACTCCGGAGGAGCTACCGAGCAGGATGCTTAAGATCGCGCCGGCTGATAAATGGGGGCGTTATATGGGATGGAATCTTCTTATTAATGCCGTAAAATAACGCAAGTTGCACATGCTGTGCTGCAAAGGCCGGGCGACTGGAATGAGTAAATGAAAATTGCCGTACTGAAACCCTGGCTCTGGATTCACAAGGCCCCTCGCTTAATCCTGCGCGAAAACGCTTTGCTGTGGCGGCGCGCGTGGATCTCCCGCCGCACGCTGCTGGCAGTAGCACGCGTGGACTTCCATAAAAAATATTCAGGATCAGTTCTGGGTGCGCTCTGGTATCCACTGTATTCGTCGCTCCTGTTGAGCATGTACAGCTTTGTCTATATGGTGATCTTCAAGCAGAGGTATGCCGATTTCGGCAAGTTCGAATATGTGCTGTTTATCTTTTCCGGCATGATTCCCTACCTCGGTTTCAGCGATGCGATTGCGACCGGAACAACGTCGATCAAGAGCAATATTGCGATCGTCAAGAATACCATTTTTCCGGTGGAACTGATCCCCGTCAAACATCTGCTGGTCTCGCTGGCGGGATTGTCGATCAGTCTGATAATTCTGCTGATGCTGCTGGCACCTACCAAATTTTTAGGGCTGCATCTGCTTTATTTGCCAATCCCCATGATCCTGCTGTTCCTCTTCTCAATCAGCGTGATCTGGTTTGTGTCGGCCATTGCCGTTCTGATTCCAGATACCAGTTACCTGATCAACCTGATGCTGCTTTTCTTCATGTTCATCTCGCCGATCGGCTTCAGTCTCGACAATGTTCCTGAGACGGCCCGCCCGCTGTTGCTGGCCAACCCGATGACCTACCTGATCGAAAGCTTCCGATTCGCGCTGCTGGGAGTGCGCAGCGCGTCTGTGCCCTTATGGTGCGACGCCGCGTTTGGGTTCGCCTCGTTGATTTGCGCGTGTATAAGTGGCGCCTTTTTCCGGCGGTTGATGCCGCTTTTCAGCGATTATGAATGAGCCCATGACCAACCCCAATCCCCTTATTTCACTTCAGGACGTGTCGAAAATCTACAGGCTTTACCAGAAGCCGTTGTTTCGCGTCCTCGATCTGTTTGGGCTGTGTCCGCCCGGACCTGCGTACTACAGCGAACACGCCGCCTTAAAGAACATTTCGCTGACTATCGGGCGAGGTGAAAAAGTCGCCTTCATCGGCCGCAACGGAGCGGGCAAATCGACGCTGCTCAAGATCATCACGCAAACCGTCGCCCCCACTTCGGGCGCGGTCGCCATTTCCGGAAGTGTCAGTGCACTGCTACAGATCGGCACCGGATTTCACGGCGACTTCAGCGGCCGTCAGAATATCTTTTCAAGCCTCGCTCACATGGGCGTCACCGGAAAAGAGGCCGCGCGGAAGTTCGAAGAGATCGTCGATTTTGCCGAATTGCAGGAGTACATCGACCAGCCGATGAAAACGTACTCCACGGGTATGGGCGCACGGTTGATGTTTGCGTCCGCGACGTCCATCGAACCCGACGTCCTGGTCGTCGACGAACTGCTGGGCGTCGGCGACGCATACTTCGCGCACAAGAGTTTCGAACGCATGCGCCAAATGTGCTCGAACCACGGGACCACACTGCTGCTGGTGACGCACGATATCTATTCCGCGCTGAACATGTGCGAACGATTTTTTTGGATCGATCGCGGCGAAATCAAGATGGAAGGAAACGGCAAGGCCACGATCAATGCATACGAGGCATCGATCAAACAGCAGGAAGAAGACCGGCTGCGCAAACGCAACCGATCCACACTGGTGAAAAAGGACGAGGGAAAGAAAACCGAAGCCTTCTCCGGTTTGCATGTTAAAATCAGCAGCCGATCGGGGTTCGCGCTTCCGTCGCCCCTCGCCTTGGCCCGCCTGGAATTCCGTTACCGCGACGGCGCGACGCTGGCATTAAACGTCGCCGAGGGATCTCCGTCGTGGACGCTTCTGCCCGAAAGCAATCTCGGACCGATCACAACAGTGGAAGGCAAGGCGTGCCGCTGCCTGAGTGTGTTTGGATCGATTTATCACAAGGCTGAATGGTCGGTGTCGCTTGCAAAATGCGAAGGCCTCAAGGACTTAAGCCTCAGTTGGCAATACGATGGCGCGGAAACCGCCGACATTCAAGTTCTCACGGATGACGGGCAAACTATATTGCAGGATATGCTGCCTGCGGGCGGAAAGGTCTGGCAACAAAAGACATTTGAATTGCAGGCACCGGCTGCCGGTAAGACCTCACATGTAGTTAAAGGGAATTACGGCACCGGTCTGATCCGCATCACCTCTGTTAAGTTCATGGACCGAAATGGCAATGATGTTGTGCGCATCAAGCACGGCGAGAAATTGACGATTCGCACGCAGTTCACATTGCATGGGCAAATCGTTCCGCGCACACCGACATTCGTGATTGCCTTCCATAAATCGGGCATGGCGATGGGCGGTTATATTCAGACCGACCGCCTGGAATTGCCGGAGGGTAGTGAGTTCGTACTGGATACCGTTCTGGATCCTCTTCTGTTTGGAAGCGGGCAATGGATGGTGACACTGGGATTCGCCGAGGCGGACTATTACAAACAGCCCTATAACGAGTATTTTACGGTGAACAACAAGTGGTACCACATGATCGTGCGGGGTTTCGATCTTCAGATCGATTCGTCATGTTCGGTGGATGCGGGTGCGTTCGTGATGCATCCGGCGGAATTGAAGCTTGCGGCCACGTTGGCCGAGCGATCACACAACGCACATCTAGTTGCATTGGAGGCTCGCACTTGAATTCCGCTCCTGCCAGCGGCGCCGATAATTTGGTCGCTGAATTTGGCGAAAATTGCCGCGATATTGTCGATGTCGTTTGCGACGTGACGTGCCAGGCGATCGCGTTGCTTCCCGGCTCCGATTTATCGGAACTCGGGCGGCATAACTATGGATCGCTGAATTTCAATTATGCCAGTTACTTGCGGGCTTCCGAAAGCCGAATTGTTCTGCTTGTCAAGACGTTGCGCGAACTCAATATCCGTAGCGGAAAAGTTCTGGATCAAGGCTCACTTTTTGGAAATTTCGCGCTGGCCCTGAAGCGCCTTGGGTACGAGACAGTGGCGTCGGATTCGTACGCGCCGCTGGGAGGAGCTTGCGATCGCTGGCTGGATTTGCTCCAGTCGAACGGTGTGACGATCGTCGACATCAAGGACTACTCAGGAGGGCTGCCGTTCGCCGATGCGAGTTTTGACGTGGTGCTTTCTATGAGCGTGATCGAGCATATTCCAAATACGCCGCGCCATTACCTGCTTGATCTCGCACGCTGTCTGAAACTTAACGGGCTTATGGCAATCGAAACACCGAATCTCGCCTATCAATACAAACGCGAGGCGTTAAACGAAGGAAAAGGCATTTTCTTTCCCATCGAAATGCAGTTTGAATCGCGCGTGCCGTTTTCGGGACACCACCGTGAATACCTTGCCTGCGAAATCGAATGGATGATGAAGCGGGTCGGCATCGCGGTGGACCGAACGCTTTTGATGGATTATTCATATCGCGTGCTTCCAGTCCACGATGCAAAGGTGCTGCAAGATCTCGCATTTCGCAGCGCACACCCTGACCAGCGCGAATTGATTCTTTGCTGTGGCCGAAAAACGCAACAGCTGCGGGACAGTGCACCGCCGCTTCCGGCAAACGCTGGCTCGGGAATGGCGGCCGAGGAAGGTTTCTACAAATCCGCCGTGGTGGTAATGCAAAAGCAATGTTTGGAGTCCGACGCATCGCGTGAGGCACTCGTCGCGCAATGCCATCAAATTCAAATCGAAGTCAATAAACGGGACGAAATGTTGCGGCAGCAGCATGAAACGCGGCAGCAACAGGAGGAAATGCTGCGGCAACAGCAGAATGAAATCCAGGCGATGCAGACGTTGGCGCAGGAGTTTCGCTCGCAGATCGAATTCCTCACGCCCAAGACGTTGGCGCAGCGCGCCGCGTTCCGCGCGCTTTGGCCGCGCTCCGACAGCCCTCACTGATTGCGACGTTCCCTCGGCGCGGCGAAAATGCCCTCGAATTTTCGCACCGCTTCGGGAAGTTCTCCGCGCGTGGTTTGCGGACGGGCGGGACACGGCATGTGCTTCAGCCATTTTTGGAGAACTCGCGCGATTCCGTCCACGTCGGTCGGCGACACGACCTGCGCCCAGGGATAGTCGCGCAGCAACGCGGCCGGCTCGGATGCCGCTTCGCAGAGGGCCAGGATCGGTTTGTTGAGCGCCATTAGCTCAAACGTCTTGCCCGGAATTGCGCTGAGATGCCCGGAAGCTGTGATCAGCAGGCAAGCGTCCGCGCCTGCTTCGAGCGCGAGCGCTGCGCGCCGTGAAAGTGCCGGGAGAAATCGGATGCAATCGGCTAAGCCGAGCGCGCCCGGTGCAGCCATTTCCTCTGCCGAGAATTCGCCCGCAAATTCAAGCGTCAGCCGTCCGCGCAATCGCACGTCCGTTTCAAAAAGACGTGCGATCGCTTGCCATATTGGCTGAGCAGTGCGTGTGAGATGGCTGTATGAAAGCCGGCCGGCATACACCAGCCGTAGCGCGCGGCCCTGCGCTGGCGCTGGCTCAGGCAGCCCCATCAATTCGTCGGGATCGGCGCTGTTTCGAATCACTGAGACGCGATCCGCCTCAGCCGGATAACGCCGCTTCAAATCGTCTGCAACCAGCGTCGAGGAGCATGAAATGTGCGTCGCAGTGCGAACCGTTTCCGCCTCCATGCGCGCTTCGCGGTCGCGGCGCTCGCCGGGTTTTTGCAGTTCCGGGCGCAGTGGTTCATAAAGCCATCCGTCGCGAAAATCGGCAATGAATTTCGCGTTGAAGCGCTTCGCCAGGCCCAACCCCAATTCATGAATGGCTTCCGGCGGTGACGAACTCCACACCACATCTATCTGTTCGCCATGCAGCAGCGTGCTGGCGCGGCGCAACGCTCGGCGCGCCCACAACCAATTAATATCCAGCGCCGGATCGCCGAACCATTTCGTGGCCAATGCGGCGGCCTCGTCGCGGACGCGGCAAAGCGCGATTTTGATCCAGGGCGGTGGAGGCGGAGGCGGACCGTGTTCACCACTGGATCCCAGCGTGAACACGTTGCCCGAGATGCGGATGATTTGAAGATGCTCGGAGATGCGCTCTCGTTCAGGCAGCCCGTGAGCCGCGCGCGTGATGACCGTGACTTTGTGGCCGGAGAGCGGCAGATATTTGGCCAGCAACGCCGGACGCAATCCCCCGACCGACGGCGGACCGAAGCGTGTGTCCACGCTCTCCACGTTATCGCGTGCGAACAGCGGCGGAAAATAGAACGCGACCAGCAGCACATGCATAATGCGCGTTACCTCTTGATCCAGCGCTCATGCCACAGCACCGCGTTCATGATCGTCCAAAGATGGAAGGACCAGCCGCCGCCGGAAGTCATCTGAGTCTTGAATAGACTTCGCACATAAGCGCTGTCCATGTAGCCTTCTTTGCAGAAGACCGAATTGTCAAACGCGTTCAGGCATTGCTGGCCGAAATCGCCTTCCTTGAACCATTCCTCCATCGGCGCGCCGAATCCCTGCTTCTTGCGGTAGATCATATCCTCATCCAAGAATGGCTTGGCCACTTTTTTGAGAAGATGTTTGCCCACGCCGTCTTTCAACTTGTAAGCTGCCGGCACGCGCCGTGCGAACTCGACCACCTCGTAGTCCAGGAAGGGTACGCGCGCCTCGATGGAGTGAGCCATGGTGAATTTGTCGACGCGCATGAGCAGATGTTCGGGTAGACGCAGCTTCAATTCCATATACGGAATTTTGTACAGCACTTCGGGATCGGGCAATTTGCCATCCAATGACCCGAGATAATGCCGCGCCACGGCGTGGCTGTCGAGCTGCCGGTGCGAATCGGGAAGCAGATTTTCGACGGGGCAATTTATCTCCTGCTGGAAAGGTTCCGGGCGCGGAGTCAGCAGTGTGCGTAAATGATTCCACCAGCACGTCGCGCCTCCCCAGAACAGTTCCTGGCCATTGCGCGCGCGCGTGACGATGTCGCGGTCCTCCTGCGACATGTTCTTTGGTAATGACACGCCACTGAAGAGACGTTGAAGGAAGTTTGTGTTCTTCGATTTTCTCAATGCCGGCGAATAGACGTTCTCATACTTGTCGCGGTAGTGCTCGCACCACCAGTAGCCCAGCCAATTCTCATCCGCGCCCTCGCCGACTTGCACGACCGTGGTCTTGTTCTCGTGAACCATCTTCGACAAAAAGTACAGTGGTATGCAGACATTGTCCGCGATCGGTTCGTCTTGTATTTCGACCAGCTTGGGAAGGAAATCCTGAATCTGCGAGCGATTGATCAATACTTCGTGATGGTCCGTTTTGTAACGCTTCGCGATGCGGCGCGCGAACTGAAACTCGTTGTAGTCCTCTTGTCCTTCATAGCCAATTGAAAACGAAGTCACGGGCCGGTTCATCTGTTCGCTCATCAGCGCGACGTTCATGCTGGAATCGATACCGCCGGAGAGCAGCACGCCGAACGGCACATCGCAGACCATGCGGCGCTTGATGGCCGTGCGCAGTTTCGAAAGCAGTTCGTCCGCGCATTCGTCCTCGCTCACTTTGGCCGGATCGAGCAGCAGCGATTTGTCCGGCTTGCAGTCCCACCATTCTTCGGCGCGCGCGCGGCCCTTGTGGTCGATGCTCACGCGCCAGCCGGCGGGAATTTTGAAAATATTGCGAAAGAGCGTGAGCGGTGCGGGCGCGACAATGTAAGTCAAGTAATGCCAGAGTGCCGTCTTATCCATCTCGGCGGAAACGTCCGGGTGCGCCAGCAACGCCTTGATTTCGGACGCAAACAGCCAATCACCTTTGGCGGTGCGCGTCAGGTAGATCGGCTTTATACCTATGCGGTCGCGGACAAGATGCAGCACGGGCCGGTCCGCGTTGCGGCGATCGTAGATACCAATGCCCCACATACCATTCAAGCGCTTAAAAATGTCGACACCGGATTCTTCGTAACCATGAATAATCGTTTCGGTGTCGGAGTGCGATCGGTATCGGTGGCCCTTGGCTTCGAGTTCGTTTCGAAGATCGGCGTGATTGTAGGCTTCGCCATTGTACACGACCCACACTTTGCCGTCTTCATTGGACATGGGCTGATGTCCGGCCGGCGAGAGGTCGATGATCGACAGCCTGCGGTGGCCGAGGAAGCAGCGTCCGTCGTTCCATTCGCCGGCGTCATCGGGACCGCGATGTACCATACGATCCCGCATCGAGATCAGCACCTCCGTCTCGGCCGCGGGGTTATCGCTGGGGCTCGCCTTCCATATACCTGCTATTCCGCACACGTACTATGCCTCCGATGAAATTCTCAACCTCGCACTGACTGCTGCTCAAGCTGGCTTTCGTGCAATCCAGTGATCGTACCACAACGAAAAGTTCAATAAATTCCAAATGTAGTTGCTGTAGTCGGCTCGGCCATCCTGATGTTCTTTGCACATCCAATCAATAAAATCGTAGTTAAAAACGCCACGCTTGCGGTACTCACCGCTCATCAGCCGGTCGCGCGCATACTGGCCAAAAGGGCCGCGCAACCACTCGCGCATGGGCGCGCCGAAGCCCATTTTCGGGCGGTCGATTATGGAATCCGGAATCACGCCGCGCAACGCGGCTTTGAGGATCGCCTTCGGTTCCTGGCGGTTCCGCGTCTTCACGTTCTCCGGAATGTTCGCAGCCAGTTCGACCAGCGCGTGATCCAGAAACGGCTCGCGCGCTTCAATGCTGGTGGCCATGGTCATCTTGTCCACACGCATCAGCAGCAGTTCGGGGAGGCGAAGCTTAAGTTCGAGGTAAGTCATCTGGTCCAGAAAATCCGGTTTTCCATGAGCCTGCTCCAGGCGGCGATAATAGAAGTCCACCACGGCATGACTGTCCAACGTCGCATGTCCGCTCAAATCGAAAAAGCTGTCCTCCACGCGTGGCTCGTTCGCCTTCAAAGCGCCGGGAACCAGCAGGCGTTCCTTAAGTTCGTCCATCCACAGCGCCGCGCCGCCCATAAAGAAATGCTGTTGGTGAAGACGCAACATATCCGGGTACAGCTTCTTACCTATACCACCGCATGCAACCTCCGCGCCAATCGCCGCGAGCGCCATGCCCCTCAGCGGCTTTGGTATTTTAGACAGGTACTTGTTCGCGCGATGGTAGCGATTCAAGTATTCCATATAGTGTCCGTAGCCGCAGAATAGTTCATCCGAACCTTCGCCGACCTGCACGACGATGCAGCCATTTTGACGCGCCAGTTTGGACACGAAATACAGCGGAATGCAGACCCAGTCGGAAATCGGTTCGTCCTGATGGATGATCAAGTCGGGAAGAAATTCGAGCATCTCCTTTTCGTCGATCAGGACTTCGTGGTGATCCGTCTTGTATTCCTTGGCGACCGCGCGCGCGTAGTCGAGTTCGTTGAGGTGCTCGTGGACCTTGAAGCCGATCGAAAACGTTTTCACCGGCCGGTCCATCATGCCGCTCATCAACGAAACGATGGTCGTCGAATCGACGCCACCGGAGAGCAGCACGCCGAATGGGACATCGGAGATCATCCGTTTTTCGACCGACTCGTGAAGCAATTCGCGCACGCGGCCGGTGAGCCATTGAACGTCGGAAAATTGTGCGACGTTTTCGGGGACTGGACGAATCGCATCCCAGTAGCGGCCGGTCTCGATCTTTCCGCCGCGGTGCACGCGCATCCAGCCGCCGGGCGGCAGTTTGTAAATGCCTTTGAAGAGCGTGCGCGGCGCGGGCGTGGTGATGAATGTCAAATAATGCGAAAGGCTGGCGGGATCGACATCGCGCTCAATTTCCGGGTGCATCAGGATCGCTTTGATTTCCGAGCCAAAAATGAGCGCTCCGTTTGTCAGCGCGAAATAGAGCGGCTTGACGCCGAGGCGGTCCCTCACCAGCAGCATTGAATCGCTGCGACGGTCGTGGATCGCAAACGCGAACATGCCTTCGAGGCGATCGAGAAGGCCCATGCCCCACTGTTCGTAGCCGTGGATCAGCGATTCGCTGTCGCTCCGGGACCGGTAGCGATGGCCGGCCGGCTCGAGTTCCGCGCGTAGTTTTTGGTGGTTGTAAATTTCGCCGTTGAACGTCAGCCAGATCGCGCCGTCTTCATTGGTCATCGGCTGCTTGCCGGCCGGAGAAAGATCGATGATCGAAAGCCGGCGGTGCCCCAGTCCGACCTGTCCGTCATTGGAAATCCACAGACCCTCGCCGTCGGGTCCGCGGTGCGTCATGGTGTCGCGCATCGCCTTGAGGACGCCTTCGTCAACTGCCGCCCCCGCTCGCGCGTAATGAAAGACACCACAGATTCCGCACACGATTTCAAAATTCCTTTAAGGACGATCCGTGAAGTGCGACATATTCTTTTGCGGCCATTCATCCACTCGCCCATTATTCCAGATCTTCACCGCTCAGCGCAATGCAATTCGAACCCACTCGCCCGTGAATCAAATCCTCGACCCATAGTGCGATGGCACTGGCTTGTTGAATCTCCGGCCACGAGAGCGGCGCTTGACCTTTACCATTTAAAAATTCAGCCCAAAGCTTGATCTCGATATCGTGTCCTTTGTCGGCCGTATCATTGGCGTAAATGGACGTGGTCTGGCCGCCTGCAACGCGGGTCACGCGCAGGTAGTCGTCAAGTATCAGCGCCTGATTTCCGCAGAATACTTCGAGGCGCTCTTTGCCTAAAGCCGCGTCGCCCAGCGAGGTGTAGGTCAGCGTGCAGATCGAACCGTCGGCGAAGCGAATCGTGGCGTTAAAATTTTCGTTGGCGCGCGCGAGGTTGCCTTGCGCGGCGATGGCTTGAGCCGTGATCGACGTGGGCGTGCTGCCCGTCAGCGCGCCGAAGAGATCGTAAATATGGCACGCCTCGCCAATGTTGCGTCCGCCGCCTTCGGGTCCATGCACCCAGCTATCCGCCGGGACTTCTCCGGCGTTCATCCTATAATGAGCGACCAGCGGCCCGCGGCGATTGGCGAGCGAATCGCGAATGGCTTTCAACGCCGGTGCGAAGCGTCGATTGAAGCCCACCATCAAGCGTGCTCCGGCACCAGCGCGTTGCACGGCCGCGTCGACAATTTCGAGCCCGTTCCAATCCACGGCGATCGGCTTTTCGCAGAAGACCGCGCGTCCGGCGTCCAGTCCCATCGCGATCTCGTCGGGATGAAAACTGTGGCGCGTCACGATGCACAGCGCTTGGACCTCGCCGTCCTTGAGCGCCTCGCGCAGATCGCCGTAAACTTTTGGAATCCCCAGATGATGAGCGGTATTTCGAGCATGCGCGCCGCGGCGGCTGACGAGCGCTTTCAACGCAAACACATTGGCGTGTTTGGCGAAACGCGGCATGAGCATCGCCTGGCCAAAGCCGCTGGTTCCGACGAGCGCCCATCCCAGAATGCCGGCCTTCGTTTTTGTCGCCGAGATTTCCGCAATCGCACTCGGAGCGACTCCGTCTGCAGCCGGATAGCGGATCACCGACGCAATTGGCTTCGGACCCGGTTTGATCAGATCCAGATACGCCTCGCCGACTTCGTCGACGGAACGGTCGCTGTCGAGCAGCGCCTTAATATTCACCGCACCGCTGCGCAGCATTTCGAGATAGAGCGCCATATTGCGCCGCTCGGTCCAGCGCACGAACGCATACGGATAATCTTTGCCGCGCTCTTCGTATTCCGGGTCGTAGCGCCCCGGTCCGTATGAACAGGAGATCAGAAAATCAATTTCCTTCGCATAGAATGGCGCGCGCTGCAAACCCAGCCCGACATCGCCCACGACCACGACACGGCCTTTGCGCCGGGTGAGCTGCATGGCGTGTTGACAGAGTGCGTCGGATTTGGCGGAGGCCGTAATAATGGTTGCGTCCGCGCCCATGCCCAGCGTCGCGGCCTTTACGGCCGCATCGAGTTCCTCGGCCGTGGAATAGCACTCGGCGAATCCGAGCTTATGCGCGCGTTCCACACGCTCTCGATCCAAATCGAGACCCAGCGCGCGCACCCCGGAATGGCGCAGCATCTGCAGCGTAAAATGGCCCAGCAGCCCCAGTCCCAAAACAGCGACAACCTCACCGAGCCGACTGTCGGCGCGGCGCACGCCTTGAAGCGCGATGGCGCCGAGCGCCACCGAACAGGCCTCGCGCATTGGCAACTCGCTGGGAATTTTGACACAAAGATTCATCGGCACCGCGATGAACTCGGCGTGATTGGCTTTGCCGGCGCCCGCGCATGCGACCGGATCGCCGATTGCAAAACCAGTCACATCAGCGCCGGTTTGAATCACGACGCCCGCGGCCGAATAGCCGGACGCGTTGCCTGAAAAAGTGTCGCTCGGATTGACGATATTGACGGCATGGGGTACGCGAACCAGCGGCGTGCCATCCTTCAAATACTGCTTCATCCGCGTCTTGAACTCGCCCATGTTACCCGCGTGCTGCAGCGCGGCCTTCGCCACGAACAAGGCTTTGCCAGGATTCTTGACGACTTTTAAACCCAGCCGCACTGTCTTGCGCGCAAGGCTTTGTTTAGCGGGCGCAACTGGCACGGGTGGCGGCGTGTTTTGTGCAGCGGGACCAGGGCGGACGGTAATGGCCGCGGTTTCGGTTCCGGCGCTGATGAACGAATAATGAACGGCGATAAGCAACTCGCCACGGGAGATGGCAGGAATCGGCGTATCGCCAACGAACGCGCCGTCAGGCCGGATCAATACCTGTTTCAAGGTTGCTCAAGTCGGGAAAGACCTCTGGTGAGAGGCGCTGGGAAAAACGTGGAAGGGTTCGCTTTCATGGGAGAGATTTAACCATGGCGAGCGGAAAGTGCAAGAGCGTTTTGGAGCTGGAGAACGTAAATAAGATTGCTGGCTGGTAACGTGCGGCGGGTGCGACATAATGTCGAACCTTTGGCTTTGATGGCCTTGTCTGAACCTTGGATAAGTGGGAATGGCAGACTTGTTTACTTCTTTTAGTTCCGTGACGCACCGCCTGCGTTGGGTTAAGGCTGTCGGTTTGAAGACGGCTCTGCGACGCTGGGGTTCACGCTCTCGACAGAGGCGAAGTGCAATTATGGAGCGCAGCGCGGCGACACGCGATGCCCTCGCAACGACGCCGGCAAGTCTGCGGCGAAATGGCATATTGCTTGAAAAGATTATGGCCACTCCGCGCACTAGCTTGTTCTTGGGACCGGAGGAGTTGGCCGCCGCGACACTCCAGCTCAAGACCAAATTCCCGGAGCACGTAAACGAATGCATCGCGCGCGCCGAAACAATACTAAGCGGACGATTCCGCATTCTGGGCTATGGCGAACTGGACTTCGGCTTTCCGGTGGTCGACTGGTCGCTCGACCCGATTGGCAAGCATCGTTTCCCAAAAAACTATTGGCGCGACTATGACGTGATGCATCCACCGCCCGGTGCCGACGTGAAGGTTCCGTGGGAGCTGTCGCGCTGTCATTTCCTGGTTGCGCTGGGGCAGGCGTGGCGCTTGACAGGCGACGAACGCTATGCGGCGCGCGCATTCGAATTACTCAAAGCCTGGCTGGATGAAAACCCGGTCGCGTTCAGCATCGCCTGGGCCTGCCCGATGGAGGTCGCGATCCGCGCGGTGAATTGGTGCCTGGCCTGGCAGCTTCTGGAAAACAGTTCGCACTTTGACGTCGCCCTGCGACAGCGTTGGCTGTGTGCGTGCATCGACCACGGGCAGTTTCTCAAACGCAATCCGGAATTCACTGATTTCTGGGACAACGCGTACATTTATCGCCGCTGCAACAACAATCACTATCTTTCCGATTTGCTGGGGTGCCTCGCACTGGGCGCATTTTTTCCAGACGTGCCGCTGCTTTCCGATGGGCTTGAGGAAGTCCAGCAGGAACTGCTCGCCGAGCTCGACTGCCAGATCGATGGCGACGGCGTGAATTGGGAGCGCGCCTCCGGCTATCAAAAGCTTGATGTAGAGATCCTCTTGACCGCGTTTGTTTTGAGCGGCCGCGCGCGCATGCAATGGCCGGATGCCGCGCGGCAACGGCTGCTGCGCGCCTGCATCGCGCTCCGGGAGATGACCCGGCCGGATGGAACGCTGCATCTCTTCGGCGATCACGACGACGGCCGAATTCTGGCTCTCTGCGATCCTCCGCCCGATTCTGCTGTGGCGTTATTGTGTTGGGCCGCGGCACTTCTTGACGCGCCAACGCTGACCGATGACTTCCCAGTCTCGGCTGCCGCGAGAGCCAGCGCACTCTGGCGCGGTGGCGCGGCCGGTGCGAGCTCCTCACCATCCCGTCCTGTTGCGCCGCGCATTTTTCAGTCGAAGAGTTATGTCGCTCTGCGTGGTAAAGACTGTTTTCTCGGAATGCCGTTAGGCGGTGTCGGCATGCTGGGATTCAGCGGCCATTCGCACAACGACGCGCTGGCTGTGGAAGTTTTTTTGCACGGCCGAAGCGTCTTCACCGATGCCGGATCGTATGTTTACACGGCTCAACCCGCCGAGCACAACTGGCATCGATCCACGCGCGCGCACAGCACCATCACGGTTGATCGGGCCGAGCACAATCCGCTGCCCGACGACCCCGCGCTGATTTTTTCATATCTGGAAGAGCGCGCAAAACCGAACCTGCTTTGTGTCAATGAACAGCTCGTCCGAGATAATCGCGAGTATTTGTGTGCGTCGGCCGAATGCGGCGCGTATGTGCAAATCGGCGTGACGTTCCAGCGCAGCGTGCTTCTGGCCAGAGACGGCGCACGCGTGTTGATCGAAGACGAAGTGAGCGCAGAAGGCGAGCATCGCGTCGAGTTCCGGTTCATGCTGGCTCCAGGACTTGAAATGCGCGGCGATGCGTTGGAGATTTTCGATTCGGAACACGGATCGAGGGTCGCGATCCTTACCGGATCGTCCGATGCGGCAGCGCTTCAGTGGACAACGGAACCAGGCTTTTGCGCACGGTCCTACGGCCGGCGCGAACCGACGTCCATTCTCGTCGCAAGCACAACAGCCAGGGGGCGGCTGCGTGTGCGTTTCGAATTATCTTGATTTAAGTTTTCGAAACAATGAATGCACCGTTTTCCACCATTAGATTGGGATTGAAATACGGGTCGATGGGGAATCGCTGCAGCCACAGCTTCTGGAAACGCGCAGCTTCTTCCGGCGTGACGCCGCGCGGCCGGCTGACGGATTCATAGTGATACAACTGCGCGTAAGGCGTATACACAACGCGGCGGCCGCTGGCGATGAGTTTCAGGCAGTAGTCCACGTCGTTGTAATTGAGCGGAAAGTCCTCGTTGAATCCGCCCACCGATTCGAACACATCCTTGGCCGTCAGCATGCACGCGCCGGTGACGGCGAGCCAATTTCGATGGACCAGATTCCCGAAAAAATATCCCGTATCGTCCTTCGGAAAACAATAGTACGGGTGGCCCGGGCCTCCACCAATGACCACAATTCCGGTGTGCTGAATGCGATCGTCGGGAAACAGAAGCTTCGCGCCCACAGCGCCCACGCCGTCGCGCTGTGCGAACTCCAGCATCGCTTCCAGCCATCCGGGCGTAATGACTTCCATGTCATCGTTGAGCATTAAGAGGTAAGAGCCAGTCGCGTGTTTTGCGCCGAGATTGTTCACGCGCGCCCAATTGAACGCCTCTGAATAAGTAACACGCCGCACGCCGAGTTTTTGATAGCGCGCTTCCATTTCGGGCGGCATCTGGTTGCGATCCAAAACGATGATCTCAAACTCGCGCCACGTACTCTTCTTTAGAATGCTGTCAATACATCGATCCAGGTAATTGATATCTTTTCCATCGATTGATTTCGTAGCGCATGTGCTCGGGATCAGGATGCTGATCTTCGGCTTTCCAACTATCTCAAAACGCACGCGATGAAAGCCCGCGGTCGGGCCATCCGCCACCGAGCCGCGAGCGCCGATGCGTTTGAGGTGATCGAGCAAGACCGCCTGCGCTGTCCTATGTGCTTTGGGTTTGGCGCTGCTTCCCGATGCGGTGGAACTCGGCAGCATGCGCCAATGGTAAAGAATATCCGGAATGTGGTGGATGCGGCTCGTTTTTTCGATCACGCGCAGGACGAGATCGTAGTCCTGGGCGGTGTCGAACTCGCTGCGAAATCCGCCGATTTCGCGCAAGAGCGACGTGCGATAAACGCCCAAATGGCAGGTGTACATGCACGCCAAAAAATAGTCGGGCGACCAATCGGGCTTGAAGAAGGGCGTGATGCGCCGGTCTTTTAGATCGATCTTGTCTTCGTCGCTGTAAATGAAATCGAGCGAGCGGTCGTTGACGATGGCTCGAGCGACTTCGAAAAGCGCGTGTTCGGTCAACTCGTCGTCGTTGTCGAGCGTGGCGGTGAATTCGCCGGTGGCCAGTTCCAGTGCTGAATTCGACGCGGCGGAGATGTGCCCGTTTTGTGCGCGGTATACGATTTTGACGCGCGCATCTTTCCTGGCGTACTCTTCAAGCACCGGACGAATATGCGGCTCGCTGGATTTGTCGTCGGCGATGCACAATTCCCAGTGCGGATAAATCTGGTTTAAGACCGAATCCAGCGCCTTGCGCAGATAGATTTCGGGAACGTTGTAGACCGGCACAAGCACTGAAATTTTGGGTGGATGAGTCCACACCTTGAGTTGCTCCAGCATCGCCGCATGCTTTTCGGCGGTAATCCGGTTGCGCGCGCACCACGCTTCGTATTCGCGCTGCGGAATGGTGGCATCGGTGGGCAGAAGCTTCTGTTTGAATTCCGCCAGATTGAACTTGAGCAACAGCTTAAAGCCGTATGTCAACGATCGTGAGAAGTTGCGGCGCGAGCGCATGTCGTCGTATTTCCAACGCAGTGCCTCAATCCACATGCGTATGTCGGACAGCGGCACGACCGAAAACTCAAGCACTTTGAAGTCCATCGGCACATCGGCTGGAGCGAAGCGCATAGCCCTGATTCCGCGCCGCACACAAATGAACTTCACGGTGCTCTGTTTTCCGAACACATTGGAAAGGTAAACCGACTCGGCGTCATTAAAGCCGTCGCCTGTGTCCCAGAAAATCCGGGCGAGCGCGCTGCGTTCGGCTGCGAGATGCGCTCGGACGCGAAGCCAGCCCGGCGCAAATCCGGCGGTAATCGTAAAAAAGGGATCGCGCCCCATAGCGCGCCACGATGTTTCATCGGAGGAGAGGGCTTCAAGTTCCGCGCCGGGATTGAGTGCCTTGAAATCCACGCCGCCGGACGCGTAAAAAACACGCGCGAGCCGCGCGGCGCAGCGTCCGAGAAAAGTGAAAAGCCGTATAAGAATACTATTGGACGTTGAGGGCATGAAATAATGTCAAAAGTTTTGGTGGATGAGCAAAATTGAAAAGTGCGCCGTATCCTTGATGATCGAATCAAGATGATCCACCGGCCCACCGCGGGCAAGAAAGGATACACCACACGTGTCAGGTTACGAAGGGTGTGCCGTTTTCGCAAGCGTCGAGCCGGATATTCCGAGCGACATGTTTCGGATCGGAACTCGTGAATTGCGCAGGAAGTGCGCAATCGGCATGCGATGAACGAGTGCTTGTTAGACTGTCGATGTGCGCAATAGGGAGCAACGCCGCCACGGTCGGAATGATGCACTACGCTCCTTGGGTAAAAACGTCGAACCGTGGAGATTGCTTTGGCCGTCAACACAAATGACGCCGGCACATTACTGGGATGTGAATTGCAATTTAAATGGACGCTTCGCCAAGATCGTGTATTGTGAATCCAATTCCACAATACCACTCCAGACGCGCCCAAATGCAAGGTGCGGTTCACGAGATTTTTCTCGATGCAGATGCAATCGACTGACGGAAAGTGCAGTAGCGCCTGCCCGGCTGAAACGCCTGATCTTCACTGGAGCGATCGGCACGCGGCCCACATTCAGGCCGGCGTGACGGCAGTAGCGTGCGGCGCTCTGCTGCTATGGGGCGAGAAGATCGGATGGGACAATGGCTATGGCGGCACGCCCTACAGCACCTGGCTGAAAAATATGGCGTTACCAAATCCCATCGACGGATATTGGATCCAGCGTATTCTGCCGGCAAGCATACTTCTCGTTGTCTTCAAATTTTTCTCCATCGAACCGACCGCGCGGCACGTCGTTCTCGGATTCGGCACTTTAAACTGGCTTCTGGCACTCATGATCCCGTATTTATGGATGCCGATTGCCCGCGCGTTGCGTGTGTCTCGCATGGGAGTGTGGTTTGGATTCGTAGTGCTTGTGCTCAATCATTTCGTGCTGAAGTGGTCGTTTTACTTTACTGCGCAAGTCGACCTGTTTGCTTACGTCAGCGGTCTGGCGATGCTGTACGCGTATCTTTTAAACAAGCGTCTCATGCTGATATGGGTCACGGCCGCCGCCGCGTTTGTCTGGCCGATCTCAATTTACCTGGGCTTTCTGCTGCTGGTCTTTCCGCGTCAATTAACGGACGATTCCGGTGAGGCTACCGAGCCGGCACCGCCGCCTTCGATTCCGCTGCATTGCATTGGGGGCGCCTGCGCGGCTGCGACCCTGCTGTTTTTCCAATGGCATGGCGGCTACATCGCTTACCTGAAAATGAATCCGAGCAGCCTCAAGCTCTTCGCACTTTCGACGCCGATGCCGTCGGCTTCGGAATGGATGGTGCGTTCGGCGGGTCTCAGTTATGCACTGATGTTCGGACCGTTCTTTATCGCGATCAGCGGCGCGCTGGCAAATCGAAATTTATGGGACTATCAATACTGGCGGAGACTGGCGCTGAATAGCCGGGTTTGGCGGAACTTCTTATTGGCGCTCGCACTCGCGGGGTCGCTGCGCGGCATTCAGCGTTACTTTGCCGAGCCGTCGCCGTTGACAATCGCCAATTTTCTGGCCTGGAACTTTCAAGGCGGATTGACAGCGCCGGGCGTTTTTTATATCGAACACGCTCGCATGTACGGCCCGGTCATTTTTATGGCCACGCTGCTCTGGATGCCCATGTGTGGTTGGATTCATCGCTTTGGACTCGGTCTGAGCCTGGCCCTTTTATTTGCGGTGTTTTTCATCGGGAATCCAGAGTCCCGTCAAGCCTGCAGTTTCTTTACCTTGCTGATCCCGTTCGCGATCAAGGCGATGGATCGCCTGGAGCTTACGCGGTTTCATTTCTGGATATTTGTTGCGCTATCTTTTTTTATGTCGAAAGTTTGGTTTAATCTTGAACCCAAATTCGAGGAATACTCCCCTCTGTATTCCATACAGATGTACCTCTTTGAAGGCTGGTATGCCGTCCATGCGCTGGGTGCGGTCTTGTGTTTCCTGCTGACTTATTGCGTCTTCTTTGCCGGCACGCGGAAGCCAGTTGCACAATAAAATAGGATCAGCGAGCGACTTCGCGCGCTTTCCTACAGGCTTGAGCCAGTTCCGTGACGACTCGGTCCTGGTCCGCGTCGGTCATTTCATGATATAAGGGCAGCACGATGGAATAGCGGTGGGCGTGTTCGCTGGCGCTCAATTTCTTGCATGAGCTTTCCGGACATTCGCATGGTCCGGGACCGCTGCCGCAGGACCAGGGTTCATTGCGATAGGCCGGTTCGGTGTGCGTGCACATAATGCCGCGGCGGGTGGCGATGCCTTCGTCGAGCATGTGCTGCATGACTGTGCGCTGGTCCAAATCCTTGTCCAGCCCCACACAATAACTCTGCCAATTACTCCGGGCCCAGGCCGGCTCGTAAGGCCGCGTCACTCCGGGCAGCCCATCCAGGATCTGGTGGTAGCGCGCCGCCAGGATTCTCCGCCGGGAAATCAGCGTGTCCAGCCGCTTAAGTTGCTCAAGGCCGATCGCCGCCTGAAGGTCTGTCATACGATAGTTATAGCCCAGGCAATCGTAGGACTCGAAGATTACCTTCGGATTGCCGTGGCGTACGGCGTCCGGTACGCTCATACCGTGCTGGCGCCAGAGGCGGAACTGGGCGTCCCAATCGGCGTGAGCTGTCGTTAACATTCCGCCGTCGCCGGTGGTCAGGACTTTGCGCGGATGGAACGAGAAGCAGGCCACGTCGCCAATGGGTTTGCCGATGTGCTCCCACGCCGCGCCCGCTCCCGGTCGAATCTGACTACCAATCGCGCATGCGGCGTCTTCGATCACGCGCAGACCGCGCCGGTTGCCAATCTCGACCATCGCAGCAACTTCGCAGGGCATGCCCATCTGATGGACACACAGGATCGCGCGCGTGCGGGGCGTGATGGCCTGCTCCACCAATTCGGGCCGCATATTGAACGTCCCAGGCTCGATATCAACGAAAACAGGAATGGCTCCGCAATAGCGGACGCTGTTGGCGGTGGCAATGAACGAATGGCTCGCGGTAATGACCTCATCGTCCGGCTGGACGCCTGCGGCAAGAAGGGCGAGATGAAGCGCGGTGGTGCAGCTCGAAACTGCGCAGGCATGAGGCGCGCCAAGATGTGCGGCGAATTCGCGCTCGAACGCCGCGACCCGCGGGCCTTGCGTGATCCAGCCGCTGGCGAGTGCCGCGCATACGGCCGCTGCTTCGGACTCGCCCAGCCACGGTTTGGCCAGCGGGATGTTTTTGCGTTCAGCGCCGGACATCAGACCTCCCAGTTCCGGAACCGATCGTGTTCCAGTAATTGCTCGGGGGATTCTTCGAGACTTTGAATCCACGCGTACAATTTGACGAGACCCTCGCGTAAATTGACGCGTGGAGCGAAGCCGCACAACGCGCGCGCCTTCGTGGCGTCCGCGCAAAGCCGCAGCACATCGCCGGGGCGCGGAGCCTCGTGCTGAATTGCGATATCCACCTTGCCGAGGATTGCTTTGACAGTTTCGGCAAGAGCGTTAATCGTCACCTCGCTGCCGCTGCCGAGATTGAAGGTGCCGCCGGGCGCGGCGGGATGCATCCCGACCTCGAGAATGCCGCGCGCGGTGTCTTCGACATACGTGAAATCGCGCGTCTGCGTTCCGTCCCCAAAGATAACCAGCGGCCGTTCCGCCAGCCCACGCAGCATGAACTTCGGGATCACTTCTCCGCTATCTCCTTCGTGGTGCGAACGCGGACCGAAGGAATTGAAGGGCCGGATCACCACCGTGGGATAACCATAGGTCGAATGAAACGCGCGTGCGTAGCACTCACCGGCCAGTTTGGAGGCGCCGTAAACCGTCATCGGGTATGTCGGATGGTCTTCGGGCATGGGAGCGTATCGCGCGGTTCCGTACACCTCCGAACTGGATACGTAGACGAAGCGCCCCACGCCCGCGGAGCGTGCGGCGTCCAGCAATTTCAGCGAGCCGGTCGCATTCACATCGTGGTTTTCGTGCGGTGCGTGAATGGAATGCCGCACACCCATGCAGGCGAGATGAAAGACATGGTCCACGTCGCGCAGGCCCTCGCGTACGGCCTGCGCATCGCGCAGATCGCTGGCAAGCAGACGGCAGCGCGGGCCAAGCAGGCCCGCGATGTTCTCGCGTTTGCCGTTCACCAGATTATCCAGTACGGTGACATCGGCGCCGCGTTCCACCAATTGGCGTGTGAGTTCGGAGCCTATAAAACCGGCACCGCCGGTGACGAGCACTTTATTCATGCTGACAGATTGCCTCGAGTGGAAAATAGCCGCGCGAACGCGGTAAGATTATTCGTAAATGCAATTAACTCCACATCTTATTCGATTAAATCTGCTCCCTGGTAAAATGAACTCTTTCGACACGCGTTTCAGTCATATGGTGACACTGCCATTGCATGTTGTTGCCACCATTTTTCAGGGAATTTTATACGTCGAGAATTTAAGCAGCGTGGCTCTTGTAACGCACTTGCAGTCCGAATTATAGTTTGAGATCGTGGGTATGAGCGCGTCCCCGGGCATGAGGTGAATACGG
Organism: Planctomycetota bacterium; assembly: GCA_038227045.1. GTDB lineage: Bacteria > Planctomycetota > SZUA-567 > H5-PLA8 > H5-PLA8 > JANXLS01. Next base: position 39,344 of record JBBRQD010000038.1, read on the forward strand.
AAGATCAGCGAAAGATGCTCGCTTATCGACGTGGGCACCGTGGATTGGGCAACCCAAGAGCTCGAATTCGACGACAATGCGCCGAATGCGATGCCGCCAGACTGCAGTTTGTATTCCAATTCAAAAAAATAATCCCCCTCCACATTTGCCGTGAGGGGAATACTCTGCGCAACATAGAGATTGTTCGTTTCGGACGTTTGGAGTTGAAGGGTCAAGCCATTCGGCACAAGGGTGGCATTGCTGACCGCTGAAAGCACTTTTAAACCGGTGCCTTCGGAGGCATCGGGGAACAAAACACCTTTCGTATCGGGTTTCAAGCGAAGCAATTTCGTCTTCAATTCCACGCCATGGATGTCGAAGTTGGAAGGATCAAAGAACTCCACGGAAGCAAATGTGGAGCCAAGTGCCGGGCTACCTGGTATGTGCTGCCCGTCGGAATAGACGAGACAGAAAGGCAAGCCTTTCCAGTTGCGCATATCCAACATTTGGCAATCGGAAAAGGCTCCCTCTTGCGTCGATTCCACCGTGCAGCAGTAGTGGATAACCCCGATGGGACCGTTGAGGCATGTAACAAAAAAACGCTGTTCCAGGCCCGGTTCGACGCGATGCCGGGTCATATATGACAGTTTGAGATTGTTTTCGAACTCGATGAAATGCCGACAGACCAACATTGAAGAATCGGTTCCGCCCCGAACGCGAATCAGTAGGCCCGTGCGGTCGGATTCTTCGTTCTGTTCTCCGGGAGGTTTCACATTTTCGACATACTCGATGCGATTGGGGGACCATAGGAGACGATTCAATGGGTTCTTGACCGGAAGAGCACCGATCTGTTGGATATACGTATCCCGTGTATTGAGCGCAGCGAAATACGCGGCCAAGCAAGCCAGCCCCCAAACCAAGCCGATGGTGGCTGTCGTCTTGAGCAGATTTCGAGTTCTGCCCCGCAGTGCCGGCAGGGCCAGTGAGCGATAGCGATATGCAGTACGGGCCAACAATGCCAACCCGATGCCGCTGACGACGCAAACGGGCGGCAGAAATGCGCCAATGTGTTTGAGTTCCGGTAAAACGAGAAAAAAAATCAAGCCGTAATAGACCACGAACCCTGTCAGTATCGAAATTTCAAGCCATTGCGCCGAAAACAAAAATGCGGCGACAACACATAACACAAACAGAAACGGCAACGCTTCGTTGATGGGGTCGATCAACCACGCATAAATGAAAGAGTTGCCAAACAAGCGCAGGCCCGACCGCGGACCGACGTCGCCTTGCATGGAAATCGTTTTCAACGAGGTCCAAAGTTCGTATGGAAAACCGGAGACCCAGTTGTAACAGTCGTACGCGAAACTCTCGAGGTAAAGTTGCTTGCACAGGCCCGGATATTCCGGATTCGTGACAAGGATATCATGTGGATAGTAGTGGCGTCCCTGATTCAGGTAGTTTACATGTTCCATGGTCTGCTCGTCACTTCGGACAATTTCAAAGTTATCTTCGACATGCAGCATATTATAACGATTGGAATTGCCATAGTAGGCCATGTGGAAACCCATGCCCGCGTGCGATGAATCCGGGGAATCGGGACCGAGCGCGCGCAGGCCACCATATCCGGCTACGATACCCAAGCTAAAGAGAGCGATGAGCAGAAACGCCTCGCGATAGGGGCGTTTTTCGAGCACAAAACGAAGGCTTTCCGCAGCCAACAAAAATGGAGGCAGCAAGAATCCGTCGGCGCGCCAACCGACGGTCAACACAGACGCCACGCCAACCAATATGTAGGATCCGCATTTTCGAGCCAGAGAATCCTCGCGACGCGTTAAGTAGAAGTATGCCAACAGGCTGAAAGTGAAAAACCACACAGGGCTAATATCTCGAATAGACCATGCTCCGTGCTCCGCTTCATATGGCGAGAGGGTATAAAAAAGAGCCGATAAAAACCCCGCCGCGTAGCTCTTCCCTAATTTCCATCCCAGCAGGAATAGCGCGAGGCTGCTCAGCATGCTGACCACGGTATAGAATGCAAAATAAAATTTCCAATTGATTCCGAATATGTACCAGACTATGGAGGCGATGCGAATATCCAGGATGCGGGAAATGCTAAACAGCTCTATATATCTAGGATTTCCGTCCGGTTCGCTTCCGGAGGCCGGCGTAAAGAGGCCGGCGTCTTCCGCAGCCTTGTATTCGGCCCAACTGACTGACCACCGCCGAAGTTCCAGGAATTCGCGCAAAGGCGCACCCGCATCCGATTTGATTCCCGCCCCGCCGTCCGACCAGCGCCGAAGTTCCTGGAATTCGCGCAAAGGCGCGCCAGCTTCCGGATTTTTTCCCCGGTAATCAACATAAAACCAGCCATGGCCACCCATCAAAGACAACGAGCAAGCAAACGACTTGGGGTATATATGTCGCTGATTCAGCGGTAGGATCTTATTGGCATGCCAGCGCGAACAAAGATGAAATAAAAGCAAAAGAACTAGAGCCAGGATTTTGGCCGCCCACATCGCATGCTGGGCGCGATTTTGTCGTTTGGCCTGAAGGGTGGAAGGAGGCGATGAACTCGGGTCTCTCGTTTCGAAAGCGGGTATCTCTCCCGGCAATGGACTACCCATTGTGGACGGGCTCCTTGCATTCGGCTGAGGCTGGAGTTTGGGCATTCGCCCGCCGTGTGGCGTGGGGCGATCCTTCCAGACAGAACGCCCACATATCCGCCAGAGTCCACAATATGTCACGGGGCTTGCCGCAACTGGCGGCCCCCTTCTCACGGCGATGGAAGATGGCTTTGATTTCCCCTATCTTAAATCCCAACCGCTTCGACCGGATCAGCAGCTCGGGGGTCACGAACGCCGGACTCTTACCTTTGACTTTCACGGTTTGAAGCACTTCGCGTTTGTAGACTTGAACGAAATTCATGTCGCTGAATGGCGCGCGAAACAGAATCCGCACCATCCAGTAATGCGTCAACGAGGTGATTTTGCGCCAAAGTGAATGCGCGGAGCGGTTGAGGCGCGAGACGATCACGACATCGTGTTCCGGAAACAGCGGCAACGCATTAGCCAGATCGGCGAGGTCGAATGGACAGTCCATTGCGTTATGGACGACAAGTTCGTTTTTGGCAGCCTTCATGCCAATCATGACGCTGATGCCGACATGTAGGTTGATTGGATTGTGAATCACCGTGATCTCTGGGAATTCGCGTGCAAGCCGATCCGCGATCTCCGGCATGCGGTCGGTGCTGCAATCGTTCACGATCACCACTTCATAGCGGTCTGTGAGCTTGCGCAGGGCCTCCAGGCATTTGACCACAGTCGCCTTGATGTTGGCCTCTTCGTTGTAGCCGGGTATTACGACCGAAATGGAATACGGGCTCTTGCTACAATCCGGTTGCAGCTTCCCTTCTCCTTCTGGGGGAGGGCAGGGTGAGGGAACTTTTTCAAGGGGATGCTTGTCCATGCTTTTACCGGGCCGATGATGTCTTACTGAAGTACTTGCACTCGAAACCACTGGTGAACGCTTGAAATGGCACAATAAAGTGCATGGGGTATTCCGCTTTAAGGGTCGCAATTCCCATGGCTGCTATGCGAGACGGAGGGCAGAGCAGCTTTGTCAGAAAATAATAGGGGGTATCGATACTGCCCCATTCTTTCTTGTAGCGATATACTCCGCTTTCCCGGTTGGGAGACGATTGCCAGTTAAATATCTGAATTCCCTTTTTTGCGGCCATCCGGATCGAGTGATCGTGGTTGAGAAAATTGGGTGCGGCAGCCTTAAATGCGTTATTCCCGCTGATAATGAACACATCGAGAATGTTGCGGTGCAATATGTAGATACAACCTGACGCAACTTCGCCATCCTTCTTGACTGTTACCAGCATCGCTTTGCCCTGGGGCGCCAGCCGGGTCCGAATATTTTCAACAATTTCTTTACGGATCGGAGCCACACCCAACTCCGCAAACCGATCGAGATGCAACTGGTAGGTGGCGTCCGAATTCTCCTTGGAATAGTTGAAATCCACTTCAAAGCCGGCGTTCAACGCCTTTTGAATCCGGGGGCCGATATAGGCGCTTGTACTCCGGCTTTGGTAATCCTTTAATTGAATTTCGCCATTGACCACCATTTTGGGCACATCGATGTGCTGGGTGAAATTTTCAAAAACCAGGTCGGGCATGAACGACGACTCATAGTGGCGGAGATCCTGCGTGAAGGGATTGGTAATCAATGAAATGCAAATGCAGCAATTCATCGACGCCACTTCAATCGCTTTCTCCAGAAGACATTTGTAAGCTTGCGCGGTGACATCGTCGGGTATGCCATCGCGGATAAAAACTCCACCCATGGGACCGGCTTGAGGTACCGAAATCAGGACATTCCCATGGGGGTTCTCGTATAAGTACAACGGCAAACCCGCGATGGCCTGTCCGTTATGCTCACACAACAAGAATATGGGTTTGTCCGGACCGATCTCCTGGATGACTTCGGCCCAGTACGTTGACTGCTGAATGAATGCATTGGGACATTCTTCGAACAATGCGTCATACCGCGCACGGAGGTCAATCTCCGCGAGAATGAACTCAATGCTCTTCATTGTCGTCAATTCCCTGGACGTCGCGGGAGTTCCTCACGCACCACGGCTGTCAGCGGGGGCGGCGCGGCCGGGGTGCTCGTATTACCCATGGCGGCGGCAACGGCCACTTCAAATCCCCAGTCCCACCGCATTCCCATCCAATCCGTGCAAGGTCCGCAGATCGCATGCGCTTGCTCGAATTCGCCGTTGAGATGGCACGAGCGCAACCGTCCGTATTCCGTGCTATGCCACAACTCCTTGATCGTGGTATTTCTCAGATCTCCCACCTTGCTCTTGTCCAGCCAATCGACAACACAGAAGCGAATCCATCCCTCCGGTGTAATCGTGACTCGCTTCCAGAATTGCGGACACGGCCAGCGCTCAATGCCCTTCTTTACCATTTGATCGACAAACGTGCCGGGTTTGGGTGGCGTAAGACCCAGACTTTCCAAATAAGGCCGCACGATGACGCGATCGACCAGGGGCGTCCAATACTCCTTGAATTTTTCAACCTCATCCTTGCTTTCCGGCTGATCGATTATGCTCAGCATGAGCTTGGTCTTGGAATTCATTTTCTGGCGCAAATACAGAAATCGGTGGATATTCGACCAGACACGATGGTAATCCGATTTGACGCGAATACTTTCATAGCTGTCCTTGGTTGCCGCGTCCAGGCTGATATCCACCAGTTCGATTTCCAATTCAAGCATGCGCTCAAGGATTGTCTTTCCAGGTAAAATCTTTCCTTTTTCACGGGCTGGAAGGTCCAACGTCAATCCGTTGGTGGTCAGATCCGTGGGCTTGATGCCGAGCTCTTTGATGTAGGCAAGCTGATCCAGAAATTGCGGATGCAGCAGCGCTTCACCGGCAGGCGATATGCGCATTACGGTGATCTTATTTGCTGCGACTTCATCCATGGCCTTCTTGAAGATGTCCCATTCCATAAAGACCGCATGGTAGTCGGGGTGTTCAGTATATCCCTGGCCATGGTAACAATGGACACACTTCAAATTACAAACTGTGGTCGTTTCCAGAACGATGATGGGTGGAAATTCCTGTGCGGACGGGCTTTGAAATCCGTGCCGGGGAGGAGCACTGGGCGCAATCGCTTCCATTTGTAACTATTGCCTCTCTGGTTTCAAAACTGGGGTAATTCTTAATCCCAGGACAACTTAATGGGTGTGCCATCCTGCTCAAGGGATTTACTGGCGGCTTCCAGTACTCTGACCACACGGCATCCGGCTTCGCCGTCCGTTATGGGGGTCTTGCTGTTGGCAATGCAATCGATAAAATGACACATTTCCGTCGCCAAAGCCTCTTTGCGATCCAGTTGAGGCGCCCACATATCGCCAACTCTATAATTCACCTGTTCGGTTACACTTAGCGAATCGGCACCTTTGTCGTAAATGCGGATCTTTTCGTCGGGTTCAAGGTCGTCATAGACGATCATTTGACGGTCACCGCCGATAAGCGTCCGCCGGATTTTTACCGGAGCAAGCCAGTTGACGTGAAAGTGTGCGATCAAACCGTCGTCGAAAAAACATGTTAAGTAGGCGATGTTTATCTGGTGATTTTTCAGATGTGCGCTTCCTGTTGCGGAAACACGCGTGGGTTTGGCACCCACTATGTAGTCCATGATGGCCAGATCGTGAACCGCCAAATCCCATAAAACGCTGACATCATGCTGAAATAAGCCCAAGTTGACGCGCACGGAATCGTAATAAAACAACTTGCCCAGCTTGTTTTCCTCTACCAATTGTTTGATCTTGCGCACGGCACCCGTGTAAACGAAAGTATGATCGACCATTAATACTTTTTTGCGCCGCTGGGCTTCTTCAACCAGGCGTTGAGCCTCATGCAATGTGCCGGCAATGGGCTTTTCAACCAGAACGTGTTTGCCGGCTTGCAGCGCTTTAAAAGCGAGATCGAAATGCGTGGCCACGGGAGTCGCGATGACAATGGCGTCAATCTGTGGATTCTCAATCAATTCCTTGGATGAGCGCGTAGTTTGGATTTTTGGATAACGCTGATTAACCTGTGCCAGTCGCTCTGGACTGAGGTCGCATACCGACACGACGCGCGCGTTACTCGTTTCAGAGAAGTTGCGAACGAGGTTGGGTCCCCAGTACCCGTAACCCACTATACCTACATTCACCATCATCACACTCCCTAACGCACTCGACACAGTCGTTGAACATTTAGTACAGTGCCGCGGAAAAGACTGGCCGCCTGCACCGCTCCGAAAGACGCAAACAGACGGGCACTCTTTTCTGCGACTATGTATTTAGGCGATTTTGCGCCAATTAGGGTTACCCGAAATAGCTTTCGCCGCCTATTGCCGTATTCCAGCCAATTTGCACATTTTCAAGAGATATCCTATCGCTCGGACGACACGTGTCAAATCAAATGCCGAATGTTGACCCATGGAGGCAGGGCCTTTCAAAAGTCCGTCGCCTTGCGCGCCAGCAAAGCGATGGCTTCGCCGGGGTGTGCGGCGAAGCGCCGCAAGGCTCGCGCGACGTTCTTTATTTTGTTTTGCCGCAGAACCGAAAGGATGGCGTTGCGCAT
>JBBRQD010000039.1:0-44754 GCA_038227045.1 Planctomycetota bacterium
CGCGGCAAAAGGCTGGAGGAAATTAAATAAATCGGAGTTGTTGGCAGACGTGATCAAGCTTGTTCGTTTCGTGGATGGCATCAAGGAAAACGCCGCATGATTTCAACATCGCCATCCACATCATTTGACAATTGCTCGCGGAAATCTGCGTTCATCCGCGTTTAATTTAAAACGTTGAATTCACCAAACACTGCACCCGCCGAGTTCGTAAGCCGATAGTAAAATAAGTAGCGAGTCTTCCTAAAGCCGGTGTATAATCGAAACGTCATGCGAAGAAAGCCAAACATACCCGCGATCTTCCTTACCGCCCTCGCCTTGGGGATGTGGGTGGGTGCGTCTTGGCATTCGGCGGCGCAACCCCTTTCGTTTGCGCAATCGAGCGCCGCGTGCAAATCGTGCCGCCGCTTTACGAGTTCTTCTTCAAAGAAATTCAAAACCACACAAATCGCCGCGTCGAATGCCGCCGATCAAACGGAATGCGCCGCGTGTATCGCCGGAGCGCTCGTGCATGACGCGCCTCCCGTTTTCATCTCGGCTTCCGTGCAAATCAGCGCCCCAGGCGACACCGTTTCAGTCCTGGAAAGCGTCTGCCTCAGCGCTCACGTTCATTCCCATCCTCCCGAACGCGGCCCGCCCGCGTGAACTCTACTCGCGAAATTGCGCCTTACTGGCGTGATGCCGCAGTGTCGTATCCATTAGTTACCCGCTAAAAATCCGTGCGTCCCGGCATCTTCGCGTCGCTGCGTTGCTGCGTGAAAGCCAGTTTCGGCAAATCCATTTTAGGATCGGTGCATCCTCATGCTGCTTGAAATCGAAGGCCTCCAAAAATCCTACGTGTCGCCCGACGGCGAGAAAAATACCGTCGTCAACATTCCGCGTTTTGAACTGCAGGAGGGGCAGCAGACCGCTCTCGAAGGGCAGAGCGGCTCGGGCAAGACCACCTTCCTCAACCTGATCGCCGGCATCTTGCAAGCTGACGCCGGCCGGATCGTACTCGCCGGCCGCGAAGTCACGTCGCTCTCCGAATCCGCCCGCGACCGCCTGCGCGCCGAAACGATCGGCTACGTGTTTCAAACCTTCAATCTCCTTCAGGGCTACACGGCGCTCGAAAACGTCGCCCTAGGCATGATGTTCGGCGCCGGAGCGGATTACGCCCGCGCGCAAAAACTGCTCGAACGCGTCGGCCTCGGCGACCGCTTGAACTACCGCCCGCGCCAGTTGTCCGTCGGACAACAACAGCGTGTCGCTGTCGCCCGCGCCCTTGCGAACAAACCCAAACTCGTCCTGGCCGACGAGCCCACTGGCAATCTCGACCACCGTAACGCAAAAGAAGCGCTGAAAATAATCCGCGAAGCCTGCACCGAAAACGGCGCCGCACTGCTGCTGGTAAGCCACGACCGCGAAGTTCTGGCAGGCTTCGACAACGTCCAGGATCTCGGCAAAATAAACGCGAAGTAAAATGGAGATCGTTCGGAATGAATGGAATTGTTTTAATAGTCCGCCGCAGCCTTCGCCAGCACGCGCTCTCGACACTCGTCACGATCCTCTCCGTTGCCCTCGCGACAGGATTGGTGATGTCCGTCTTCTGCGTCCGCGATCAGGCCCACGACGCGTTCACCGGCGGCGCGATTGGCTTTGACGCGGTACTCGGCGCGCGCGGAAGCTCGCTACAGCTCGTCTTGAACACGGTCTTTCACCTGGAGACATCGCCCGGAAACATTTCGTGGGCCATGTACCAGGCCGTCAAGAAAGACGCGCGCGTCAAGCTCGCAGTGCCCTACGCGGTCGGAGATAATCTGCGCGGTTTCCGCATCGTCGGCACCACGGCGGAAATTTTTACCGAATTCGAATATCAGGAAGGCAAGAAGCTCACGCCCGAATCCGGCCGGATTTTTGTCGAATCCAAACCGGCTGAAGAACTCAAGCGCGAAGGTGTACTCGGCAGTTATGTGGCGCAAAAACTCGGCCTGAAAGTCGGCGACTCGTTCAAGCCGTTTCACGGGCTTTATTTCGACGAAAAAAATCAGCACGAAGAAGTTTTCACAATTGTCGGAATCCTCGCGCCAACCAACACGCCCAACGACCGCGTGATCTGGATTCCAATAGATTGCATGTATCGCATGAAAGGTCATGTTTTCCGCGAAAGAAAGGACGCTCCAAAGGAAGGCACGAATCCGATTTCTGGGCAAAAGGTGATCGAACACGAACCGGTTGCTGGGGAGGACATTCCCGAAGAATTTAAAGAAGTCAGCGCGGTCATGATCAAGTTTAAGAATCCCGACACAGCCGGTATGAGCATGAGCCAGCACATAAACATTCAGGGCAAAGAGGCCACACTGGCATGGCCCATCGCGCGGACGATGGACGATCTCTTCAACAAGATCGGCTGGATCGATAAGATCCTAGAATTGATCTCGTACCTCGTCGTCATGGTCTCGGCGGGTTCGATTCTGGCCAGCATCTACAACACGATGAATGAACGTCGGCGCGAATTCGCGATCCTGCGCGCGCTGGGCGCTCGCCGCGGAACGGTCTTCGGCGCAATCGTCGCCGAGGCCGCCGCGATCGCCGGGCTGGGCAGTCTCGCCGGTTACCTCGTTCACGGGACAATCCTGACCGGAGCCGCGTACGTCATCCGCAAAAACACCGGCGTGGTGCTGGACGTCTTCCAGTTCCATCCCGTCTTGTGGCTGGCTCCGCTGGGCATGACGCTGATCGGCGCCCTCTCCGGAATCGCGCCGGCATTGAAAGCTTATGGCACAGACGTGGCCTCGAATCTAACTCCGGTGTCGTAAAGTGGACTTTGAACTTTGAATTAGAATCCGACGGTTATGAACCGTCTCATTATAAGGAGAAAAGAAGCATGAATCGCCACATCGCCCGAACTGTTCTAGCATTGGCCCTGATCGCCTTTTTCGGCGTCGCACGAGCGCACGAGCACAAACCTCCGCACAAAGGTACGCTCGTCGAATTCGGCGAAGAGTTCGCACATCTGGAATTGGTCATCGACGCGGCAAGCGGAAAAGTGTCCGCGTATGTCCTCGACGGCGAAGCCGAAAAAGCCGTCCGCGTCGCGCAAAAAGAAATCGAAATCAAAGTCTCGAAAGCCGAAAAAGCAGGCACCGGCCCAGCCGAAGCATTCAGTTTGACAGTTAAAGCGCAGGCCAGCGTACTGAGCGGCGAAAAAGAAGGCGACACCTCCGAATTCGCCGGCCAAAGCGACAAGCTGAAAGATCTAAAAATCTTCGACGCCGTCGTCTCCGCCATCACAGTCAAAGGCAAGGAATTCAAAGAAGTGAAATTCAATTTCCCAAAGGGAAATGAGTAGCTAAGACGAATTCGCAGATCGACGCAGATGACCTAAATAGAAAGAAATTATCTGCGTCCCATCTGCGGTAATCTGCGTTCATCAGCGTTTAAATTAAAAGGTTGAATTCAAAGAGCGTCAACAAAGAACAAAAACCAAAGGAGCAGCCCCAATGAGCAGTCCATCCACCAGCAAAAGCGCCGATATCATGATCGCGCTCGGCGCAATTCTCTGCATCGCGCTCGGCGCATCGATGACTTACTGGCTCACGCACAAATCAACGGGCGCGGGCACGGTGACGAGTACGAAACCGCCAATCGCAACTCCGTCGGACTCCAAACCGTCCGCTGAAAACGCCGACTTCCTGCCCGTCACGTTCAGCACCCTGGCCAGCTATTACTACGAACTGCCCGCGCTCGAGGACAACGCTAAGAAGCCCGCGAAGGATCAGATTCCGCAGCCGATCAAAGACCTCAACGGCAAAAAAATCGCGCTCCAGGGTTTCATGGTCCCAATCGATTTGAAGAACGGAAAGTCCACCAAGTTCCTGCTCGTCAAAGATCAGTCGCTGTGCTGCTTCGGCCGCATGCCGCGCATGAATGAGTGGGTCAGCGTAAAAATGAAGCCCGGCAAATCCGCGCGCGTAATCCAGGATCAACCCGTCACCGTCTTCGGCAGCATCGACGTCGGCGAGAACATCGAAAACGGCGAAGTGCTGAGCATCTACCGTGTGGACTCCGAAGACGTCGCCGGCCCGCTGGACCTCTAACGCAACCGTCATGGAGCGAATCATGAGCGACAATTCTCACGACCTATCGAAGCATGCCGATTTTAAAGTCGCATTCGGCGCTCTGATCTGCATCGTGCTCGGGGCGAGTGTGAGTTATTGGATCGTGCGCGCTCACAAGAAACACGATATCGCAATCCCGGCAGCATCGAAAATCGAAACTAACGATCCGACACCATTGAGTTTTACAACGCTGTCGAGTTTCATGTACGATATTCCGACGGGAGGCGATTCAAGCGAAAGGCCCACGAGACGCGATCAAATTCCCGCACCGATCAAGGCATTCAATAGAAAGACAATCGCGATACAGGGCTTCATGGTTCCGATCGATCTTAAGAACGGCAAGACCACTCGATTCCTGCTCGTTAAAGATCAGTCTCTGTGTTGTCATTTCGGGCGCATTCCACAAATGAACGAATGGATCAGCGTGCGCATGAAACCGAATGCGGCGGCGCATGTGATCATGGACCAGCCCGTGACCGTCTTCGGCGTGCTTGAAGTGGGCGAGCTCGTCGATCACGGAGAAATTCTGAGCATTTATCGCATGGAAGCCGAAGACGTAGCCGGCCCGCTGGACTTGTAACGCAATCCCGTAACTTCATCGGAAGCACTCCATGGATTCCGTCGTCGCCACCCAAATCCGCAAATGCTACGGCAGCGCCGAAAGCGCGCGCGAGGTTCTCAAGAGCGCCAGCCTGCGCGTCGACGCCGGAAAATCGCTCGCCATCATGGGGCCGTCCGGTTCGGGCAAAAGCACGCTGCTCAATATCCTTGGCACGCTCGACACGGCGGACTCAGGAAGCGTCGATATTTTCGGCGAAAATCCTTTCGCGTTGAAGGAACAGGAACTCGCGGCCTTTCGCAATCGCACCATCGGATTCATTTTTCAATCGCACCACCTGTTGCCGCAATGCTCCATTCTGGAGAACGTGCTGCTGCCGACGATCGTCGCGAGAAGGGACGGACTGGCAGTCCGTCCTACGGAACGCGCAACGCGTTTGATCGAACGCGTCGGCCTGACACACCGAATGCACGCACGCCCGGCAATGCTCTCGGGCGGCGAATGCCAGCGCGCGGCAGTCGTGCGCGCGCTCATCAATGGCCCGCGCCTGCTGCTCGCCGACGAACCCACCGGAAGCCTTGACCGCGCCTCCGCGGAAGCCATCGGCGCGTTGCTCGCGGAGATCGTCAAAGAAGAACGCGCCGCGCTGATCACCGTCACGCACTCGCCCGAACTCGCGCGCAGAATGGACGCCATCCTCGAACTGCGCGACGGAGAACTCGTCCCCGTCGAACACGCACAGGCCACAGGGAGCGCGCAGTGACCCGCTTCGCCTTGATCCTGAAAAGCGCCCGCTACCACTGGCGCGCGAATCTAGGCGCGGTGCTAGCCGCCGCAGCCGGATGCGCGGTGCTGGTCGGCGCGCTGATCGTCGGCGATTCGGTGCGCTATACGCTGCACACGATGGCCGTCGAACGGCTCGGAAAAATCGACTCGGTATTGTTGGGACAGGATCGATTTTTCAAAGACGATCTCGGCAAGCGCCTCGAATCCGCTTCGCAAGGAAATGAATCCGCAATTCCGCTGCTGCTCCTGCCATGCGTCTGCTCAAGCGATGCCAATTCGCTGCGCGCCAACGATGTTCAAATCTGCGGTATCAATGACGAATTCTGGACGTGGGATGCATCGTCCTATAGCGCCGAACTCAGCGGAAAAGGTCCGCCTCTAAAAAGCGGCGAAGCGATCATCAATGTCAAGCTCGCGCAACTCTTGCAGGTCAAAGGCGGTGACACGGTGCGCGTGCGCATTTACAAGCCAGGACTTCTTTCGCACGACGCGCCGCTTGGAGGGCGCGACGATCAAGCCGCGTTTCTCCGCGCGAAAATCAAAGCGGTCATTCCTGCGCGCGGACTGGGGCGATTCTCACTGCAAGGCAATCAAACCGTCCCGGCAAATATTTTCGTTCCGATGGCCGACGTTCAAGAAGTGTTGGAATCAAAAGGGCGCGCGAATGTGCTGCTGATCGCCGCGCCGAAAGCCACGCCGTTGGATCCGCAAACCGTATCCATTCCGCCGCCGCTGGTCCGCGCTTGGACGCTCGACGACGCACAACTAAATATGCGCGCAGATAAAGAGCATGGCTTCGCGGAACTATCAACGCCGCGCGTGTTTCTTGACGATGCGTTGACGAACGAATTGCTCAAAGAAAAAGGCGCGTCCGGCATCGCCACATACTTCGTGAATTTCATTCGCGCGAACGAAAAGGAGACGCCGTATTCCATGGTCACAGGCGCAACTTCTTCGCTCGTCGATGCCGATTTGAAGGACGACGAAATCGTGTTGAATCAATGGACCGCCGACGATCTCAGCGCAAAAATCGGTGACAGCGTTGTACTCGAATACTACTCCGTCGGCTTGCTTCGAAAAATGGAGACACGAAAAGCGACGTTCAAACTCAAAGCAATCGTACCCATTGAAGGCTTGCGCGCAGACAAACAATTAATGCCCGATTTTCCCGGCATCGCCGACGTCGATTCGACGCACGATTGGAAAGCCGGCGTCGATATCGACATGAAAAAGATTCGGGCGAAAGACGAAGACTATTGGAAAAAATATCGCGGCACGCCGAAGGCATTCATCACTCTCAAACGCGCCACGGAACTGTGGAAAAATCGGTTCGGGACATACACGGCGGTGAGGTTTCCCCTGGAAAAGGATCCGCACAGCATTTTGAAATACGCGCAACCAGCGCAACTCGGCATGCCACTGCTGCCAGTGAAAGAGCAAGCGCTGAAAGCCGTCGATAAATCGATGGATTTCGGCGGTCTTTTTCTTGGACTCAGTTTCTTTCTGATCGTCGCCGCGCTGCTGTTGATGGCGCTGATTTTCCAATTCGGCGTCGAATCTCGCGCACGCGAAACGGGCGTGCTGCTCGCGTTGGGTTTTCGAGCGCGAAGCGTGCGCTTTCTGCTCTGGAGCGAGGGACTCGCCGCCGCCGCGCTTGGCACGCCACTGGGCGCGCTGGGCGGAATTCTCTATGCGCGATTCCTGATCGCCTCGCTCGCCACGCGCTGGCAGGGCGCGGTCGGCGGCGCGGCGCTCGAATACCATGCCGAACCGCTCTCGATTGTGATCGGCTGCCTGTCATCAATGGGCGCGGCGGCGCTGGCGATTTATTTCGCCGTCCGCAAACAAGCCGCACGCCCGGCGCGCGAACTGCTCGCTTCACACGGTGGCGAAAGTCTGCCGGCTGCGACAAGAATCATCGCTTGGAAAATCGCCGGTGCATTGAGCATGCTCGGTGCGGTATCCCTGATCGCATTGGGATTCAAAAGCGGCGGCGCCGAAGCGGCCGGCTACTTCTTCGGCTCGGGCGCGCTGCTCTTAATCTTCGCACTGGCAGTGATCCGCTGGCTGCTCGTCGAACCGAAATCAACAGAAGGCGCAACCGCGCCGTCGCTCTACGCGCTGGGCCTGCGCGCGGCGCGACGCAAGCCTGGGCGCAGCCTCGCCGCCGTGGCGCTGCTGGCGTCAGGCGCATTTTTGGTCAGCGCGATCGGCATCAACGAACTCGACGCGGCGGCCGGCGCGAATTTAAAAACCTCCGGCACCGGCGGCTTCGCGCTCTTTGGACGCTCAACGATTCCCGTCTTCAACGACCTCAACGACAAAGCAAAAAACGGCGGGCGCGAAAAAGCCGGCGTGTCCGACAAAGGTCTCGAGAACACCGCCATTTATCCACTGCGTGTAAAATCCGGCGACGAAGCAAGCTGCCTCAATCTCAATCGCGCCCAACGCCCGCGCATTCTCGGCGTGCCGGATTCGTTCATGGTGCGCGGCGGGTTCACATTTTCACAGACGCTCAAGTCCAATTTTCAAACATACGACAACCCTTGGCAGCGGCTGCATTCGTCCTTTTATCCGGATGAAAACATGGAGTCGCCGATTCCCGCAGTCTGCGACGAACAGTCGATGATGTGGGCGCTCGGATTGGGTCTCGGCGATACGCTCGATATTCAGGACGAGCGTGGCCGCACACGCAAATTGAAACTCGTCGGCGCGCTCGCCAACAGCATTCTGCAAGGCAGCATCTTGATCGCCGAAGACGAATTCCTGAAGCTCTATCCGTCCGAAAGCGGCTACCAATATTTCCTGATCGACGTGCCAAAGGAAGACGCCGCGAACGTCGCGAAAATTCTCGCCGACGCACTGCAAGATTCCGGATTTGAAGCCCAATCGGCAGTCTCGCGACTCGCCGAATTCAACGCGGTGCAGAACACTTACCTGACGACGTTTCAGGCGCTCGGCGCGTTGGGACTGCTGCTCGGAAGTCTGGGGCTGGGCATCGTCGTGCTGCGCAATCTGCTGGAACGCCGCGCCGAAATGGCGATGCTGCGCGCCATCGGATTCTCGCGGTTCGCCCTTGGTAAAATGATCCTGGCGGAGCACGTCTGGCTGATGCTCCTTGGCCTATTCGCCGGCATATTCGCCGCACTCACCGCCATCGCGCCCACGTTGTCGTCTTCGACGGATCTGCTCAAATGGCGCACGATGCACTGGATGCTGCTGGGCATTCTCGCCAGCGGATTGGGCTCAATGCTGCTGGCCGCCTGGAGCGCCCTGCGCGCGCCGCTGCTCGACAGCTTGAAATCGGAAACGTGAAATTCCTCTTCATGTCGGCTTCGGCAGAACCGCGAAGTACACGGCTGCCATGATCAACCCGAACGCAACGAGGTGGTTCCAGCGCGGAAATTCCTTGAAATACACAATCGCGAATACCGTGAAGACAAGCAGGGAGAGAACTTCCTGGATGATCTTCAACTGATACTTGTCGAACTTCTCCACGCCGTAACGATTGGCCGGCACTTGTAGGCAGTATTCGAAAAACGCGATGCCCCAACTGATCAGGATCGCCTGCCAAATCGGCGATTTGGTATCTTTTAGATGACCGTACCACGCGACGGTCATGAAAATGTTGCTCAAGAAAAGCAGGACGATTGTTGACATGATTATTTGGGTTGAAGGTTTGAAAGTTGAAGGTTAAAGGTTTTTTGAATGCGAGGAAAAGACGGGCCAAAGCGGCCCGTCTTTAAGGATTCATTGAATTACATCGAATGCAGTGCGATGCGATTGCCTTCGCTGTCCAGCACGACGGCGCGGAAACCATATGAGCCGATGGGGTGCTTGGGCTGAAGAATCTTGCCGCCGTTCGGCACAACTTTCGCGATCGCGTCGTCCAGCCTCCCTTGTGCGCTCAAGTACAACAAGACGCCATGCGGCGACGGTGCTTCGCCCTCCTTCTTGAAAATGCAGCCGGACACGTCGTTGTCCTTGTGCGGCAATACAAAACCCTCCATTCCGGGAATAGGTTCGCATTTCGCGTTCAGCACCGCCGAATAAAACGTCTCCGCGCGCTTCACATCGCTCGAGGGAATATCGAACCACACCGCCACATTGGCCATGATACATTCCTCCAAAGGTAAGGGGTTGACTACGGGCACGATAATTATCAGCGCGCAGGCGCTATTGTCCAAAGAAACCTGGCAAATGAATAAATGCATCCGCGCCGCGTCTGGCAATTGGCGGGCGCGCCGCTATACTGTTTTGCTCGTTGCGACCATCATTTTCCCGAAGGAGGATTCCATGTACAAAGCCATGTTGTTGTCCGCCGCGCTGCTGTCGATCGCGTGCGCCGCATCGTTCGCCGAAGACGCCAAGACCAAGCCCGTCGAATTTGGCAAGGGTGCCAAGCACACGCTCGTGCTTCCTGAAACCTGGAAGTCGACCGTTCCCGAAACAGGCATGCGCGCGCTCGAAGTCGCCGTGCCCAAGACCGGCGACGACAAGGAAGATGCCGAAATTACGGTCTTCATGTTTCCGAGCGGCGGCGGATTGGCCGGCAACCTGCCGCGTTGGACAGGCCAGTTTGGCGGAGCCGAATCGCTCAAAGCTCAGCGGAAAATCAAAACGGCGGGCGGCATCGAAGCCGACATCGCCGAATTGGAAGGCCCCTATAAAGGGATGAACAAAGATGGCCCGATGACCACTGCAAAAGAGGGTTTCAAAATGCTCGGCGCCGTGATCGTCACCGACGCCGGCGAATTCTACATCAAGCTGATCGGTCCGAAAGCAACCGTCGACGCCGCCAAAGCTGCGTTCGACAAAGCGATCGAATCGTTCAAGTAGGGGAGCAGGAATAAGGGTTAGGGGCTAGGGAAATGTGCGGGCTTCGGCCCGCATTTTTTTGAGGGACTCATGCAAAACTCGACACGCTTGTTTGTAGACGGCGCTCTGTTTTCCGGCGAGTGCAAATTGCTGCTGATTCGGCGGCTCGACGGCGTCTGGGAATTGCCAAACGGGCTGCTCGAATTCGGCGAAGAACCCGAAATGGGCGCGGCACGCGTGTTCGCGGAATTGACCGGAATCGACGCCGCGCCGGACCGGCCGCTGGGTGCGTGGAGCCTGATCGAAACCAAAGGAGAATCGCGCGTTCACGCGGTCCACATCGGTTACACGTTGACACTGACCGGAACGCTGCTGAGCGTCGAACTCGACCCCGAGACGCACGCGACATTCGCATGGCTCAATCAAAAAGAACTCGCGGCGCGCATCGAATCGCCGCCGCTGCTGCGCTCGTGTGAGCGGGCGTTCGTCGCGCTCGTTCAGCCGCGGAAGAATAAGCAGAAGTAGGACGGCCGATTACTTGCGATTTAGGATCAAATAAACGATCGCAGCAATCAATCCAAATATCGCGCCCAAATAACTCCAACCGTGCAAGTACGCGACGATGGCGAATTCGCGCGTGTGCTCCAGTTTCAATTCTTCTCGCCAATCCTGCCAATCATCGATTCCGCTGCCTTGTGTCTGAAAATATCCAAGCAATACGCCGATTATTCCGCAAATAATCGCGGTGCCGATCAAAATCGCGAATGCGTTCAGTACGCGTTTCGTTGCTCTCTCAATGGGCAGAAATCCATAGCCGATTCTGCCGATGATCCAGCCCGCAATCATGCCTACCCACCAACTCGCCAGGAAGCCGACCTCTGCCGCAAAGACGCGCGGAGGCCAGCCGAAATTGGCGTGAGCGAATTGTTGGAATTTCATTTTTTTGAAATACTCCGGCGAAATGGAGTAGCTGATTTGATCGTGCAATGCGCCGTAAATTCCGGCGACAAGCACTCCGAACAGAGTTGCCCCGAGCATGTAAAGGAAGCTTCGCACCGAAAGCTTGGGATAGAGTAGGTTCATTAAAACGCTTAACCATCGAACCTGATGGAAGACAGCGCGAAAATTTGCGTATGAGCTTTTTCGATGCGCACCGAATCGGGACCGGGACAGTCCTGCCACTTTCTCATTTCCTCTGGCGTCCCCGGTATTATTAGGTATTATCACCGTTTTAAAGACTGGGGAATCGATCGAATCATGCGCATGGGCGGTGTGTTGGGCGTGGCGGCAATTGCGGTTGCGTTGGGTCTCGGAATTTTTCTGTTCTCGAAAAAACCGGACTCGGCCGATTCGGGGCGCGTGCAGTTGTGTGCAACCATTTCGCCGCTGGCCGATTGGGTGCGCGAGGTTGCCGGCGAGGATGCCGACGTTCACTGCCTCGTCGATGGCTCCAAAGATCCGCACCATTTCGAGCCGTCGCCGCAGGACGCGGTGCGCGTGAGTTCGTCGCGCGCGATTTTTTCAATCGGTTTGGATTTGGACGAATGGGCGGACAAGCTCGTCGAAAATGCCGGGCGAGGCGACAAACTTGTGTTGTTCGAAACAGGCGGATGGATCACGCCGCGCAAACTTGAAATCCACGAAATCGCCATCCATGGCACGGCAAATCCGAATGCGAAAAAAGCGGAAGAACATCATCACCACGAGCACGGCGGCGACCCGCATTATTGGCACGATCCGAAGCTCGCAATGACGGTCGTCAGCCGCATCGCCGACGAGTTGTCCAAGATCGATTCCGCGCACAAATCCGGCTACGAAAAGCGGCGCGATGCGTGCCTGGCGAAACTGAAGACGCTCGACGACCGCATCGAAGCCGTCGCAAAAAAAATTCCCGCTGGAAAACAGATCGTCACGTTTCACGACGCCTACGGCTACATCTTCGAGCGCCTGCATATTCACGTGGCGGCAGTCGTGCAAGTCAGTCCGGGCGTGGAAGTCTCGTTGAAGGATTGCACCGAAGCGATCGCGGCCATGCGCGCGATCAAGCAAAACGTGGTCTTCAAGGAACCGGCGGGCTCGGACAGAGCCATCGAAATCATCGGCAAAGAACTGGGAATCGCACGCGTCGAAATCCTCGATCCGCTCGACAACGAAGACAGCCCCGTCGGCAAAAATTATTTCGAACGGATGCAGCACAACATCGAAATTCTCGAAAAAACGCTCGGTGAATAATGAGATCTTTCCTATGCCGGTGATTCAATTCAAAGACGCCACCTTCGCTTACACGCCCGGCGTGCCGGTCTTGGATTGCGTCAATTTAGAAGTGCGCGATGGCGAGTTTCTCGGCCTGATCGGGCCCAATGGCGGCGGCAAAACGACGCTGCTAAAATTGCTGCTTGGCGTGTTGAAACCGGATTCCGGCGAAGTGCGCGTGCTCGGGCGTCTGGCCCACACATTGGGGCGAGACCGGCGGCTGTTGGGCTATGTGCCGCAGGATGTCTCGGTGCCGAAACAATTTCCCGCAACTGTTTTCGATGTCGCATTAATGGGCACGTACGCCACGTTGGGTTTGTTCAAGCGCCCTGGAAAAGCCGAGCGTGATGCCACGATGGAGGCGCTCGACCACGTCGGATTGAAGGGCTTTGAAGAGCGCCTCGCGAGCAATCTGTCCGGCGGCCAGCAGCAGCGGCTTTCGATTGCGCGCGCGCTGGTGGCGCGGCCGAAATTGCTGCTGCTCGACGAGCCGACCAGCGGACTCGACACCGGCGGCCAATCGCAGCTTTTCGCGATGCTCAAGGAATTGCGCGCGCTCTACGAATTGACGGTGGTGATGGTTTCGCACGATGTCACCGCGCTGGCCCACTACGCCAATCAGCTCGCCTGTCTCAACAAAACGCTGCACTGGCACGACCGCAGCGAACTGATCAGCGAAGCCGTCTTGCGCAAAGTATACGCCTGCGAACTCGACGCCTTTTTCATCCAGCACCGCGAGCACCTGCGCGAATTTCACGGCGACACAGCGCCGGCGGGACACGCGAATGGGCCGCATTGCGAGCATTAACCGGAAAATCTGCGATCCCAATGTCCTTCCTGGAACTCATCCTCACCACGCCCCTCATTCGAAACGCCATGATCGCCGGCGCATTGACGGGCGTGTGCTGCGCCTGCCTCTCGCCGCTGGTCGTACTCAAGCGCATGGCGTTTGTCGGCGACGGCATCGCGCACGCGTCGTACGGCGGCATGGGATTGGCGTTGTTTTTAATGAGCAGCGCGGGATTCTACAGTATCGAAGTGCAGCTCGCGACGCTGGCGTTTTCACTGGTGCTGGGCGCGTTGATCGGCTACGTCACGCGCCGCCCCGACGGTCTTGAAAAGCTCGGCGAAGACAGCGTCATCGGGATCGCATTTTCGGTCTGCATGGCGCTGGGCGCATTGTTAATCAAGCTACGCCAGGCTCGCGCGCCGCAGTCCATTCCGTCCATCGACGTTTTTCTGTTCGGCAGCATGTTGAACATCGGCTGGACCGACATCGTACTGTTGACCCTGGCATTAGGGGCGGTCATGTTCATGCTGTTTGCGCTGAATAAGGAACTGCTGTTTTACGCCTTCGACGCGCGGCTGGCCGAAATCAGCGGCGTGCGCGCGGGGGCGATTCACTATATTTTTATTATGCTGCTGGTGCTGACGGTGACGGTGTCGGCGCGCGTCGTCGGCATCGTGCTGGTCAGCGCGACGCTGATCATCCCCGGCGCAGTGGGCTTGCGCGTCTGCAAGCGGCTGGCCCCGGCCATGGCCATCGCTGCGTTAATCGGATTCGTCAGTTTCGAGCTGGGCGTGTACGCTTCGTACGCGCTCAACGTCCCGCCGGGCTCGGCCATTGTCCTGATCCAATTCGCGTTTTTGCCCTTGGCGCCGTTGCTAAAGAAACGCGACGCGCTCGGCTGATTCCGCGGTAATCTGTGTTCATTTGCGTTCATCGGCGATTGAGTATACTGCTGATAAAGTCGTTAAGTATCGAGTCTTTTTCGGTCAGCACATGCACAACCCTCGGTCCACTATGCCTGGAATTTTCCTTTCCGCCGAATGGCGCCATCTGGCGATGCTCAATTACGAAGTGGATCCGGCGATTCTGAAAGCGCGCGTACCGGCGGGAACGGAGATCGACCTGTTCGAAGGCAAAGCGCTGGTCAGCGTGGTCGGCTTTATGTTTTTGAAGACGCGCGTGCTCGGCATTCCGATTCCGTTTCATACGAATTTTCCCGAGCTCAATCTGCGTTTTTACATTAAGCGTCCGCATCCTGACGGCGGCCGGCGCGCGGTCGCGTTCGTCAAGGAACTCGTCCCGCGCTTCGCCATCGCGTTTGTCGCTCGGACGCTGTACAACGAGAACTATGTCGCGCTGCCGATGCGCCACACGCTCGAACAAAACGCCTCCGGCATCGCGGTGAGTTACGAATGGAAACTCGGCGGACGCTGGCAGAAACTGAGCATGCGCTGCAAAGGCGCAGCAGCGATCCCGCCAAAAGGTTCCGCAGCCGAATTCATCACTGAACATTATTGGGGCTACGCCGCGCAACCGCGCGGCGGCACGATGGAATACCAGGTTGCGCACCCGCAGTGGCGCACGTGGACCGCCGAGGACTACACGTTCGACACTGACGTCAAGGCACTGTACGGCGATGAATTTGCTTCATTCTTGAGCACAAAACCAGTGTCCGCGATTTTAGCCGAAGGATCGCCAATAACGGTCTCGAAGGGAGTCAAGTTTTAAAGCGAATGAAGGATCCATTGTTTCTGACCAAGTTGTGGTGCAGGCGTGACGCCCGCACCACAATCCTTTTTCAATCGGTTGCGAATGCCAGTTTTTGACGTAAACTACGCGCACTGCTCGCGGCCACGAGTTGTTATTCGTGACCGCTCCTGGGATAGGCTGTAAAGTTTGTTATTGCATCATGTCGTTTCCATACCAAAAATAGGAACTCGCCCTGAATGGCAGAACGCGCGGAGAGTCTAAATGCAGCACCGCCGCGCGCCATTGAGCGATCCGCCGTGCGGCCGACCGACGAAGCTCTGATGCAGGATTTGGCGCAGGGCGCGAATCTCGCGTTTGAAGAACTGTTGACGCGCTATGAGACGCCGGTCATCACTTTTTGTTACGCGTTTCTCCGCAACCGCGAGGCGGCGGAGGATATCGCGCAAGAGACGTTCATGCGCGTCTTCCGCAACGCGAAGCGCTATCAGCCCGTCGCGAAATTCACAACGTGGCTCTACAAAATCGCCGCCAATCTGTGCATCAACGAACTCAAGAAAGGCAAACTGCGCAGCACGCTGTCGCTCGACGAACCGGCGGGGCCGGACCCGGACGGTTCGCGGATTGTCGAGCGCATCGCGGCGGACACCGCGTCGCCGCTGAGCGAACTGGAGCGCCAGGAAGCTCAATCCCTGATCAGCAAAGCCATCGAACATCTTCCCCCCGATCAGCGCACGACGCTTGTCATGGTTGAATACCATCAAATGCAATACCAGGACATCGCCGAGATTCTGGAAGTTTCAGTGAGCGCGATCAAAATGCGCGTCAAACGCGCGCGCGAAACGCTGCGTGAAACGCTAAAGATGCTTCAAGGCGGGATTTAACATTGCCGCCAGAGCCGCGCACGTCAGTAAGCGGCCAGAATTGTGTCGTCGTGCAAAAAAAGCCGCTTACTGACGTGCGCGGCTCTGGAATGCGAACTGAAACTGATGTTTGAATTCTGTGACCGGCCATAAACAGAACGGTTAGGAACATGTCTTAGAGGTCAATTGGAAAAAAGCGATGGCGGACACTGACACGGAACCGAAACTCATTACCTGCGACGAATGCCGGGATTTGCTCTCGGAATATGTCGACCGCGAAATCGCCGAAGATATCCGCGCGTCCATCGAACGGCATTTGACCGAATGCACGCGCTGTGTCACCGAATCCACACGCTTGCAGGGCTTGAAAAATGTCATCCGGCATTGGGACGGTGTCAAAGGCACCGGAAAATTTCGCAATGCCGTCATGCAACAGATGGTTCGCGAGTCGCAGCAGACGCACATTTCAGCCGGACAACTCGCTGACGCGACCGCCGCCGCAAAAGAAGCGCGCCAGTTCCAACCCGGCGAAGACGATCCCGCCGAACCCAAGCGCTTGCCGCCGGTCTGGGTGCTGATTGCCGCGGTAGTTCTGGCGGTTCTCGTCTATTTCATCGTGCTCAAATTGCGCGGCGCGGGCGCGTAAGAAGAATCGCCCTAAAATCCCCGCCCGCTCTTTGTAAAATGACATCGACAGACACCCGCGTTTGCCTCACAATCCGATAGGTTTCGATCGCCGCGCCATCCGGCTGAATATTTCCGGCATTTTTCGAGCCGTAAATGCGCCGGGCGCGTCGTACTATTAATGAGAAATTCGAAGTCGTGAGGAAAGGACGCATTATGGTTCGACACTCCGCTCTGAAGCGAACGGCCGCGCGCCGCGCGCCGTGCGCCACCTGGGTGCTGCCGGCGTTGTGTTTTGCGCTGACCGTTCAAGCCCTCGAGCCCGTCACGCCTCCCAAGCCGGACGTCCCAAAAACGCCCGCCGGCCCGGAAAAACCCAAAGGCCCCGAACACAACGTCACGCTGATGGAAGAACACGGCGTCACCGATCTTTTCAACAAGGCCGCAAAAGCCCGCGCCCGTGCCGAGAAGGAACCCGAGGCGTGGCCGGAGTGCGTCAAGTGTTACGCCGATATCCTCAAGAAATATCCCAACACCGTTTACCTGGATAAATGGGAAAGCGCCGACAAGGAACACGCGCTCACGGCGTACAAAAACGGCTTGTACAAATCGACGCGCGAACGCGTCGCGGCGGAGATCGCGTCGCTGCCGCCGGCCGCGCTGACCGTGTACCGCGTCATCAACGAATCGTCCGCCCGTTCGCTGTATCTCGAAGGGCAGGAGCAATTCGATGAACACAAGATGGAGCAGGTCGCGCGCGATTATTTCCAGACGTCTTGGGGCAATGATGCGCTGGCGTGGCTCGGCGAATTTTCGGTCGAGCGCGGCGCATGGCGCGATGCCGCGGAACGCTTCCGGCTGGCGGCGGCCAATCCCGGCAACGCCGCCACGCCGATGAGCGTGCTGGTGCGCATGGTCCTGGCTCAGTCGCGGCTGGGAGACAAGGCAGGCGCGCTGAAAACGTTCGCCGAGATCCAGGATGCAGCTAAAGATCCCGCCAAAGGCGCGCTGCGCGTGGGCGCCGACGAGGGCGACACCGCGCTCGCCAAATTGAAGACGCGCGTCGATAGCATCAGCGCCGCTGCCGTGACGGTTGAGAATGCAGATGCGAATGGCGATTGGACGACTTATTTCGGCAACGCGGCGCACACGCAACTGGCGCAGCCGCGGCCTGCGCGCGGTCTGCGCAAATGGTCCATGCGCATCAACGACCTGCTGTATGGCAAAAACGCTGTCTCCGGCGACATTGATCGCGTGATCAACGACGATGGCAGCGCGAGCCAGGACTCGTCGATCAATCAGCAGCTCACCGTGAAGGATGGTTATTTTTATCTCAACGATGCGCACGTATATGCCGCCTATCCCGTGGGAAATCCATTGCCCGGATCGCAAAAGGCGGGAGGCAGCGCGAAGTTTCAATTGCCCGCGGAAAACGTCGCGCATCCGCCCGCGCCGCCGGCGGCCAATCCCAACGCCAATCGCAACGGTATGTTCGTGGCGCAGCCCGGCATCGCGCAGCATCCGTTTTTCGCGACGCTGGCCGGAGAATACGCGTATGGCGTGCTGGGAGGCGCGGAAGCACTGATTCAAACAGTCAACATGGGACGTTTCTTTGGCGGGCGTTTTCGGCAGAATAATGGCGACGAGGAAAAGCCCAAAGGCCCGTCGAATTATATCGTCTGCTTCGGGCGCGCCGAGAATGGGCGCGAGACAACAATCGTATGGTCTTTGAAACCCGGCGAACCGGCGTTTTTGAGCCAGTCGAAAGCCGACCAGGAATGGCTCAAGACCGCGTATTTTACCAGCTCGCCGACATACGAATCAGGCGTGTTGTATTCGATGGCGGTGATTATTCCCGGCAATGCCGACGGCATCGCGACGCCAATCGACGCCTGGGCCACGGCCGTGGATGCGGAGAACGGCCGCCTGTTGTGGAAAACGCAGATCTGCACGGCCACGTCGACGATGTACAGCGGCAGAGTGCAGCCGGATCGCGGTCTCCCGGTGGCCGTTTCCAATCGCGTGGTTTACGTCGTGACCAATCTGGGCGCTGTCGCCGCGCTGGACGCCGGGGGCGGAACGGTGAAATGGATTCGCGTGTACGATCGCGCTAAAACCACCGCGGATCAAATGGGCGGGGGCGGCGAAATCGTCCAATCTCAGGAATTCTGGGCGCCCAACCCACCAATCGTCTATAAGAATCGGCTGATCGCGACGCCGCAGGATTCCGACACGATTTACGGGTACGACCTCGAGACGGGTGCGCGCGCCTGGCAGAAAAGCCGCTTGGGCGATCAGGAAACTGGTGACGTTGCGCCGAAAGCCACCGGGGTCGCGCCGCCGTCGCAGAGCCGCTACAAACACGTTTTGGGCATCGTCAACGGGGCGCTGGCCATGACCGGCACGGATATTTTATTCGTCAACGCGCTCAACGGCAAGAACCTGACGGACCCGTACCCGGTCGAAGGAACCATTCGGGGACGCGGCGCGGTCACCGCCAACATGGCCTGGATTTCAACCGACAAAGAGTTGTGGCGCTTCGACATTTCGAACGAGGGCGGCAAATTTAAAATCGGCGATCCCATCGCCACCAAGTGGGCCGATCCGAAGACTGAAGCGGGCAGTGTTTATTCCGCGGGAGGCGCGCTTTACACCGTCAGCCATTCGCACGTGAACGCGTATATCGTCTGGGAAGAACTCGAAGCGAAGCTCCTCGAACGCCTCACAAAACAGCCCGGCGATTTCGGCGCGCGCATCGAACTCGCCGACGTGTACAACAGCATCGAACGCTTCGATCAAACGCTCGCCGAATTGGAGAAGGCGCGCCTGTCCGCCGAAAAGGCGAACGCGGCCGGAAAATCCGACGAAGCTTTGATTGCCATTGGTTCGCGCAAAGTTGAAACCCTGATGGCGCTGGGAGAGAAGGCGCGCATCGCCTCGAAAACGAGCGACGCGGAAGCGTACCTCAAGAAAGCCTATGAAGCCTCTATCGTGCCCGGTATGGCGGACGTGCTGCCCGTACTGGCCTTGAAGGCTCAAGCGGAATTGTACGAAGGCACCGGCAACCTGGCTGGCGCGGTTCAGACGTATCAGCAAATGATGGCCAAGCACGGCAACGCCGTGTTGCAGGACAAGCCGCAATCGTTCAAAATGGCGCGGCTTTACGCGCAGATGCGCCAGGCTGAATTGAAAACGAAAGACCCGGCGTCGTTCGCAGCCGTCGACGCCGAAGCGAGTGCGGCCTTGGCCGGCGCGGGTGCGGATGCGCAGAAACTCGAAAGTGTGATCGCGCGCTATCCGAACTCCGAACACGCGGGCACTGCCCTGCTGGCGCTGGCGCGGATCGAATTGGAAAAGACACCGGATCGCGCGCGCTTGAACGCAAAGCGCTACTTGAGCCGGAATCGCGGCGCTGCGGAAACGCCACTCGCTCTGGCGATTTTGGCGGCGTCGTGCGAACGCCTGGGACTGCTCGCAACGACTCACGAGGCTCTGACCCGGCTGGCCTCCAGCGACGAATTCAAAGACGCGAAATTTAATTTGCAGGGCATCGATTCCAAAGCCGCCGCGGGCGACGTGGCAGTGAGGGAATGGGCGGCCAAACGTCTCGAAGAACCGCTCAATCGGCACGCTCCCAGCCAGGCGGTTTTCTCCATGGGCCAGGGAAAATTGAGCGGCGATCCTGTGTGGCACAAGACAAGCGTCGACAGCGCAATCGCGCTGATCCCGGACGGCATACCGCCGGTGGAGATGCGCCGCGCGGTGTTTTATATTGAGAATGCAAACGCGAACGCCACGCTCTCCGCGGTCAACGGCCGCGATGGTCTGGAAATGTGGAAGCCGCGGCCGGTGCCGCCGCCCAAATCGCGCGGCCGCGCATTCTGGTGGGAGCGGCTGTTGATCGTGTGCGGAGAGAGCAGCATAATTGCATACGATTCAGCCGAAAACGGGAAAGTCGCATGGTCCCAGGAATTGAAAGTCGAGAGGAACAGCGACACCGGCTATTGGGCGCAGATCGCCGGCGACCGCCTGATCGTCTCGAACAACGGCAACACGCTACAAGGCTACGATGCGGCGTCCGGAGGTCAATTGTGGCGGACTCAATTAACAGGCAGCCAGATGTCCTTTCCGCCGGTCTGTGGAGACGGATTCCTGGTGGTGGCCACCGCGAATTCAAACAAACTTACCGCGTACAATCTAGAAACAGGCGGCGTGAACTGGAGCGCTGACGTGTCCGAACTCAAGGCTGCTCCCGCCGTGTCGGGCGACCGAATTTACGTCGCGCAGCGCACGCTGAAATTGAGCGTTTTCGATGGCAAGACCGGCAAACGCATCTCCAAGGACATCGACATGGATTCGCCGGCGATCGGGTTGCACGCGACCGGGGATCTGGCAATCGCCTCGCTGGAAAATCGCGAGTTGGTGGCGTATCGAACCGACGCCCAAAATCCGGGCAAGGCCTGGCAGGTGCTGCTACCTCCCGGCAGTACGGTGAACGAATTTTTCGTCGACGGCGACGATCTGCTGGTGACCTCGACGCTCTCGCCGAACAAAAGCGAACTTGCCGCATTCTCGATCAAATCGCAAGGCAAGATAAAATGGAAACAGGAAATGGCCACCGACGCCGCGACGCAGTTTGCCCAAATCGCGCAGATGAACGGCGTCCGAATTAACAACCTGGCCGGCCGGGTAAATATCGTTGGAAACGGCCGGTTGATCATCCAAAACGGCCAGGTCATCCAGATGAACAACAACGACGAGGGGGCCGCGAATTTCGCCTACGGTAGCGATGGTTCTGGCGGCTGGCTTCGTGAAAATGTCGCGCGCGAAGGCATTGTCCTGATGCAGAGCAATTGGGATATCAGCGGGTCGTCGTCCAAAGTCTCCGCGTTGATCGATCGCGCCACGGGTAAGTCGGTCTGGGACGCGGCGTTGAAATCCGAGCAGGCGTCCGACGGGACGATCTCGCCGCCGCGTATCCAGTTGTTCGACGGCGGGTTGGTGCTCGTCGAAGGGCATGAACGCAAGGGTTATGTCGGCGCGCGCGCCGGCGCGATCGACGACGTAAAGGATCTGGCCGCGCAGGCCGCAAAGAATCCCGGCGACGCCGACGTGCGCGTCAAGCTCGCGACAGCGCTGTACGACAAGGGCGAACGCGAAAAAGCGCTGAGCGAATTGACCGCCATGCTCGCGGATCCCAAGACCAGCGACGCGGGATTTGCCGCCGCTTACAATCAGTTCGCAACGCTGCGCAAGGATCTCGCCGCGCAGCGGCACTCGGCGCTCTCCTTTCAACGCGTGGAGAAAGCACCCGACATCGCGGGTGGTTCGGCGGGTTGGGAAGCCATTCCGGAAAAGACGTTCGACGGCTGGTTGGACGTGTATCTGGCCAGCGAGGATCTCAATTCGCGCACCGCTCCGAAAAAAGATGCCTGGCGCGGCCCGGACGATTTAAAAGCCTCCTTTAAGGGCGCGTACGACGACACGAATCTCTATATCCAAATCGCGGTGAAAGACGACCTTCACAAGAATGAACAAGCCGAAGGCGTCCGCATCGACTTTGGCGATGCGGTGATACTGGCATTTGACATTGATTTGTCGGGTGGCAAGGGAGGCTACCGAGGGGAGACATTCGAACTGGCGCTGGGCTTGTCGAAATCCGGTAAGGCTGTGGGTTGGCGCCGAGTGGAACATCACAAATTCCTGCGCGGGCAAACGCCGCTCGAAAAGGATTTTGCAGTGACGCGCAAGGAGAATGAAAAGACCACGCTTTATCAATTGGCGCTGCCGCTGGAGTATCTCGGCCTCAAGCCCGAAGCGGGCAAAAAATTCGGCTTCACGTTCGCGGTGCAGGATCAAGACGCGGGCACGGCAATCGACAAGAGCGTGTGCCCGAGCCCGGGATTGATCGGAACGAAAGAGCCGCGCTGTTTCTCGCACGGGGTGCTGGAGGCGAAGAAATAATGGCTGTCAATAAACAACCGGACCACGAATCCTTTTGGAAGCGCTTGCTTCAAGAAGCGCGCGTCTTGTAGACTCTTTGCAACTCACAATTCAATGACATAAAAAAGCGGGAAGCCCGCGAATCGAAAACCCAGGAGAACGAATAATGTCTGACATGGCGGATGCGACGCAGTCTATCGAGGCGAATGCGGAACGGGATTTGGCGGCGGTCAAGAAGCTCAACGACACGTTTCACACCATCAAGAACGAATTGAGAAAAGTCATCGTCGGACAGGACAACGTGATCGAGGAACTGTTGATTGCGATTTTCTCGCGCGGTCATTGCATGCTGGAAGGCGTGCCCGGACTGGCGAAGACGCTGCTGATCAGCACGCTCGCGGACACGCTGAGCTTGAAATTCAACCGCATCCAGTTCACCCCCGACTTGATGCCCTCCGACATCACCGGCACCGAAATCATTCAGGAAAACAAGACCACGGGAGGGCGCGAATTCAAATTCATGCCGGGGCCGTTGTTCGCCAATGTGATCCTGGCGGACGAAATCAACCGCACGCCGCCCAAGACGCAGGCCGCGCTGCTCGAAGCCATGCAGGAGCACCAGGTCACGACGGCCGGAATCCGCCGCAAACTCGCCGAACCCTTTTTCGTGCTCGCCACGCAGAATCCGATCGAGCAGGAAGGCACCTACCCGCTGCCCGAAGCGCAGTTGGACCGTTTCATGTTCAAGATTTTTGTCGACTACCCGGAAGAAGAAGAAGAGTTCAAGATCATCAAGATGACCACGGCTTCGTACAAGCCGCAGTTGACGCGCTCGCTGTCGGCCGACGAGATCATCGAACTGCAGGAAATCGTGCGCCGCGTGCCAGTCGCGGACCACGTCATTCGCTACGCGATGAAATTGGTGCGCATGACGCGCGTGACGAAGGGCGAC
The DNA here is from genome assembly GCA_038227045.1 of Planctomycetota bacterium. Classification (GTDB taxonomy): domain Bacteria; phylum Planctomycetota; class SZUA-567; order H5-PLA8; family H5-PLA8; genus JANXLS01. The sequence continues at coordinate 23,393 of JBBRQD010000039.1, forward strand.
CCGCCGGCGTTCATCAAAACAAATGTGAGCTGGGGTGCCGGGCCGCGCGCGAGCCAGTATCTGATTCTCGGCGGCAAAGCGCGCGCGGTGCTGCAAGGCCGCTACTACGTGTCGACGGAAGATATCGCGACCGTCGCATTGCCAGCGTTGCGCCACCGCATCATCACGAACTTCAACGCGGAAGCGGAAGGCATCAACAGTGACAAGATCATCCAGGAAATGTTGAAATTCGTGCCTCAGAAAGACAGCGAAAATCTGGCGGATCAACGCATGCCGAAGTTGACGGCGTAAGGAATTTGACATGAAGAACGGCATAGCCGAGCACCCACCGCGGCCGTATCGCTTCACGCGCAAGGATTACTATGCGATGGGCGATGCGGGCTTGTTTGAAAATGAACGCGTTGAACTGATCGATGGAGAAATCATCGTGATGAGCCCACAGAAGGGTCCGCACGGCGGCTTGATTCGAAAGTTGAATGCCCTGTTCGTTAGACTCATTCCCACGACGCACTCCGTGGGAGTGCAGCCTCCGCTCGATTTGGGGTTGCGCTTTGAACCTGAACCGGACATCTCCATTTCAACAGGAGCGCCCGGCGATTTTTTACAGCATCATCCCAAAACGGCCGAACTGGTGATTGAAATCGCAAACGCATCGGTGAATTATGATCGCAAAAACAAAGGAAGTCTTTACGCGAAAGCTCAAATCCCCGAATTTTGGCTCATCAATCTCATCGATAAATGTGTCGAAGTCTATCGTAAGCCAGTCAAGGACAGGGTTCAGGTCTTCGGGTACAAATATTCCTCGTGTCGAATCCTGCGGAGCGGCGATTCGATCTCGCCGCTGTGCTTGCCGGGGGTGAAGATTGCGGTGAAGGAGTTATTGCCGTGAGTGGATCCGAGCTTTCTACGATACTTTCTTAATCACCGCTTTAACAACCGTCGGCGGCCATGTCTGCTTCGGAATCGTCAATTTGTAGAGCATGCGCGGCAGTTTCACTTTGAAGTGCGGCAGATGCGTCTTTCCGATGGGCTTTTCCGGGAGGTTCGGCTGTAAGTTCCAATTGGGGCCGGTTCCGAAAATCTGCGGGCGAATCAGCACCGGTTCTTGAGCACCAGTCGGCGCGATCACCCAGCCGAATCCGCCCGAACCGCCTGAACCCGGAATGCCGCCGGAACCCGGAACGCGGCCACTCGATCCAGGGAAGTGCCAGCTTCCCGCGACTGCGCCGCTGGAAATGCCGCTAAGCACCGCTCCGCTTCCGGCGACTCCGCCGCTGCTTTGCTGAAACCCGCGGCTTTCGCTGCCGCCTAAAAACGCTCCGCTGCTGACCACGCCGCCAAAGCTGCTGCGCAGACGCGACGCGCCCAACGAACTGACTCCGCGCGAACCGCCGCGGCTGCTCGTGCCGTTCAAATCCATGACGTCTTGAATCACGCTGCTCAGCGCCGCTTCTTCAGCCGGGCTCAAGCGCCAGACTTCGTCGATGCGCTCCGACACGCCCGCGTACGGCGCGCCGAGTATGGACGAAACCACCAGACTGACCCACTCGCCGTCAGGCGAAAGCAACGCCATCTCGAAGACATACTGTCCGGGACGGCCCACGTGGATGTACCATCCGCCGGCCGCGGGATCGATTTCCATGTCGGCCGCCGATTCTTCATCGACGCGATACAGGCGCATCACCCACGCGCAGGAATCGACGAACTCCGCACCGCGTTCCTTCTTGACGTTTTCAAGCGTTGCGCCGTTCAACTCCCAATAAACAAACACCCATTCCGGGTCGCGGACCAGCGCGACAAGGCGATCGAGATTGTAGCTATCGGGAATCGGCAGACCGCGATCGATATACGCCATCGGTTGCGGCGGTTCGCCAATCTCCTGCGCGACAACTGAGGACGGCGCTGTCGACACGCCCTGCGAACTGCCGACGAAGCTCAGCTTGGACAGAACCTCGATCAATCCGGGCGATAGTTCCTCGTGCTCGCCATCCGGCTCCATTGACGCGGCCGGGCGTTTTCGTGCGCGAACCGGTCTCACGGGGTATTCGGTTTGAAAGGCGCCCGGGGCTTCAATGGGTTCGAGTGTGCTGTTGCTCATAAAGTTAAATGCTCATTTCGTTCTTGCAGTAAAATTATCGCCCGTTGCTGTATCGTTTCGACACAGACTTCGCCAGAAAAAAGTGACTCCGTTTCGCCGCGCGCACCTCTCAAGGGACAGGATGAAAACCCATCTTGCTTGAGCATAGTGATTTAAATTCAGACGGCAACGTAGAAATTCGCGTGCCAAACATGGATTGTTTTCAAACAACTGCGGATATTACCATGAATCGGTCTGAATTCGCATCAATTTCGCGCGAATTTTCAGTGAATAGATTGCATCACGATCAAGTGACGTTATACTGTGCCCTTCATTTTTGAGGTGACGCCGTGGCCATACCCACTCACTACATTAAGAAACGCGACATGCTGCACTCCGAGAAGACCTCTAAGGAGACACTGGCGAAGATCGGCCGCGAGTTTTTGGCAATGGAGCGGTATTCGGATGCGCTGGATTTTTTCGAAAAAGCCAAGGATTTGACCGCCCTGAACGAAATCAAACATCTGGCGATTAAGAATGGAGACACTTTTTTGCTCTCGCGTCTCGATCGCTTTGACCGAACGCTGGTCGCGCGCGAGGAATGGAATCAGGCTGCGGAGCAAGCTGAGGCCGGCGGACGCGGCAGCATGGCGGCGTTCGCAGCCCGGCGGTTTGCGGCGCTCGACGCGGCCGTGGCTCAAAAGCCCGTGTTGCTGCCGGGTGCCGCGCCGCTCGCCGAGAACTAAGTAAGGCAGCACAAAGAGTTTTGTTTTTTGTGAAGAATATTCGCGCCAATTTCGGCGCGTCACCGTAACGACAGAAGAGAGGATACGACAGATCATGGCAGCCAAGGACAAGAATCGACCGCTGAAGAACCGCCGCAGCAAGCGTGCCAACCACGGCATCAAACCGGGGTGCGGCCAGCCGCGCAGCCAGTTCAAACGCGCTCGCCGATAAGAACGTACGGCGTTGACCGAACGCTCGAAGAACAGCCATTTGTCCCGTGACGAATGGCTGTTTCGTTTGCAAGGGTTGAAAAAGTGGACGAAAAAAAGTCTTCCGCACTCGCCCGCGCCCGCGCCGACCTAGCCGCCGGCCGCCCGGATCTCGCACGCGACCGGGTTCAGGGCTGCTTGCATTCGCAACTCGTCAACGGCGAATACAGCGAAGAAACGTATTTGTTGCTCGGTGATATTTATTTTGCGATGCGCGATCTTGCGCGTGCCGGTGCCGCGTGGATGCTCACTGAACGCAGCGACGGCGACGCTCAAACGGCCTTCGACGCATTCAATAAGCGTTTCGGTACGGACGCGGCGAATGTGCTGAACGCTGTTAAACCGCGCGCGCCGTCCGAACTGTACCCGCCCAAAGTTCAAGAGCGCCTGCGCCAATGGAATTATCGCTACCTGCCGTACCGTGCGCGCACTCAACCGCGTAGCGCGGACGAGATGTCCCCTGACGAGGCGCAACCGACGCTCCGCCCGATCGAAGCCGGCTGCATCGCGATGCTGATCGTGGGATTTTTTCTGTTCTGCGCGTACGTGTACCTAATGTTTTTCGGGCGGCATCCCTAAAGAACCGCGACGGCGAGGGAGCGGTCACGCTGGAACTCTCACGATTCATTGAATTCCATTTAATCGGAAATCTTCGTTGAAACGCTGAGCGCGTGTCGATTCGAAATAGCCACTCCCTTGCGGTCGCGGTTCTTGAACACAAAAAAACCGCCGCGCTCCTTTTGTAGAAGCACGGCGGCCATTCCAAATTCTCTCTCGAATAGAGCGCTCGCCTACGGCGTGATGCGCGCCGCGTCGATGATCGCCTGATCCTTGCCGACGAACCAGTTTTTGTTCATGTCGATGAACGCCTTTTCCGCGTCTGGAACGTCGTCCAGGGGGAAGACGGCCGCGACGGGGCACTCGGGAACGCAGAGTCCGCAGTCGATGCATTCATCGGGACTGATGATCAAAATGTTGCCATCGCCCGCAGCGCCGATGTCGCTTACCGGGACATCGTAAAAGCAGTTAACCGGGCAGACTTTCATGCATGCGGTGTCGTGCGTTCCGATGCAGGGGGACGTCGTTACATGGGCCATTTATGAACCTCCTTGGTTCTTTGGTTCCACTGAAAACTATGCCAGACCGAAACTATAGTGTAAAATCGCGCCTACCTATCTATGCCGCGCGCGAATTTTGTAAAGCGAAAAAGCGCAACCTTTATGGATTCCTTTCACGGATCGCCATCTTTTGCCGGGAGTCACAACACCCAGCGCTCAACGGCTTCCGCCACTGCGTCGTTCTCGTGATCGCGTTCCGTGAAGGCTTTCGCCGCCGCCCGGCAGGCGGCGCCCGCGTTGGCCACCGCGACCGGCCAGCCGGCGCGCGACAGCATCGAGACGTCGTTTTCACCGTCGCCCATGGCCATGATCTCGGAAAAATCCACGCCCAGTTTTCCGGCGATGAACCCGAGCGCGTCGCCTTTGCTGGCTCCGGGCGCGAGGAATTCGAGGTATTCAGGATCCGTCCGAACCACCGCCGCGCGCGTGCCAAGTTTCGCTTTCCAATGCACGGCGACGGCCTCCCGCTGCGCCGGTTCCATCACCAGCAGCAGTTTCGTCGGCTCGCGATGCAGGAAGCCCAGAAGCGATTCAACGAAGCGATAAGGCGAACCGGTGCGGTCGCGATAAATGTCGATCCACGGGCGGAGATGCGGACCATCCTCGCTGACGATCACGTCGTCGAGATAATAATTGACCTGCAAGCGCCGCTCGCGCGCATAAGCGTAAAGCTCCGCGGCAATGTCCGTCGGCAGCGGGCGGTGATAGAGCAGTTCGCGACCGTCGGCAATCGGACCGCGCACGGCCGCTCCGTTGTAACTGACTAGAAACAAATCCAGACCCAGCGCCTTTATCGCCGGCTCCATCGCCGGCGTCATGCGGCCCGAAGCTAAAACGATTTCGACGCCCTTCGCCCGCGCCGCGCGCAATGCCGCAATCGTACGCGGCCCGATGGATTTATCCGCGCGCAAAAGCGTGCCGTCGAGATCGAGCGCGATCAGGCGAATGGGAACGGCGGGCTTCAGCTCCATTAATTTAGTTCCAAACGCAACGGTTTAATATCCTCGGACCTTACCCACGCAATTTTTGAGCCGTTCGCCGCGCAGGTGGCGGCGCAAATTATCCAGGAAGACCTCAAACGCGCGCGCCTCGTAGTCGCTGCGGTCGCCGCCAATGTGCGGCGTGATCAACACGTTGGGCAACGCGTAGAATTCGGAATCGGCGGGCAGCGGCTCTTGTTTAAAGACATCCAATCCGGCGCCGGCAAGCTGCCCGGATTTTAGCGCTTCAATCAAAGCGCGCTCATCAATCGCGTTGCCTCGCCCCACATTGATCAGCAGACAATGCGGCGGCAGCAACGCCAGTCGCCGCGCGTTGATCAGATCGTCGGTGTCGGGTGTCGCGGGCAGGATCAAGGTCAGTACGTCGCAACGAGGCAGATTTGAATCGAGTGCGACAATGGCGTGTGTTTCGTCGGCTTCGCGTGCGGGCGAACCGCTGCGGTTTAGCCCCATCGTTTTCATTCCAAGCGCCCGCGCGATCTCGCAGACGCGCCTGCCCAGCGCGCCCAACCCGAGCACACCCATCGTCAGACCGCTCAAGACCAGCGGAGTGTCTTTTGAATCCTTCGATTTCCAACCGCCGGGTTTCAATGTTTTTTCGTACAGATGGATGCGCCGCGAGAGTGCCAGAAGCAGAGCGAAAGCATGCTGCGCGCAGCCTTCATGCATTCCGGACGCGGTGGTGAGTTCGAACGAGCCCTTCAAAAACGCTTCGCACGACGCCCACTTTTCGACGCCGGCCGACGGATTTTGCAGCCATTTCAAAGCATGCGCTGAATTCAACAATTCGATATCGGGCCTGCCAAAAATAATCGATGCGCCGGAAACAGCCGCCGCGTCGTTCGGCGAACCTTCCCGCCAGTCGAATTGCGGAAATTCAGCCTGAGCGGCGAGAAACGGTTCGCGCGGAATGGGGAAGCAAATCAGAATAGTTTCGCGCATAGGCAAACGGGTGCCACGGAGCAGTACCCTGCTCCGTGCTGTTGCGCACCGATTTTAAAGAATTCGTTTTCAGGCACGAAATCGTGCGAGCCTCGGAACGGAGCAGGGTACTGCTCCGTGGCACCCAAAACACGGTCTAGTTTTTAATTTGATACACGAGGCTGACCTGCGTCTCCGTCGAAATTTTATCCACGCGCGCAGAGACATACCAGTAGCGCTTGCCGTCGTCGCTCTTTATGTTCTCCTGCTGGACCTTGTCTTCTTTGTCATCGACCGACTGCACTTTCATTTCCTTGAATCCGGACGCTTCGAAGCCCTTCTTATAGAAGTCTCTGACTTCGACGGGCGTTTTGGCCGTGGTGAAGTACCAGGTGACACTGCTCTCTTTCTCGCTCTTCTTGTTTTCAATAAGTTTCGGTTTGGCGTCCGGAAATGCCGGAACCCAATCGGGCATCTTCGGATCTTCTTCAGCGCGCAAGGCTCCCGCCGCGCACACCACCAACGCCAGCATACCGAGCTTCAATGCAAATTTCATGCGATCCTCCTCCAGGTAAATTGCCGAATGGACATCGTCGATGAGGCCATAGCCTACACGATATCGGGCCACGTTCAAAAGAAAGTGTGAGCGAATCCCCAAACGAGCGGTAATTAGCCCGACGAGAATCTGGAATTTTGGGTGCGCACGTCGTTCTTTTTCAATTCCGCTATTGATTTATCCGCTTCTTGACGCATAACCAACGGCACAACTGAGGTCTCGTGTCCGCCATGGGAGATAGCGGGCATCGTCTGTTCGTGTTTCGATTCTCCACCCCACTAAAATAGGAGGCTACTAGAATGGCATTCACGTTGCCCGCACTGCCCTACGCGCCCGACGCGCTCGAACCGAATATCGACAAGATGACCATGGAGATTCACCACGGCAAGCACCACAACGCGTACGTGACCAATCTCAACGCGGCATTGAAGGAGCAAGCCGATCTGCTGGCGCTGCCCATCGAAACGCTTTTGGCCGACAAGTGCGCCAAGGTTCCCGAAGCCATTCGGCAGGCGGTCATCAACAACGGCGGCGGCCACGCCAATCATTCGCTCTTCTGGACGGTGCTCGCCCCGAACGCGGGTGGCGAACCGACGGGCGAAGTCGGCGATGCGATCAAGAGCACCTTCGGCGGTCTGGCCGGCTTGCAGGAAAAGATGAACGACGCCGGCGCCAAGCGCTTCGGGAGCGGCTGGTCGTGGCTGGTGAAAAAAGGCGGCAAGCTCGAAGTCTATTCGACGGCCAACCAGGATTCTCCAATCATGGTCGGCGATGTGCCGGTCTTCGGCATCGACGTGTGGGAACACGCGTACTATTTGAAGTACCAGAACCGCCGGCCGGATTACTTGAAGGCCATCTGGAACGCGGTGAACTGGGCGGAAGTCAACAAGCGCTTCAAGGCCTAAACGAGGTCTCTGTTTTCAAGGTTCGCGGTTTGCGGTTTTTCCGCAAACCGCGAACTTTTTGAAGGCTTGCGTGAAGCAATCGCTCAGGGGGAGCGCGGCGAATGCCAAAAGTCGCTAGACACATTTCGCGCCGCGATTTGCGCTTCAATGGTTTAATTTAAACTGATTCGTTTTCCGTTTTTAACCCTTTAGGAGATTCTTCATGTCCGACGACAAGATCGTTTCAGGTCTCGACCGCCGCACGTTCATCGCCACCGGCATCGCCGCCGGCGCGGCTGTGCTGGCGACTGGCGCGCTCGGCTCCGGCATCGTTCTGGCGGAGGGCACCGCATTCGAAGTTCCCAAGCTCGCATTCGCGTTCGACGCGCTCGAACCGCACATCGACGCCAAGACTATGGAAATCCATCACGACAAGCACCACGCCGCATACGTGGCGAATCTGAACAAGGCGCTGGCCGGAAACGCCGATCTCGGCAAGCTCAAGATCGAAGAGATTCTGGCGGACAAAGCGGCGAAAGTGCCGGAAGCGATTCATCAGGCCGTCATCAACAACGGCGGCGGGCATTACAATCACACACTTTTCTGGGAGAGCCTCGCGCCGAAAGCAGGCGGCGAACCCAAGGGCCCGCTGGCCGATGCCATCAAGAGCACCTTCACCGATTTCAAGACGTTCACCGAAAAGATGAACGAAGCCGGCATGAAGCGCTTCGGCAGCGGCTGGGCCTGGTTGTCCAAGACCGCCGACGGGAAGCTTGAAGTGGCATCAAGCGCCAATCAGGATAGCCCCATTATGGAGGGCAAAAAGCCGCTCCTGGGCATCGACGTATGGGAACACGCGTACTATTTGAACTATCAGAATCGGCGCGCCGATTATCTCAAGGCCATCTGGAACGTGATCAACTGGGCCGAAGTCGAAAAGCGTTTCGCGTAAGACCCGGAATGCGCAAGACGTTTGGTTTATCGGCGATCCACTTAATCGCGGATGAACGCAAATGAGCGCAAATTACCGCAGATGGATTTCAACGAACGGCCTATTTTTATCTGCGGTAATTTGCGTTAATCCGTGTTCATCTGCGATTGAGTAGGACATGGAATATCCAGAGAATTCCGAGTTTGGCGAAGTGGCCCGCAGCACAAGAGGAGAATCGAGCGATGGAACCCGTATTCGAAACCAATCTGCCGGGTCTGAAACTGCTGGCGCGCGGCAAAGTCCGGGACGTGTACGATCTCGGCGACCAATTGTTGATCGTCAGCACTGATCGCTTGAGCGCGTTCGATTCCGTCCTGCCGACGCCCATTCCGGACAAGGGCCGCGTGCTGAACGGACTCTCGCGCTTCTGGTTTGGATTTTTGGGCGATAATCCGCGCAATCATCTGATCACCGCGGATGTCGAAAAAATGGGCCACGGGCTGGAAGAACATCGCGCGATTCTTGCGGGACGTTCGATGCTCGTTCACAAAGCCAAAGTCTTTCCCGTCGAATGTGTCGTGCGCGGCTATCTGATGGGATCGGGCTGGAAAGAGTACCTGGAAAAGGGCAGCGTCTGCGGCATTCAGTTGGCGCGCGGGTTGAAGAACGGCTCGCGTCTGGACGCTCCGATTTTCACGCCCGCCACAAAGGCGGTCGAGGGACACGACGAGAACATCACATTCGAGCGCGCCAGCGAAATTATCGGAAAAGAAAACGCCGAAAAGCTGCGCGATATTTCGATCAACATTTACAAGCGCGCGGCCGAACACGCGCTCACCAAGAACGTCATCATCGCCGACACCAAATTCGAATTCGGCCAGCACAACGGCGAAATCATTCTGGTCGACGAAGCGCTGACGCCGGACAGTTCGCGCTTCTGGCCCCGCGAGCAATGGACGCCGGGCCAAACGCAGTTCAGCTTCGACAAACAATTCGTGCGCGATTATCTCGAAGGCATCGGCTGGAACAAACTCCCGCCTGCGCCGCCGTTGTCGGAAGTGGTCGTGCAGAAGACGCGCGAGAAATATGTCGATGCGTATCGGCGGATAACGGGACAGGAAGAGTTGCCGGCGTAGAAACGTTCGTAGTTCCGCCTTCAGGCGGCCCGGACCGCCTGAAGGCGGAACTACGAACTTTATCTCGGCACTTCAATCTTCTCAAACAACCGTTTCAAAACATCGTTAAGCGTTGTCCCTTCCATCTCGGATTCCGGCGACAGTGTCACCCGGTGAATCAACACCGGCAGCGCCATTTCTTTAATATCGTCCGGCGTGATGAAATCGCGTCCGCGCAGGATCGCGAGCGCTCTGCCGCTGTCCAGCAATCCCAACGAGGCGCGCGGACCCGCGCCGATTTGCACTGCGTCGTCCTGGCGCGTGGCGGCGACGATCTTCTGGATGTAGCCGAGCAGATTGCTTTCGACTTTGACGAGTTTGGTTGCCGTGCGGCGGCAGGCGAGCAGATCGTCGGCGGTCATGCACGCGCCGAGTTCGTTGATCGCCACGTCATGCAGGCGGTTACCCCTCACGTAATTGTCCAGAATCACGAGTTCGTCTTCGGCCGTCGGACAGTCAATCGAGATTTTCATTAAAAAGCGGTCGCGCTGCGCTTCGGGCAACGGATAGGTGCCTTCGAATTCAACTGGATTCTGCGTGGCGAACACCGTGAAGACCGGCGAGATGTTGTGGCGCATGCCGTCGATCGTCGCGGCCTTTTCCTGCATCGCCTCCAGCAACGCGGACTGCGTTTTTGGCGGCGTGCGGTTGATTTCGTCGGCGAGCAGGAAGTCGGTGAAGATCGGGCCGGCGTGGAATTCGAAATCCTGCGTCTTCGGATTGAAGACGTTGGAACCCATGATGTCCGAGGGCATCAAATCCGGCGTGAATTGAATGCGGTTGAAGCCGCAGCCCAGCAGGCGCGAAAGCGTGAGGGCAATCAGTGTTTTGCCGGTGCCGGGAACGCCTTCCAGCAGTGTATGGCCGCCGGCGAGCAGGCAAACCAGAACCTGCTCTTTCACGCGGTCCTGGCCAATGATGACGCGATTCATCTGCTCGCGCAGAATGGCGAATTTTGCTGCGGCTTCAGCGACGGTGAGCACGCTCCAACCTCCCATAAGCTTCGTTTAATGTTTTCAACAGACTGAAAAATTCAGACGGCGTCAGAGCGCGCCGGCCGGTGAGGCCGGCTTCGTCGGACGTGCCCAGCAGCGCGAAGATTCTCGCGCGCAAATCAGCTCCACGCAACCCGCTTTGCGCGGTGACGGTATGAATGAAATTCTTGTAGTGCAGCGCGATCGCCTGATGCGGTTCGAGCACGCGGTTATACAGCGGCGCGAGCGAGTTGACGAAATCGATGGCTTCGGTGCGCGTCTCTTTGTGATCGTCCTCGGGCGGGCCGATGGACGCGCGCGCGCGCCAAAACAGGACCATGCCTCCGGCAAGCATGACCAGTAGCGCCATGCCCATGCCCCAGCGAACGAGCATTTCAATCATGCCAGGCGACGTGTGCAGGCCGTGCACGAATTCGTCGAAATAAACCGGGCGTGTTGACGGCGCGAGTTGCCCGAGCAATTTCAGGTTGTCTTCCAGTCCCACGTGGCTGTTGGTGAAAATCTCCGGCGAGGCCAGCACGATCACGTCGCCTGTTCCGCCTTCCAAAAGAATGCGCGCGGCGAATATTTCGCCGTTCAGCGCGAACAATGTGTGAGCGTCGTCGAGCACCGCGATCGATTTCGCTTTGTCCAGCGACGCGCCTTTAAAATTCAGCGTGCGCGCGGGCCGCGGATGAAAGCGGTTGACGCCCGGCCAGAAGTCGAATGTTTTCTTGAAATCGTCTCCCTTGGTCTGATTCACGACCTCTATCGGCCCGTAATTTTTATCCAGCGCCAGCACCAGCCGTCCGCCACCCTTGACCCAATTCAATTCGCCATCGGTCAGCAGCGGCCCGCCGGTCACGACAGGCTTTACTGGAGGCGGTGTTTTCAAGCCGGTCTTGTTTGGATCGGGGCTTTCGTGTTCACCGGGCTTTTTCTCCGGCCCGATGCGAAAGACCACGGCGTTCGGCTCGATCTCCGCGTAATCGATCATGCGGTGAAGTTCGCTGACCGCCGGCGCTTTCGATCCGCGTGATTCTTTCAGGTAACGGAAGGCCAGCGACGCGCCCTTGGGCGCGATGTTGTGCAGTGAGCGTGCCGGAAAGACTTCGCGCTTGAAGTCCTTGTCGCTGTCCAGCCAGACGAACGCGGCGCCAATCGCCAGCAGCGCGGCGAGCAGCGGAAGTTTGCGCAGGAATCGGTTCATCCGCTCCTCCCGGCGCGTGCGCGCGCCAGGAATTGTTTCGCGGCGCTGGCGTAGCGATTCGCGTCGTCCGGTTCGCTTGCCGATTTTCCGTACCACTCAAGTTCGAACGAGCCGGTCAATTCCTGAAAGTCGCGGCGAAACGAGAAGTCCTGCGGAAACGAAAAATAGTATTCCCAATTCGTCCGGCCCTTGCGATAGTTCAATACGCCGGATCGAAAAAGCATCACCAGCACGGCGTGATACCAGGCGCGAACGGCCTCGCGGTGCCGGCCGGTCGAAGCCAGGCGCGCGGCATATTCTTCCCATTGGTTCGAATCGCGCGAGAGGGGGTCGGCGTCCTTGGCTGGCGCTGGCGCGGCGACTGTTTCAAAATCGGCGGCGACGCCTTTGAAGCGCCGGTTTTTCATGTATGCCCGGATCATGATCGCTCCGGCGAGAAGCGCGCATCCGATCAAGCCATATTTCACGAACGGACCGATGCCGTCGCCGAAACCGGGATTTGGCTTGGGAAAGAGATTTCGAAACCAGGTGATGAAGTCCCATATTTTCTTGTAGATCCAGCGAACACCTTCGCCGAGGTAATGCAGCATCGTGTGGATGACTCCGGAATCGACAATTCCGGCGTCGTCGATTTCGCCGTCCTTCGGAGGAATCGTGCGCTCCTCGTCGCGCTGAAGCGCGGCCAGCAATTCCCGATTGGGAGCGTTTTCGGCAGCGGAAGGCGGGTCTCCGGCGGACAACGCGTGAAGAAGCGCTTTGATGCGCGGGCTGAGCGCTTGAGCATCGGAGAGTTGGGCGGCTTTGCGAATGGGTTGAAGAATGGACGCGTCGGCGGAAAACGCACTGCCGTTGCCGGCCGGGACCGACACGTCCGCGCCTTCGAGTTTCGCGGCGGCTTGCTGCGCTTCCGCCAGATGTGCGCCGTCCAATTCCGCGAGTACTTTTTCCATCCCGCTGCGATATTCCGCGACGGTGATTTCGCGCGCCATTGCGCCACCGGCACCCGGCAATCCAGATGCGGCGGCGAGCAGGACCGCAATAGAAAAAGAAGCGGCGAAGCGAGTCATTGAGCCGCCTCTTTTTTGATTTCCTGAAACCAAAGCTGCAAGTCTTCGCCGGTTTTTCGCGCACGCACGCGTTGCACCAGATCGACGTTCGCCGCGAGCCAAAACGGTTCGATGATCAGAGATGCGCCCACGACCAATAACGAGTAGGTCAGCGGTTGCTTGGGCAGAAGACCCAATGGTCCGGGTTCGAAGATATACTCCCACCGGGGAAGGGCCGGCCCCAGAATTTCGCCGCCGAGCTTCAGCGAGATCACGATCAAAAAATAGAGATTAATCAGCGCCATGATCATGCCCAGGAAAAATACCAGCGTGATGCCCGCGAGCGGCCAGAAGGAGGTCCAGGAGATTTTGAGGGCGTCCAATGGCGCGCTCAGCATCTTCGGTCCGCCGATTCCATACGACGTGGCCGCGGCCAGCCCGCCGTAAACAATAAACGGAGGCCACATCACAAAGGTGAAAAGAGTGAGATAGAAAAAGAATTCGTTGATCAGCGCCGTGTAGACATACGGAATGAAATCGGAGAGCGGCACTTTCAGCGCCTCGAATTTCGAATCGACCGCGGAATTCCCCGCGTAGTAACAGGCTCGCACATACACGGCGCGCCCGTACAACGAAACGAGGAACGCCACGAACACGAACGTGGAAAGCCGCCAGAGATAATGCAGGTAAAACTGCGGCTCGCTCAGCAGCAGCAATTGGAAGACGAAATAGACCTGCAAAAAACGCAGCGGCAGCGCGGTGATCCAGAGCACGCCCATCCACGGCGACGCCGCGCGCAACGTCAGTTGCACGGACGCGTTGAGAATACCAGTCGTGTTGAGGTTGGCGTTGCGCATGGAATTTTGGATTATACAGAGCGAACGGAAATTGCCATGGCAAGACGGGGAGGCCGGTCGTGCCGTTGCCCTCTCCCCTCCGGGCGAGGGTCGAGACGGAGCGCAAGCGAAGTCCGGGGTGAGGGGAGGGCGCGGATTAATCATCGCGTGTGGATTAATCAACGATCTCCCCCTCACCCCGCGAGCGATACGGCTGCTCGTCGGCCCTCTCCCGGGGGGAGAGGGGAACCGCAAATCCGCACTCACACTTGCACTACAGCTCCGCGTTGCAACTTTGCGTTCAAATCGCGCGACAGGCCCTTGATTCGATTCACATTCTCTTCGCCCATGAACACGATGGGAAAGGCGGTTTTGTTGTGGGTTAGCGGCTCGTCGAGGTCGATCCATTTGCGGCAGAGTTCGCCGTCGGGCGTGCCCGGAATCGGCGAGAATTCGGAGAGCATCACGCGGATGCCCAGGTCGTTTGCGAAGCGCATCGATTCTTCGACGTTCTGTTGGTCTGCGTTGGGGTGCGACATGATCAGGTACGCCGCGATGTGTTCAATCTTCGCGCCGGCCGCGCACAGGTTTTGGATCGCATCTTTCAATTCGTGCGAATAGACTTTTCCGCCGGTCTTCTTCTGCCATTCGTAGGCGCTGCTTTCAAAACCCAGATACACGACCTTGAAGCCGGCTTCAACCATCAGTTCCGCCAGTTCCTTCGAAATGAACCGCGCGTTCAACGCGTTGGGCGTGTGGAAATTCAAACGGGTTTTGCGTTTCAGCGCTTCTTTTAAAAATGGAACGAGGATTTTGTCCGGCTGATAGAGCAGCGCGTCGTCGTAAAAAACGGCGTGCTTCGCGCCGCGTTCGATGAGAAAACCCAGTTCGGCGAGAGAGCGCTCCATCGGGCGCGAATGAAACGTGGGATAGACCTGCGGCACCGAACAGTAGGTGCACTTGAACGGACAGCCGTCCGCAAGTTTTAAGACGCCGGTGTCGAGCCGCGGGTACAGATCCCAGTACGGCAGACCGTCGGGGTTGGGTTCGAGATTCAAAAATTTCCAGAGCGGATCGAGGTTCAGGCCGTCGAGTACGAAATCCGCGCCGATCGTGTGCGCGTGCGGATTGCAGATTGTCGCGTAGACGCCGCCGAGCACGATCTTGGTTTGTGGCGAGTACGCGCGCAGATCGTCGATGGCCTCTTTTACGCCCGGATACCAATAGGTCATCACGGTCTGAATCAAAGCGAAATCGAACGGCCCTTCGCGCTCGAGAAACGCACGGAATTCGGCGCGCGGCAAACCGAAGCGGCGGTAACTCCGAGGAATGTTGGCGAAGAGCGCCGGCTTGTCGAGCGGCTCGTTATGAAACTCCCCGCGTCCCCAGACATCCGCGCGCAATTTTTCGCCTTGCACGGCAGGATGCAGACGGTCGAGATAGTCGAAGAGCCGCAGTTCGGCGCGGCCACGCAAACGTCCACCGACGCTCAGAAGGCCGTACGGCTTCAGCCAGAAATCGTAAGCGGCGAAGTCGTGGATGGGCGGATTGAGCAATAGGATGCGGGGTGTTTTCATGTCACTATTCGGTTCATTGTGGTAAATCATACGTGATAGCCGGGCGATGTACAAACTGTTCGTATTGTGCGCCAGCACGCATATCGAGGGATCAAATGCGAAGCGTCGGTGGGCGGGCATACTTTCAAATCCACCTCTCCACGTCTGTCGTCCTGATGTGTGCAGCGGGCATATTAGTGGGCGCGAATTTTGGGCAGCACAAGCGCTTCACCGAACGGGATGTCGTAGGTTTCGTTACGGAAAACGAAGCGGAATTTCGGCACCGTCTTAAAAATATTTTTCTGACAACCCGAAATTACCGCGCTCCGATCACAATCGACAAAGCGTATGGCTGGCCTTGCTGTTGTTTAATAACCCAAACAGATATCGATGTCGGCAGTATTGCAGCGTATGAAAATGCGCATTTGGATTCGCGCTATTTTTCGTTAAGCAATACCATCATCGACTTGACCATTGCCATAGTGATACTTGCTGGCATTTGGGTCGTTTGCGAACGATCGATCCGGCGTAGAGGCGCCCGAAAGATCGCTCCCAGTCCGTGAACGCACATTTTTAACAAGCGAACAGCCTCTTCCAATTCGCTGTCGTGGAGGTGCGCACCGATTCGACGTCAACACCGCGCACTTCGGCGATCTTTTGGACGACTGCGGTCAGGAACGCAGGTTCGTTGCGCTTTCCGCGCCAGGGTTGCGGCGCGAGATACGGGCAATCTGTTTCGAGCAGCAGGCGGTCTCCGGGCAGCGCTGAAATAGCCTCGCGAACCTCGTTTGCTTTGGGATAGGTCATCACGCCGCCGAGTCCGAAATACAGGCCCATCTCCGCCGCGCACAAACCGAATTCTCTCGCGGCGGTGAAACAATGCCAGACGCCGTTCAGTGCATGCCCGGTCTTGACACGATGTTTTTCGAGCACTTCTAGCATCTCATTTTCCGCCGCGCGGCAATGTAAGATAAATGGCTTTTTCAACTCGTCGGCAAGTTCCAACTGCGCTTGAAACGCTGCATACTGTTTTTCGCGAGGCGCATGATCGCGGAAAAAGTCCAGGCCCGTTTCGCCGATGGCGACGACGCGCGGATGAGTCTTTGCCAGCGTGCTCATTGCGGCGAGGACTTCCGCACTAAAGCACGACGCTTCATTCGGGTGAATCCCCAGCGCCACACGCACATCGGGCCGGGTTTCGGCGAGATCGATACAGCGGCGCCAATCGTCCGGTCCCGTCGCGATGGTGACGAACGCTTCGACGCCGGCGTCGCGCGCGCGCTGAATCATGGCGTCGCGGTCTGGATCGAAATCGGGCGAGCTGAGATGGCAGTGGGTGTCAATCATGGGAAAGGTTAGGAACTCGGAAAGTGGTTTAATGAGCCGGCTTCTTCAACACTCCTTATATAAGGAGTCCGGCGACGGGCAACTCGCGATGCGTTTGGATGTAATTTACGTTTTACAAAGATGAAAACTTGAATTTCGTTGACTATTGTGCATACTTACTAAACTTTAACAAATCAGAATTTGCGAGGTAAGCGGTGTCCGAGCACGAATGGAAGATTAGTAAACCCGCGCCGCAGTGCCAGATATGCAGCGCGGCTTTCGTTACAGACGGCACCTATTATTCCGCGCTGTTGCAGTCGCCGGAGGGTTTGCGGCGGGCGGATTATTGTGATTCTTGTTTTCAAAGCAAGCGTCCTGCGGATGTGTTTTATTACTGGAAAACGACTCCTAAAGTTGGGAATGGCGTCAAGAAGCCGCGTCCCGCGATTGATATGGACAATGTGTTGGAGTTCTTCAAGCGCTTGGAAGGAGATGCCAGTCCGCAGCGAATTGCCTTTCGGTATATCCTGGCGTTGATGCTCTCGCGGAAAAAAGTATTGGCTGCTGGCGAGAAGAAAAAGGACGATCAAGGCCGTGTTGTGCAAAATTATCGCGAGAAAAATACCGGCGCGGAAACGGTGATTCATGCTGTAGTTGAGCCGGAATTGAGCGAGGACGAGATTCAGGGACTGTCGTCTGAATTGGGCGTATTGCTGGGAATCGCGCCAACTGCCGAACCGGCGGCTGCGGATTCGCCGCCGCCTGAATTATCGGCTGAAGATCCCGCATAACATTATCGGGTGGAACAATTAACATGCCTTTGCACGTCAAGTGGTGTATCGTAATTTGCGGGTTTTGGGGAGGTCTGGAATGGACGTGCATTGCCGCCGCCGAGGAATCGGCTAACGGTGGCCGAGTGCGTTTCCACGTGAAAGCGATCGATCCGCTGGGCGGTAAGTGTTCCTTCGAAGGAGTGCAAATAGATGGGCTCGAAGCCAAAATAATAGATGCGGCTGCCGCAATATATGACGATAACAGTAAAAAGTGGCTGGTCGAAACTTACATTATTTCGACGAAGCCTGGGGCGTACGCAATCCAGGTGACGGTCAAAAACGACGCCGGTGTTCCGCACGCATGGCCGTCGGATTCAAAGAATACTCGTGTTGCAAGCTCAACGGACGGCACGGAGTGACAGGTATGAAAGGCAGTAGAGCATTCGGAACGCTTGTGCTGGCGCTGATCCTGGCATGGGCCGGGCAGGCATCGGCCGAGGACAATCCGGCAGAGGGGCGCGTACCGCTGAAAATTCAAGCGGCCGACCCCGAAGGTGGCGCACTGTCCTTTTTATGGGTTCAGAAAGAAGGTCATCCGGTCAAGATCGCCGATCCTCGCGCGGCGCGGTTTGACAAGGTCTCCAAGAAGTGGATCAGCGAGACGTATTTTGTTCCCACGGAACCCGATAATTACGTCTTCGAAGTGACCATTGAGAGCGAAGACGGACAAAAGGTCTCCAAGCGTTTTGCGCAACCTGTGCTTCCAGCGACACCTTTGCCGATTGCCGAACCCGGTGCAAATCAGAAGACTAAGGTCGGCCAGAAGGTCGTGCTCAGCGGCCAGAACAGCAAGGCATTCAACAATCGCACCATCACGAAATATCAATGGACCGTCAAAGTAGCGCCCGAAGCGTTTAAAGATGCACTCTCGGCAGAACAACTGGCCAGCCGCCAGTTTGATTTTGTCCCGAAGGCACCGGGCAAATATGTCTTCGAACTGAAAGTCTCCGACGGCAAACGCGAGGGCGAGCCGGCCAGCGTCGAGGTTGTTGTGGAGAAGAAGGGCGAAATTACAATCGACTCGACAGACCCGGCCACGGAGGTGGAGTTGCCTCCCGCGCCGCGCGTGGGCGAAAAACCAGTGCGCCCGAAAGCCATGGGCAAGGTCAAGGATGATAAAAAGATATTCCAAATCGGCGATACGGTCGTGCTCGACGGTTCGGAATCGGTGGTTAACGAAGCCGAGACGCCGCGCTTTTTCTGGAAACAAATCGACGACGAAAAAGGTCCGAAGGTTCGCACGCTGACGACCGACACAGCGCGGCCATTTTCGACAAAACGCACCGACAAATTGAATTATCCGGTGCAGAGCTTTGTCGCTGCTGAAAATGGAATCTACAAATTCACCCTGCAGATCATCACGGGCGACGGCGTGGTCGAGAGCGATCCGATTTCGTTTCAAGTCGGCAAGAACCCAATCGTGAAAGAAGATCCTCCACCACCGCCTCAAACCGGTTTGCCGGTGGCGCGATTGATTGCCAATAAAACCGACGTTGCAATCGGTGACGAAGTCGTTCTGGACGGTTCGAAAAGCACCAGCGAAGACGGCTCTAAACTGACCTACATCTGGGCACCCGTGACAGGCAAGAAATTCCCCGACAACGTGCGCGGAACCGATGGCCCGGTGGCTCGATTTTCGGCGGAACACGAAGGCGAATACAGCGTCATGCTCGTCGTCAGCGATGGCAAAAAACAAGGCGTGTCCGAGCCCGTGACGATCAAAGTCAGCGCGGCGCAGAAGCCGCCGGTGATTGAACTGGAACCGACGCAGAAGTGCAACGTTGGAGACAAAGTCGCGATGGTGGCGAAGATCAGCGATCCGCAGAATTCCAAGATCACTGTTCGTTGGACATGCCTGGAACCCAAGTCGCTGAAAATTCCGGCCGAATTTTCCAGCGAACCGCGCTTCAGTTTTACGCCCCGAACTCCCGGCACGTATCTGTTTCAGGTTGAAGCCACCAACGAAAAGGGACTTTCGACGGTCGCGCAGACGCAAATCGGCGTGAAAGACGTGGCTCAATTGAAGCCCACGGCAGTCATCACCGGTCCCGAGCGCGCGGTCGTGGGGGAAAAGATCGTGCTCTCCGGTGCGACGTCGTTCAGCCCCAACAAAAAGGCGTTGACGTACCGCTGGGCGGACGAATCCGAAGGCGGTCCGAAGATCAAAGATCCGGTGCCCAACGCTAAAAAGCAGGAGTGGAATTTTAAGATTGCGGACGCGGGACGCCATGTCGTGTCACTGGTTGTGAACGATGGCGAAAACGACAGCGAACCGACTAAATTCGTGGTCGATGCGGCGGTGGCTGCCGCCCCGCCGCCGCCCGCGGTGAAGAGCAAGCCCGTCGCGAAGATTACGGGACCCAAGTCCATCACCGCAAAGACGCAAGTGGAACTCTCCGCTGAAAGCAGCACGGGCACCGGTGACGGTGCGCTTCAATATTTTTGGACTCAACAACTCGACGGCGGCCCGGATTTGGCGCTGACGGCGAATCAACGCCTCGGAAAGATATTGCGCTTCACGCCTCTGAAACCGGGGCAGTACATCCTGAATCTCGAGGTCGTGGATCAAAATCAGCAGCGCAGCGAGATGGACACATTTACGCTAGACGTCAAAGCCGCGCCCGCCACAGCGCCCGTGGCGGTCGCCACCCTTCTGACAAAAGATCCTCTGGCCGCGGGCAAAGAAGTGCGCCTGAGCGCGGATAAGAGCAACGACTCGGGTGGCGCGCCGCTGACCTACAAATGGAAGCAATCCAAAGGCGCTCCGCTGGTGATCGCGCCGCGCGACAGCGCGCAGGAGATTGTTGTCATGCCGTCGAAGGCGGGCGCATACGAATTGCAAGTGATCGTCAACAACGGCGACATGGACAGCGCGCCGGCGACGGCTGCATTCAACGTGACGGGCGGCGCGCTGCCGCAAGCCATCATCGCCGACATCGCTCCGCCCACGGCCGGCGACACGGTCATCCTCGATGGGTCCGGATCGAAGTCTCCGAACGGGGCGACCGGCGATCAGCTTCAATACCAGTGGAAACAGACCAAGGGCGAACCCCTGCGCCTGCCGGCCGGCGAGGACCGCAAATCGAAGATTCAATTCACCGTCCCGGCCGAGGGGGAGTACGTCTGGGAACTGTCGGTGAACGACGGCAACGAGTGGAGCCAGCCGGCGAAGAACGTATTCCAGGTCCGCCCGCGCCTCAAGAATACGCCGCCCGTCGCCGTGGTTGAGCGGCCGGTCATCAGCACCGAAGTGGGCGTTGAAACGACTCTCGACGCCTCCGCGTCCAACGATCCGGACAAAGGCCCCGAACCGCTGACATTCCGCTGGCGCAAGGGAAACAACGTGTTGAAGCAAACCGGCCCCATTTTAAAAATCACGCCGCCTTCGCCGGGAACATTGACGTTTGAGGTTTCCGCATTCGATGGCAAAGACTACAGCGAACCGTTCGTGGTGACGGTCAATGTGCTCGCGGCCGGTTCGCTGCCCGTGGCGGTGCCGACTGTTTCGCCCAATCCCGCGCCCGTGGCCAAGCGCGGGGTCGCGGTCGATCCGCAGAATCCCAAAGGAGTCATCATTCTGGACGGACAGAAGAGCAAGCCCGCGGACAAGAATCTCACCTATTCCTGGAAGCAGGTCGGCGGCGACAATTTGAGACTGCAGCCCAACGCGCTGGCGAAAGACCGCGTCGGGATTCGCGTCTACAAGCCAGGCGATTATAAATTCGAACTGGTGGTCTCCGACGGCGAGAACAGCAGTCTTCCCGCCACGGTCGATCTGAAAGTGGTCGAGGACGAAACGCCGCCCGACAAGCCGTAGATTCTTTTTTGCGTTACCAGAGCCGCGCACGTCAGTAAGCGGCCAAATTCGTTTACCCGATCCCCACTGGCCGCTTACAGACGGGCGCGGCGCGGGTAACGCCCGA
>JBBRQD010000040.1:0-44622 GCA_038227045.1 Planctomycetota bacterium
ACACGAACGATTTGCGCACACGCCTGCATGGCGAACTGACCCATCTGCGCAATCGGAAAGACCTGCTTGCGTCATTCGTCCAGCATTCCAGTCCGCTCTTGGAATGAGCGTCTACTTTGACTATGCTGTAGTCAATAACATTCATTTTTTGACCGCTGCGGTAAGCGCTATTGACTTAAATGATGAATGGGAATTTCGTCGGCTTCTCGAATTATGCCGTGAACGGGATTCCGCCATAGCATATGACTTGATGAAGATTGGATGTCAATCATCGAATGAAGAGATCAAAGAAGCGGTAGATGATTTCAAGTCTGTATGGCCCGATTTTACTGCCCTTTAGCGTCGTGTAGCGCCCCAGCGAGATGCTCGGCCGCCAGAATGACCATCGTATCCATTCGTAGTCGGACGATCTGTTCGGGCGGGTGGCCGCGAGCAAGTCGCGGAGTGGGTGCAAAGGAGCAGTACTCTGCTCCTTGCTGAGGCGCGTGGAGTTTTAGACGAACGCGGTTCGCATTTAATTCGTCCGATCAACAGCAAGGAGCAGGGTACTGCTCCTTGGCACCCTTGCTCGCGGCCCCGACAGTTACCGTTTTCAACTCCGAAGGCGTTGCGTGGCAAAGCCCAGGGTTGGCGCGCACCAGCGCCTATCCTGGGTAACTAAACTTGCGACGCGGGTGACCCACCTCTTTGAGTGGGTTCCGCAGGAACAAGAAGCTTCTCCATTTACCCTCAAATTTTAAAGAAGCGCACGCTTGAGGTGGGGCTTCTTGCGCCTTCGGCGCCCACACCGAGGGGTGGGCCACTCACTGAAATCATTCATTCTGTATATCGTCGAATGGCTTGCCGTCCAGATCGGCCATGCGGAAAATGAACGCGAGCCTCCCACTCTGCACGCCCGCTTTGATCAAGATTTCATTTTCGCCGCTGCGCAGTTGCACTTCAAACAACTCCTTGTCTTTCAGCGCCGACGTGTACACTTCGTTGACCACCCGCCGGCCGTTGACCCAGATCGAAATCACGTCATCCGCGCCGAACGCGAACAGCGCTTTGCGCTTCGTCGGGCAATTGAATTTCGTGTAGGCATAGCCGAAATACGGACCGCGATAGGACTCCTTCTCCGCGCCCAAATGCAGGCGCATGTCCACAACGGTGTCGCCGTTCTTGGCCTTGGAGGAGATTTTTTTCCACTCCAGATCGCGTCCGCTGTTCTGCGTTTTTAGAGTCAGATCGACCGCGCGTTCCGGTTCCATCGAGGACTCCATTCCGCGCCGCTCGCCCGTGGCCACATAGGGGCCGAGCACCCGCCACTCGGTCCATCCCGGCGAGCGGTCGGCATAAAAGGCGCGGGTGGCGGCGATCGGCGGTTTCACATCGCCGATGAATTCGTCCATCTTTGCCATCGGCTTGGGGTCGCCCGAGCGCGTAAAATATTCGAACGCGAGCTTCAGCGCTTCGTAGGCATTCTGTGAACCGTTGCCCTGTTTCAGAAACTCTTTGATTTCGACAATCGCCTTCGCGCTCTTTTGTTTCTCGTCGCCTTCGTTCAAATCAATCGCCCGGCGCAGGAACGCGAGACCCTCCGGCGTGTCGTCGATAATTCGCGCGGCGCGGCGGCACACGTCCTGATATTGGGCGGGGTTCTTGATGCCGGAGTCCACGGGGCGCAAGGCCGCGAAGTTCATCATCGGCTGCCAATCGCTCGAATTGAAATGCGTGTCGTAGAGTCCTTCCACCTGATGGAACGCGCCAAATGCCATGCTCTTCGCGGCCGCGCGCTTGGGCTGGTCGACGAAACCGATTGGACTCAACTGCGTCTGGCATTTGTCCGGCAACTTTCCTTCGATCAGAACCGTTTCCTTGCCGGCAACGGAGTACGCGACCCGGTCGAAATAGGTCAGTCCGCCAGCCGACGTTAGCGCAAAAACTTTGATCTCGATATTTTCCAAATCCATGTCCAAGGGCGAGACGCGCAGTTCGGTCCAAACCCCGGGCTTGGGCAAGTCACCCATTTTCTTCATCTGAACGCTGCCATCCCGTCCCAGCGGCAGGACCGGCGCGCCCCAATACGCGCGCACCACGCCCCAATTGAAATCGCCGTTCGAGAATTGGACCATAATCATCTGCGGCGGCTTTTTCGGGTCCGGATAAACCCACATTTTAAAGGCCGCGTCGAGCGCCAGGCGGACCGTTTCAGGCACCTTGGCGCGCTGCAACAATTTTTCGAGGCGAGCGGGGTCCGGATCGGCCGTGCGTTTGTACGCTTCCCGCAACATGCCCGCCGCTTTGGGCGTGTTGGCCGAGTCGGGATGTTCGACGATGAATTTTTCGAGTTCGCCGATGCGTTCTGCTTCCGCGGCCGGGCCGCGTTTGCTGAGCAGAATCAGGCGCATGAATTTCAGCGCCTCCGGGCTGCCCGGAACCATGGCGATCACTTTGCGATAGCGTTCGACTTTTTCAGCGGAGACGTCGATCAAGGACAGGCGCCCCAGCCATAACGGCATCGCACTAGACACGGTTGTCCCCGCGCCCCACTCGAGCGCTCCGCGCGTATGAGTGGCGTCGCCGTCATAAATCGCCACGCCCAGACGCAGTTCGCGCCGCTCGCCCGGGCGTTCCGTCGGGCTTTTCCGCAGCGCGCTCCACGGCACGAACAACTCGTACTGCCGTCCTTTGCCCGAAACCGACGGCGCCACTTTGCCCTCGGCAAATGGCGCGTTCTCGGGCACGATGCCGAATTCCTGCGCGAAGAAAGAGCGCCCTTGCGAGAGCGCCAGCGTGCACACAAAACTTTCGTTGGGATCCAGCGCTGAATTTTCGCCGTCGCGCGAATCGATCACGATGCGGACGCGGTCGCCGGTCGTCAATTCGCTTCCGGGGCGCGGCGATTCGGGCGTCGAATCCGTCACGTCGATGGCGAACATCACGCCCGCCTGATTCCATCCCGCATAAATTTTGGCGGAGAACTCCCCCGCTCCGGCCCACACCGCGCCCTCGTTCAATGGTACATAATCCGAGCGGTCGGCCAGCACGATCGGTTCGGTCCCGGCCCATTCGGAAAGATCGCCGCCGACGCGCGCGCCCGCCGGAGTGACGAACGCCATCGCCTCGGGCTGATCAAGTCCCGCCACGCTGCGGCGCAGTTGCTTGAGACGTTCCGCGGGCGTCGCCGGGTTGCGCAATTCAGTCCGCAGCTTTTCCAGCGATTGAGCGGGAGTCGCAGCCTGCGGACGGAACAGAAATATGCCTTCCTTCGCCGTGTATACAAGCGTTCCGCCGGCCAGCACAAACGTAGAGGTCACGGTTTTTCCACCGGTATACGGATTGATTGTGGTCAGCGCGGTGCCTGGAAGCGCCTGCTCCGAAATGTTCTGCCCCGTCTCCCACGCCAGCGTGCGCAGGAACAACTGATCGCGAACGCCGGTGTCGGCGTTGCGTAAATAGACGCTGTGAAAAAAAGATCCCGCCGTAAACGCGTGCGTGAATGCAAAGTCAACGCCGCGCTGAACCGGAAGCCGCGTCGTCCACACCGTTTCGGCTCCGCCATTCGCAGCCGGCTTCAAGCGCGAAATTTTGTAGCCGCGTTCCGTGACGACAAACAAACCGCGGCTCGACTGCACGCCTTCGCCGTCGACGACCGCCGGAACCGCATCGTTGCCTGTCGCCAAATCAAAATGCCGAACCGTCTGCTTGTTGCCATTCCGCTTGTCCGCTCCGGCGTACCGGATTTGTCCGTTCGGCGTGAATTCCAGCGTTGCGCTGACGATGTCGAGATCGTCCGAATCCTTGCGCCACAAAATGGCCATCTTGAAGAGATCGACGCACGTGAGGCGATTGGCCCGCCGCGCCACCATATAGTGGTGATCCGGCGAGAAGGCGATGCGCTGTTGGGGCTCGGCGGGCAACGTTTGAATCTCCGTGCCTGTCGCGGCATCGAACGACGTGATCATGACATCCTCGCGCTGCAAGTACACGCGCTGAATGACGGCATCGTGCCCGGAAAGGCCATTTTCGATGAAGCGGCTATCGAGCAACGCGCGCTCCCACAGCCGCTTGCCGGTCGCGGCGTCCCACGCGCCCAGCCGCGATTCGGTGGCCGCGTAAATGACGCCGTTCAGCACGATGGCTTGCACGAAGGACTCGCCCTGAACAGCGCTGCGCCGTCTGAACGCGGCGGCTCTAATTCGAGCCGCGCCTCCGGCCCCCGCACCGGCGGCTTCCGTGTTCGCGATAATGATTTGCGAGAGCGTTTCGCCGGTCTCGCGATCGAGCACCGCGATTTCACGGTCGCTGACCGCCGCGAGATAATTGTCGCCAGAAGCCAGAATCTTGACCTGGGTTCCAACGTAAGCGCTCCACAGCGTCTCCGGATTTTCGCCCAGGCTCATGCATTTGACGTCGCCGTTCAAGCGCATGAATACGCGATTCGGCGGATCGTTTTGAAAATGCGCGACCTGCGGATTGTCTCCCGGAAGAAACATCGAATACGCCAGCACACACGCCAGCCCGTCGACGGGGTCGGTTTTTCCGGCATTCGGATCGGGCGGATTTTCGCCGAGACTTCTGCGCAGCGAGTGCGCCACCGCGTCGCGCCCCGTCGTCCACAGTCCGCCCATCGCGGACAATTTCGGCGGCGCATCGTGTTCGAACTTTGCGACTTCCTGCAGCGCTTCGGCGCGTTTATCCAGGCGTTTCAACAGCCGCACGCGCGCCGTCAACGCCATGGGCAGCCCGTCCTTGTCGGCGGCTTGAGCAGCGGCGTAACGCTGCACGGCCTCTTCAAGTTTGCCTTCGGCTTCGAGCCGCTTCGCTTCGTAAAATGGCAACGCGCTGGCTCCCGCGCTGCCGGTTCCCAGCGTCACGACCGCGTGTTCGGACACGCCGACGATGCGGTTGGGCGTCACGAGCAGATTTGCAACGGGACCGGTCCGCGCGTCCCAAGCCGTCGAACCGACGACCGTTCCTTTGAGCGCGTCAACGCGCAGCAACCCGTCGCGCATCGGCATGTACAGCATTCCGCCCGAAAGCGTCGGTGAACCTTGCAAGCTTTGTCCTTCGAGATCAGTGCGCCAAACCGTCGCGCCCGTCGCGGAGTCCAGCGCGGTAACACTGTTGTCGCAGGCCAGAATTCTGCCATCGGCGACACCGGCCACATAACGGCAGTCCAGCAATTCGCGGTGCCATAGAATCGATCCGTCGCGCCGATCGAACGCCAGCACGCCATTGGCATCGTGAGGCGACGCGACGACGCGGTTTCCCAGCAGTATCGGCGAAAGCGGCCCGCGCGAAAACGCTTTGAACGAGCGCACGGTCAAGTCGAAAGCGCCAGTGTTTCCGCGCTTCAAATCGCCCAACTGAATGCGCGGATAACTCGAGATCCAGCGTGCTTCCCCGGTGAAGGCGTTGATCGCGGCGACGGACGCCAGGCCGGTTTCGACATACAACTCTCCGGCATCGATCGCCGGCGGACCCATGTGATTGGCTGCTTGAAAATACCCGATGCCGACCTTGATCCCGGTCGCGCCGCTGGCAAGGGGAGTTCGCCAGCGCAGGCGGCCGGTCTCGGCGTCCAGCGCAGCCACGCCATGAATGCTGAAATCGCCCGGCTCGACATACAGGGCGAAAATCATCCCGTACGCCGCGGCGGGATCGGAGATCCAGACAATTTTCTTGAGCTCCGGCTGCGCATCGCTGCTCCAGCGCAGAGCGCCCGTCGCGGCATCGAAACATTTAAGCGACGACGCGAGCGACTGCGCGCGGATGATAACCTTGTCGCCATTCAACAGCGGGCAGCTCGATGGAAACCCATTGAATCCTGCGCTCGCCGCGCCGGACAGGCCGCCGGCCCACGTTTGCGTCCAGAGAATGTCGCCGGAATTGAGGTCGAAGGCGCGCAGCGATTCCATCGCGCCCACGAACACGCGCGTGCCGTCCGTAACCGGAACCGATTGGATATGCGATCGCGAGTCGATGCCGAAACTGCTTTTGGCGCCGTCCAGCGCGCCCGATGCAATGCACGGCTGCGCCCACGCGACGCCGCCGGGTTCGGGTGCCGGACCATGCATTGCGCCGGTGCGAGTCAGCCCGCCCATGTACGGAAACGCGCCCGCGTCGCCGCCGGCCGCGACAGCGCCCATGCCGGCGATCTGCTTCCTCAGCCGCGCGGCGAGTTCCACACCGGTCACCGCCGCGCCCTTGATCTTCACGCTGGTTTTCGCAAATTCCGATTCGAGCCGTTTGAGCGCGGCTTCACAGTCCGCTTTTTCGCCGTCGAACGCATCGGCGAGCGCCAATTTCGCGCATGCCAGGGTCGCGGACTCGGCCTGATTCGGCTCGCGCAGCAGCGTCGAATAAATGGACGCCGCCTGCCCGTAACGCCCGCGGTCGAAATACAGATCGCCCGCACGATTCAGCGCGTTCTGCGATTCGCGCGTGAATGGAAATTCGAGCGCCGCCTTTTCCAATTCGGCCGGATCGTGTTCGGCCACGCGCTGCAAGCGTTGCGCGGCGGCTTCGCCGACCACTTTTCGATACACGCCGCGCTGCTCCGCCGTCATCGATTCGAGCATGGAGCGAATGTACTCGCGCACGCCCACGTACCGCACCGCGAACGGCGTCTCCGAAACCTTGACCATGGAATTGTTCGTGCTGCGCAGAATTTCGCCCAGTCCGCGCATCGCTTTTTCGATATCGTCGGGCGCGCCGCTTAACTGCCTGCGGACGGCGTCCAGCAGCGCCTGAACTTCGTGCGAGCTCTCGAACGAGACGCGCTCGGGCCGCGTGAACCGCGCCCATTCCAAGCCCGGTCCGGACAATTGCCGCGCTTCGTCCGGAAGCCGGCTTTCGCGTGCACAGCGTTCGAAAAAAGGCAGTGCCGCCTGGCTCATGCCCAGTTCCCAGCGCAGCGTGCCGCGCCAGGCCAGGCACAGCGCGGCGTCGGAAGCCGGAGACGGGTGGCGGTTGACGGCATGGGCCAGAATCGCGTCCGCCGCGGCGGTTTCGCCTTCGTAAACCAGTGCGCGTGCCAGCGCGCGCGCCACTTCCAGGATCTTCTGCGAACGGCCCTGAAACGCGGGGCCGTCTTCGAGGCGCGTCAGGGCTTCGCGCAGCGCCTTCATAGCCAGTGCATCGCGATTGCTTTCGCGCAAAATCTGCGCGGCGTAGATCATCTGTTCCACCGCGAACCATTTTTGATCGTCGTACATCTGCGAAACGGATTGCGCATACGCCACCAGCGTTTCCGGGGTCGTGCGCCGCGTCAGCGCTTCGCGCAGGACGTTCAACTCGTTCGTGCGGTCGTTCATCGACACCGGAAATTGCCGCGCGGCCAGCGCCTGAACATAGAGCAGCATCGCCAGTTGCGGTTCGGCGCCAATCCGCGCGCGGAACAGCATGACGCCTTCGGCGGGTGGCTCCAGCCTGATCAACACGCGGTGCCGCCCTTTTTCCAAATGCAGCGGAATGCGGTCGGCTTCGATTTTGTAGGCGTCGGCGCTCAGATCGCGGCCCACAGGTTTGCCGTCCATCCAGCCGCTCCACGCGCCCGAATTCGACAACTGCAGAATCGTGTCGGCCGCGGCCGGCATGTCGAACTCGCGCGCCAGATACGCGACTTGCCCGTCGCCGCTGAAGCGCTTGACGTCGAATCCAAATTCGGCGCGTTCGGTCTTGTCGGCCTCTGGATCGATTTCAGTCCAGCCTCTGTCGCCGTAACGCGCGCCGGGTTCGGCGTTCGTTTGCGGGCCATTGATATCGGGGTTGGGTTTTCCGTCGCGGCTGCGCTTGAACGCAACGATGCGCCACTTGCCAGCCCACACCGGATCGCCGCACTTTTCGCGCAGCATGTTCCAGGCGAGATCCTTGAAGACATTCTGATCCGCAATATCGACCTTGTTCTTATCCTTCAACGGCAACTCGATCGGATAGGCTTTGGTTGGCGCGAAGTAATAAGCGGTGTCGGGATCGGAAGCCAACAGCGCCATCAGCGCCGCGCCCCAGCCTGCCCCGTAGGCGCGATCCGGCTTCTTGTTCTTGAGCTCCGTTTCCGCGTCCAGAACGAATTGGTGTACGGCGGGATTTTTCGCGCTCGGCAGCATCTCAACTGCCGCCAGCATC
Organism: Planctomycetota bacterium; assembly: GCA_038227045.1. Lineage (GTDB taxonomy): Bacteria > Planctomycetota > SZUA-567 > H5-PLA8 > H5-PLA8 > JANXLS01. The sequence continues at coordinate 8,113 of JBBRQD010000040.1, forward strand.
GAGCGGCACGCCCGCTCCAGTTCGGCGGGATCGGGCGGCACGGCGCGCAATGCCTTGCGCCGTTCGTATTCGCAGCGCCAGCACGCGCTCTCGATCGCGGCGCGTGCACGCTCCTCGGCTTTCAAATCCTTTGAGGCGGCGATTTCTTCAAGCGTCGCGAGATGCTCCACGCGCGCGCCGGCTTCGGCCAGCGCGCCGGCCACGATGCGCAGCGATTCGGCGCCGCAGAGCGGGGCACCCGGACCGTGTTGCGCGCTCCACTTGTGTGCGCGCTCGCGCGCCTGGCCCGCGCGGCCGGCGAGCGTTTCAAAGCGCAGCGCGGCGCGCATTGCGCTGGCGCTGCCCGTGTCGGCCGGGTGTTCCGCAAGATATGCGTCGGCGGTTTTTGCGGCATTGTCGAAATCGCGCAAGAACGCGTAGATGCGCAACTTCCCTTCAAACGCACGCACGAGGCTTTCGTCATCGGACTTGAGCGCAGCCCCCGCCGCCGAATAACTCGCCAGCGCGTTCTTAAAATCGAAGGCCTCTTCATACGCCCGTGCAATCTCGAACATCGCTTCCGCGGCGCGCCACCCCCCGGCAGGCGGCGGAAAATAGCCCAGCATTTTCTCGATCTGGCCAATGCGGCGCGGCGTGTCGCTACGCTCGGCGCGAAAATAATACGACACGTCGCCGCGCATCGCATGGATCAAAATCTTGACTGAATTCTTGCCCTTTTCGAACGAAACCGGTATGGCGCTGCGGTCCTTGACGGGGTGGCGCTCGCGCCACCATTCGTTGCCCAGATAGTCGTAGGCCAGTTTGTTGTTGACCCATATTTTGCACGGTTCGACGCAATCGTACCACAAGAGCGCTTCGCCGCCGACGAGCCATTCGATGTCGGTGCGGCACAGAACGATGGCACCCTTCGCGTGCTCGATGCGTTCATGCAGGTCGACCAGCGGATCGTCCGCTTCGTCGTCGGGCTTGTTCCAGTTGAAAAATTTGACGGGCTTGCCGCCGACATCTTTGGCCGTGGCCCAATTGTCAATCGCGAGCCAATCCTTCGCGTCGTGCAGCACTTTTTCGCCCGCGGGCGCAAGGACCGACCAGGCGTGCGGAATGCCCGCGGGTTCCAGCGCGGCGAGCGTCTGCTCCCACGTTTCTTTTTTATCGATTTCCGGCGCGTCCGGCTGAGTCGGTGCGCCGTGGTCGGCGATGTTCACCTCGCTGATGTACGTCTTGATGGGCGGGCGCGGATCTTTGCTGGAATCGTTGCACAACTCCGGTTTTTCACCGGCGAATCCGCGGCCAAAAAGAATCTTCGGAATGGCACCCGGCGCCCCAGGGCGGCAGCCGCTCTCTCCCAGTTTCCGCCAATTCGCGCCGTCGTGACTGACATAGAACGCGACGTTTCGCGCGGCCAAAAAGATGCGGAAATAGACTTCCTTGCCGTTGAATTTCGGGTCCGCCGCCAAGCGGCTTTCGCGCATGACGTTGTGTTCGTACGCTAGCGCGTCCTCGCCGTCCCTGGTCCATCCGAAATAGACGTGCGTGTCGAACGTGGCCCGCATGGACACGCAGTTCTTATCGTTCCAATAAAGATAGATTCCCGGCAGCATGTTGCCATCGATATTGGCCGAGGTTCGAATTCGCGCGCTGACCAGCAGTGGATGCTCGTCGGTGCCGGGAACCGGGCTTTCGAATTTTAAAATGGCATGACGATTGGATTCGGATCCAAGAATGACGCCGTCGGCCGAGGGCGCAATCGAACCTTTGCTTTCTTTCGCAATATGGGCACTTAAACCATCCGGGAGTTTTTCCGCGTGCAGCGCGTCATGAAAATCGAACGAGTGTGCAGTCTGGGCCAGAACAATCAGACTAACAAAAAACGGAAACCGAGCGCAACGGCGCGCCGGTTCAACGCAAAACGCCATGTCAACCTCTTGGGTAGGTTCAACCGTAATACGGCTGGAAAGGCCGCTGTTTCAACAGTGATTGGATACACCGCACATCGTGGCGATCATTCGAGTTTGTGCACCAACAGGGCTGGTTTTATCGCGGGGTGTCTTCCGGCAGATCTTCGATCAATTCGAGTCCTGCTTGAGAGACGCTCGATGGGGTCTTTTTCCGGATTTTTTCAATTTTTCGCCGCGGCGATTCGAACGCTCCGTGCGTTGCCGCATGGTCGAAGACGTTGGAACCTGCGCACTTATTTTCATCCATCGCGCGAATGTCCTTCAAGCGCTGGTGATAGGCTGAAATCAAATCGTGGCGGCTGACCATTCCGACCACCTGTATCGTGCGCGGACGCCCTCCGGCGCCTTAATTGCCTTTATTTGAGATTGGAAGGATAATTAGAACATCGCCCCTTTGAATTGGCTTATCGGGATCAGGAGGCGAAGACAATTCCCCAGTCGATGCTTCAATCGCGATAACTTGACAACCATAGTTGCGCCGGTAGTCACTCTCCCGTAGCGACTTCCCGATCAGTTCTTGAGGACTGCTGATTCGTTTAATACAACTTTTCTGCGGGTCGGTAAATTCTCCGAGCAAATCAACCAGACGCGCTTCTTTCTCCAGTGCAGAAAATCCAGCATGCTCCCGCAGAGCATGTTCTCGTTGTTCAGCCAGTCGTTCACGCACGGCTGTAAAAATTGAGGATCGGGTCAGCATACCTGCAAACTCACCGGTTTCTTTTGTGACGACCGGCAGCGCTTCCAGATTATGTCTGTCGAAAATACCGAGCGCTCCGTACAGGTCGTCATCTGGGTAGAGCACAACAGGCGGGTGCGACATGATGTCTACGGCGCGGATGACGTGCGGCAGAATCTTCAATTCGACCGCACGTAAGATGTCTCCAGTGCTCACCACGCCGACTAGCTCCCGATCTTTCACAACGGCGAACGTTGGTCGCGCTCCGGTTGGAATTTTGGCCAGCAATTCCGCGAGCGTGGTGCCCGGATGGGCGATGAATGGCCACTTTAAATTCATCAGTTCGGCCGATGTCCAATCGCCAAGCATTGTGGCGAGTGAGCGTCCGGCGTGAGCAGGAGATTCGTTCGGTCCCACCATCTGTTCGGGATAAACGCCCCAGCGCCGGCCGAGCACATATGACAGTGTCGTGACCAGCATCAGCGGCACGATTAGGCCGTAACTTCCGGTCATTTCAGTAATCATCACAATCGCGGCGAGCGGAGTTCGCAACGATGCCGAAAACACGCCGGCCATGGCAACCGGAATCAAGGCGTGGCGAAGCGCCGGCGGAAACGTGTCGGGGAAAAATACTTCCAGAAATGCACCTGCCGCAGCTCCGGTGGCGCCGCCGATGAATAACACTGGACCGAACAATCCGCCGGCGCTTTGGCCGCCGATCATTGTTCCTGTCGCAACGCATTTTGCCGTCATGACCGCCACGAACAGCAAGGCCCAGTGCGCCCACGTGTAATTACCCAGTAATGCTCCATCCAGCACGTTTTGCAGGAATTGGTAACGTGAATCCATGACTTGCGGGATGGCACACGCGATTGCGCCGACAATTAGTCCTGCGATCGCCGGACTAAGCCAGGACGGAATCTTGAAATGCTGTCTCAAGTGAGTCATTCCCTCAAGACAATAGTAAAAAAATATTCCCGCTGCCGCACAGAGGAACGCCAGTCCTGTGTACGCGATCAGTTCAATGGGATGCGTGAACGTCAGCGTCCCGATGCCGCTGAACAGATAAATTCCGTAGCCGCCGAATGCCATGAATACTGAATAGCTGGTCACGGAGGCGATAATCGCCGACATCAGTGCGCTGGCTTCAATCTCAGGCTCTCGGTACAGCACCGTCGTGGCAAAGATCGCGCCACCCAACGGGCATTTAAAAATTGCGCCCACTCCCGCTGCACATCCCGCGATAAGAAACAGCCGCCGCTCCATTCGTGACCGCTTAAACGCGGTTGCCAGCGTCGAGCCAATCGACGCGCCGAGCACCGCAATCACGGCTTCTTTTCCCACCGATCCGCCCAGTGAAATCACGCACACGGCCGCGAATGCTTTCAACGCGGAGTCGCGCAATGGCAGCACAGCCCCGAAATGATGAAAGGAATCGACCAGCACCGCAGTGCCGTGTGCGCGCGTCGGCCGGCACAACAATCCAACGAGGATTCCCGAAATGATCCCGCCAAACATCGGATAAAACAGAATCGCCCAGTTAAAATGAAAGAAGGTCGCGCTGCCCGGATCGACGACACGTCCAATTAGTTGTTCCTGCCCAAACCCAATCGACCACTCCAGCCCCCGGGCAGTCAAACCGATGACGAGACCTACAAGCACGCTCAGATAAATCATCCGCCCCAACCGCGACCCCGAACGGGCGAGGCGGTTGGCATTATTGATAATTCCGGAATAGGCTGCTGCAACCATGATCTCGTCGTCTCAATCCACACGGTAAAAGCGAACACGGTTGGTTAAGTATAGCGCGGTGAAGGGCTGGGGCCACTGGGTTCTTGGAAGGGAGTCCAGGTAGAAACCGCTCATCAATTCAAAATGTGTTGCCGTTTCTTCTTGTCTTGCCGTGCTCCGTTCTACGGTTTTACGACCAGCAGTTTGGGCTGGCTGAACTCGCGCACTACTTCCGCCACGCCTTCGCGCCCGAATCCGGACTCTTTTACTCCGCCGTAGAGCTGCGAATCGAGGCGGAAGGTCGTCGGGAGGTTGACGAGCACCGCTCCGCATTCGAGCTCGCGATACGCGTATTCCGTGCTCCTTAGTGAACCGGTGAAGACGCTGGTTTGCAGGCCGTACTTTGAGGCGTTTGCGCGCGCGACGCCTTCTTCGAAATCCTTTACGGCATCCATCGTCACTACCGGTCCAAAGATTTCTTCGCAGGAAAGCGACTGATCGTTGGGCACGGCTTCGAGCAGCCAGGGCGATATCAAATTCTCGCTGCGCCGCTCGCCGCGAATCAACACGCGGGCGCCGGCGTTTTCCGCGGACTTCAGCCACGCCTCGATGCGGCCGGCGGCGGCGCTGTCGATCAGCGGCCCGACCAGCGCGTTTTCGTCCGCTGGATTGTCGCTCACCGGCACGTCGTTCAAAATCTTTCCCGCGAGTCTGCGCTCGAATTCGTCCGCCGCTTCACGATGCACGAACACGCGCTGTGTCTTGATGCAGATCTGTCCGGAGTACATGTAGCCCGCGGTGGCGACGGCCGTGGCGGCGGCTTCCAGGTCGGCGCTGAGATCGACGATCAGCGCCGCATTTCCGCCGAGTTCGAGCAGGACTTTCTGGCGGGGCAGAGCTTTGTGCTTGATCGCCCAGCCCGCCTTGGCGGAACCGGTGAACGAAATGGCCGCGAATTCGGGGCATGCGCAGAGCGCCTGGCCTGTCTCCATTCCGCCGGGAAGCACTTGCAGCGCGGCGGGCGGGAAGCCGCTTTTCAATACGATTTCGCCCAACGCCAACGCCGCGGACGGCGCTTGCGGCGGCGGCTTGATGACGATCGGGCATCCAGCGGCCAAGGCGGGCGCTACTTTATGGGCAACCAGATTCAGTGGAAAATTGAACGGCGAGATGCCGAGAATCGGACCCAGCGGAAAATACTCGATGCGCCCGATCTTTCCTTCGCCTTGCACCTCGCGGTCCGGGTAGACGATTTCTCCCGGAGTTCGCTGCGCTTCTTCCGCGGCAGTCTGAAATGTTTTGACAGCGCGCTGAACTTCGAGCCGCGCCAACGCCATCGGCTTGCCGGCTTCGTTGCGGATGGACGCGGCAATCGCTTCGGCACGTTCAGCGATTCCAGCGGAAATCGCGCGCAGCGCTTCCGAGCGTTTAAAGCGGGACATTGCGCGTATCGCCGGAAACACGCGCGCCGCCGCTTGCGCGGCTGCGCGCGCGTGTTCCGGGCTTGCGGAAAATGTTGGGATGCATGGATTGGCGGCGGAGTATTTCTGGGGCCACGGCGAGCGGCAGTCCAGCACGGCACTGCTTTCGACGTGCTTGCCATCGAGCAGAAAAGGGTTTGTGTTCACTGCGTATCCTCCAAAACAAACAGGGGCGTTCAGCCCCTGGAGTTTAAACCAATTTGGAGTGAGCGCGCGGCTCTATTTCGAGCCGGCGGATGTCGGCTGGCTTGCCGGAAGCGTCCATTCGTCGGCGTCCACGGCGAGCTTTTTCACGGGCTTCGCCGCAGGAACTTTGTTGAGATCGACCGTATCCGCGATCGAATCGCCTTTGCCGCGAATTCCCGACGTGGATTCTGGCGGTCCAGGAACATCCGGTCCACCGGAGCTTTTGGTTTTCCCTTTCCGATTCATGCGCTGCTGGCGCATGATCTGGAAGGGATCGTAGTTGCGCGTTTCCGGTTCCTCGAATTCGCCGCCGAGGGTCACCGGATTGACCAGCGGATCGTTCTCCGGCAAAATCAAATTGCGCGAGACCACCGTCGGGCGAATCGCGCCGTAAAAACCGTGATCGTTGAGATTTTTATCGACCGAATAGTTGATCGAGGCGTCGAACGGCCCATAGTGGCGGGTCAATCCAATATATTGGACATTGCGCCCTTTAATGAGGTTCAACGATTTCTTCTTTTCCAAAATTTCTTCGTAGCTGACGCCCCAGCGGTCGCTCAATTCGTATTCCGCCCGCAGATGGTATTGATCCGATCCGGTAATCGCGTGTGACAGATCGCTGTAATTGAAGCGTTCGGAGAATTCCATGCGCCAGCGGTCGTGCGGATCGATGGTGATTTTATATTGCGCCGTCTCGGTGGTAAAATCCTGAGGATTGAAGCCCACCCCGGCATCCAGGCGCACCACGTCGAGAACGCGCAAAAAGCCTTCCAAGCGCAGCATACCGAAAGTGTCTCCGCCCAGTAGGCGCTGCCGATCGGTGTTGCTCGGATAGACATCCAGCGCGGTATCGAAACCACCGACACTGATCGTCCGCGTCTCGCCGTTCGCAACGGGTATTTTCGTCTGGAACGTTTGATCCAACGAAAACGTAATGACGTTCTGGCGCATCAGGTCGTCGACTTCGTCGAAATCGAGAATCTTCACGGGGTCGTTGACCGTGTTGCTGACGCCGCGAAAACTAATGCGCGGTTCTATAATGTGGCGCATTCCCTCAATGCCCAGCGCTTCGTTTTTCAGATCGCAGAACGTACCGTAAATGCGTGTGTCGAGGTCGAGCCCATAGGTCAGCGCACCCTGGGAAATCGCATTGCCTTTGATGCCATCGCGGCCGACGAACCCGCCCGGATCGCCTTCGCGCGAATTGTCGTACAGCATTCCCTGAGCGCCCAAGTGCGGCGTCACGTTGAGGAAGCAGAACGCCTTGGTGGGTCTGGCAAAATCGACTTTGCCGTACAATCGTCCCGAATCGAAATTGGCCTGGTTGTAAATGTCGCGCTCAAAATAGCGCCGCATGCGGGCGGCTTGTTCTTCGGACGACATGTACACGCCCCAGCCAATGTCCGTGGGCAATGTCGAGTAGGTCAACGAGGGTTCGTAACCCGTGAAGGTGCCATAGTCGAAGGGGCTGCGCGGAGGCGAGCTATCGAAGTTTTCGGGATTGGTGCGGAACAGAAATTCCAGCGAATAATCGTCGCATGCCTTGCGCGCGGAGGCCAGCGCTTCGGACTGATTCCGCCGATTGTAGTTGAGCGGAAAATACTCGAGGTTGAAATCGCGGTCGGACTCGTGTTCGTAGACAAAATCGAGCTGGATATTTTCGATGCCCGCAAGGCGCTTGATTGGAATGTGTTGCTGGAACTCGCCCAATCCGCGCACATCGCCTTCGTGTGTTTGAAGCGCAAACGAAGGCGGCCCGGCGTTGTCGATTTTGCGGCGCGCCAGAAAGAGCAGATTTGGATCGAATTGAATGCGCTGGAAACCGTCGATTTTGGGCTGCACACGCCGTTCGAGATCGCGCTGGGCGCGATTGATGTCGTCGACCGTCTTGATTTGAATTTCGTCCTCACCATAGGCGCGCACGTACCCCGATCCGTATTCGTAATACAGTTTATCGGTGCCGCAGCCTGGGACTTGGAAGCCCCGGGTTTGCCACGCCAATTCGAATCCCGCAGCGGGACCGCGGCGGGTGCGCTCGTCGAGATCGACATAGACGTGTGTGAATTGGAACGGCCGCGTCTGGATCTCGCCTTTGGCCGGGCCCATGTCATAGCCGAAACGGGTCAGAATGTAATTGCCCCAGCGGCCCGACTTGCCCTGATGCACTGAAAAATATTCGCGTTTGTTGGCCATGTCGTAGGTCACTGTCGGCATCGGCAAGAGATCGTATCCGAATAGCTGCAACCGGCCCTTCTGCGCGACCACCTTTTCCGCCGCCAAAGTGGTTTTTCCGGGATTTTGGATGTCCGGAACTTCATGCATATAAAAGTCCATCGTGGCGGCTTTCACGCCATAAATGGGGTGCGCCATTTCATCGTTGGTAATAAACGCATTTTCGGTGGTGTAATGCAGTTTGCTGTGGCGGATCAACTTGTCGGCCTTCAGGACAAATCCCACGCGGGCTTGAGGATCGCTCTGAGCGTCAATGTAAGTGCCATACGGATCCTTTTTCTTAAATGTCGCGTCTTCTCCGGGCATCACCGTGTGTCTGTTTGGCGATTTATCCACGAGCAGCGCCGGATTTTCCTTGAGGCCGAACGCTTTGTTCGACGTACTCGAACCCAGTGCACTGGCTCCCGCAGTCACCTTAATGACCGCGTCCACAAGATAACCCGAATCGCTGTCCACATCGATGTACGCGGCCGACCCAGCCATTTCAGTTTCGCCGATGCGCATGCGGCAATTGCCTTCCGCATACATTTCGCGCGTCTCGCGATAGAACACAATGTTGTCTGCTTCAAGTTTGATGCCTTGGTAGCGCACATAGGCACTGCCCGAAAGGACGACGGCACCTTTTTCATCGAGGAAGGATTGCTTGGTGGCCGACCAATCCAAACCAGACATCATATCGGATGAGGACGGTTTGGCCGTTTTGTCGGCATCTCCAGGCTTGGATGGTTTGGGATCGGTTACAACTGGCGGCTTGGGTGCGTCTTCTCCGGCATTCGCCCTAACGCCGATTAAATAAACCCCTAAAATACCGGTGAGCGCCAGTGTCAGCGCCGGGATGCTAAAGGAATGCATTGGTTTCATCATGAGTTCCGGGATTTTAAACGCTTTGCGCCAAAATGCAAGAGTGTCTCTTAAAATTTGTATTAGGGAACTGTTAAAACTCATCAATCCATCCGCCCTTCGACTTCCTTTATCGGCAAAATCATGCATGCTCACGCTAAAAGTATTTCATTCTTGAAAACTGAAGGAAGCCGCGGCAACAGCGAGTTATTGAGTAAGAAGCAAGACGCAGCCCGCATCGCTGAGCTTCATATAGAATGTACCAGGGTTCACGTTTATGCCTAAAACGGCGGCTGACATTCGCGAGGCGCTCGCGTTAAAAATAAAAGACGAACTCGCGGGTCCAGTGCTGCTCCGCATGATCGCCGAATACGATGGCTGGATGATACCGAATTCGTTCATGCATGTGGGCGAACCGCCGGTGCAATACGCGCTCATGTTCACCGACGAGGATGCCTACAAATTCGCGCAGAACGAATTTGGCGCGCGAAACGTTCCGGACGAATACTTGCAGTTGCCGGGCAGCCAGATCCTGGCGAAGCTGGCCGGATCGGTGGATAGCATCAGCATCAATCCCTGTTCGGCGGAATCGATTGCGTTTCCCAAGCAATTGCTGCCCGAATTGACCCAATTGGGCGAAGCGATCGAAGTGGAGCGCGCGCTGTCAAACGTTCTGTTGAACGACACGGGTTGGAAGACCATTAAAAATTACCAAGGCTATTTCGTCCCGGTCGGCCAGTCGAGCGATGGCCATTTCGCACCGCTTCCCGCGCCGGATCCTCAAGGCCGGAACCTGCTGCCCGTGTTTACATTCAGCGACGCAGTGAACGCCTACCTCTTCGACCAGCACGGCGGTACACCCATCGACGTGACGATTTACTCCGGCGATTTTCTCTGCAAATGGATCGTTGAATCGCGCTGCGACGGTGTCATCTTCAACTGCAGCGGGCCAGGCCGCCCAATCGCGTTCGCCAAAGAATTCGCGGATAAAGTGCTGAGCCACGCGTGAAGCCCGATTTGAGATTGCGTTGAATCGACGCATCCGCTATGAGTCTCTCGCCATCGTGCCGCACCAAATCCGTGTTCATTCGCTCAAGTTTGGGCAGAAAGAGCTTGTCGTGTCCGATGTTGGTATCATGCCGGGGCTGGGACAGCTTCTCGCCGTTATAGCGGCCGTGATGGGGTGCTTTTATATAGGCTATGCGATTCTCTGTTACAAATTGTCGGGATACATTAAACGCATTCCCGCACAGCACAGGAAAATCGAGCCCGGACAAGTTTGTCTCTTGATGATTCCGGTCCTTTACCTGGCGTGGAACTTCGTGGCATTTCCGAATATTTCGGCCTCCTTTAAATCGTATTTTGATTCGATAGGCGATAAGTCGGTGGGCAATTGTGGCGCGGGGATCGGGACGGCATACGCGCTGTGCACAGCAGCGCCAGCCGCCGTTGGATTGACTGCCGGCGCGCGCGTCGATGCGTTGAATTGGGTTGCAGCAGGGCTTTATCTCGGTTCGTTCATGCTGCTCATCGTTTATTTCGTGACGGTTATTTCGCTTAAGAACAGAATTCCAGAAGATGCCGCTTGATAAAAAGTAGGGTGGTTTTCTAACCCGCCCTACTTTTTTTAATTCAGATAGTCCAGATCCCGCAGATTCTTGGCGCCCCACTCCTCGCCATTTTTCGCCGTCTTTTAAAGCCATTTGACGGCTTCATTATCGATTTTGAAAGCAATTAAAATCGGAATGGGAGGACTTATCCCTTGAACATCTCCCCCCATTTTCGCCCCATGAACGATCCCGCCGCCAGCAGTGCGAAACTCAAGAAAATCAGCGCGACGAGTCCCAGCGCCGAGGCGAGCTGATCGCCGTTGCCTGGGTTTCCGAAGAGCATGTAGATCGCTTTGGTCAGCGGAAAATCCTGCGGTTTGGCCGCGAGCACGATGGAGTCGGAGACTTCGAGCATAGCGAAGGAAAACGCCAGGATTGCGCCCGCCGCCACGTTGGCCGAGATCAGCGGCAGCGTTACTTTCTTGAGTACATTCAACGGACGCGCGCCGAGATTGGACGCGGCTTCCTCCAGTTGCACCGGCGTCTGCTCAAGCCCCGCCGCGCACGCCCGGACAGTGTACGGCAGCCGCCGGATCGTGTAGCTCAGGATCAAGAAGGCTCCGGCGCCGAGCCACGACATCAGCGGCGCGTATGCTCCGATGTAGCCGAACGCCAGCACCAAGCCCGGCACCGCCAGCGGCGCGATGGAGAGCACGTCGACCACTCTGCTCCACCACCCGCGTCCGCGCGCGATGGCCCACGCACAGGCGACGCCGATCAGTACGTCCGCGAGCGTGCTGAAGAACGAATATATCAGGCTGTTGCGCATACCCGTCGCCGCGAGATTGCTGCCGAGCGCCTCGCGCATGTTGCGCAGCGAATACGTTTCAGGGAGAGCGGTCATGAACCAGCGGTCGCCGAGCGCGTTGAGCAGTACGGACAAATGCGGCATGATCGCCGCGGCGATGACCGCGATATGCAGGCCGACGGCAAGTGCATTCATGCGCGGCGACAACGGATTGGGCGCGGCGCGCGTCTGGCCTTTTACTCCGCCGGCCGATGAAAAGCGCTTCGATTTCGCCACCCACTGCGTGAGCGCGAACAACGCCAGTACGATCAGCGTGGCGACCGTTACGAGCGCCGGCGCAGCGGGATTGCTGTGCTGTTCGTTGGCCAGCGCGTAAATCTGCCGCGCGACCGTGTTCTGAAATCCGAAGATCAGCGGCGTGCCCAAATCCATGAACGCGCCGACGAACACGAGGCTTCCGCCCGCGACCAACCCCGGCACGGAGAGCGGCAGCACCACACGCCGAAACGTCTGCCACGGGGTCATGCCGAGATTTTTCGACGATTCCAGCAAGGCGGGATCGATGCTGCCGATCGAGGCCGCGAGATTCAAATAAAGGAGCGGGTAGAAATGCAGCGTCATCACCAGCACGCAGCCCATCAAGCGGTAGTGGTCGAGGAAATCGACGGGCTGCGCGGAATCGACAAGCCCGAGTTGCATCAGGACAAGATTGAACGTGCCATACTTCGCCAGCATCCGGCGCAAGCCGATCGCGCCGACGAACGGCGGAATGACCAGCGGCAAAAGCAGCAGCGAGCCCAACAGACTCTGCCATCGGAAGTTCGTTCGTGCCTGAAGAAATGCCAGCGGATATGCGACCGCGCAGCAGGCCAGCGTCGCGGCGGCGGCCAGCGCGAGACTGTTGAGCATCCAGCGCCATTGCGGCGCGTCGAATTCGAAAAGGCGGGCGATGTGCCGCAGCGTCAGCGCGCCGTCGCTCCAGACGGATTCCTTGAGCGCGCAGAAGAGCGGATAAAGCAACGCCGCGAGAAAAAACAACGCGAGCGCCACCGCGACTCCCGCGGGGAGATATTTTTCGACGGTTCTGCGCATGGGTCGATCAAGTGTTGGAAAGTGGATGGGCCGGGGCGGCCCAACCACTTTCCAACTCCTTTCCTTACTTCATCGAACGTATCCATTCTTCGATCAGCTTTACCGCGTCGGCGTCCGGAATTGCCGTTGCCAGTTGCGGCATTTGTCCGGGGCCGCGGATGGACATTCGGTGGAGCAGCACTGACCGTTCCGGGTGGCCGGGCACGATCAGGCGCGCATCGGGGATGCCGAACGTGTCGTGCTGCGGCGTGGCGTCGATGAGCATCCGCTTCTGCGGTTCGGCGTAGAAATCGAGATTCATCAGCGAATTTCCGCCTGCGGCGTCCGTGTGGCATTGCGCGCAGTTGGCGTGAAGATATGCGCGCGCGCGCAGTGTAATATCGGCCTTTGAATCACTCGGTTCGACAAGTTTTTTGTACTCGTCGAGCGGCTTGGCAAGCGCGCTCGCGAAACGTGCCGGTTTGTCCTTTAGCAGCGCCGTTTGAATTCTACCCAGCACTTTCATCCATTTATAGCGCGGCCCCCTCCAATAGGTGGGCGCCCAATCCAGGAATTCGGTGGTGGATAAATCCGCCGCGGCAGTCGCGCCCGGAAGAAGAATTTCAAATGCGGCCAGCCGTGTCAGGAAATCGCCGCGCGGCATCAGCGGCCGATGTCTCACCGCGCGTCGGAATTCGTTGAGGTGCTCGTAGCAGTTTACTTTCAGCACGCCGATGTGTTCGAGCGTGCGCAATTGGTTGTCTTTCACGCCGCCGTAATCGTGAATTTTGTTCATCTGCAATTCGGTCAGCCCGAGCACCCAGTTCGCGGCGCGCGTGTGGCAGACCATGCATTCGGCGCGGCTGGGATAGTGCCACTTCAATTCGCTCTCGCCCCGCCCCGCCCCGAGCGCGATTTTGTAGGAGCGATCCGCGCCGTCGTTGCCGACGAGTTCCGCGTCGGTCTGCGCGTCGTTCCACAGATACGAATAGCCCGCCCATTCGCCGTTCTGGCGCGTGAGCAACCGCGTTTCGATGTGCCGCCGCGATTGCGGATTGCCTTGCTCGGTTTCGATGGCAAACGACTTCACGAGCACCGCGCCGTCCGAAAAATTCCAACCGCGCCAGCCGGTGGCTTCGATCTGCTCGTTGCCGGGCAGCGCGATGAAGCGCTCTTTGAAGGCTCCGTCCGACCACAGCGGCGCGTTCACTGAATACGGAATCAGCGCCGGGTCGATTTTGTGATCTTTGACTGAGGCGAACAATCCCGTCTCGCTCAATTTCGTGGGAAATTTCGCCGGATTCGCGTCTATCGGCATCGTCTCGAACGTGTACAGCCCGCCGAGATGATCGACAATCAGCAGTTCGCCGGCGGTGTCCAAACCAAAGCCGACGATCTGCAACCGCGTGCGCGCAATTTCGCGGTGCCACTCCGTTTTTTCGCCGCCGGCCTTGATGCCCCAGATTTTGCCCGTCGAATAATCGCCGTAAATGTAGACGCCTTCAAGCTCCGGAAATTTCGCGCCGTGGTAGACGACGCCGCCGGTGATCGAGCGCGCTTCGCGGTGATGGTGCTCGGCCGTCGGCATCGAGATCGGTTCCGGCCCGATCTTGCGATTGGCCTGAAACACGTGGCCGCCTTCGTTGTGGCTCCAGCCGTAATTCGAGCCCTTCTTGATGAGGTAAACCTGCTCCCACAAATCCTGGCCGTTCTGGCCAACCCAGAGCTGATTCGTTTTCTTATCGAAGGACATGCGCCACGGGTTGCGCATGCCGTACGTCCATGTTTCAGGGCGTGTGCCTTCACGGCCGACGAAGGGATTGTCGGGCGGGATACCGTATGGTTTTCCGTTCTCGGAACGGTGCGGATCGATGCGCAGCACTTTCGAGTGCAGCGCACCGAGATTTTGTCCCATGTTGTCCTTGTCGGAGTCGGACGTGCCGTCGCCGGACGTGATGAAAAGCATGCCGGCGTTGTCGAATCCCAGGTCCGCGCCATTGTGACCGTTGCTGGGCCATTCGAGCACCACGACTTCGCTTTTCGGATCGCAGCCAAACGGCGCGTCGCGTGAAATCGTGAAGCGCGAAACACGGTCGACTTTGTCTTTGGGCTCGGAGTCGGGGCCGTTGCTGCCGATGAAAATGTGGCCGTTCTTGAGGTAATCGGGATCGAACGCGATGCCATAGATGATGCGATCGATCTTTAGAATCGTCTCGTTCTTCGATGGATCTTCGGCATCGACGACGCGTAGAATTTTACCGGGACCGACGTAGCCGCCGACGTGTTCGATGACGAACAGATTCTTCGTGCCGGGTTCCGCGTTGGCCCACAGCGGTTGTTTGAAAGTCTGTTTCGGCAGCGTGCGCACGGCGCGGTACGGCGGGGCTTTGTCCGGCGAGCCGATGACGTGCGAGGTGGTCCAGAGGGTGCGTTTTTCGATGCCGTAGGGGGCGGCGTCGTTGGCGCGGGCCAGGGCGATGGTGAACAATAGAAATACAGTGGTGATTTTATACATATATTGCACTCAGTCCGTCTCCAATTCCCTCGCACAAAGGCACAAAGAACACCAAGAACCACAAAGGGTAGATCGAAAATCGAACGGAAGATAAGATGCAGACCCAATATAGTGCATTCTTTGTGCTTCTTGGTGTTCTTTGTGCCTTTGTGCGAACCAATTTCAACAGCTGTGAGCGGCTACCCTCTACTTGAACTTCAACACCGCGTAATCTTCGTAGCGGTGAAAACTCTGCTGTTTCAGCGGGGCGCATGTCGAGAGTTCCGGTTCTTCGTTGTCGATTGAATAGTCGTAGCGGCAGAGGGCGAATTTCCAGGTGTCGCCCGCTTTCGGCATGCCGCCTGTTTTGGCGAAATCGGTCCATGGAATGCGCCCTTCGACGATCCAGCCGATGTCGCGGTCGGAATCGTTGTTGAGCGTGGTGGCGCCGCGCAGTGCGACTTTTGTTTCGAGATGAAAATTGGAGTTCTTAATCCAGCGCCGCGGACCGCCGCTGCCGCGCGACGGGATGAACATGTCCAGCGTTGCGTTCTGCGCATTGACCTCGAATTCGTAATACGCGAGCTTCGTCTCCGACGGCTTGAAAAACAGTTCGAAGACATCGTTGTTCCACGTGTCGCCGTTGTGTTCCGTGACATCGGCGAAGACGTCGGCGTCGTCCATTTCGGCGATGAAATAAAGGTACTGGTCGTCCCACAACAGCCGCGCGGCCGTCTTGGTTTTGGCGGGGTGATTGGGTCCGCGCCAGGGTTGCGCGAATTTTTCGATAACCTGCGCGTCGCGCCATGCCGGATCACTCGGGCTGCCATCGATTGTAATGGCACTGACGGCGCGGCGGCATTCGAAGACGTTCTCAACCGATTCGAAGGTTACCTTGGCCGGACCCGGCTCGATTTCGGGTTGCTCCGCGTCGCGGTTCATTCTTTTCAATTCAGCATACGTCCTTGCTTTGCCCGCCAGATCGCTTTTGCTCATGTCGTACCACATCCACACGAAGAGGGCGGCGAGGAAGAAGAAGACCGACATGACCACGATAGGCACGGCGGACGATGAGCCGCGCGGGGCAAGATTTTTGATTGAGGGCATGAATTCTCCTGATGAAATTCTATTCGCCAAGACCAAATATTTCTATCGATCCGTCGGCAAATCCAAAAACGATTTCTTTTTCAACGCCTGCCATCGCGGTGATATCCTGATAAAAATTTCGCGTGATTTTCTTTGTGCCGTCCTTGTTTCTGACGTTAATTTCGCCGCCCCAAAAGGCGATCACCTCCCAGTTACCGATGACCGCGGCCATTTTTGCAATGCGGTCCGGGCGTTGATTGTCTTTGAGCAGCTTCTGCACTTCAGGACTCGGCGCGGGCGTCGCAGCCTTCACGGCGGCGGCATATTCCGCGGGCGGCACTATTTTTGTCGTGTACGCTTTTGCGCCTTCGGGAAGGGTGTTTTCCGATCCATCGTGAGAATACACGGTCATTGTTTTGCCGTCGATTTTTATTGCCTCGACCCGATCCGCGACTTTGGGGTTCTTAAAGACAGGTTTGTATCTCAGCATGGATTTCGCCGCCGGAACGATTTCGCATTTGAGTGGCAGCGCCCACTTAGTCAACGGGTCCATTCCCGCAATAGCTTCATATAAGGAGCCGACAGCCTCGGCCATACCGGCTTCGTCGTAGGCGATCAGCGTCAATGATTGCTGGCCCCGGCCGACGCCTTCGTGCTGCCAGGCGACCATGCCGCGACCGTTGCCTGGAAAACTACCGGCGGTGGGTTTGTAGGGTAGGAAGCGTTCGTCGTTCAGATATTTAATGATTGCGTTGTCTTCGGGATTGCCGAATAGAATCACGGGGCCGCGCACGGCGAAGCCGGCTTCTTTTGGATTCGTTCCGCCTTCGCCGGGTTTGGATCGTCCGGCACCCAGCCCGCACCAGGTCTTGGCTTCTTCTTCAGTCAGGACGCGCGTCTTAGATGCCTCGGCGATATCCATGATTTTGCAATTCACGTTCCACGGCTTGAGGATTTTGATGAGCCGTTCCGCCGCCGCGTCATTGAACGCGCTTTTTCCTTTGACGATTGTCACGTCTTGATAAAGCCGCGCGAAACGGAATGCGTTTTGGCGATCGTTCGACGCAAAAACAGCGCGTTGCGTAGCGCCGGCGATGGCCGAAAAGCGCGCGGGGGGATGATAGTCGAAACTGACTGGGGTCAGACCATCCAGACCTTCGGTATTCAATAGATTGAAAGCCAAAATCGCCCATTTTCCGGCAATGTCATTTGCAGCCAAAGGCAATTCCACCGCCACCGTTCCGTTTTCCGTGGAGCGATTGAGCACGAACCGGTCGCCATGAAGCGGGTCTTGCACAACTATTTTCAATGGAATCGGTCCGCCGAACACATTGCCTCCTTTAAGTTCAACAGTGACGTTGAACGACACTTTGATCGGCGAATCTTCCGCCGTCATCGTGCGTGCGACTACCGGCGTGGAAATTAGAGGGCTGCGAATTTCCTCTTTCGTCCGCGCAAACACGCGTATTTGTCCCGGTCCGAAACGAAAGATACCGGTGAGCTTTCCGTCCTTCTTTTGAAACTCCTTTACGAGTCCCGTGCCGGTGCTGGCGTCGTAGACGGGCCGGCCGTCGTCGGGAATTGAGATCGTGGCCGTGACCGCTTTCATCGAGAGGTACTTGCCTTCGGCTTCGTCCCACGACGCGTTGACCGCGAAGAGGTATTCGATGTCGCCGCTCGCCTGGCGCGAAGCCGCGATTCCGGGTTGATCGCATTCGAAGACTGGCTTGATTCCGGCTTTGTCAAATTCGTTTTTGATTGCGTTTGCCAGGTTTTGCGCGCCTTGGAACCATTTGCCCATTGTTTGGAATGGAGCCATGTCTTTGTAATTTTTCGCTTTCGCCAGCTCGTCGATTTTTTCCTGATCGGGCATGCGCGGGGCGACGGGAAGCTTTGTTGCGCCTTTGATTTCGACGGTGCTGTCCGCCGTTATCAGAACCAGTCCGCCCATTGCGGCGAAATCTTCGAGCGCGGCGATTACTTTGGGGTCGAGATAGTCGAGCGAGGTAAGCAGCGCGGCTCTGTGATCGTTGGCGAGGGTGCCGTCGATAATATCTTCGTCGAGCACGAACATGAAAGGATTTTGCAGGACTTTTCCAGCGAGATACATCAGGGGCAGATTGCGACCGTGCGGGATGGCATGGGCGTAGTTGTCGTTCATGTTTTTTGTCTGCGCGTGAATCGCCTGCGAGAGCGAATAGAGAATCGCGACCGGCGGTTTGGTGACGGGCATGTGGTTGAAGATGGGGCCGAGTTTTGCCATGAGCTGATTGGATTCGACGACGCCCTGGCGCGGCCCGGCGTTCTTTGCCGGTTCGATGTCGGGTGGCGAGATCATGCCCTGGATGTTGGTCATGAACGAAAGGTATTGTTCGAGTCTGAATTCGTCGGCGGTGGTGTTTCCGTACCAGCACGGCAGGTACCAATTGGGTTTGACGAAGTCGCGCGCGCGCGCCATTTCGAGCGTGAACGAGGGGTTGAAATAGCCGGGGCCGTAATCGTGGTATCCGCCGTGTCCGCTGATGATCGGCAGGCTGCGGTCGACGTTGAAATAATAGCCGTCGGTGAAGGCCGAGCAGCCATACTGGCTTTGATTGACGGAGAGAAAATCGGAGCGCACGAAGCTCACGCCGAATTGGGCTTCTTTCCAGGCGGAGTCCATGAAACCCAGTTTCCAGTGTGCCCAATGGTCCCACGCTTTAACGTTCTCAGGATTGTTCGGGTCCACCTTCTTAAAGTAAATCGGCGGATGGCCGAATGCGGCTTCGTAGGCTCGATGTTGAGCAGGCACGGCATGCGGGGTCATCACGCCGGCGTCGTCTTTTTCCCACGTCAATCCCGGTTCGTCGTAAAAGTGCACGCCCTGAACATTGGGTCTCATGCGGTCCATCATGGCTTCGCGCACGACGCGCACGGTGCCGCCTTTTGTGACGTAGGGATCGGACCAATCGCATTCGCTGCGGATGTCCATCTGATGCGCGCCGCCCATCGTACAGCAGCTCATATAATCGACGCCGGCGCGGATCAGGTTGGCGTTGTCGTCCTTGCCGTAGTGCCCGTAAAAGAGGTTGAATCCGAGGCTGTCCTCGCCTTGCACGAGCTGCTCATTGCCTTCGGCGCGTCCCCAATTAATGAGCTTGAATTCGCTCTTGCGAATGTGGCTGGCCACGTCGATTTCAGCTTTGGCGCTCGCGCCATGCGCGCCGACTTCGACCGCGTATTTGCCCGGACGCAGGAGCCAGCCGTTGATGTGGTAATGTTCGGTTGCGGCAAACGTCTTGCCGTCTCCAGGGACGGCGGGAAGTTCGAAGGTTGCGGTGATCTTGCTTTGGTCTTCGACGCCGGCGAGAGTCAGCGTCAATGTTGCGGCCGGGATCGCCGCGGGCGCATTTCGAAGAACGGAAATATCGATCCATTCGTTGGTTTGAAAAGCGGTGCGATTTTGCGGAAAGAGGATTTTCAAGTCCGCATCGGCGGCATGCGCCGCCATCCGCGATGCCGAAAGAATGAGTATCAGCACGAGCGTGCGTGTTCGGTTCATTTGCATTTCTCTCCAGAGCCGCGCACGTAAGTAAGCGGCTTCATTTTGCATGGCGAGACAATCTTTGCCGCTTACTTACGTGCGCGGCTCTGATTGGACACAACGGTGTATTCCAAAGAATACAACGGACAGCGCATAGTAAAAGGAAAACAGAATCATTTTTCGTTTTACTTTGCGTTGCATCGTCTTAGCGTCGTTGTATTCAAAAAGTACAGGAGAATCATCACAATGTCCGCCGAATCTCGTCTTGCCGCATTGAAACTTGAACTTCCGCCCGCACCGAAGCCGATGGGCGTTTATAAGCCGATCGTGGTTGTGGGAACGATGGCTTACGTATCCGGCCATGGGCCGCTGAAAACGGATAAGACGCTGATCGTCGGACGCGTCGGCGCGGATTTGAGTCTTGACGAGGGCAAAGCCGCCGCGCGCCAGGTGGGTCTGGCGGTCCTGGCGACGCTGCGCGAAAACCTCGGCAGTCTCGACCGCGTCAAACGCCTGGTCAAAGTGCTGGGGTTGGTCAACTGCACGCCCGACTTCTTCGATCAGCCGAAAGTCATTAACGGATTCAGCGAACTGATGGCCGATGTGTTTGGTCCCGACAATGGAATTGGAGCTCGCAGCGCCGTTGGCGCGCCGGCGCTTCCGGGGAATATACCGGTGGAGGTTGAGGCTATTTTTGAGCTGCACTGAGCCGCAGGCCAGGAACGACAGACAGGGAGACAAGAAGACAGGGAACAACGGCTTCTAATCGAATGGATTTGAGAGGGAATTCGCATGATGCACGCAGTGCGCATTGATTGGAAAAACGGATATGATAAAAATTTTCATCGATATACAATGACGCCCAGCCGATGGTGCCAAAGGAATTGAACTGCATGAGCACGATCACGTATCAAAACGAATGTGTCATCGAAGAAGACGATCCGGAACTGTCGCTGCTGCAAATCTCGCAGAAGCACGGCATCTCCCACATGCATGTGTGCGGCGGCATGGCGCGGTGCTCGACCTGCCGCGTAATGATTTTGGAACATCCCGAGAACATCTCGCCGCGCAACGCCGCCGAAAGCAATCTCGCCACTCGCCTGGGTTTCGAAGACAACATCCGGCTCGCCTGCCAATTGCACATCATCGGGCCGGTAACCGTTCGGCGACTGACACTCGACGATCAAGACGCCGGGTTGTGCATGGCCGGCGAACAGCACACGACCGGGCGCGAAGCCAAGCTCGCCGTGCTGTTCAGCGACATTCGCGGCTTCACCACCTTCTCCGAACAGTCGCTGCCCTACGACACCATTCACATCCTCAACCGCTATTTTTACCAGATGGGCGAAGCGGTGCTGTCCAACGAAGGCTACATCGACAAATACATGGGCGACGGAATGATGGTCTTATTCGGCATGAACAATTCCAACGCCGAAGATAATTGCCGCAACGCGGTCAATGCCGGACTGCAAATGTTGTCTGAATTGGCGGGTTTCAACGTCTACATGAAGCGCAATTTCGGCTGCGAATTCAAAATCGGGATCGGCATCCATTTCGGCGAACTGATCATCGGCGAAATGGGCCACCCCAACCGCAAGCAAATCACGGTGATCGGAGACACCGTCAACATGGCCAGCCGCATCGAATCGGCGACGAAAGAAATGGGCGCACCGCTGCTGATTTCCGATTCCGTGCGCGTGCATTTGCGCAACCGCGTGGACATCGGACGGACATTCGACGCGATGCTCAAAGGCAAAACCGGCTCGCATTCACTGCATGAAGTGCTGAATCTGCGCGAGCAGACGGTCCTACTGAACCGCACGGAGATGCTGCGCAACTGGATCGCCAGTTCACTGCGCTGCGTGGTCACGCTGCGCAGCGCGCCGTTGTTTCTGCGCGCCGCGTTTCACGATGCCGGATCCTACGATTCGGAGACGAAGACCGGGGGCGCAAACGGGACGCTGCATTTGCCCGAAGTATACGGGCGCGCGGAAAACGCCGGATTGGAAATAGTCGTGTCGCTGCTTTCGCCGATCAAGGCGCATTTCGAAGACGTGTCTTGGGCCGACCTGTTTATCGTCGCGGGTTCCGTGGCCGTTAAAACGCTGGGCGGGCCGGATATTCCCGTCACGCTCGGACGCCTCGACATCGACGCGGTGCCCATGCCCGGCGTGATGGATCTCGAAGGATTCGATATCAAAAAGCTCAAGGAGCGCTTCCTGCGCATGGGCCTGACCTGCCGCGAAATGGTGGCACTCTCCGGCGCGCACACAGTGGGGCACAATCGAGGCTCGCCGTTCACGTACGACTGGTATAAATTCAACAACGCTTATTTTCGGAATCTGTTGCAAGGCGGCGAACTCACCAAACACATGCTCGCGACCGACAAATCGCTCGCGCACGATCCGGAGTGTTTTGAATGGGTCAAGAAATACGCGTTGGATGAAGGCGCATTTTTCGCCGATTTCTCCGCGGCGTACCAGAAGATGTCGAAGTTGGGGACGAATGTGAAGTAGCGAGGGTGTCGCCGCTAACGCGGCTTTGAATTATATTGTGTGCGTGACCGTGGCCTTGCTCGCTTCGCTCGCTACAGCCACGGCTACTAAAAGCGTTCCGCCACTCCGTGGCTAGTTAAAACTTTCGGAATAATCGATGGCCACCAAGATCAAGCTCAAACAATTGACTCCCAACCCGTACCGCGACATGGCGCATTATCCCATCCATCGGGAGAAGGTCGAGATGCTCAAGGCGAGCATTCGCACGACTGGATTTTGGGACAACCTTCTGGTGCGGAAGAACGGCTCGCATTACGAGGTCGCGTACGGGCACCACCGCCTCGAAGCGTTGAAGGAACTTGTCAAAGAATCGCTCATCGACGAGGATTACGAACTGGAATTGCCCGTCCGCAATCTGGACGACGCGGCGATGATTCGCATCATGGCCAGCGAGAATTTCGAGGAATATCGCGTCACGTCGGACATCATCGACGAAACCGTGCGCGTGACGCGCGAGTATATTCAGCGCGAAACCAAGACGCCGGTCAACGAAATTGGCGCGGCGGACATCAGCCAGTTTCTCGGCGGCGGATGGAACGAAGACAAGGTGGCCTCGTCGCTGCAACGGCTGGTGCTCTTCGATCGGGGCACACTGCAGCGCGAGCAGGTCAGCGGGATGTCGCACACCGCGGCCAAAGGCATTCAGCGCGAAGTGGCCAAAGTGGAGCGCGCGGTCGTCCGCGGCGCAATGGAAGACTCAGATGACCCTGACGACGTGACCGAGGATGAGCGCAAACGCATCCGGCATCAGGCGCAGAAGGTCGCCAAACACGTGGCCGGAGTGCTCTCCGAACACGTGCGCAGCGGCGGCAGCATCGGAAAAATGAAAGAGAAATCGCTGGATGCTCAAGCGGAGATGGTGCCGGAGGACGCGCCTGACGACGAACGCAAACTCAGCACCATCGACGCGGCCGCGCGCGCGGTGAACGCGCGTGATTTTCAGCGCAAAATAGAGATGCTGATGAAATACAAGGAATACATGTCGCCCGGCGCCAAACACGAATTGGCGGGCACGCTGCGGGAAGTGACCGGCTGGTGCAAACAGATGCTGGAGGCGCTGGCGGAGTGACAAGGTGAAACAGCTCGTTCGGCCGAGAGAAAAAAAGCACAATATGTGGAAGGGTTTTTGGTTGCACTGCTATCTACTTAACATAGGCTAGTATTGGAATTTCAGAAAGCGGCAGAAAACTTTGCAAGAAATCCACGTGCAATCCGATTAATATGTGCGCGGATTGTTCGATTTAACGCAGTAATCTCGCTAAAGCACCGTCACTAATCAGACGTTTCACGGCGATAACTGCTCGGACAAAGGTATACATCATGCGCATTTCGAAACTATTCCGATCGGCTGGACTGGCAATACTGCTGGCCTTGGCCTCCTTTTATTACAGGGGGGCGGCGGCGGAAAGCAAGACCAATCCTTCCGAAGTGGCGGTCGGAACCGTCGGCGACGACGACGTCGATATCATCATCCGCGGACTACCCACTAAGGGGCGCGTTGTTCTGCCGCCCACCGAAACCGCATTCAAATATAAATTGCACGATACCGGCACGATCATGGAATTCCGCTGGAGCGATCTGGACGAATACGAACGCAAGCGGGTGCAAAAACTGTACGGCATGGAAGTCGTGGATGGACGCCAGGTCTTTGGCGAGAAAATGATCGGGGTGAAGTACAAGCTTTCGACTGGCAAGTTCCTCGAAGGATTCCGTGAACCGGATCGCGACCGCCCTGGCTTGCTCGCACTGCGTTCGTGCAACTCGCTTTATATGGTCCCGAAAAACGACGTCGTCAGCGAAGAACCGTTCGAACGTTTCGAGAGCGAATTCTACAGCGCGCAGGAAGTCTACGATCGGCGCCTGTTGGAGAAACCTCCCGGCTCGAACGACGCGGCGGCGCACCTGGCGATGGCACGATGGGCGGCCGGCATTGCGCTTTACGGCAGGGCCATCGAGCATCTGGAACAGGCCAAGATCATCGATCCACGCACTGAAGAGCGCAACCAGGATTTTCGCGTCGAGCTCTATCAGAAACACGCCAACCAGCAGGCCGAAAATTTGTTCAATTTAATGCTGTTGGAAATGCGCGGCAGCGATTTCTTCTCGGCACTCGACCATCTTCAACAGCTCGACCGCAGTTTCAAGAATTCCGATTTGAAGAGCCGCTGGGATGCGCTGCGGCCGCAGATCGAGGCCGGCAGCAAGACTGAAATCAATAAAAAAGTCGTTTTCATGTCCTACCGCGTTGCGAGCGATCTCGTTCAAAAAAAGCTCTTTACCAAGCTGCGCATCGATGAAAAAGGCAACGTCGTGCCGTCGATTCCCGGCAAACTGGTGACCACGAAACAGGGCAATTTATTCAAGGGCCAGTTGGTCGGAATTGGAGGGGGCACGGAAGGATCGGGGAGCGAACCGGACGAGTATGAAAAGAAGGAAGGTATCGTCTATCCGCCCAAACCGGCGACGGGCACCACGACCGCCGGGGCCACGGCAAAACCCGCCAACCGCGACGATGTCATACTGAAACTGGGCGATACCACCATCACCATCGCCGGAAAGGACGTTTTGTCGATGATCGATATCGACTTGAGCATCGCGACGAAGCAAGCCGACCCAACTTATGATGAATTGAAAGAATACGTGACGGGATCCGACGGTTTAAAGGCGGAGATGTGTCGTGTAATTTCGAAGGTTGTCAAGATGCCGTCCGCCGATGTACAGAAAATTTTCGACGGCCGGCTGGCGAAGGAAATGCACTACGAAGACGGGCGCGTGTCGTATTCCAACAACTACGCCTCATTCCACGACGCCGACTACGGCATTTCAAGTTGGATCCGCCCCGGCGCGCCCAAGCCGATGAAGTACATCGTCTACAACAATGCAAATCAGGGAGGCAACGGGAATAAGAACGGCAACAACGGCCGAAACGCCTTCAACAATAACAACAACAACAACCAGAAGCTAATTCAGCAGCAGCAGGAAGAGACTGCGGAAGAAACCGACGATCCGGCAATCTGGTGGAAGACTCAGAACATGGAAACGAAGCATAAATTCCTGCGCGCACTGATGGCGGAGAAGGTTTTCAAAATGGACCACGACACGAAGGTTTCCTGTCCGACGTGTGCGAACAAAGGCATGGTCGGCATGAACGTGGCCGGCGGAAACGAAGGTGCACAACGCTGTCCGACCTGCCGTGGCAGCGGCGTGCTGTACAAGATCATTTATCATTAGAAGACCATTCGGCACTTGCTGTTTCAGGAGTTACTATGAAGAAGTTGATACGACTAGTTGGATGCGCGGCGTTCTTGATTCTGGCGTCGGCTGAAATGACAGGCTGCGCTGCGCCGCCCGTGGTTCAAAGCGCCAAAAAGCAAATCGAGGCCGCCGAATCCGCGATGGAGTCCGGCGCTACTCTTGTGCGGCTCCGTCAATACGATTTGGCCGTGATCGAGTTTGACCGGGCGTTGGGCGAAATTCGCAAAGCCGAAGGGTTTGCCACCGGAAATGAAGCGACGCGATTGGGCGTCCTGAAAAAGGATGCGATGAAGTTTAAAATCGACAGCGATTTCGCGGCTCAGAAAAAGGCCGGCGAAACCGCCGCCAAAGTAAAACCCCCCGCGGCAATAGCGGGCGCGGCGGTGGGGCAGGATCCGGAGATCGCCAAACGGGCGGCCGCGAAAATGAAACAGGCTGCGCAGGCCGCGAACGACAAGGAAGTGCTTGCCGCCATCAGCACCACCAAAACCGTTAAGAAAGCCGAAGAGCCGCCGGAAGACGCCGTCGACTTAGCCGTCGGCAAACCCAAAGCCTCCAAGCCCAGCGGCGAGGGCGAAGCCGAGGCGCCAGTCGTCAAAGCGAAACCGAAGGACAAAAACGGCATCTACGCGGATGTCACCGAAAGCACTCCGCCGCTGCAAATCGCAAAACTCATTCGCGTCGGGAAATTCGTCGTGGCCTATTGCCAGATCTACAACAAGACCGACGATGGCAAGCGCATCACCGTCTATAACTTTTTCAAGGACCGCGACAATCAAATCGCAATCCCGCAGCTTACCACGGCGGCCTTTCCGTACGACCGGTTCAGCCCCAAGGTCAAGGATTTGATTGGCGATCAATCGGTGCGCAATCTTGCGCCCAATTCGGAAGAAGTCCTCGGACACGAAGTCCTGCAATTCGTCTCGGTCGGCGAATGCAACACGGAAGAAGCGGCGGGCAAAGTCGTCAAGCTTTTTCTCGATGTGCGCTTGAGTGACGGAACCAAGCTGGAACTGACCGGTCCTGAAGGCGGCGCGGCACCCATGCCGAACCTGAAGATCAAATAACAAGCCGCGTCCAAGAACGTCATGGGCGTTGCGTTTGCAATGTCGCGAAAATTATTCTGCAAACCCCACGCAACTCCTTCGGAGTTGAATCCCCGCCGATTCAGACTCGCGCCTGCGTGAGACTTTCGCACCGCTGTCCGCTTGATTCTCTTAACGCTTCGTTTACACTCCAAGGCTTGAATTTCAGGAACTCAATGGCCCAGGAGCACCGACGTGAGCATAGCAAGCGCAAAGATTTTAATTGCCGACCCGTTGAACGATAAAGGAGCCGGAATTCTCAAGGATGGCGGCCTTCAGGCGGACACACGGCCCGGCTTGAGCGAAGCCGAGATTTGTGAAATTATTGGACAATACGACGGCTTGATTGTCCGCTCCGCCACCAAAGTGACGCCTAAAATCATCGAGGCCGCGCGCAAGCTGAAAATCATTGGCCGCGCGGGTGTGGGCTATGACAACATCGACACGAAAGCCGCGACGAAGGCCGGCATAATTGTTGAAAACACGCCGCTGGGGAACATCACGTCCGCCGCCGAGCACGCGCTGGCGCTGCTATTTGCGTCGGTGCGCAATATTCCGCGCGCGGACCGGGAAATACGCGCGGGCAAGTGGAACCGCAAGCTGACCGGCGTCGAGCTGACCGGCAAAACGCTCGGCATCGTCGGCATGGGCAAGGTCGGGTTCATCGTCTCACGAGTCGCGCGCGCGCTCGATATGGACATCCTCGTCTACGATCCGTATCTGACCGATAAAAAGGCCGACGAATTGAGCGTCAAGAAGTGCGACCTCGACGCGCTTTTGAACGCCAGCGATTTCGTCACCATTCATACGCCGAAGACGCCCGAAACGACGAACCTGATCAACAAGGACAAGTTCAAGTTGATGAAGAAATCGGCGCGCATCATCAATGCGGCGCGCGGCGGAATTGTTCACGAGGCCGACTTGATCGACGCGCTGAAGACCGGCCAAATCGCCGGCGCGGCGCTGGATGTTTTCGACAAGGAACCGCTCGCCGCCGATTCGCCGTTTATCGCGCTGGACAATACGGTGCTGACGCCGCATTTGGGCGCGAGCACGGAAGAAGCGCAGGAGCGCGTGGCGGAGGACATCGCCAAACAATTCGTCGAATTTTTCCGTGACGGCGTGATCCGCAACGCTGTAAACCTCGGTGTTGTGCTGAATCCAAAGCTTGCCAATTTCGCAAAGCTCGCGGAACAGTTGGGCGCGATGGCCGGACAGATGGCGAAGGAGCCGGTCGCGAAGCTCGAAGTCGGCATGTTTGGCAAGCTGGCCGTAGAAGACACCCGCGAACTGGGCTTGAGCGCTTTGAAGGGACTTTTGACGCGCGGCAACGAAGTGCCCGTGACGCTGGTCAATGCGCCGAGTCTGGCCGAGGCGCGCGGCGTGGAATTGGTGCAGAACAAAAGCGAGCTGGCGCGCGACTATGCGAATCTGATCGTCGTTTCAACGAAGGGCGCGAAGACGCAGCACACGCTGGCGGGGACCTGGTTCGAAGGGCAGGACGGCGGCCGGATCGTGCGGATCGACGACTTCGACATCGACTTGAAGCCCGCGCCGGTTATTCTATTGATGTTCTATCCGGATCGCCCGGGCATGGTCGGCAAAGTCGGCACGATTCTGGGCGAAGCGGATGTGAACATCGCGAACATGGCCGTTGGCCGCCGCGAAAAGCGCGGACAGGCGGTTATCGCGCTGACGCTGGACGATGCCGTTCCGCCGGAGTTGCTGATGAAGATCAGCGCGGCGATCACGGTTGACGAGTTGTGTGCGATCGAACTGGAGTGACGAAGGTTTCCAGAGAAGCGCATATAAGTAAGCGTGCCCATGTTTGGTTCGCCGCGCAAGATGAGGCCGCTTACTTACGTGCGCGGCTCTGGAATGCGACTGAGACTCGCTATGCGATACCTGGCGGTCGGAGACATTCATGGCTGCTTCGCTGCGCTGACGACGCTGGCGGAGTATGTGCCATTCAAGGCGGACGACATGCTCATTACGGTGGGCGATGTGGTCGATCGCGGGCC
Organism: Planctomycetota bacterium; assembly: GCA_038227045.1. Taxonomy (GTDB): domain Bacteria; phylum Planctomycetota; class SZUA-567; order H5-PLA8; family H5-PLA8; genus JANXLS01. Next base: position 36,665 of record JBBRQD010000040.1, read on the forward strand.
GCGTTCCGATGCGGTGGTAAGCTGGCTGATCAACTACCGCCAGCGCGCGCGGCACGTGGCGTTGCGCGGAAATCACGAAGTGATGATGCTGAGCGCGCGGGCGAATAATGATTTGCTCGACTATTGGCTGGCCAGCGGCGGCGACGCGACGCTGAAATCATACTCGGAAGTGCACGACTACTGCCGGTTGACCGACATCCCCGATGCCCATTGGGACTTCATCGAAAGAGAAACGCGGCCGTGGCACGAGATCGACACGCATTTTTTCGTGCACGCCAACGCCTACGCCGACTGCGCTCTCGACGACCAACCCGACCACAAATTGTACTGGGAGCCATTCGACGATCCGCCGCCGCATATCAACGGCAAGATCATGATTTGCGGGCACACGACGCAAGCGTCGGGGCGCCCGCGCAATATTGGACATGCGGTGTGCATCGATACCGCGGCTTATGACAATGGGTGGCTGACTTGTCTGGATGTGAAGTCGGGGAAGTATTGGCAGGCTAATGAGCGCGGGGAGACGCGGTGGGATTGGTTGGAGGAGGCGGTTGAAAGTTTAACGGTTGAAGGTTGAAGGTTTAATATTCTATCGACAACGAAATGTTAGCCTTCAACTTTCAAACCCTTTCACCTTCAGTTGATTTTTTTACTTCTTCCCCGTCGCCAGCCATTCATCCAATTTCTCGATCGTTCCCAAAATTAAATTCGCGCTTCGTGGCAGATCGATTAAGCGCACGTATTCTTCGGCGACGTGGGCTTGGCCTGTGTAGCCTGGGCCGATGTTGAGCACGTCCATTCCGGCTTGTTTGAAGAGCACCAGATCCGTGCGCGCGCGGTTCCAACTGTAACGCGCGCAGCCGAACAGATCTCTGCTTGCGGCCGTGGCGCTTTTTAGAAGCGGGCCTTGTGGATCGCTGGAACAGGCCGGGGCGTCGCAGCGCAGAGTCCAGGTTGCGGCGACGCCATCCAGATTCGTGGTGAGTTCGGCCAGCTCTTTTTCACAATCCGCCTTCGTCTCTCCGGGCGCGATGCGGCGCGAGATCGTCAGTTCGCAATGCTCTGGGATGATGTTTCCGGCTGCCCCGCCTTTGATCAGCGTCACCGTCGCCGAGGCGCGCGCGCGGACGTCGCCGAGGACCAGGATGCTCTTGAATGAGGCGTTTAGCTTTTCGACGCGCGCGCAAATTTTTGCCGCGGCGTGGATCGCGTTCAAGCCGTTCTCGGGACAGGCGGAATGCGCGGAGCGGCCCTGTAATTTTATCTTCGCGACCGCGTGGCCCTGACAGCCAACCGCGAGCGTCGGGCAGTTCTCGTCGCAACTGGCTTCGGTCGTCACCGCCCAGCGGCCGGGTTGAAGTTTTAGAATATCGTTCACGCCGTTGCGCTTGCCTTTCGCCGGCCCTTCTTCGCAAACCGTGAACGACACGGCGAGGCGTAAGCGCTTCAAGCGGTTCTCTTTTTTGGCGAAATGCGTCGCGAGATGCAGCATGACCGCGAGGCCGGATTTCATATCCGATGTGCCGAGCGCCGTGATGCGCTGTTCGTCGCCGCTGCCTGAAATCACCGGCGTCCACGGGTCCGCGGCCCAGCCTTCGACCGGCACGACGGTGTCCGTGTGGCCGCTCAGATGCAGCGTGTCCATTGTGGGACCGGGATGCTGCGGTTCGATGATCGCCAGAAGATTGTCTTGCGCGTCGCGCGTGCAACTCAGGCCGATCGCCGCGAAATACGACTGAATGTGATCGGCCATCGGCGCTTCGTCGCCGGAGAGCGATTTGATGGAAACCAGTTCGATGACTGTCTTGCCGATTGCGGCGGCGCTTTCGGGTGTGAATCTCATGGCTACCAGAATGCGGGTTGCGGCGGATTATTCAATGGCACAATCTGAGAATGTGACGATGAAGTAAATTCGATGGCTTAATCATCCGCGTTAAATTGAGACCGTGAATATAGAGGGAAACGGTGTTTATTTTTGCACGAAAAACGATTATGTTGGCTAAGGATTTACTATCGACGCTCTTTATCCGAGGAGTATTTTGATTCGTGTCCGCACAAGCTCAACTCTCCCGTACCGGTTCATCCGGGTCGCTCGAACCCGCCCGGAGCAGTAAAGGCCCGATGGGTTTTGCCGCTCAGAAACTTGCCGCGCTGGTCAAGAACATTGAATCGACGATCATGGGCAAGCGGGACTCGATCAAGTATGTCCTCGTCGGCCTTTTGGCGCGCGGACATGTGTTGATCGAAGACGTTCCCGGCGTCGGCAAAACGATGCTTGCGCGCGCGCTGGCCAAATCGATCGACTGCGCCTTCAAGCGGATTCAATTCACGCCCGATCTGCTGCCGTCCGACGTGGTGGGCGTGTCGATCTTCGACCAGAAACAGAATGAATTCAAATTCCACCCCGGCCCGCTCTTCGCGAACATCATTCTGGCCGACGAAATCAACCGCACCACGCCGCGCACGCAGTCGGCGCTGTTGGAAGCAATGAACGATTTTCAGATTACGGTGGACGGTTTCACGCACCCGCTGCCCAATCCATTCATGGTTCTGGCCACGCAAAATCCGATTGAATATTCCGGCACCTACACGCTGCCCGAAGCGCAGCTCGACCGCTTTTTGCTGCGCGTTTCCATCGGTTACCCGGATCGCGAGAGCGAGCGCCTGATGGTGAAATCGCAGCGCCTTGCGCATCCGATCGACACGCTCGCGCCCGTAGTCACCGGCCAGGAAATCGCCCAGCTTCAGGAGCTCGTCAAACACGTGGCGCTGGACGATGCGCTCGTCGATTACGTTCTGGAAATCGCCTCGCGCACGCGCGCGCACAAAAATCTGACGCTCGGGGTTTCGCCTCGCGGCTGCCTGATGCTCTGCCGCGCCGCGCAGGCGCTGGCGCTGCTCGAAGATCGAAAATATTGCCTGCCCGATGACATCAAGCGCCTCGCGTCGTCGGTGCTCGCGCACCGCATCATCGAAAAGGGCCGAGACGCCGGGGCCAGCCGCAAGGACAGCGATGCGATTTTGATGGAAATTTTGGATGAGGTTCCGGTGCCGATTTAACACCGGTTTCAGATTTCAGGTTCCAAGTTTCAGGTTTCACCGGGGCAACGTGAAACTTGGAACTTGGAACCTGAAACCGCTTTTATTTTCCCCTTTCGCGCTCGACGACGTTAATGAAAAGCGTCTCAAGGCGCTCTCGTCGCCGGTGCGAGCCGACTATTTTTGCGCCTCTTTTTTCCGCTTCCTTTTTCAGTTCCGCAATCGCTTCGTCTCCCAGTCCCTGCACTTCGATTTCAGTCACGTCGCCCGTTTCGAGCAGATCGGAGACGCGGCCTTCGAGTTGTAGTTTGCCTCGGTAGAGCATGGCTACTCGGTCGCAGACGTCTTCCACGTCGGCGAGCAAATGCGACGAGAGCAGCACTGTTTTGCCCTGGCGTTTTAGATCGAGGATCAGATCTTTGATTTCGCGCGAGCCGATTGGGTCCATGCCGCTGGTGGGCTCGTCGAGCATGATGAATTCGGGGTCGTTGATCAGGCATTGGGCGAGGCCGACGCGGCGGACCATGCCCTTTGAATACTCGCGCAACGGCCGCTTGCGCGCGTGCTTCAGGCCGACGCGTTCGATGAGTTCGTCGGTGCGTTTGCGGCGCAGCGCGCGGGGGAGATCGAAGAGCCGGCCGTAAAAATCGAGCGTTTCTTCGGCGTTCAGGAAGCGGTGCAGGTACGATTCTTCGGGGAGATAGCCGATTTTCTGTTTGGCTGCGATGTCGCGCGGGTCGGCGTCCAGCACACGCACGCTGCCGGACGTGGGAAAGAGCAGCCCGAGAATCAGCTTGATCGTCGTTGTTTTGCCCGCGCCGTTGGGACCGAGCAGACCGAAGATTTCACCACGCTTGACGGTCAGGTCGAGCGCATCCAGCGAGCGCACCGTTGGGCGGCCCCAGATGTCGGTGAAGTCTTTGGTCAGTTTGGAACAGGTGAGCACGTCGGCCGCTGGAGTGGACATGGACTGTTCTTGTTTCCTGAATGTTCGGTTAATTCCAAGCCTACTTAATCGCAGATGAACGCGGATAAACACAGATTACCGCAGATAAAGAGGGGGTGATAATTTAAAATGGGCGCATCATCCAACACCCTTCCACCGATCCGGTACGCGTTCTCCGCGAGAACGAATCATGCCGCGCACATAAATAATACGTGCGAGGACTGATTTCGTTCTTGAAATTTGCAGAACAAATACTATAAACGCTGGCCCGCGCCGATCAAATCGTGCGGGTTTTATTTTTTCAGGCGTTAGTCTCTAAGGAGTGCAGACAGTGTCGGTACACAAAAGCTTGCGCACGGGCGGATCGCTGGCGAAACATCGCAACGTGTTGACGCGTGCGGAACGAATCAAATTTCTCGAAGACGGCGGCAATTGGCGCGATGGCCAGAATAGCGTTTACGGCCTCCGCAAGGTGAAGAGCATCAAGGTCGCGGCCAAGAAGAAGGCGGCGAAGAAGGAAGCTGCTGACGGCGCGGCAGTTCCGGCCGCCGGCGCGAAAGCGGCTGCTCCGGCTGCGGGCGCGAAGGCTGCGGCTCCGGCCGCCGCTGCGGCGAAACCTGCGGCGAAGAAGTAGCGGTTCGTTTTGCACTGTTGTTTTTCGTTAGACGGGAGCCCCAATTTTGGGCTCCCGTTTTTTCACGCCCGTTTGCTGGCACCCCTCCAGGGTGCGGGATAATTATTGAATCGCATCCGGTGGTGTCGGCCGGGTACGGCCTCAACCACCGGCTAATTTCTGAAATCCCTCCGGGATAATCACGCGAATGCCTTGCTGAAATTATAGTCGAACAACAGAGCCCATTCGCGGCGTTGTATTTCCAAGAGCAACTCTTTCACAGGCGGTTCTGCCTCGCTACAGCAGAAGTCGGTGAACCACGCCGCATCCCACGTCGTTTTCATAGCCGTCAGTTTGTCAAACACATGTCCGTGCTTCCCACCCGCCTCACGCGCAGCAATTACCGTCGCATCATCGCGCAATTCCGAAAATATGGGGTGTTCGCCGACGCGGGCCATCCAGTATTTTGCGTTGAACGCGTCCGGTTCGCGGCGGTGCAGAATGCCGTGCCAGTAACTTCCCGACGGCGTGGCGATCGCTTGCGAAATGTCGTGGCTTTCTTTCATGAAATCGAAGAGCAGCCAGAGTGCGGCTTGCAGCGCCTGGGCGTCGTGCGGCATGCGCACGCGGCGGTTCTTTGAGATGGTTTGATCGGTCATTGCGCGCAACGCGGGTTCGGCGCCGGCGTCTGGGGTGGCGAAGATGAGCGTTTGGGGACGCTTGGCCTCGGCGGCGCGCGCGATTAATTCTTTCGCTGCTGGGCCGTAGTTGTCGGTTGTGATTTCTCTCATAGTTTACCCGTTGAATTATTCAGTTCGTAGTTCCGCCTTCAGGCGGTCCGGAAAAAAGGCCGCCTGAAGGCGGAACTACGTACTTTAAGTCTTTTTGTAGTTCAGAACTTCGTTCAGCGCGGCTTGCGCTTTCTTTTTCATCGACGATTCGAATGAGATTTGTTTTAGGGCTATGTGGCGTTTTATTTCCGGATCTTTTAGTTCCTGGCGCAATGCGGCGGGCATGCGCCGCGAGAGGGCTTCGAGGTTTCCGCCGATCTTGCGCATCATTCCCGAAACCGCGCGAAAATAGCCCGCTTGTCCGGCGATTTTTTTGCAGCCGGCGAGCAATGCGGCGAGTATGTCCGCGCGATCTTCGAGCGTCAAGCTCCGATGCGAACCGACTGTTTCGCCCCATTGATCGAAGAACGGTCCCAGCGGCAATAGAAAATCGGGGGTCATGCGCAGCGCTCGGCATTCGCGCAGCGGGTAGTGGCGGTGGCCTTCGGACGACATGATGTTTTTGTACAGGTGCGCGGCGATGTGAAATGTGCCGCCGTAGGGCGCGGCGTTTTCATGCGCGAGCCGATGGAAGCGCGCGCGATACGGCGCATGGCGTTCGTGCTGGCTCCAGAAACTGATGCCCTGATCCATGTCGCCGCAGTTGTGAGTGAGGCTGCTGGTCAGGCGCAGCAGATCGAGTTCGTGGTCTTTCATTTCCATGACGTGGCGGTATTCGTGAGCTTCGCGGGTGAATTCGGCGTCGATGGCGTCGGCTGCTTTTTCAGCGTATTCGGTGTCGCCTGTTTTTAGAAAACAACCCAGCGCGCCGCCGAGGACGCCGAGCATTTCGCCATTGTGCCCGCTGACCGGCCCGACACCGGAGAGTTTTGTTACGCGCGAGGAAATTCGAGAGACATCCCACTTCATCGCGTGCAGCGTCACGTCGAGCATCTGGCGCCGCGAATCGGCTTCTTCGCGCGCCTGCCAGAGCACGCCGCGAATTTTGCTGTCGACATCCGTCGGAATGAACGTCGCGACGGTGCTGTGGTGGCAGGCGAGGCAGAGCGTAAAATAATCGAGGCGCTCGTCGGGCGTCGGATTGCCGCTCGCGCGCAGTGTGTGGGCGTTGAGCAGGATGTCGAGCCAGCCGAAGGGATGCCCGGCCATGTCGAACAAACGCTCCGGTCGCACTGCGGCTTCGTCGTCGGCGCGCCGCGATTGGCGGTTGGAACCGGAGCCGAAACTGGATGGGGGGCCGAAGGCTTTGGGCGCATCCACTGAACGCGCGGCGGAATCGGCCGGGCCGCCGGGGGCGGGTTTCCATTTTGCGAGGCTTAGGAAGGGTTCGTTGAAATAATAGGGGGCGGTGTTGCGCACGAGGCTGAGGAGATTGCCGGGGCCGATTGTGCCGTTGAATTGGGTGAGGTCGTCCATGGAGACAGTTTAGCGGAATTGTGTTTCGGCATCCAGCTTGAGCCGTATTTTGGGTGGCGCGGGTAGACAGGTAATCCTGTTTACCGGTGAGGATCGGGAGTGGATTTTGGAATTTCGAAACAGATCTGGTCGGAAGATTGGTGGTGTATTGTGCCGACGACGATTTTGATTGGAATTTAGCGCGTGTTTCCGATTCGCACTGGTAGCGAACGGCTGCTACCAGTGGCACCCGACATAGGGGGCAAGCTGGATTCGGGGGTTGGTTGTCGGTGCCACCCAGCGCATGTTAGGCGGCTTGATCATGTCCAACTCTTACCTGAATACCATGAAGGCCGCTCTGTCTCCGAGCCGAAAAATTGCCAATCATCGAGCGTGTCAATAAAGTGCTGACGCTCATATTTTCCATAACCTGGAGATAGCACAGAAATGTAGTAATCCTCGTTCAGACGACTGCCGACGAGATCGACGAGCGAGGACGGCTGGTCTAATACTGAAATAATCGTGCCGATGCGGCGACCAAAATGATGCACGAAGCCGATATACTCGGTGCGCTTGCTACCTCGTATCATAGCCGTGAATGGTGACGTGAACTGAATGCCGAGGTCATTCGCGGCATGTCGCCACGCTTCAATTACTTTGGACTCAATCTCTGTCATGATGCCCGATTCCGCCTAACATCTCATTCGCCCGCAATCGTGCGGTCTGGCAATGAGAAGAGAGTACGGTATGTTTTTACGAGATTCAAGGTAAAGCGGTGCGAATTCTGGCTAGACTTGAAGCTGTTAGAGTGCGATTGTTTTTAGCTACGGAGTGGTGACAAAATAATAGCCGTGGTTGTAGCGCGCTTGTGCGCAAGGCCACGGATTGTTTCGAGTATGTTTGACCAGCCGCGTCAGCGGTGACACCGATGCGCGCGGACGAATTGGTGTCGCGGTGGTGTCGCCGCTGACGCGGCTGAATACTATCACAAGTTGGGATGCGCCTCTTTTCTGAAAATTATTTTTTATTCGGCTTGACAGTAGGACAATTATCGGGTAATTTAACACTACTGGGTGGTCGGCACTGGCGCTGCTTGCGCTTGTCCTTGGAATCCGATCAAAATGCCCTTATTTAGGGGGCTTTTTGATTGCTTTTTCGGGGGTGCCATAATGAT
>JBBRQD010000041.1:0-43971 GCA_038227045.1 Planctomycetota bacterium
GCGCGGTTTGCGCGGATCGGGAACCTGCTTGAAGGCATCGAAAAGCGAAATTTCAGCGGCAACACTCATTTTTCTGATCTCCTTTGAATAGAAGATCGGCTATTTCTCTACGAAAAATGAGGACTTTTGAAAGGCCCTGGGTTTAGCCCCTCACCCCTGGAACAAATCCATGACATTCGCTCTATTGTTGGCCGCTGCGTTCGCTGCGGGATTTATTGATGCCATTGCCGGCGGCGGCGGGTTGATTCAATTGCCGGCGTTGATGCTGGCGTTTAAAGACACGCTTCCGATTGCGACTATTTTTGGAACGAATAAAGGCTCGTCGATTTTTGGCACACTGGCGGCGATTCCACAATACGCGCGCCATGTGCGCTTTGAGCGCATGTTCCTTTTGAGCGCCCTGCCTGCGGCGTTTGCGCTTTCCTATCTTGGCGCGCGGGCATTCGCTTCCCTTGAAGCGCATGGATTGGGAACGAATTTTCTGAAGCCATTGATCCTTTTGATGCTTATGACGGTGGCGCTTTACACGTACTTGAAGAAGAATTTCGGCGTGGCGAACGTTGAACACGCTTACAAGCAGACGCGCTATACGCGCGCCGGGATCATTGGCGGCTCGATTGGATTTTACGACGGTTTTTTCGGGCCCGGAACCGGCAGTTTCTTGATCTATAGTCTGATTCGTTTTATGGGCTTCGATTTTTTGACCGCCACGGCTTACGCCAAAGCGATCAACGCGGCGACGAACTTCGGCGCGCTGGCGTATTTCATTCCGCATGGCAATGTCGAGTACGCCACGGCTCTGCCGATGGCGGCCTGCAATATCGTGGGAGGCATTTTGGGTGCGCGGACGGCGATCCTGAGAGGCAATCAATTCGTCCGAATTCTGTTCCTGACCATGATTCTCGCTATTATAGGGCGATTGGGATACGACGTTTGGCGGGGCATTTGGGGCTGATCGAATCGTGCGGAATTTTAGGCCTATTTCCATGTCGTCGGGATATTCCATATCGTTGGATTCAAGGCTGGCGATATAGAACATTCATGCGACTTTCGTATTTCTTTCTTGGCATTCTCGCAATCGCGGCTGTAGCCGGCGCCGGGGAGACTGCGCCGTCTCCTCCCAGCAACCCTCCCGCCAAGCCGAAGAAACCCGTGGTGCCCAAGCGCGAGTTTGTTGCGCGCATGTCCGACGCGGACATGGTGGCCTTTTCAAAACGCTTCGAGACTGAACTTTGGCCGATCATGACGCGCTCCAAAGGCGATTGCACGCACTGCCATGACGGCGACAGCAAGTCGCAGCTTTAAATTCCCGACGAGAACGCCGATACGGCATTCAAGCATTTGCTCACGGAGGACCGTTTCGACGTCAAAAGTCCGAGCGGTATTCTGGCGCGTCTGATTTCCAAAGATGCGAAGTTGGTCATGCCGCCGCCGGCTTCGAAGACGCCCTGGAGCGACGCGGAGATTGGACTGCTTAAGAATTTTATCGCCGACATGCAGCCGAAATTGCGCGCGGATGCGACCAAGATGGACGAGATGTTTCCGATTGAACTGCTCGCCAAATTTGCTGAAAAACTGCCCGACGACCAGGGTGGAAACACGTTCGTGACGTACTACCAGCTCAAGCGCAAAATCAAGGCCATCTTCAACGACGACTGGCGGCGCGACGAGAAGGATCTCTTCATCGAGAACATTGCGCTCTTTGGCGGCGCGGATTTTGTGCGCAGCTACAACGAAAGTTCGAAGGCCTCCGCGACGTTTTTAACGGGCGTCGATTTGATGGGGCAGGATATCGCGTCGCGCGCGTATCTTCAAAGCACTGGGCCATTCGCGGGGCGCGCCAAAAATCTGCCGTCGCCGGCTGGCATGAAGGGGCCGGACGACGCGTACAAGGCCGACATCGTGCGCATGTATCAACGCATGTTGTTCCGCGAACCGTCGAGCGACGAAATCGACAACGCGTTCAAGTTCATTCAAAATGTGTGCAAAGCGGAAGCGCAGATCGCGATGCAGCCGCAAACGTTCCGCTTCTTGCTGACCGTTTCGGACACGGAAGGACTGTCGACGCGCAAAGAATTTTCAGTTCCGGCGATCAACGACGCGTGCGGGTTGTACCAGGAATTCATCAATGAAAATGCCGCGGGAAAAGAGGCGGCGCGCAAGAAGCTGAACGGAGTCTTCACGTTTAAAGCAGGTGACGAGGCGGGGCAGTTCATGCTCTCGAATGCCGCCACGAACGGCAACGTCTCACTGGCGGGCATCGAGATCAAAGGGCCGCTCGGCAATGCAGCGGGCGGGGAGACGAAGACGATTGGCATGAAGGATCCACTTGTGAAGTTTTTTGGCGCGTGGAAATTCGTGGACAAAACGCCGCCCTCCTACGAGGACGGGAACGACAACAAAGGCAGCAGTTCGATCACGATTCCGATCCGTGTCGAAAAGAGCGGACAATACGAAATCACGGTGTTGTGGAAACCCAGCGATGGCGTCGGCGGGAAGGATACCAAGGGCAAGCCGAAGGCCGTGACGGTCAACGCCGAGAACGTGCTCGTCGAAGTGCTTTCGTTCGACGCCACGCGCCATTCGATCGAACCGGCGAAACCCGTCCCTCCAAAAGGGGAGGCGCATTTCAACATCGACGAGACGGTCAACAATGTCAAGTTTTTGGATCTGAAGACGATCTTTCAATTTGGCCCGGCGGACGGAGTAGAGATCGACAATGCCGGGACGAAGCGGCCCGTTGTCGCGGATGCGTGCACGTTCGCGCTCGATCCACGGCAGGAAGGCGCGAAGATTACTGAGACGCTGACCGTAAAGGGCAATGAAGCGGACGGGCGCGAACTATGGAAAGACTACGATCCGGGGCAGTTCAAGCCCTACAACAGCGTTGGCCCGAAATTGCTTTACGATGGCAACGAGAAAAAAGGCGAGTTGAAGATCGTCTACAAACCGTCGGTTCGCAAAGACCTTTGGAAGCCGGCGGAATTCTATCGCGTGCGGCTGATCGTTCCCGGCAAAGCGGGAAACGAGACGCAAGCGCCGGTTATCGTCCGTGCGCAAAAGTCGTCGCCGATCGTGCAGCTCAATCCGCCGCTGCGGCTGCATGTGGGCGGCGAAGCGGTGCTCGATGCCTCGAACACGTACAATTTGCAGCGCGGCACGCTCACGTTTTCCTGGATTCAAACGGCCGGACCGCGCGTTGAAATCGCCGATCCTTCCGCTCCGCGCGTCGCGTTCAAAGTGCCCGCGCTCGGCGCGCAGCAGGCGGCATGGGAGGGATTGTGCCGGGCGCTCTTGCAGCATCCGGATTTCCTGTTCTCGCGCCCGCCGACGCTCGCGAAGATCGACGACAAAGCGGCGCGCGCGAAATTGCAGCTTGTCAAGATCGCGCAAGACCTCGTTGGACGCACGCCGAATGCCGACGAATTGCAGCGGCTCAAAGACGGCCAGCCGGTCGAAAAATTCGTTGACGACTATTTAAAAACCAGCGAATTCAAAGACTTTTATTTTCGTCGCATTCGCCTGACGCTCGAAAGCCACGGCGGCGATTCGGAAGACGAACCGGCACGGCTGTGGACGTACATCTGCCTGAACGACCGTCCCTTTAAGGAGATCTTGAGCGCGGATTATTCGGTGGATAAGGATTTCAAGAAAATCGAGCGCGCGGCGCATTACGGCAAAACGGGCGTGCTGACGATGAAAGGTTTCATCGACGGCAAGCCGGGGTTGCCGCACTTCAATTATGCCGCGGTGGTGTGCGAAAAATTCCTCGGCTATGTCTTTGAAGTGCCGGCGAACATCGTCGCCATGCGCGAAGGCGCGACGGCTGCGTCGACGACGCACCCGAGTTCGTCATGCTACAGTTGCCACAAGATTCTCACGCCGCTGGCGCTTCAGCGCACGCGCTGGGACGACAAGGGCAAGTTCCTGGAAAAGGACGAGAAAGGCAAACCCATCGACGATTCGGACCATGCGCTCGTTCCGTCGTATCCGTTCAAAGGAAACGGGCTGGAGGCATTCGCGGTGCAGGCGCAGCACAAGGAACGCTTCATCCGCACGATGATTCAAACGCATTTCATCTTCTTCTTCGGCCGCGAAATGCGCTACGAAGACGACGAGCGGGCATTGTACAAGAAGCTCTGGGACACCGCGGCGTCGAGCAATTATTCGATCAAGCAGATGCTGCGGACGCTGTTGACGAGCCCGGAATATCTCGAGGCGCATCCGGGGAATTCGAAGATTGCGATCAAGTAGCGAACGGATTAAACGGGATTTAGTTCGCCTGTATTCAATTTTGCCGGGGCTTCTTCCGGATCCAGTCTTTCCAGCAGTGTCGCGACGGTCATGTCGCTGATCACATTTACCATTGCGCGGCCGCGGCCGATGATCCAATCGACGGTAAACAGCAGCGGCAGCACGATTACGATTTTGTCTTGTGGAATGCCGCCGGCGGTCAGGACCAGTTGTAGCGTGATCAGACCGGCTTCGGGGACGCCCGCGATGCCCATTCCCGCCATCACGCTCGCGAATGCGACGGTGACTTGCTGGGCGACGCTGAGATTCATGTCGAGCGCCTGGGCGACGAAAATGGTGGCGGCGGCCTCGTAAAGAATAATGCCGGCATGATTCAAATTCGTTCCGACGCACGCCGATAGCCGCGCGTTGGCGTCGGAAATGTGCAGCTTCTCTTTCAGGCAGCGCAGCGTAACCGGAAGCGTGGCGAGACTTGAGCCGCATGACAGCGACGTGACGATCGCTTCGGAAGCGCCGCGGTAAAATTTGAGCGGGGAGTAGCGTCCTATTGCGTACAGCAGAACGCTATAATAGACGAAGGCATGCAGGATGAATCCGAGCACCACGATTCCGAGAAAATAGCCGAGCGATTTGAACAGGCCGACTCCGGTGTCGCCGACGACTTTGGCCACAATGCCGAAAATGGCGAACGGGATGATTTCGATGACCCAGGCCAGAATCACGGCAAACATGCGGAACAGCGCTTGAACACCGTCGGCGATCGTGTCGACTCCGTGCAGCGTGTCGGGCGTCGCGCGGGTGCGCAACCGGCGCAGCGCCGCGCCCATCAAAATCGCGATGCCGACCACCGAGATGACGTTGTTGCCCTGGAACGGATCGACGAAGTTTTTGGGGACGTAGCTGTCGATCTGCTTCACCATGTCGAGCGACACATCTTTCGCTTTCGCCTTGTCTTTGGCCAATTTTTCAGCGGCCTTTTCGGCGGCGCCGTGCGACGCGGCGTCAACCTGCGTTTTGATCGCGTCGAGTTTGCCGCGCCAACTGGCGCCGCCCTGAAATGTGTTGGCAAGGAACAGGCCGATGGCGATTGCCATCATCGCGTTGACGGCGCTGATGCAAACCATCTTGAATCCTTTGCGCGCGGGAATGTGCGTGCGGACCAGGGCATCGATCACGGCAAAAAAAATCAGCGGCGTCGCCAGCGCTTTGAGCAGATCGATGAACAGTTTGCTGAGATCGCCGAGCGTGGTCAGGAAGCTCATCTGCCAGGGCGCGGGATTATATTGGCCCATGAAAATCCCGGTGGCGATGCCCAGTGCCACCGCGGCGAGGATGCGAAACGAGAGCGGGATACCGGTCCAGAAATTTTTATGAGACGCGTCGGCGGACATGAGTGCTCCTAAATCGCGTGCTTGCAGCGCAGGGTTGCGATGTACGAATAGCGGCGGTAGAGCGGCGTTAATTCGAGCGAGCAGCGGCCGCTTTTTTCGAGTTCGCTCATGTATTCGAGCAATTCCGGCCGATGCTTCACGTGAAAGAGATTCAGCCATCCGACCAGCAGCCAGCGGAACGCGCCGGGCAGCTCTTTCTGGTCCCAGAAATCCACGCTGTAAACGGTACCTTCGGGCTTGATATTCGCGAACGCGGCGGCGAGCGATTCGCGCCACGTCGGGATCATCGAAAGAGAATACGAAAAGAACATCGCGTCGAACGGCGTGTTCAGGCCGAACGTGCGCTGGGCGTCCAGCTCTTCCGCCAGGCAATATTTCAGGACGATGCGATCCGTCAATTTCTGCGCGTCGATTTTTTGTTGCGCTGTTTCGAGCATCTCCCGCGACGCGTCCAAACCGTAGAGCTGAATGTCCGGATGCTTCTTCGCGAGGGCGATCAGATTGCGCGCGGTTCCGCAGCCGATCTCCAACACTTTCATGCCGGGGCGCAGTTCCATGCGCTCCAGCAGGCGGTCGCGCCCGAGCAGAAAATACTTGCGTGTCACGTCGTAAAAATGGCGCTGCAGCTTGTAGATGCGGTCCATTTTTTGAGCGTGTTCGGCGGTGTTGGCCGAGGTCGAGGTCATGTCGATTCCTATTTTAAAACGTACAGATGGAAACCGCCGTAGATCGCAGAACGGTCTTTTTTGTGCAGGTCGAGCGAGTGCTGCGTTTCGTATTTGAAATGCTTGCGCAAGCCCGTTGGCAAGGCGGCTTCAACCGGCGACGCGGCTGCGCCGGTGCGGAAAATGATGCGGCTGCCGGGCATGCCCGTGCGTTCGACTTCGGTCCACAATTCGTGAATCTGCCAGGCCTGCATCCAGTCCTGCGAATCGAGAAACACATAGCGATTCATACTTTTGGCCGGCTGCTCGCGCAAATATCCGGTCAGGCTGTTCACGACGGCTTTGGCCTTCGGCGCGTGTTCTTTGAGAACGCTGTAATTCGCCTCCATCAAATAATCGGGAATCGCGCGTTTTTTGCCGGTGTCGTACGAGCGGCCGAGCGCCTGCCAGGCGAAGTAATTGTCCTCGATCGGAAAGCCGCAGGTCAGGCGTTTGACGCGTTCGCGAAAGAGATCGATGATGTCGCCGGACATTTCGCTTTTCATCAGCGCGTATTGATGCGGCGGAATGCCCAGGCTGAAGAGGATCAGCGGGTTGCGCGCGACGGCCTTGACCAGCTTGTTGTCGAAGAACGGCGCGATGGTTTCTTCGAATATTTTTTCCTGCTCGGCGATTGATTCAGCTTCCAGAATGCGCGATGGATTCTTGCGAACGACGCGTGTCAGGCCGTGCGTCAGGCGGAGCAGCAGGCCGAGCTTGGCATGGTCGTAGAAATTCTTTTCGAAATACTTGATGCGCGCGCCGCGGAACAACTTTGCAACCCAGTTTCCACCTTCCCAAAATTTGCGGGTGTCGGCGTCGAGGTGCGGGCTGATGTAGCGGTAGTATTGCTCGACGTTTTTCGCGTGATTGGCGATGCCGAAGAAGCGAAAAAAATCGTCGTACTCGGGCAGCAAAGTCAGCGCGGCGAGCTTCAGGCGGGTCAGATAAATGTGGTTGCGATTAATGTCGACCGCCGTGATGGATTCAGGCTTTTTCGTCAGGTAGGCGAGGATGTTGCAGCCGCCCGACGCGATGGTCAACATGCGGCTGTGTTCGTCGAGTTCCAGCGCTTCCATATCGACGCGCGGATCTTCCCAGATTTGATTGTAAACGAGACTGTCGAACCAGAACGAAAACATCCGTTCAAGGAGGCCTTTTTTACTCATCAACTTGTGCTGATGCACGGACTTCTTCAATAATTTCTCAGGGGCCTGTCCGACCATTAGACGTCTCCGACTGAAAGCTGCGCAACGCCAATTGATGCAACGGATAAGAGTATTTAAGACCAGGAATTATCGACGATTAGTAAAAAGTGTACACACAAAAATGCACACTTTCACAATAATTCAGTGAGGGAAGTCCAGCTCATTTGAGTGCGCTCATTTCACCGATTCCCATTTGGTTTGCGCCTGCTTTAGAATTGGATGCGAGACGAGCAGATGCCAGACGACGGCCTGAAACGCTTCGGAGTGGGGCGTGATGTGATCGGGGTTGACGACCGGCACGAGTATGCAGGCGTCCGCGACTTTGGCGGTGTAACCGCCATCGCGCCCGACGATGCCGATGACCTTGGAACCGATCTGCTTGGCATATTGCAGCGCGGTAACAAGGTTGGGGCTGACGTTTTTTTCGAGATTGCCGCCGCCGACGGAGAAGATCAGCAGTGTGTCTTTTGCGTTCAACCGGCTGACTTTCAGCCACGCTTCGAAGATGCTGGGCCAGCCTTCGTCGTTGGCGCGTGCGGTCAATTCGGAGACGTTGTCCGTCGGCGCATACGCTTCGATGCCGGTGATCTTTCGAAAATCGTTGACGGCGTGCGACGCGTTGCCGGCGCTGCCACCGACACCGAGAATAAATAAACGTCCGCCGCCGGTGCGCGTTTCGGCGAGAAGGGTGGCGGCTTTTTCGATCTGGTCGATCGAGAGCGCGGCAGCGACTTGGGCGACTTCATCTAGGAATTGCCGGGCGAACGACATGGGGATAAAATCTCCTGTTTGAATTTACTTTGTTCATATTATCAGGACTTTCCGGCGAGATATGTTCTTAATTCCAGCAAACCTTGTGGCGAGCCAATTTCGTAGAACCGGTCCGGCACTTCACACGCCGCCAATTCTCCGGCAGACAGCATGTCCTGGTAAATGCTGGCCAAGTCGATTTTTGTGCCTTCGGGCAGTGTTTCGAAAACAGAGCGCTTGAACAATCCCAGGCCGTAATCGATGTGTTTCATTGCCGGCGAATCGAGTTTTTTGTCATAGACGGCGATTTTTCCATCCGCGAATTCGACATTGCTTTTGTCCCAGCGCCCTTCGTTTTTCAAGACCGTCATCAGCGCTTTTTTTCCGTTTGTCTGAAAAATCTTTTGCACTGCCGCGAAATCGCACGTGAGATAGGAGTCGCCGTACAGAACGAAAAATGCGTCCGCCAATTTTGGCAGCGCCTTGCGAATGGCCCCGCCGGTTCCGAGCAACGACGGACCATCGTAAGAAAAATCGATCTTCATTCCGAAACGCGCGCCGTCGCCCGTGTAGGCTTCGATTTGCTTGGCGAGATGCCCGATGCACAGCACGGCGTGGCGAATGCCGTTTTTTTGGAGCAGCCGCAGTTGGTGCCCGATGAACGGTTCGCCGTTGATGTCGAGCAGCGCCTTGGGCACGTTCTCGCCGAATTGGCGCATGCGCGTGCCCAAGCCTCCTGCGAGAATGACGACGGGGAGCATGACGGCGGCGCTCATGATTGCACGATCACCTGCGAGCCTGAAAAATCGAAGCGGAAACGGACTTCCTGCAAGCCGGCTTTCATCATCGTGTGCCGCAGCTTGGGTTTGTCCTCGGTGTAAAACATGAGGAATCCACCGCCGCCCGCGCCGATTAATTTTCCGCCCATCGCACCGTTTTTCATGGCGAGATTGTACCAGTCGTCGATGTTCGAATTGCTCATGCTGCCGGAGCGTTTTTTCTTGTGCTCCCAATGGATGTTCATCAATTCGGCGAACTTGGGCAGATTGCCGGACTCCATGGCGTCCTTGCTTTGAATACCGAGTTCCTTGATGAAATGCAGATTCTCGGTCATCTCCTTGTCCTTCTGTTTGCTTTTTGTGTCCTGTTCTTTCAACACGTCGGACGCGTTGCGCGAATAGCCGGTGAAAAACAGCAGCAGATTGTCCTCGAGATTGTAGAGCGTTTCCTTGGTGAGCTTGAGGGGCCAGGCGTCAACTTGTCCATTGGTGTGAAAGCGGAAGCAGGTGATGCCGCCATACGCGGCGATGAACTGATCCTGCTTGCCGATGGGTTCTTTGAGGATGTCGAGTTCGATGTGACAGGCCTGTTCGGCCAGTTCGCGCGGATGAATCAGATCTTTGTTGTGTGCGTGCAGCGCGCGGAGCAGCGCGGTTGTGAAACTGCCTGACGAACCGAGACCCGTGCCGGCGGGGATGTCGGCCATGCTGGCGATTTCCATGCAGCTCGCGTCGACGCCGGAGAGCTTGATCGCTTCGCGCACGAGCGGGTGCTGCAATTCGTCTGGCGATTGCACGCGCTCCATCTTCGAATACTTGACGATCAACTCCGGCACGAACGTCTGATGCACGGTGATGTAGACATATTTGTCGATGGCGGCGGCGATCAGAAATCCGCCGTGTTCCATGTAATAGGAGGGGAGGTCGGTGCCGCCGCCTCCAAGTGAAATGCGCAGCGGGCTGCGGGTGATGATCATGCGTTGTAAATCCTTTCGACGACGCTGAGGGCCGCGCGCGCGTCGCTGAGATTCGCGGAGGGCTGGCGATTCAGGCGGATGTCTTCCAGGAACTCTTCCATTTCAAATTCCCACGAACGGTCAGGCATCGGGTATTCCCATGAAAGGGTCTCCGGCGGACCCATTTGCGGCAGCATTTTGTAGTACGTGAGCTTCTCCAAACCATAGCTGCCGCCCAGGCCGGAGATGTCGATTTTTCCTTGGCTCCCGTAAATCTCCATGGAAAAAAGATTCTTCCATTCGGTGCAACTGGCGTGCAAAAAGGCGACCTGTTTTTGGTTTGTCTTTAGAAGCATGAAGGCGTTGTCGTCGACTTCCATATTCCAGAAATAGGTCGGTGCGCAGCCTTCCACTTCCGTAAAGTCGCCGAGGAACCAGCGCGCGAGATCGATCAGATGGATGCCCTGGTCGATGAGTTCGCCGCCGCCGGAGAGCTCTTTCTTCGCGCGCCATTCGGTGTCGTAGCCAATGCGTCCGCCGTGGCCGTAGCGCGCGCGGACGAACATGAGTTTTCCCAAGACGCCGGAATCCACGATTTCACGCGCTTTGCGAAACGCGAAATGGTAGCGATGATTGAAGCCCACGCGCACAAGTTTTCCCAACCGCGCGGCGGCCTGTATGACTGGATCGAGTTCAGCCGCGGCGCGCGCGGCGGGCTTCTCGACGAAGACGTGTTTGCCGGCTTCGAGCGCGGCGAGCGTGATTTCGGCGAGCACGTTGTGGATGGTTGCGACGATGACAATGTCCACGTCGGCGCGCCCGAGCAATGCGCGCAGGTCCGGTTCGGGCACGCAGCCGGGAAACGATTTTGCGAGCGCCGCGGCGCGCAGTGGATCGGTGTCGGTGCAGGCAACAAGACTTGCGCCGGCAAGCGCCTTGGCGCGCTTCTGGCCGATCAGTCCGCAACCGACTATGGCGACGTTCATGGATTATCCTGGGGGCTATTCCCACATCTTTCCGCGATCTTCCGGCACGATTCGTCTTAGCGTGTAAATATCCGATTCTTTCAGTTCGTCCAGATGCGTGGCGAAATTGTTCCATGGATCCCATGCGGCGGCAATGATTTTTCCGGTTATTTCTTTGGCATCGTCCGAGGCGAGATACGCGCAGAGTTCCGCGGCTTTTTCGGGTGGCCCCCCCAGAGAAAGGGCACCTTTTTCGGCTTGCTTGACGACTTTGTCGAATTCTTCCGCACCGACGTTTTCGCGGCCGGCTTTGAGGATTTCGTTCAGCATGTCGGTGGCCATTGCGCCGGGCGCGATTGAATTGGCGCGGACTCCGGAGCCTTTTAATTCGAGCGCGAGAATTTCGGTGAAGCGTGCCAGTCCTGTTTTGGCAGTTGCATAGGCTGAGAAATTCGGGCGGGGACTCGTCGCGCCGCCGCCGCTGAGATTGATTATTGAGCCGCCGCCGTTTTGGATCATCCAAGGCACGAAGGCGCGGCAGAGTTCCACGGGCGCCAGCAAGTTGACGCGCATCGTCGATTCCCAGTCGCGCCAGTCGTTGTCCCACGCTTTGCCGATGGGGCCCAGGATGCCGGCATTGTTGATCAGCGCGTGTGTGGCCGGCCAGATTGACAGGGCTTTGTTGACGATCGTCGCCGCCGCCGTGTCCTTCGACAGATCGGCGACACAGACCGCCGCCGATTGTTTCTCGCGAACGGGAGCGCGTTGAAGCTCCGCGCGCAAGGCATCGAGTGCTTCCTTTGAGCGCGCGACGAGAAGCACATTTGCGCCGTGGGACCAAAGTGCCTGGGCAATCGATTTGCCCAACCCTCGCGACGCGCCTGTCAGTACGATGTTTTTATTGTTCAGCAGCATGGGGAGCACTCAATAGAATTAACGAACAGCAATTGTACCACGTCTATATCGTCCAGCCAATGGGGTGGCGGAACCGTTTATCGGCGCACGAACACCCAGGGATTGTTTTCCAGGTAACGCACAGTCGCGACGACGCCTTCGCGGATCGTGAGTTTTGGAGTCCAACCGAGCGCGCGGATGCGTTTGCAATCGAGGAAAATGAAGGGATTGTCGCCGATCCAGCCGCGGTCGCCGCCCGTGTATTCCAGGCGCGGCTTCACGCCCATTGCGTCGCAGATCCAGCCGATGGAATTGTTGACTTCGCAGTATTCATCCGTGCCGAGATTATAGACGCTGACTTTCGCAGCGGATTTTTCGACGGAGATGGCGATGCCGTCGAGACAGTCTTGGATATAAAGATAGGACTTGCGCTGCTTGCCATTTCCCAGCACCTTCAAATGGTCCGGGTGTTCCTTCAACTGCTTGTAGAAATCGAAGACGTGGCCGTGCGTGTAATGCTCGCCGAGAATTGACACGAAGCGAAAGATGCAGGCTTGAAATCCGAAGCCTTCGCAATACGCCGCAATCATTCCTTCGCCCGCGAGTTTGGAAGCGCCGTACAACGATGTTTGGATGGGGAAGGGGCAATCCTCCGGAGTCGGGATTACCTGCGCTTCGCCGTAGACGGAGCCTGTTGATGAAAACGCGATCCGTTTGACGCCGTTGGCCCGCATGGCTTCGAGGACGTGATAGGTTGCGATGGTGTTCTGGTCGAGGTCTTTGCGCGGATGGTCGGTGCCGAAGCGCACGTCGGCGTTGGCGGCGAGATGGTACACGATTTCGCAACCGTCCATCGCGGATTTCAGCGACTCCAATTCGAGCAGGTCGGCGCGAACGAGCGTGAAGTTTGGATTGAGCAGCGCCGGCGCGAGAAATTCCTGCTGGCCCGTCGAAAAGTTGTCGTAACCGACGACTGCATGGCCATCTTTCAGCAGGCGATTGACGAGATTGCTGGCGATAAATCCGGCGCAGCCGGTGACGAAACAGCGCAACTTGAATGCCTCCGAAAATTCGCTGCAAACCGCAAACTGCTTTTAACCGCGAATTTCGCGAATTTTCGCGAATGGTTTTTGAACTCTATAACTTGAATATAATGGATGCGAAACGATTGTGCCATGAATTCAACGGCGGCAAGAGTGCCGCTGCACCTTTGCGCGGCTTGATTTTTCGGTGTGTGCCGATATTCTTTTGGCATCATCGTTTTATTTCTCGACTCGTCAATCGTTCAATATTCGGAGCGCGGCAGCATGGAAAAAGGCGAGGGCTTGCCGTTCATTTCAGTGGTTGTGCCGATTTATAACGAAGAGTTGGTGCTGCCGAAATTTATTGCGACAATGTGCGGCGTTCTGAAGCAGGTGAGCGAGGAATTCGAAATCATCTTCGCCGCCGATCCGTGCCAGGACCGGACCTTTGAAATCGTCCGCGAGGCTCATGCGAAAGATCCACGCATCAAACTGCTCGCCCTTTCGCGGCGTTTCGGACAGCCGGCCGCGACCATGGCGGGGCTGGCGTATTCGCGCGGGCAAGTCGTCGTCGTGATCGATTGCGACATGCAGGATCCGCCGGGATTGATTCCGGAGATGGTCAAGTTCTGGCACGAAGGCTACAAGGTCGTGATTCCGCAGCGCCGTTCCCGCACCGGTGAACATCCGCTCAAGAAGTTGATCGCGTACAGCGGCTACTGGTTCATCAATAAAATCGCAAACGTCAAAATTCCCCGCAACACGGGCGATTTTCGATTGATGGACCGGCGCGTCGTCAGTGAACTGGTGAAGCTCAACGAGAGCCACGGTTTTTTGCGCGGGCTCGTGGCCGTCGTGGGATTCAAGACGTATCTCCTGCCTTTCGACCGCGAGGCTCGCGATGCGGGAGAGGGGAAATACAATCGCATTACCGGCAGCCTGCGCATCGGCTTCAACGGCATCGTGGCGTTTTCGGATTACCTGCTGAACCTGGCGTCGATGGCCGGTTTCTGCATTTCTGCGTTTGCCGTTTTGGGAATCCTGGTGATTTTAGTGATGAAAGTGGGCGACATGCTGGGTTTATTGACCTGGAAGTTCGAAAGCGGCGTTCCATCGATCATGATTCTGATTCTCTTCATGGGTGGATTGCAGATGATGAGCATGGGGATTTTGGGCGCTTACATAGGCCGGATTTACGATGAAGCCAAGCGGCGTCCCAAGTTTATTGTCGAAGAGTCGGTGGGTTTGGACGGTGAGTTTCGCAAGCGACGGTCGGATGATGTGTGACCGGGGTATCATCCTGCTCTTAAAAATTCCAACAAATTTATTGCATATCCAATTAATGTAGGGTAATGTCTAGCCAGCGCAGGACCGTCTAACCGACGGTCTTGCTTTTTTTTAAGTCTGAATGCGCGATCTTTTCGATTTATGTTAGGGCGCGAAGCCAGAGGAAATTAGAAAGAAGAGTGATTTCGTTTTCGCTCTGTATCTGTATTGCTTGAGAGGAATCTGCAATGTCTGTTTCGTATAAACTGGCCCGCCGAATTTGCGAAGTCCAGCCCAGCGCAACACTTGCCGTCGATGCCAAAGCCAAAGGGCTTCAGGCTCAAGGCAAAGATATTGTCGGTTTCGGCGTGGGCGAACCCGATTTCAATACCCCTGAGCATATTTGTGAGGCCGGTTGTAAGGCGATCAACAACGGCGATACCAAATATTCCGCTAAGCGGGGCGCGGAGCTGAAGAAGAGCATCGTCGAAAAGCTCAAACGCGAAAACAATCTTGACTACAAGTCAGAAGATATTGTCGTCAGCAATGGCGCCAAACAGAGTCTTTACAATCTTCTTCAGGTGATTGTAGACGAAGGCGACGAAGTCATCATCCCCGCTCCTTATTGGGTGAGCTACGTTGAGCAGGTTCGTCTTGCGGGCGGCACGCCGGTGATCATCGAGACTGACGAAAAAACCGCGTTCAAGATCACCGCGGGGCAGCTCGAAAAGGCCATCACGCCCAAAACGCGCTTGTTCATGCACAACAGTCCGTCGAATCCGACGGGGACCGTTTACACGCCGGTCGAAATCTGCACGATTGCGTCAGTTCTTGAGAAGCACGGGATATTGGCGATTTCCGATGAGATCTACGAGCATTTGATCTACAGCGACATTCTGCCGTTGTCTCTGGCTGCCGCGCTGCCGGGATTGAAGAATCAAATTATCACAGTCAACGGTTGTTCGAAGTCCTTCTCGATGACCGGCTGGCGCATTGGCTGGGCAGCGGGGCCGAGTGAAATTATGAAGGCCGTTGCGAAATTCCAGAGCCATGCGACGAGCGATCCGGCGGCGTTCAGCCAGGCCGGCGCGGCGGAAGCGTATGGAAAGATCGAGTTGTCGAATGCCGCGATTGAGTCCATGAAAACGCAGTTCGACGCGCGCCGCAAACTGATGCACAAACGCTTGAACGAACTCAAGGGTGTTTTCTGCATCGAGCCGCTCGGCGCGTTCTATTGCTTCCCGAACGTGACTGGCGTTTTTGGCCGCTCGTTTAGTGGAGTCATCGTCAAGACGCCGATGGATTTCTGTTCCGTGGCGCTGGAACAGGCCGGCGTGGCACTGGTTCCCGGCGAGGCGTTCGGATCGAAGAGCCATGTGCGGTTAAGCTATGCGACGAGTTCCGAGTTAATCAACAAGGGTCTGGATCGCCTGGAAACGCTTTTGAATTCGTAGTCTGTATGTATCGCCGGCGGTACAACTATTGAGATTTTGACAGAGCTTTAAGGAGAATCGAATGTCTACGGTGCCGACGACCCAGGAGGGTCTCGACAAATTGAAGGCGGACCTTTTCACGCATGAAGAGCGCCGCCCCAAAGTCTTGCTGCAAATCAAGGAAGCGCGCGAAAAGGGTGACTTATCCGAGAACGCCGAGTATCACGCGGCCCGCGAAGATCTCTCGCTGCTTGAAAGCCAGATCAATCTGTTGAAAGACAAGATTTCGCGCGCGATGATCGTGGACAAGTCCAAGATCGGCGGCAACACGATTGTCTTTGGCGCGACGGTGAAGCTCAAGTGTCTTGCCGACAACGACATTGAGGAATACACTTTGGTGGGCGAAGGCGAGAGCGATCCGTTCAGCAACCGCATCCTGACCACCAGTCCGATGGGCCAGGCACTGTTGACCAAAAAGGTGGGCGATATCGTCGAAGTTCCCGCGCCAAAAGGGGCCATCAAGTTTGAAGTGTTGAAGATTGAATTTAAGTAACATTTTACCTTGACATGGGCGAACGATTGAATAGGCTGTTGTTTCGAATCAAGTATGAGCGCTTTTTTAAGCTTTTTGGATGCTCAAATTGTCAATTTTGAACGGTAGGCGCTACTCATTTTTTGGTAGCGCCTATTTTTTTGATCCGGAATTCCAGTTGCACGGCCATTGGATCAACTTTTAAAAGACTGCGACTCACAACTAAAGCATGAAGAAGAATTCCTCCAAATTGAAAGCGCAACTGCCGTCCGATGAAGACGGCATCGACGCCTTGCGCAGCACCATCGACGACCTCGACACGAAGATCGTCGCGCTCATTAATGAACGCGCGGCAAAAGCGATGAAGATCGGCGCGCTGAAGGCCAAGGACGGCATGAAGCCGTACAGTTCGTCGCGGGAACTTCAAGTCTATAAGAAGGTGGCGGCTCAGAATGCCGGTCCGCTCAAAGACGATGCGTTCAAGGCCATCTACCGCGAGATTATGTCCGCGACGATCGCACTGGAGCGGCCCACGCGCGTGGCGTTTTTCGGGCAGCATGGCACCTTTACGCATCTGGCGGCTCGGACCAAATTTGGCGCGTCGGTTGAATACATTCCGACGCGGGACATGCGCGAAGTGTTCAGTTGCGTGTCGCGCGGCGAGGCCGATTATGGCCTGGTGCCGATCGAAAATTCGACCGAAGGCGGGGTCAACCAGTCGATTGACATGTTCGCCGACACGAAATTGAAGATTGCCAGCGAGATCTATCTGCCCATTCACCACCACTTGCTGTGCAAAGGCAAGATGGATGAGATCACGCTGATCTACAGCCATCCGCAACCGTTCGCGCAGTGCCGGCAATGGTTGCAGGGACATTTGGCCGGCATCGAAAAGCGCGAAGTCGGCTCGACGGCCGAGGCTGCCGAGCGCGCGAGCAACGATCCGCGGGTTGCGGCCGTCGCCGGTTCGCTGGCCGCCGAAATTTACGGGGTGCCGATTGTTGCCGAGCACATCGAAGATTCGCCGTACAACATCACGCGTTTCTTCGTCATTGCCGAGCGCATGGCGGAACGCACTGGAAAAGACAAGACCAGCGTCGTGATTTCGATCAAGGACGAACCCGGTGCACTGCGTCGGCTGCTGAAAGCGTTTGACGACAATAAGATTAATCTCACGCGCATCGAATCGCGTCCAAGCAAACGGCGCGCGTGGGAATACAATTTCTATCTCGACATCGAAGGCCATGTTCAGGACGAACAGGTGATGCGGACATTGCGCGAATTGGAAGCGAAAGTGCGGCATCTGGAGGTGCTCGGCAGCTACCCGATGTCCGAACGCGTGCCGTCTGCGTCGACAATTTCGAAAGCGAAAACAAAGAATGATGAAGTATGAAGGATGAAAACTGAATTCAGTTCCTCCTTCATCCTTCCGCATAGAATGCAATCTGGACCCAAAACAAGGAGTCAAACCGTGGCACGCCGTTCATTTGTGGCCGGCAATTGGAAGATGAACAAAACGCCGTCGGAATCGCGGACGTTGGCGCAGGATCTGCGCAAGCGGTTGGAAGGCTACGGCAAGTGCGAAATCGCCGTCTTCCCGACGTATTTGAGCATTGCAGTCGTTTCCGAAGTGCTGAAAGGGAGCAACATCCTCGTTGGCGCACAGAACATGCATTGGGAAAAATTCGGCCCCTTCACCGGCGCGATTTCGCCGCAGATGCTGGTCGATGCCGGCGTGCAGGACGTGATCGTGGGCCACAGCGAACGCCGCCAGTATTTTGGCGACAATGACGAGAAGGTAAACAAGCGCATCTTCGCCGCGTTGGCTCACAATATGAAGATCATTGCGTGCGTGGGCGAAACAAAAGACGAGCGCATGAACAATGTCACTGAAAGCGTCATTCGCACGCAAATCGAAGGTGCGCTGAAGGGCTTGACGGCGGAACAAATGGCCAGCGTCACCATCGCTTACGAGCCGGTCTGGGCTATTGGCACGGGCCTGACCGCGTCGCCGGCCCAGGCGCAGGAAGTTCATGCGTTTATACGCGGTCTGGTGAAAAATCAATTTAATAGCAGCGTGGCCGATGCGCTTCGGATACAATATGGCGGATCGGTAAAAGCCGACAACGCCGTCGCGCTGCTTTCACAGCCCGACATCGATGGCGCGTTGGTGGGCGGCGCGAGCTTGATTGCGGCCGATTTTGAAGCGATTGTCAAGGCCGCGAAGTAAAGGCATCGCCGGCGTCTCGCCGGCATGATTCTGAAACTGGCCGGCGGGACGCCGGCGGTACAACACGCGATAAATAGTGGAGAAGTAAAAATGACCGTAACGAACATATTGACTGCAATTGTAGTGATCATCGGCGTATTTACGACCTTTCTAATCTTGTTGCAGGAAGGCAAGGGCGGCGGGCTTGCATCGCTGGGCGGCACGAAAGCGGCCGGTATCGAAGGTGTGACGAATCCGATCCGCCGGGCGACGGGTTTCATGATGGCGATTTTTTTCGTACTGCTTCTCGTGCTGGCGGTGATTAACCGGCCCGAATCGCACCCTGAATTTTTCGAGAAGGAAGCCGAGAAGGCGGCAGAAACGGACGCGACGGGACCTGCACTTAATGTCGGTGTTCCTGTAGCTGTTCCGCCAGTCAACGTCAATCCGATTTCGGTGAAGCCTGCCGAAGCGCCGAAGACTGTGGAACCGGCAAAGCCAGTCGAATCTCCGAAGACTGCAGAACCGGTGAAATCGGTTGACGCACCGAAGACTCCTGAACTCGTTAAGCCGACCGAAGCGCCGAAGACCACGGAACCTGTCAAACCCGCCGACGCACCGAAGACGGGTGATGCGCCAAAGCCCGTGGAACCGGCCAAAACGGATGCGCCCAAAGCGCCCGAGAATAAGTAATATTTTGCAGTGGCTCGGGCGCTTGCCCGCGAGCTATTTAACGAGGGGCTTTCGCCGTCCCTCGATTTGTTTTTTGCGAGAACCCATGCCGCATTCCGCTCCTTCGAAAGTTAAGCCGATTCCTGTCCGATCCATGACCGGCTATGGCCGCGCCGTGGCTGAAGCGGGCCGCAAAGTCACCGCTGAAGTCCGCTCGGTGAACGGTCGATTTTTCAAATTGAACGTCAAACTGCCGGGGCGATACGGAGCGCTCGAAGACCGCATCAAAACGCTGATCAACGATCTTGGCGTCAAACGCGGCAGCATCGACGTGAATTTATTTTTCGAGGACGGCACCGACGAAGGCGGCAGCGAACTCAACGAAACGGTGCTCGCGGCCTACGCGAAACAGGCCGGCAAAGTGGCAAAGAAATTGAAGCTCAAGGGCGGCGTGCCGCTGGCGGCGCTGATGTCGCTTCCCGGCGTCGTCAAGCGCATCGATGCAAAAGAAGATTTGGAACAAGTCTGGGCGTTGAGCCGCAAGGCGCTTGAAAAGGCGCTGGAGCATTTCAACCACATGCGCGAAAAAGAAGGCGCGTCGATGGCGGCGGACATTCGCAGCCAACTCGCCAAACTCGCCGACCACCGCGAGGCCATTCGCGCCGCCGCGCCGGATGCGCTCAAGGCGACGGTCCTGCGATTCAAGGAACGCATTCAAAAGCTGCTGGCGGATGCGGGGGTCAATGCGCCGTTGAACAACGACGTGCTCGAACGCGAGACGGTGCTGGCGACGGATCGCACCGATGTCAGCGAGGAAGTGGCGCGCCTGGAAAGTCATTTTCAGCAGATGGAATCGACGCTGGTCGAAGGCGGCGAAACGGGCAAGAAACTGGATTTTCTGACGCAGGAACTCTTTCGCGAAACCAACACGATCGGTTCCAAAGTCAACGACGACCGGGTTACGTATCGCGTGGTTGACATGAAAGGATTGATCGAAAAGATTCGCGAGCAGGTGCAGAATTTGGAGTAGCTTTAAAGAGCCTCGCACATAAGCAAGCGGCCATTTTTGGTGCGCCTAACCCATGAGCAAAGGCATTTTTTTTCTGGTCGCCGGTCCCGCGGGTGCGGGCAAGACGACGCTCTTGAAGCGTCTGGTCGCGGAGGAAACGAATCTCGTCAAGGCGGTGTCGGTGACGACGCGCCATCCGAGAGCCGGCGAAGTGGATGGAATCGCGTATCATTTTTGGGATGCCGCGCGCTTCGATGCGGCGGTGGCGAACGGGGAGTTTCTGGAACACGCGGTTGTGCATAAAAATCAATACGGCACGCTGGCGCGGTTCGTGCTCGAAAAGTTGGATGCGGGCGTGGATGTGGTGAAGGATATTGACGTGCAGGGCGTCGAACAGATCGCGTCGCACCGGCTTTTAAAGGGGCGCATCGCCACTGTCTTTATCTTGGCGCCGTCGCGCGAGGAGTTGGTAAAAAGGCTAAAGGACCGTGCAAGCGAGACCGATCAAACGCTGGCGATTCGCCTGAAAACGGCGGAGAGCGAATTGGCGCGGACCCAGGAATTTGAGCATGTCGTGATCAACGACACGATCGACCGCGCGGTGGCGGAGTTGAAAGCCATTCGTCTCGCGGAGCACTGCAAGCCGGAACGAAGATTGAGTTGAATTGCGTTTGCAAATCGTCACACAAAGAGGAGGAATCGTGGAACCGAAAGAACTCGAAGGATTGCTGAACAAGGTTGGCGGGAAATACAAATTGGTCACGCTTTATCAGAAGCGCATGCGCGAGTTGCAGCGCGGGATGCCGCGGCTGACCATCACCGACAGCCAGAGCCTCTGGGACATCGTCTCGAAAGAGATCATGGAATCGAAGGTCGATCTGGTGATGGGCGAAGAAGCCGACGTGATGCGCAAGGAACTGGCGCTGCGCGAAGCGGAAGAATCGGACAAAGCCGACAAGGCGGAAAAGGCCGACCGCGTTGAAAAGGCCGGAAAAGACAAGGCCGAACGCGCTGAAAAAGCCAAGGCGATGGAAGCAGAAGCGAAGTAAAAGTCATTGGATTCAGCCATGCGTCTAGCCCACAAGAAGATCATCCTGGGCGTCACGGGCGGGATTGCCGCGTATAAATCCTGCGATCTGGCGTCGCGGCTGGTCAAAGAAGGCGCGGTCGTCACCGCGATTTTGACGCGCGGGGCGCGCCGATTTGTCACGCCGTACACCTTCGAGGCGCTCACCGGCCGGCCCTGTCTCACGCGCAATTTCAAACGCATCGCGCCGGGCGAAACCGCGTACCCGCATATCGATCCGGCCACCGCAGCCGATTTCGTGGTCATCGCGCCGGCCACCGCCAACGCGATGGCTCGGCTGGCTCACGGCATGTCGAGTGATCTGCTCAGCGCGCTGATGCTGAGCGTCCGCTGCCCGGTTTTTGTTTGCCCGGCGATGAACGTGCTGATGTGGGAACATCCCGCGACGCAAGCCAATGTCGCGACGCTGAAGAAATTCGGCCACACGATTCTGGGACCAGACAGAGGATCGCTGGCGTGCGGAATGACGGGCGCCGGGCGGATGATGGAACCGGCGCAAATCGTCGATGCCCTATGCGCCGTACAATTGCCGCGAATAGGTTTCGGTCATGCCTAAACGCTGGTTTCAATTTAGCTTGACGACGCTGATTGTCTGAAGTTTTCTCGCGGGCGGATTTATTTGGCTGAATTTGATAGATAATTATGAGGGCAATTACGGCAAGACGTGGTGCTTGTACGGTTATCCATTGCCTTGCGCAGACGTTTTTACGTATAAGACGACATACGCAGGCCCCAAATCTTTTGAGCTCGATGGCAATTTTGCAAAATTCTGGGTAGGAAATCGGTATATTTCTCTTTTTTTACTAGAAGCGCTCTTCAACAGTATTCTATTTGTTTTGATCATTACGGCGGTAGGTTGGGGAATGAATCGCTGGCAGTCCAAGGACAAGAAGCATGCCTGAATCCAACCGCCTGCATTTCCTTATCACCGCCGGTCCCACCGTCGAAGACATCGACCCCGTCCGCTTCGTCTCGAATCGCGCATCAGGAAAACTCGGTTTCGCGCTGGCGCGCGCGGCGTCGAAAGCTGGTCACGGCGTAACGCTGATTCACGGTCCCGTGGCTTCCGACGTGCTTTGCACGGCTCCGAAAAATGCGACGTGTGTTGCGGTTCGTTCGGCGGCCGAGATGCTCGCGGCGGTTTTCGGGCATGTGAAAAATGCCGAGGTGGTCATCATGAACGCGGCCGTCGCGGATTTTACCATTGCGAAAATGTCGCCGACGAAGCTCAAGAAAAGCGCCGCCAGCCTCAAATTTAAGTTTAAGCAAACTGTCGATATTTTAAAAAAATTGGGCCAGCACAAGACGCGCCATCCCGACTTGATGCTGATCGGTTTCGCGCTCGAAACCGGCTCCGGCCGCACGCCCAAAGCGCGCGCGCAATCGGCGCTGAAGTCGGCTTTGTCTAAGTTGGAATCCAAGAATCTCGACGCGATTGTGCTCAATTCGCCGCAGACTATTGGGACTTCCGATGGCGATTTTTTATTGATTGAACGCAGCGGGAAGAAGCCTTTGCAGTTGCATGGCAGCAAAGAAATGCTGGCGAAAAAGCTGATTCGGTTCGCAACCAATTTGTGCCGGAAGCGTCTTAACAGCAGGGGTTAGAATTTAGGGACTAGGGGTTAGGGAACTGCATGCGAATTCGAAACCTTTTACTAACCCCTAGACCCTAAATCCTAAACCCTTTTCTTGTGTCCTTTACAGAGAAATCGGGTTTATACATCTTAGGTGTTTGACCAGCGCCCGAAACGCTTTACGCTATTCGAGTCCATTTGTGCGCGGATTGATTTCCGCTGCAAATCCTGGAGAAAGACGACCATGCTTTCGACCGGAACCTCCGCCACGCAAGTCTTGACCGCCAATGCCGACGAATCGTGGAACCGCCTGCGCTCGCGCGTTGATGGCGTCCGCACGCGCCAGCGCTTCAAATATTTCGGCACCGGCGTGCTTGCGGCTCTGGCCGTGTTCGTCGCCGCGTTCCTGGGTTTCAGCGCTGCGGATATCGTGTTTAAGCTCTCCGTTGGTACGCGCATTTTTGCATTGCTCTCGACTGGGATCGCGGTGGTCTTCGCGATTTTTCAATGGGTCTATCGCCCGTGGAAATTATTGGGCAACACCGTCCAATCGGCGCGCGAAGTGGAAGGCGCGTTCCCGCAGCTTGAGCAGCAGCTTTCCACCGCGCTTGAATTCGGCGCGGATAAGGAGAAGGCCGCGAAGTTTGCGAGTCCTCTGTTGGTCGCCGCGCTGGTCAATCAGGCGGGCGAACGCTCCGAGCCGCTCGATTTCGCACGTACCATTCGCTGGAAGCAGCTCGCGTGGGCCTTTGGAATCGCGTTCGCGATGGCGCTGTTCATGGGCGTTTATGCCGCGAAAAGCAGCCGCCTTTTCGCGATTACCTGGGCGCGCTTCATGAGGCCGATGTCGGACATTGCCGCTCCGACGCTCACCGAAATTCGCCGTGTCGAACCTGGTGACGCGAAGTTTGCGATGGAATCCAGTGTGCCCATCGTCGTCGCGCTTGAGGGCAAAATGCCCGATACGGCGACGCTCTCCGTGTTGATCGGCGACGAGAAGGACAATCATTGGGAAGACCGCCCGATGGACCGCGGCGAAGACGGACTTTACCGCGCCACGATTCGGCGTCTGCTCGATAGCGCGCGTTACAAGGTTCGTGCCGGCGACGCTGAAACGCGCGAATACAAGATCAAGGTTTTCAAGACGCCAGAGATCACCGAATTTACGCTGCGTATCGAACATCCTGCATACACGGGAAAAGGCATCGAACCGCTACCTGCCGGTACCGGCGATGTGCGCGCCCTCCGAGGCAGCAAGGTTCACATTGATGTGCGGGCGAACGTTGAATTGGGCAAAGCGTCGGTTGCGTTCAAGTCGCGCCGAGGCGAAATGCCGGGCATTTCCGAATCCACCGAGCCGCGCAAGGCGTCGATTGTCTTCGACATCGACAAAGACGACGAATATCAAATCAAGATCGCCGATGCCGATGGCAATCCGGGCACCGGAACGCTCTTCCAGATCAAGGCGCTGCGCGACCGCTTTCCGCGCGTCACCATCAAGAAGCCCGAGAAGGATTTGATGGTCCAGAAGGAGCAGACCGTCGAAGTCGAGATCAGCGCTGACGACGATATCGGAGTCAAAGAGATCGGCATCTTCCACAGCATCGACGTGGACGAAAAGCAGATCATGATCCGCCGTCTCGACCCTCAGCCGCTGCGCGCCGACGGCAAGCTTGTCTGGGAATTGGGTTCGATGAATCTCAAAGGCGGCGAAGTGATCGCGTATTACGCCTACGCGATCGACAACGACACGGTCTCGCCCGGCGGCCCGAAGATGAGCAAGAGCGACATTCATTTCCTCACGGTTTACGATGAGGAAAAATACGATGGTGAAAAAGATCCGAAGAAAAAGCAGCCGCCGGGAACGCCACCTGAAATCAAGCAGCTCGACAAGCTCATTGATGCGCAGAAGAAGCTCTTGAAGGACACGTTCGCTCAAGCACGCATGAAGGAGAGTCTGCGCGACAAGGAAGAAGCCGAGCGCTCCAAGGCGATTGAAAGCGAAAAAGTGTCAGCGAATAAAACAGGCGAGGCGCAGAAACAGCTTCGCGCCAAAGTGGAAGGCCTGATCGACGATGTGAAAAAGGAATTGGCGAAGGCCGACGATCCCGACGCCAAGCCGCGCGAGGGCGAGCCGGCACATCAAAAGCCCGCGCTGGGCGAGAAGGAATTGAAGCATCTCGAGCAAGCCGTTGAGAAAATGAAGGCTGCGGAAGGCGACTTGCAGAAGCCCGACGCGCCCGGCGCCGTGAAGCCCGAGACGGAAGCGCTGCGCCATTTGAGCGAAACGCGCCGGTTGCTCCTTTCCGACAAGGAAGGCGACCCGCGTTTCAAGATGGCGATGAACAAGAATTCGAAGAAAAAGCAGAAGCAGGAACAGGACCAGCAGCAGCAGGATCAGCAGCAGGCCAAGCAGGAATTGGCCGAGATGCCGAAGATGATGGAGAAGGAAAAAGAGCTCGAACGCGAGCTTGAGGAACTCAACGAAAAGAAGCGCAAGCCGCCGCAGGGCGAGCCGCAATCGGAAGAGCGCAAGAAGCAGGAAGAAGAGAAGCGCGACTTGCAGCGCAAGGCCGAAGACGACGCGCAGAAACTCGCCAAGGAGGCTGAGGAACGCGCCCGGACGCTCGAAAAATTGGCCGATCGCAACACCGACATGAAACCTGCCGCGGATAAGATGAAGGACGCCGCGGACAAGCTCGATCAGGCAAAAAAGGAACTCAATCAGGGCAAGCCAAAGAACGACGAGAACGCCAAGGAAAAGAGTCAGCAGGCGCAGCAGGACAGCCGCGAGGCTCAACGGAATCTGCGCAATGCGCTGGAAAAACAGGTTCGACAGGAAATGTCGAATGTTGAGAAAGACGCCAAAGAACTCGCTCAGCGTCAGCAAACGCTGGCGGAGCAGATGCAGCAAATGCAGAAAGAGCAACAGGACGGCAAGAAGCCTGATGGACAGAAACCTGACGGACAAAAACCCGATGGGCAGAAGCCTGACGGGCAAAAGCCGGATGGTCAGAAGCCTGACGGACAAAAGCCGGATGGCCAGAAACCCGATGGCCAAAAGCCCGATGGCCAAAAGCCAGATGGACAGAAGCCAGACGGCCAAAAGCCGGACGGTCAGAAACCGGACGGTTCTCAACCAGGCGACAAACCGCAAGAGGGACAGCCTCAGGATGGCCAGCAGCAGAGCGCTAGCGCTCAGCAGAAAATGCGCGGCATGGCGAACGCTCAACGCGACATTCACAGCGACTTGAAAGATCTCAACGAGCGCATGAAGAATCTCTCGGACAAGGCGAATCAGGAAAATCTCGCCGGCTCCAAGGAAGTCGATCAGGCGCAGAAGCAATCGAGTGAAAATTCGCCAGCCAGCCAGGGTGCCGAGAAGGCCGCGCAGGCGATGAGTTCCGGCAAGCAGGAGGAGGCCGCGCGCGAAGCCAAGGCCGCGGCAAAAGCGATGCAGCAACTTGCCGAGACGATGCAGGATGCCAAGCAGAAGACTGAAGCCGGCGACATGAAGCAGCTTGCCGGCGCGATGAAAAAACTTCAAGCCGCCGCGAAGGAACAGGCGGACATCGGCAAAGATCTGGCCGAAAAACGCGACGGCAACGAACTTGCCAACCGCGAGGAGAAAGTCGGCGAAACCGCGAAAGACGTCGCCGAGGCTGCGTCGCATCTTGAGACTCTGCGCCAAAGCGGCATGCAAGATACCGCCAAAGCGAAGCTCGAAACGGCCGCGAAACAAGCCGACGACGCCGCGAAACAGATGAAGGATCAGAACGCGACCGCCGCGAAAGCGGCGGCCGATCAGACCGAGAAATCGATCAATCAAGCGCTCTCCGATATGGAGCGGGCCGCCGGAAAGACGATGGAAGACAAAGCGCGCGAAGCTCAAAAGATGGCCAAAGCCGCGCGTGAAAACCAGGAAAAAGCAAACGCCGCGATCAAGGACGTGCCTAGTAAGGAGGCGGGCGAAAAGCTTGCGCAGCCCGAAGCGGCGAAGCGCGATGACGCCGCTGCGCGCGAAGATCAGGCCGCACGCGACGCGAAGCGTCTGGATTTGGCGCTCGATGGATTGAAAGAATTGGCGAAGGACGCGAATCCCGCCGCCGCCGAAGCCGCAAAGGACGCGCGCGAAACGACTCAAAAGGCAGAATTGCCCAAGGCGATGGAAAATCTTTCGAACGACATGAAGCGCTTCGGCACGGACAAAAAACCGCAGGATCCGAACAGCGCAAAGACGCCATCGGACGCCGCGAAGAAAGGCGAGGAGATCGCTCAAACGCTCAAGCAGGTGGACAAGCAGCTTGACGAATACGTGGCCGAATCGCGCAACTCGGTCGAAGAGCGCTTGAAGGCGATGGAAGACGCCGCCAAGAAAGCGGCGGAATCGGCGAAGGCTCTCGCGGATAAGAGCGGCGATCCCAAGACTGAAAAGAAGGACGCGGCGAACGATCCGAAGAATCCAGACAATAAGAATAATCCGGATCAAGCCAAGCCCGGCGATCCGAAATCGGCTGACAGTAAAAATCCGGCGGAGTCCAATCCAGACTCGAATTCAAAGGAGTCGAAGAATCCGTCGAAATCGACCAAGCCCGATCCGAATAAACTCGGCGATCCTTCGACGAACCCGGGTGAGGCCAAGGTCAACGATCCGACCAAGCCCGATCCGAACCGCAAGAACAACGACAAGAATCCGGAAGCCGCAAAGGGCGAAGAGAATTCGCAGCCATCGGATCAAGAGACCGCGAAACAGAAGGAGGCGCTCAAGCAGCAGATGAAGAAGCTGCAGCCGAAACTGGATCGTCTCGAAGCGAATGCGCCCGAGCGCGGGAAGATGAAAGAGGCCATGGCGGCTCTCGAGAAAGCCGATCAGAAAAACGAAAATTCGTCCGAGAAACCGAATGGCCCGCCGCAGCCCGGAACGAAAGACATGGGCGGTTCGGCCTATCGGCACGTGGGCCGGCAATTGGAAGAGATCGCGCAGGGCATCATGGAGCGCCGCGAACGGCTCTTGCGCGCGCGCGACATCCGCCCCGACGAAGATGAAGACGCGCCGAAGGAATACCGCACGCTCGTCGATAAGTATTATCGAGCATTGTCGGAAGATGTCGAAGACGACCGCAAGTAGATTCACGATTGTACCGCCGGCGTCTCGCCGGCATGTTTTGGAAACGGGCTGGCGGGACGCCAGCGGTACGACGAACGGAGCATGCGCTCCGTTCTATTTTTAAAGCGCTCTTTTCCCGGATCTGAATGAATCCATTTCCTATCCTTTTCGGAACACCGTGGCCGTGGTGGTCCGTTCTGCTGGCGGGCGCGGGCGCGGGCTATGTGACTTGGCGCGGCTATGCGCGGCGGGCGAGCGAAGTCAAACCGGGACGGCTCAAACTACTCCAGTTTCTGCGCCTCGCGGGCTGGGGCCTTTTGATCCTCTGCCTGCTTCAACCCATTCAGCGGCAGTATATCTCCGAAGAAAAAAATAGCCGTTTGACGGTGCTGATCGACGACAGCGAAAGCATGTCGTTTACCGACGCGCGCAAGGGACCGACGCGGATGGACCGCGTCAAGTCCACCTTGGTGGGGGAGGCGGCCATCGCGAAGTCGGCGGCATCGGCGACGCCTGTTCCGCCGGACACGGAATCGCTGCTCCCGGCTCTCACGAAAAGTTTCACGCTTCAAATGGAAGCGTTCGGCCCGTCCACGCGCGTGTTGTCGCAGAACAGCGCGTTCGATGCGGGCGTGTTGAATGGCGAACTCAAAGCGCAGGGCGAAAGCACCGACATCGCCCACGCATTGACGGAAAGCCTCGCGCGCCTCAAAGGCCCGGATGCCGGGGGGCTCGTGATTGTCAGCGACGGCGCGGACACGTCGCGCGGCGAAATCGAGCGGATCGCGGGGCAGTATAAACGGCTGGGCATTCCGATTTATGCGGTCGGCGTCGGCGCGCTCGACCAGCAGGATTTATCGATTCTTCAAGTCCGCTGCCGGCGCACCGTCAGCAAGGATACGCTCGCGCGCGTTGAAGTGGACGTGCGCGGCGCCGGACTTCCCGACGGCAAGCACAAAGTTACGATCACGCGTAGCGGCAAAATGGCGGGCCTACCGCAGGAAGTGGAACTGAAGAACGAACTCGGCACCGCGGTCTTCGAGTTTCTGCCGGACTCGCAAGGCTTTCTCGAATACGAAGCCACGGTCGAGGCTTTTCCCGGCGAACTCGTCACCGCAAACAATACGATGGCGTTCGGACTCGTCGCGTATTCGCGGAAATTGAAAGTGCTGTACATGGAAGGGAGCATGTATGTTCACCGAATCTACAATAGCAAGTCGGACGGCATGTATTCGAGCCACCCGATGCAGCGCTGGTGGGAGCATCAGTTTTTGGAGCGGGCGATCACCGAAGACCTGGATGTCGAAATGGATTTCCTGGCCAAGAAGCGCGATTGGACTTCCAATGGCGAAACGGAACTCGAATTGAAGACAGTCAAGGAAGACGCATTTCCGAAAACGAAGAAGGAACTTTATCAATACGACGTGATTATCAGTTCCGACATTCCATACGATTATTTCACGCCGGAGCAGATTCAAATGCAGGTCGATTTCGTCGGCAAACACGGTGGCGGGTTCGCGATGGTCGGCGGTTACGACGCGTTCGGCGAAGGCAAATATGCGAAGACCGCGATCGATCGCATGCTGCCCGTCGAGATGAACGCCAGCGACGAGCACGAGAATGACATCAATTTCAAATGGAAGGTCACCGACGACGCGTGGCACTCCGGCCCCAACGGCGGACCGCATCCGATCATGCTCGTGGACAAGGACGAGGAACGGTCGCGCGCGGCGTGGGACCGGCTGCCGCAGTTTCACGGCTTCTCAAAGACCACGCGCCCCAAGCCCGCGGCGACGACGCTGGCTGTGGTCGCCGATGAGCAATACGAAACGGCGTACGGCCCGGCGATTCTCCTTGCGGTGCAGCAATACGGCAACGGCCGCTCGATGGCGTTCACCTCCGATACAACGGGAAGCTGGGGCACGGAGTGGGAAGATTCGTGGGGGCCGCCGAACGAAAGTGGCATCGACGAGCGCAATAAATATTACAAGACGTTTTGGAAAAATTCGATCCGCTGGCTGGCGCACTACCGGATGCAGGCGCCCAATCAACTCGTGCGCATCGAAACGGACCGGCTGGTTTATGGACGCGGCGAAATTCCGGAAGTGCGCGTGAAAGTGTTGAACGAGGACATTGAGCCGACGCACGAGGCGAAGGTTTCGCTAACCATCACAGGCCCCGACGGCAAGACGCGGCAGGCGACGGTCTTTCCGAAATACGAAGAGCCGGGAATATACGAGCGAAAATTGGAGTTGAGCGGGGTGGGGCGCTACGAAATCGAGGCCGTCGCGACGCTGGGCAAAGACGAACTGGGGCGCGACAAGGCCATTCTGCAAGTGCGCCCGGCGTCCGCTGAAATGCGCCAGACCGGGCAAAATGTGCCGCTGCTCAAGATGCTTGCGGAACAGAGCGGCGGAAAATATTTCCCGCTTGAAAAGATCAGCGAACTGCCCAAGAGTCTGCGCGACGCGACGCACACGATCATCAAGCACCGCGACAACGATCTTTGGGACCGCCCGTGGATTTTCGCGCTGATCATCGGCCTGCTTTGTGGCGAATGGTTTTTTCGCAAACGGAACGGACTGCCATGAATAATTCAACAATTCGAAAATCGACACTCTCCTTGTCTCCTTGTCTCCTTGTTTCCCTGTCTGTCGTTTGCGCGTTCAGCGTGCGCGCGGCAAACGTCGAGCCTCCTCCTGATCCCGGGTACGAAGTGTCAGTCATTGCGGCGGACGTGATTGCCGATGTGGAAATCATCGCTGGCGGGCCTTTTCGCGCCGTGGCGCTGGTGAAAAAAACACTCAAAGGCGATGCGCCGAAAGTCATCGAGCTGGAAGGCTACAACAGTTTCAATTGGGACACTGTGCACCATGGCTTGCAGGCGGGCGCGCGCATGATTTTGTTTTTATCGAAGACCGAGCGCGCGGATGTGTTCGTGCCGTTGACGCCGGGCGCGCCGCGTTTCAGTGCGACAACGGAAGGTGTGATGATCGCGTTTGGCGATCCGCCCGTGCGCATTCCGGTGAAGGCCGCAGCGCTCGAACAGGGGCTTTTGCTATTGATTGAAAAAAATAAATCGGGAAAGGTTCCGCAGGGCGCGGGTGGTTATCTGCACGGACTATGGGATCTGGGCGAAGTTGAGGCGCGCTACCTGGCCGTCGAGATGGCGGGCGCGCTGCGCGACGAAAGTGCTCTCCCGATTTTGCTTGAGGCTTCGAAGGACAAATTGCTCAAACTGCGATTGCGCGCGATTGAGGCGCTGGGAAAAGTCGGCACCGCGAACGCGCTGGGCGCGTTGCGTACTCTGTTGAAAGACGAGAAGAAGACCGTTGCGCGCGATGCGGCGCGCGTGTTGGCGCAGATGCGCGATGGGGAATCGATTCCGGCGCTTTTGGAATGGGTACGAAAAAACGTGGCGTCCGCAACCAATGCAGGCGTGGCGGGTGGCAAGACAACCGATGCGGATCTGGCCAAGGCTGAAGCGGTGGCGCTGGACGCGATTGTTCTGGCGCGGTCGGCGGGTTCGTTCGCGGACAGCGAGAAGATCGCGCGGGCGCTTTTGGAAATCGCGCGTTTGCCGAATGAAAAACTCGCGGGAGACGCGTTGGAAGCGAGCATGGCTGTTGCGCCCATCGATAGCGTTCCGGCGCTGATTGAACTGGCGGAGGACCGGCTCTACGAACAGCGCGAACGGGCGTTTCAGGCGTTGCGCCGCATCGCCCTGAAACCGGTCCGCGACATTGATGAGTTTAAGGCGTGGTGGACAGCCGCCGGGAAGAAATACAACGAAGACGCGCGGCGCGAAGCCGCCGAGGCGGCGGGACGCGGGCTGGCACATGCGGAGGACTACGAAGAACGGCGTAAATTCCTGGAGACCCTGCACAACATGCCCGGCGGGATTGCCGCCATGACGTGCGCACCGCTTCTGATGAATGCCAAGACGTCGAGCAATTTCGGCGAAGACGATCTCGCGGTGTGGAACTCGCCGCTGAACGTGCCTTTCCTGATTGAGCGACTTGGCCGCGACAGCGCGACGACTCGGAAGAACGCTTTGGATGTGCTGGTCTATCTGTGCGCGAAAAATCCGCGACTTGCCGCAGTGTGCTGGCCGCTGATTCGGGCGCAACTGGCGGAGCGCGATTCGGGAATTCGGCGCACGGCTGAGGCCGCGGTCGGTGCGCTGTCGCAAGCCGACAGCTTCGAAGCACTGCTCAGCGCCATCGCGGCGCGCGGCGTGTACGAACCTCAGGATTGCGGTAAATTTCTGTACGCGATCACGGCGCGGACAATGGGTTTTTCGCTGAACGAACCCGTGCCGGATCAAGTCGTGGCGCGCCGGCATTTCCGGGGCTGGTGGGAGGGCGCGCGCAAAAATTTCCACGCGCTTTCGATTTCGATTCCGGTCAATCCGTTTGCGATTTATCCCGGCGACGCGGCGAAGATCCGCGTGATCACCGGACTGGACGAGGCCGCGCGCGCCGCAAAACTTGAGGCACAGGCGTTGCTCGAAGACAGCGAGCCGTCGGAAGCGGCATTTGGATTGTTGATGGTCGAGCGTTCCGCTGACGACGGGTTCTGGAAAAAAATGATGGGGCAGAATCGCTCGCGCGACCGCGCGCGCGGCTTGCTGGGATCGATCGGCTCGATACCGCTTGTGCCTGAATTGTCCAAGCGCATCGGCGCGAAGGACGACACGGAAACGCCCCTGACGCGCGCGCTTATTTTGATGTCTCTGGCCGCGTCCAGCGAAGCACCGGATTCCAATGGGGCCGGCGCGAAGGCCGTTACTGCCTGGTTGAAGTCCAGCGAAGTTGCGCTGAATCATCCGATGAAACGTCTCGGCGTGTTGTGCCTTGGATTTGCAAACAAGGAGCCCGATAGTCTCGCGTTTCTGAACGACCTTATTGACGTGGGATTGAAAGCCGATGTGTCCGACATAGATACGATCAAGGTCGACGATCAAAACAGCGCGTTGGCTCTGCAGCGCGCCGCGCTGATTGCGCTCTGCGCGCGCGAGGACGGAAGCGCGGCGCTGATCCGGCTTTTGAGCGAATCCGGGGAATCGCGCATTCGCGAAGTGGCGGCGCGCGAGTTGTCGCTGCGGCGCGATCGCGCGGCGATTCCAGGCATCGTGCGATCGCTCGAAAAAGCGGATCGCTTCACATGGATGGACTTCACGTATACGCTTGAACCGCTGTTGAATTCGGACGATGGGGCGGTGCTGCGGGAATTGCTGGACGGCGTGAAGAACTCGACGCGTCTGGCGGCGGTGTGGATTCTGTCGCGCAGGCCGGAACTGGGCAACGATCCTCAGACGCGTGCGGCGCTGATTGCCGCGCTGGGCGACGATTCGAATCTGGTGCGGTACTATGGGGCGGAGGCGCTGGGCAAGCGCAAAGCGAAAGCGGCGCTCGCGGCGCTGGTGAAACTGCTCGACGATAGCGACGACGATGTCCGCGCGGCGGCGGCCCAGGCGATGGGTGAAATCGGCGACAAGGACGCGTGTGAGCTGGCTGGCAAAGCGGCGCTGCATCAATTTACCGTAGACAAGCGCTGGATGAAAGCGCTCGCGATTTCGGGGCAGGCCAAATGGTTCGCCGACATCATGAAACTGGCGAATTCGAATCTGTATCCGGAGAAGCGCGCGGGTCTGGAAGCGCTGTCGGCGTCGAATTCGCCGGACGCGAAAGAGGTTCTCTTGAAAGCGTTCCGTAACGACGACGAGCCGCAGCAGACAGTCGCCGGCGATTTGCTGGCGGAGCGCGGCGACGCGTCGCTGCCGCTGATTGCGGAGGATTTGGCGTCGAAGGACAAAGCGGTGCGGGCACGCGCGCTGCATTTGCTGACGCGGTTCAATTCGCCCAAGGCGCTTGCGGCACTGAAGGAGGCGCTGAAGACGGAGGATGATTTGGGGATTAAGGCGTTGATTGAGTGGGCGATTGGGCGGGCGCAAAATTAAGTGCTATTATGGAAACGGCTTGGGCATGGGGACTTTTGCCGATTGCAAAACACCATTAAATAAATCGGGACTTCCTGTGACACCGCCAAAGCCAATTTTCATTCCATCACAATACAATTGATATTGATGGCATTGGTAGCAGATCAAGATGTCGTAAATTTTCCCATCAATTGTAAAACGAATATCGTGTCGTGGCCAAAAACAATTAAAGTAATTTCCATCCCAGTTTTCAATGGAACTTTTTATTTCATTCACGATTGATCGCCGTTTTGAATCGGAATTTATGGCTACTTCGCCCAAAATGTTAAAATTGTCTATTCGTGTTTTTTTATCTGCCGTCGGCGTTTCCGAAGATGAAGAATTAATTACTTCAAGTGGGTCTATGGACAGCAACTTGAAATCGCTACCAATTTCCAAGCCATTTGAAATGTATAACGGCAGGCGGGGTGTGCGAAAATACATAACTCCCGCGACGCAAGAGATGAAAATAGATAGGACGACGAGAATGTATAGGCTTGTGCGTTTCGTCAATGGAATTTTTGCCTGATACTGGACGAACTGACAGTTCCGTTCTACTCTCGGCCAAACGAAACGACGCATACTGCCGCGTCGTTTCGTTTGTTTAAGGGCCGGGACGGTTCTTCCACTTTCTTTACTTCTTGTCGGCGGTCTTTATTTCTTTCGGTTCAACCGTGATCTTGATGATGTTTGACGGGTAAACGCAGCGGATGTTTTTCTTGTCGGCTGTTGGGACTTGGGCGTCGCCGCCGACGATGAAGCTCCAAACTCCGTCTTTCATTTTGTCTGTTTTGATGGTCAGTTTTCCTTCCGTTTTATCCTTCTCGATGGTGGTCAGCGGGATTTCCATTCCGGGGGGGAGTTGAAATCCGGCTCCAGTGAGCTGGACTGCGTTGGGCATGTCGTCGCGGCGCTTGAGAGTGATGGTCAGGTTGAACGGATCGCCCTGCTTGATTTTGATTTCGTTTGGCGCGGCGGTGAGCAGGAAGGGCACTTTTTCGCGGACGGCCATCACGAGGCTGCGTGTCATGCGGGCGAGCGCGGGGGTGTTTACCGTGTCCCAGACTATCGCTCCGGCGCGGGCTTTGCGGACGAGTTCTTTTTCGGTTTCCTTGCCGTCCTTGTCTTTGATTTTGACTTTGCTCGTGCCGACGACTTCGAATTCGCCTTCGCCGATGGGCGCGTCGGGCGCGGCCGTCACGACCAGCGTGCCCCACTTGACGTCCTTACCGATGAGGATCGGTTCGGAGGTCACCCCGGGCGGAAGATTCTTCGCTTCGACGATGATGGGTTCGTTGTGTCCGCTCATGCGGAACACGAGAATGTCCATGCGCTCGCGCCCGCCTTGGTAGAGTTCGTGGGCGTCCAGGTGGATTTCGTGGATCGGCGAGCAGATCAATTGAAAATCGGGCATGGGTTCCTTCTCGATTTCCAGTCTGTACACGTACTGCGGGCCGCCTTGATTCTGGCGGTAAAGATGTTCGAGACGGAGCGTGATGTCGCCGTCCGCGCCGACGGTGTGGGTGTAGTTGATGTCGATGTTCTGCGTCGGATAACGCAGTTGGCCGATGTTGTCGTTGTTGTCCTGCGCGACGCCCGCAGGTTCGCCTTTTTCGTTGAGAATTTCCATATCGGGATCGGCGGGCGAGCCGATGCGGGTGGCGTAAACGGTCATCTGATATTTTTCGTTCTTCTTCGCTTTGAATGCAAAATAGCAGGCGTCGCCTTTGAAGAATTGACCGTTGACCGCGCAGGGAAGTTCGAGGCGCTGCGCTTTTTCCTTCGTGGAGTTCGGCTTGATTTCAGCGACTTGCGGCAGCGCCGAGAACGAGAGCAGTTTGGGATTCGAAACGCCTTCCGGCGACTTGACGCGCACTTCCATGCCGCTGAGCAGGCTTGCCCATGGGCGCACGAGCGCGCCGTAGTGCAGGCCGTTGGCGGTGTCGGGGTCGTTCGGAATGACGACCTGCTGCGTGAGTTTTTGAATCGGACGGCCGTGGATCGTCAGGTCTGTTTTTTCGCCGCCGGGCAGATTGCGCCCGTAGAATGCAATGGTTGCCGTCGTGCCGGGGGCCGCCGCGGTCGGCAAGATGTAATCGACGTAGGGCAGCGTTGAAATCTTCAGGCGGTAAAAATAGCCGGCGCCGCCGTTGTAGGTGAAATCGGTGATCTTGATGAAGTAATCGCCATCGGCTGGCGCGTCGAAGTCGAGCATGGGATCGCGCTTTTCGGAACTGTAGTCTTCGTCCTGGCTCGACGCTATTAACTTGCCGTCTGAATTGTAAAGCCACATGACG
Source organism: Planctomycetota bacterium (assembly GCA_038227045.1). Lineage (GTDB taxonomy): Bacteria > Planctomycetota > SZUA-567 > H5-PLA8 > H5-PLA8 > JANXLS01. Next base: position 36,090 of record JBBRQD010000041.1, read on the forward strand.
CCGTCCATGCGCGAATCGATGCGCCACGCCTGGGTCTCGACAATAATGCGCTGGCCTTGTTTGGCTTTGAAGACATACCAATCGACGTCTTCCGACGCGTTGATTCGTCCGTTGATCGTGGTGTTGATTTCGACGCGGTTGGCGTCCTTTTTTTCGTTGTTCGGTTCGACTTCAGTGAATTCCGCAAAGTCGCTGACCGTGAATGTGCGCGGGTTGCTGAGGCCGAGTTTTCCGACGAAACGGACGTCGTAATCGCCGGTCGGCACATCGGCTTTGGCGGTGATTTTGAATTTCGACGGCGACGCTTTGGCGTCCGGTTTACCCTTGCTCTTCTCCTTCTCCTTCTCCTTCGCCTTGTCCGCGGCGGGCTGCATTTCCGGAAGCAACTCGGCGGTGATGCCTTTGTGGCTGAAGTAAAGAGTTTTCGGCGTGTCGAGGTTGTCGCCGGCGATTTCAACCTCGATGGTCGCGCCTTGCTTGATGCCGCATGGAAAAACGCTGTGGAAATGCGGGACGGGGAGCTGCGCGTCGGCACCTTGAATCCACGCGCAGACAAATGCGCACACAATAAGGGTTGAAAAATGCTTAAATCGGGTCATTGCAGAATCCATTTGGGCGCATGTACTCATGCACGGGGTGCAGGATATCGAATCGCGGTGACAATCCGCGCCTTACCCCTCACCCGGCGAGCGAGTACGCTCGTCCGCCCTCAAGGGGAGAGGGGAACGTCCAATCCATGATGCGCTTCAGTGCTAAATAATTTCCGGAATCGGGGTGCCGTAGTTGAGGATTTCGACCGGGCGCTCGGCTTCGTTCATGTAGGTTTTTGCACGGTCGATGCCGAGCTTGTGGTACATGGTCGCGAGCACGTCCTGCGGCGACACCGGGCGTTCCTTGGGGAATTCGGCGCGCGCGTCGCTGTTGCCCAGGACCACGCCCTTCTTCAAGCCGCCGCCGGCCATGACCGTCGTGAACACATTCGACCAGTGATCGCGTCCCGCGCCGCTGTTGATGCGCGGCGTGCGGCCGAATTCGCCCCACAGCAGCACCATCGTGTTGTCCAGGCGACCGCAGCGCGCGAGGTCTTCAATCAGCCCCGCGTAAGCGGCATCGAAGTTAGGCAACTTCTTTTTGAGTTCTTCGAAGTTGTTTGCGTGCGTGTCCCAGCCGCCGATGTCTACCGTGACGAAGCGAACTCCCGTTTCGATCAGGCGGCGGGAGAGCAGCATGCTCTGGCCCCATGTGTGGCGGCCGTACAGGTCGCGCGTATTATCCGATTCTTTTTCGATGTCGAATGCGTCCTGGACTTTCGGCGAAGTCATCAGTTCAAAGGCTTGCTGCGAGAATTTATCCATGCCCGAGACCAGGCCCGACGCGTCGGAGTCGCGGCGCATCGTGTCGAATTTTTTCATCAGTTCGCGGCGGTTTTGCAGGCGGTCGACGGTCACGCCGCCAGTCATGTTCAGGTTGCGGACTTTGAAGCCTTTTTGATTGGGATCGCCCGCCGTTTCAAACGGATTGTATTGCACGCCCAGGTAGGCGGCGGCGGTGCTGCGCGGCGCGCGCGGGACGGCGACATAGGCGGGGAAGCCGGGCTGCTTGGGTCCCATTTCCTTATCGACGATACTGCCGTAGCTGGGCATCTCCTGCGCGGGAATGTCGTTGGTCGGCTTGTAGCCGGTCAGAAGCATGTGCGAAGCGGATTCGTGTCCGGAATCCGGGTGCGTCGTCGAGCGAATGATCGCGAGCTTGTCGACAATTTTGGCGATGCGCGGCATGTGCTCGGAGACTTGATAGCCGGGCATGCAGGTCTTGATGGGGTTGAACGTGCCGCGGAACTCGGACGGCGCGTTGGGCTTCAAGTCCCACATGTCCATGTGGCTCGGCCCGCCGCCCTGCCAGATCAGAATGACGCTGAGGTCTTTCGAGGCCGAGGGCTTGCCGTCGGATTCGGCGGCGGCGGCCTGCTTTTGCAGGTAACTGCCGAGCGTCAAGCCGCCGAATGCCAGCGCGCCCGCGTTCAGGAATCCGCGGCGCGAGACGCCGTCGCAGCAGTTGTATTGTCCTTGGTTGATGTTCAGGAACATAGGGCACTCTCCCGTTTTGGCTTACCCATTTAATGTCAATGGTTGAACAAAAATTCCTTCGAATTCAGCAGCATCCAGGCAAAATCTTCCAATGCGGCTTTGCGGTCCTTCGAGCTGTCCAGCAGGCTTATCGCGTCTTTGAGTTCGTCGGCGTGCGGCTTGCGCGAATAGGTTCGCAGATACATCTCTTCGATCATTTCATTGCTGGGCTTCTTGCTTTTGAGCAGCCCCGCGACGAATCCTTTGTCGTCGGAGATCTTTCCCTGAATTTCGGGGGAGTTCATCAGATGCAGCGTCTGCGACAGATTCGGCGCGTAACTGCGTTCGCATTCACAGGCCGTTTCACGCTCGGAGCGCCCGAACGTCGTCAGGAAATAGCTGCCTACCGCCTGATCGGGCAGATCGATGGCGTGCGTGCCGTTCGGGAAGCCGGAGAAATGTTCCGGCATTCCGGTGGCGACACAGACGGCGTCGAAGAGCGCTTCGGCGGGCAGACGCCGCGGCTTGTAACGCGCGTAGTTCTGGCGGTCGGTGGCATTGTGCGGCGTGGGCGTGGAACTCAGGCCGTAGGTCTGCGATTTCATGATTGTTTTCATGAGCTGTTTCAGATCGAATTTATGATCGACGAACTCTTTCGCGAGTGCGTCCAGCAGCGCCGGGTTGCTCGGCGGATTGGTTGCGCGCATGTCGTCCACCGCATCGACGAGACCGACGCCCATGAAGCGGCTCCATAAGCGGTTGGCCATGGCTTTTGCAAAATAGGGATTGTCGGGCGCGGTCATCCAATCGACGAGCTTGACGCGCGGATCTTCGCCCCGCACGTATTCGTATTGCGGACCGTTGAGGCCTTTGGGTTTCATCTGCTTACCCGTGCGCGGCTGGGAGGTTTCACCTGTCTTCGCGACGAAGATAGCGCCGTCCGCGGGCACGTCGCCCTGTTTTTTGCCCACGCGCGAAAAGAACGCGGCGAAGCCCCAGTAGTCATCCTGCGACAGCTTTTCGTAGGGGTGATTGTGGCAGTTCGCGCACGAGACGCGCGTGCCCAGGAAAAGCTGCGCGGTGTCGTTGACCATGTGAGTCTGGTTGCGAACGTGGCGATACCAATTCACGGGGGGATTGTCGCCGACTTCGCCTTGAGCGGTCAGGATATCGCGCACGAATTGATCGTAGGGCTTGTTCTGCGAGAACGCGTTGCGAATCCATTCGGCGAAGGCGAAGGTGCCGCGCTTCTGTTCCTCGCCGGCGCGTTTGTTGCGCAGGAGGTCGCCCCATATATTGGCCCAATAGGCTGCATATTCCTCGCGCTCGAGTACGCGGTCGATCAGGTAATCGCGTTTTGCCGGGGCGGTGTCGGCGATGAAGGCGCGCACTTCGGCGGGCGTCGGCAGCGTGCCGATGGCGTCCAGACTGACGCGGCGAATGAATTCTTCGTCCGTGCAGAGGGGACTTGGGGCGATGCCCAATTTTTTCCATTTCAGGAGCACCAATTCGTCGACGAAATTCTTGGACTTAAATTGAGCGTATTCGGTGTCGGGCAACCCGCGGCTGTAGGGAATGCAGACGCGCGCGACGTCCACGTACCCCATGTAGCGGACCATGATCGCGCCTTCGCCCGTCACGCCCAGCGAGGTCACTGAACCGTCGTGATCCACGCTCAGAATTTCGGGCTGCTGGCTTTTGTATTCGGCGCGGTGCGTGACGTCTTCGCTTGTGCCGTCCGTATAATGAGCGACGACGCGCAACTGCTGTTCTTTCGAGCCGATCAGCAGGCGTTCTTTGGGAAACACGTCGACGCGATCGACGCGCGCATCGTCGTCTTTGCCTTTGGGCATGCCTTGCTCGATCCAGCGGAGAATCAACTGGTATTTTCGGGAATCGGTGTCGAAGCGATGTCCGCCGCCGTGCGCGACCGCGCCGATGGCTTTGGTCAGCAGCAGCGATTGGGCTGGCGCAGCCGGAAACACTCGGCGTCCTCGGCCTTCGCGGACGATGGCGTCGTAATCCTTGTTTGTGTCGAAGCCCAGCAGCGACAGCGCGAAGCCGTTCTGGCCTCCGGATTTTCCGTGGCAGCCGCCCGTGTTGCAGCCGGCCTTTGTGAGAATCGGTCCGATTTCGTTGACGAAATGAACCTGCCGGACGACGCCGAAATTTTTGACGTTGACTTTGACGGAGCCGCTGATGGGTTTGCCCTGAACTTTGTCTTCGACGGACACTTCGAAGGTGGCCGTGCCGTCGGATTTGGGTTGAACACGGCCTATTTGGATCGCCGCGATTTTCGCACTCTGCTCGTCCGCTTTGAATTTGGCCAATTCAGTCGCGTCGCGCATGGTTCCGTCGCTCATTTTGAGCGTGACCAGAAGCTGGACGGATTGATCGGCGTTCACCAAATTCACTTCGGCCGGTTCGACGGCGATCGAATCGATTCGCGCGTCTTCGGTGCGTGCGGACATAACGGCTGCAAGAGCCAGAACAAGGATGGCGAGCGAGGCATGGGGTTTATAGGACTTGTCCGGCATAATTCACAAGGTTCTGGGTTTGTTTTGAATGACCAAACGCATAGCTACTATGCAGTACACGCACGAAGTGGGTACGTCATCGTTTTCTTTGAGATTTAAAAAATTTTCTTCAAAAAAATGCAGCATGGACAGAGTCGATGCGGCGCCGTCCGCCGAACCGCGCCGCCGACCTATTTTGCCGGCCGCAGATCTTCTTGAAAGCGGAACGGGTTTCCGCCCACCAAATCGGTGCTGAGAATCGACGGGCACCAGTTTTTTTCGATGTGTTCAACGACCAGGTCGGTGCCAGCAAAATGGTTGACCATGGGCTTCATTTTGGAGCAGTACATGGTGTCGGTCATGTCGCGGATGAGCATCACGTTCTTGCCTTGCGCGACGAGCTGCCGTATTCCGAAGGGGCGGCCGAGCACGCACATGTTCAAGTGCACGCCCATGATGATGACGTGGTCGATGCCTTTCTCAGCCAGCAGATTGAAGACCTCCTGACCGTTATCGGTAATGGCGTCCTGTTCGGCGATGTCGAGGGTCTTGATTTGCCGTGTCCAAGGGGGTTCGATTTTGCATTTGGTTGCGCAGTCGCAGCCCATGTCGGTATCGTCGATGGGCAGCGCCGTTTCGCGTTTCGGGTCGGGATAGCACCATGCCGTGCCCCAGCGTTCGACGCTCGACAGGGCTACTGGAGTCTGGACGAATTTCGCCGCTTGAGCGCGCTTGCGCTGTGGCGTGTCTTTGTAAAAATCCACCGTGGTGCTGGGGGCGTGGATAATAAAGACCCCGCGATCCCGCGCCGAATGGACGACTTTGTTCATGGGCACGGCCAGTTCTTCGACTCGCTTTGCGGCCCCTTTGCACCAGTGGTTGTCCCACATGTCGCAAATAATGAGCGCGGTGGTTTTGGGGTCCCATTCGACGGTTTTTTCGATGACTTGATCCTTCGCCGCGCCAGCGTCCGGTTTCGCGACGGCGATGGAGCGGGTGTGGAGAATCAGGGGTTTGGTTGCCGGGGCAGTGCCTTCGGCTGCGATGGATGTGAGGGCGAAAAGCCAAACGGCACAGATGGGTAAAATTATTCCGGTGCGGGTTAAAGGGTGCATAGTTGCGTTCCTTTTTGGTTAAGGATGTGTACACCAGCAACGCAGAAACAAATTTTAGAGAGTCGGTTTCCATTTTCTTTCACGATTGCGCGCGACAAAGCGTATAGAGATGGCAGATATGGGCCGCCGCGGTCAAACCACATTAAGGAGGTCTGAGTGACTAAAGCAATCAGCGCGCTAATTTGTTTCATGTCGATTTTAACGGCAGGAATCTCGTTCTGCGCCGAGAAGGATGTTTATGATTACGAGGCGCAGAAAATTGCGCCGGCGGGCACCAAACGAATTGTCTTTATCTGCGCGAAAGGCACTCACGGCGGAAGAGGCAGCCATGAATTTCAAGCCGGCGGCATGTACTTCGCGCGGCGCATCAATACGCTCTATCCGAATGCCTATGCGGTGGTCTATACCGACGACAAGTGGCCGCGCGACCTGTCGAACGCGGACGCGATTATCGTGCTGCTGAACCATGCGGGAAAAGCGGCGCAGGACCTCAATATCAAGGCGGCAGTCGATCGCGGCGCGGGCTTCATGGCCATTCACTTCGGCGTGGAGGTAAACAAGGGCATGCAGGGTGAAAACTACCTGGCATGGATGGGCGGGTACTTCGAAACGTTCTGGTCGGTCAATCCGTTCTGGACCGCCGATGTAAATATGCTTGGCAAACATCCGACGACGAACGGCGTGAAGCCGTTTCAGGTCAAAGACGAATGGTATTATCACATGCGCTTCAAGGAGGGTATGGAAGGCGTGACGCCGATTCTCTCCGCGATTGCGCCGGTGGAGACTGTTCATTTCAAGGACAAACCGAGCGACCGCGGCGGAAACGAGGATGCGTTGAAGGCCGTGCAGAACAAAGAACCCCAACATCTTGCATGGGCGTACGATCGCAAAGGCGGCGGGCGCGGTTTTGGATTCACTGGATTTCACGTCTTCGACAACTTGCGAAACGATGGCTTCCGCACGACGCTGCTGAATGGCGTGGCGTGGGTTTCGGGACTCGACATCCCGGAAATCGGCGTGGCCTCTACGACTCCGACCAAGGAAGAATTGGACGCACTGATGGACGAAGTCCACAAGCCCGCGCCGCCGAAGGACGGAAAGGAACCGGCAAAATAATTGAGCGGGTAAATGGACTGGATTTCGATACGCGCGCGGCGAAACAGCCAAAATTAGGGCGCTTTCCAGACCTGCTGAAGCACTTTGAAAATGGTCGGGTCGTGCTTTTCCAATTCATCGCGGGTGAAGGGGAAAAAATCGTTGCGGCCGAAGAAGGCTTCCGTGGTTTCGGCAAAATACTCCATGGGGTTGGTCATTGCATAGGCACGTTCAAATGAATTGGGCCGGCCAATGACGCCATGCCATCGTTCGACTCTGTCGTAACTTTTGCTCTCCTTGGCTTTCTTATAAGCGGCCACGATGTCGGCTTGGTCGAAACCGAGCACCTGATCGTGGTACGCGTGCGCGAGTTCGTGCAGCACCACGACGGGCATGCGCAAAGTCTCGGCTTCGAAGGTCTGGACATTGGTGAACTCGACCCCTTTGGCCATTACAGGATTGCGCCGATTGGCCTTTAGCCAGCCGGCGTCCGGATGATATTCGGCGCGCGGTGCCACGCCGGGGTAGGGCGGGTTAACCCATAGCGTAACTTTGCGCAGATGCGCCACAGCTTCCGCGGGGACAGTGCGAATGATTTCCTTGAGATGTTTGGTCAGCAGCTCCAGCGCCTTGTCGGTCGCTTCTTTTTCGTCGCGAATAAGTTTCTCGTTGATTTGCACCGTCCAGCCCTCAATTTCCATTTTCTGATGTTTCGAAGCAGAGGGCTCTGTGGCCTTGCCGCTGTCGTCGGCCGAAAATAATATGGCGGGACACAGTGCGATCAGTACAAGGAAGCAGATGAGTCTGATGGACATGCCGATGCTCCAATCCAAAAGTGAGGTGTGTAGACGGGTTGCCATTATCGTATACATTTCTGTTCGTTGGCCTTTCCTAAAAAATCAGGGAATACTTTGAAATTTTCATTCGCGAAAATCGTCTGTCGCGCGGGTTATTGACCCGCGCATTTCTAAAGCATCATTCTCGCTTGCGGCGGGCGGCGTTGAACTTCGTTGGTCTCGCACGGCGTATCTTCCCAATACGCCTTTGCTCGACCGCCTCGTTCAACTTGCCCGGCGCGGCGCGATAATGA
>JBBRQD010000042.1:0-43628 GCA_038227045.1 Planctomycetota bacterium
CATTCTCGCTTGCGGCGGGCGGCGTTGAACTTCGTTGGTCTCGCACGGCGTATCTTCCCAATACGCCTTTGCTCGACCGCCTCGTTCAACTTGCCCGGCGCGGCGCGATAATGACGCTTTAGAAACGCGCGGGTCAATAACTATACACCGCCGACTATACGCCAATTCGAAGCAGAAAACCGTTCTACTTCCGGTTCATTCCTTTGCATGGCTAAACTTGATGCCCAGAATCTTCAACCCGCGACGCGATGCGCGCCCCTCCTCCAAATCTTCCTGACGATTTTGGAAGACAATCCGTACCTTGAATATATCGTCGCGCGTAACGTCGAACGTGAACGGTACGTCGTGTTCGACGGCTTTGTTGATTTGCGTTGTTGCCAGCGTTTTTCCATTCATTTCGACGCGCACGACCGGCCATTCTTCATGCAGAGGCGTGCCCGCCGCACGCAGGCTCATCTCCCAATGGCCCTCATTCAGGCAGACGACCGTGCATACTTCGCCCTCTTCTTCAATTGTTCCCATGACCGATTGCAGAGTGGGGATCCTGCCGGTGATCAATTCGGGCGGCAGCATCATGGGCGCGTCCTTGACTGGGCCGCCCATGCGCTTCAATAGATTCAGCGAACTGACTTCGCCCGGCAATACGGCCTGCACGGCCTCCAGCAGTTTGCGCCGTTCCGCTTCCGGCGCCTGCCGGTCCCATGCCAGCAGCGCGGCCAGCAGTTTCGCGCGCACATCCGGCGCGATTTCGCCCAACCGCATCACGCCCGGGGCCATTTCGGGATTGGAGATCGACGGAAACCCCTCGTACACCAGCATGCGCCATGCGGGCAGGCTGTCGCCCAGCGCGCTTCTCACGCGCCGAATCGGCGCAAATTTGGTTTGATCGACTTTCGAAAGAGTCGCAACTCGCTCCCAGTAGGCCAGAGCCGCGCTCGGATTATTCTGTTTCTCGAGTTGCCGCGCAATGCCCGCTTCCATCTCGAGGCGCGGCCCGTTCGTGCGCAGCGTCTTGCTCAATTCAAGAACTTTGTCGTATGCCTTTTGGGCTTCGGCGGGCTGACTGCGTTCCGTTTCAGCGACAGCCGTTTCTTCGGCGGCTTGAAGTTCGCGATAGGTTTTGACACCCTGCAGCGCCGCGACACCGCTGGCCGTCAGCACAAATGCGCACAGCATCCAGCCAACGAACGCGGTTCGGGCTATACGCAACAATGGATTCAAAGCAAGCAGGATCGCTCCGGTGAACGCCACGGGCCATAACACGGAGCGAATCGGCACACCGCTCATCGACGCCATTGCGGGCAACGTCATCAGCGTCAACACAAAGAGATTGAAGCGCACGCCCGGGCGCATCAAAAAAGCTTCAAGACGATCGGATGCAGTGATGTTTTCAATCATGACCCCGCGTTTATTCCGCGGTCCGAACATCCACAAAACCACACACGCGAGAATCGGAGCGATCTTCGCCCAATACGAAATGGCACCAACGTCCCGGTCCGCCGCCAGACGGTGAAACGGCGGGTAAAACAATAGGGTGGCCGAAACAAACAACCCGGTAATCGCGATCCGGCCGGCGGCGCGCTGAGTCAGTTTCCAAGGCCCGCCGGAAACCACCGCAAAACCGAGAGTCAACACGAACAGCCCCGCGGACTGCACTGTTTCAAGCCACGTTTGCGTTGGCTGCACTGTGGCCGACCCGCTCACTGCGAATCCCAGCGCGAGGGCACCCAAAAAAGTCAACGCGCCGAAACACACGATCGCCGCCGCGCGTTCCCATTTAGTTTGCGTTCGATCCAAGCCTGCTTCTGTCATGCTCTCTCAATCTTTCCTCTGCGGCCTCTCGCGGCTAAATCCTCACCGCTGACTTCGCAGCATATCCGCGATCTTCGGCGCATCGTGTGTTTCGCCGACATTAAGTCCCGGACAGCGGTCGGCTTCCTTGATCCATGCGAAGACACTCTTCATTATTTCCGGCCAAAACGGATAATCGCGGCATTGCTTCGGACGGACGTTGTACACGCCGCATCCTTTTTCGTTGAGCAGAATGCAATCGCCGTTGCGCTTTTCGGTCAGCGACATGCGCCCGGAGGAATAATGCCGCACAAAACTGTCTTCGAATTCCCGAACCGGAATTTCCATAAGCGCGGCGATAGCGTCGATCTCGTCGCGCGACACAAACACATCACCTGGAGCCCCGCCGCAACATCGCACGCAACCGGCCTGGCATGAAAATTTAACACCGCTCTTGTACCACGGGCTGTCGGTCAGAAGGTTGTCCGAAATGAAGTTGGGGTCCATGGTAGTTCCGATTTCTACAGTTCGTAGTTCCGCCTTTAGGCGGTCATTGTTGCCGGACCGCCTGAAGGCGGAACTACGAACGTAACGCATCGATATTCACGGCTTGACCTCGCCCGCCGCGGACACATCCGGTTTAGCCGCGGCGTTCGTCACCGGGCGGTCGATTGCGCCGCCTTCTTCCTCGATATTCCATTCGGGCGGACGGTGTTTCGGAAATAATTGAAAGCGAATCTCGTTGGCGATGCCGAAGAGCAAGTATCCGTTGAACATAAGCGCCAGCATGATCTCGTGATGCATCACGATCAGCGCCAATGCAATAACGAGAACCAGCAGATGCATGAACGATTTCTTGCCCCTCAGAAACTTGTCGCCGACATGCTGATAGTGCACGCGCGAAACCATCAGGATTCCGAGCGCGAGCATGACGAACGGAAGCGCCAGAATGATCGGGCCGCGCACATGCTCGATGTAAATTTCGAGCTGGTTGAACTGATCGGTGAGCGGCGAAATCTGCCAATGATGCGACGCCGGCAGAGACAGAATCACGAGTCCCGCGGCACAGCCGGCCGCGCCGGGAGAAGGCATGCCGAAGAAGAAATTTCGGTGCCCCGTTTCGCTCTCGACATTGTAGCGCGCAAGACGCAGCGTCGCGCAACTGACATAAATCACCAGTAGCGGAAAGATGTAGCGGTCGAGCATCGGATGCAGCTTGCCGTCTAGAGCCTGGTTGTCGATCAGGTTCTTGACCAGCACGGCCGGGGCGACGCCGAACGACACGACGTCGCAGAGCGAATCCATTTCCATGCCGAATTTGCTGGTCGACTTGGTGAGCCGCGCGACGCTGCCATCGAGCACGTCGAAAATCATCGCCAGAAAAATCAGCAGGCCGGCCACATAAAGGTAATCATCCGGCTTCCATGGCGCAACGCCCGGCGGCAGGTTGGCCTGAGTGAGCGCTGCCGGCATATTGGCCCGCATGGCCAGCATGATCGACGCAAAACCGCAGATTAAATTCCCAAGCGTGACCATGGTGGGAAGCGGATGAATGCCATGCAACAGCCGTTTAGGTTTGTCGCTTTTTGGGCGGCCCAATCTGAACCTGTCGAAACGTGCCATGGTGAACTCCTAAAACTATCTTACTCCAGCCGGCAGAGAACCGTTTCGCCGCCCTTTACGGTGTCCCCGATTTTTACCGCCGAAACTGGTTTGTCCTCCAGCGGCACGTACAGTTCGGTGCGCGATCCGAATTTGATCATGCCGTACCGCTGGCCGCGCGCGAGCGAATCGCCGTCCTTCGCTTCGCAGACGATTCGCCGCGCCAGCAATCCGGTGATCTGCTTGATCATCGTTTTGCGCCCGTCGGATCCCACAAGCCCCAGCGACGCGGATTCGTTGCGCTCGGGTGCCTTCGGGTCGTACGCGGGGAGAAATTCGCCGGACTTGAATTGTACGAATCGCACGATTCCCTCGCACGGCGCGCGGTTGACGTGAACATTCAACGGCGACAGAAAAATACCGATGCGCAACGCTTTGCCCGCGATGAACTCCGGCACGTCCAGTTCGACGATATCCGCCACGGTTCCGTCCGCGGGCGACAACAACGTATTCGGATCGCTGGGACCGCTGCGATTGGGATCGCGAAAAAACCAAACCACAATTGCCAGCAGCGCCAAGGGAGCCCACGACAGCACAAATAACGAAGGCGGCAAAAATATCCGTATCAATTCTATGGCCACCGCCACCGCCAGAATCACGATCAACAACTCGTCCCAGCCGTACTCCGCCATGCCAATGAGCCGCATCAATTTTCGCATACCGATTCGCGCCGACTCCTTTTACGGACCGGGGATAGGGTTTAGGATTTAGGGGATAGGGAAAAAAATTAAGCGCCTTGCGGCCCTACAATTTCCCTAGCCACTAACCCCTAGCCACTAATCACTGGCCCACGATATTTCTCGAAACAAACGCACGCCGCATTATAATGCAACGGTCCCCACATTTACCCTCTTTTTTAACGGGAATTTCAATGCCTTCCGATTCCTCCGATCTCAATTCGATTTTGAATGCGGCGCGCACCGCGCAACTGGCATGGGCCGCAAAACCGTTGCGCGCGCGCCTGAAACCCATCGCGGCCTTGCGCGCGCGCCTCGCCAAAGATCCCGGCGAGCTGGCTGAAACCGTCGCGACGGAAATCGGCAAATCGCGGTTCGAGGCGATTGCGGCCGAGGTGCTGCCGACTGCGGAGACGTGCGCGTTCTTGATGAATCGCGCGGAACGCATCCTGGCGCCGCGCAAAGAGAACATGAAGGGGACGATGCCCTTTGCCGGAACCGCGCTGGTGCGGCACGTTCCTTGGGGAGTGGTGGCGCTGCTGGTGCCTTGGAATTACCCGCTCTTTCTGTGCGCAGGCTCGGCGCTTAATGCCTTGGCCGCCGGAAATGCTGTCGTGATGAAACCCTCTCCGCGCGCGAAAGAAACCGTGGGCGCATTTGGACGCTGGCTGTACGAGGCCGGCGTGCCGCGCGACCTGGCTCCCGTGTTGGACAGTTCCGACGAGATGGGCCGCGCACTGGCCTCGTCGCCGCTGATTAATCGCATCTGTTTCACCGGCAGTTCCAAGACTGGGCGCTCGGTGCTGTCCGCCGCCGCGCAGAATCTGGTCCCGGCCACGATGGAGTTGTCCGGCTACGACGCGGTGCACATTCTGCCCGGCGCGGACGTGGAACTCGCGGCGGCAGCCGTTACTTTCGGACTGCGCTTAAACGCCGGGCGCACATGCGTCTGTCCGCGGCGCGTCTTCGTGGACCGTGGCGAGGCGGCGAAATTTACCGCGCTGCTCTCCGAAAAACTCGCGACGCTCGACTTACTATCTCCCATGGACCCACAGACATTGCGCGAAGCCGACGAACTCGCGGCGCGCCTGTCGGAATGCGGCGGAACATCCTTGAATGGGCGCAAACCCGGCGATGCCAAAAAGGCGCTGGCCTACGCGGGCGGCTCAGCCGCACTGGCGGCCGCGCAAGGCAACTTCGTGCCGGCAATCGTAGTCGCAACGGTCGAGAATTCGGATGACGCGTTGAAACTCGACGCCGTGTCAAAATACGCACTGGGCGCGTCGATCTTCGCCCGCTCAAAAGACGCCGCGTTGGAATTCTCGCGAAAACTGCCGCCTGGAATGATCGCGATCAACGAGTGCGTCATGCCGGCTGGCGAAGCGGCGCTGCCCTTCGGAGGCGCGAACGAAAGCGGCTACGGCGTCCGCTCCGGAATCGAAGGCCTGCTGGAAATGACGCGTCCACAAACGCTGGGATTCGCGCAAGGCTCCTTCCGGCCGCATCATTCGGCCGGAGAAGAAACCACCGATCTGCTGCTGGCATTGCTCCGCGCGCGGCACGCCGCGGGATTTTTCGAGCGCTTCAAAGGCTGGATCGACTATGGGCGCGAGACGGTTAAGTGGCTGAGAAGCAAAAGTTAGGTTAGTGGACAGTGAATACGGTTCGTAGTTCCGCCTTCAGGCGGCCCCTAAAGACCGCCTGAAGGCAGAACTACGAACCGCTCGGTATAACAGAATTATGTTGCATTATCGGACGCTTGAATTTACAACGCTTTCTCTCCGTTTTTGTCGATAACCTTATTAATGGGGAGATAGATCCGGAATTCAGTTAAGGAGAACGACTTTGTACACCACGATCCGCCGCGCGAAAATCGCGTATTCGCTTTTGGCCGCACTGCTGTTGGCCGCCGTCTTTCCATGCTTTGCGGAAACCGGTAAAGAAGGCGACGGCCCGGCTCGCAAACCGATCGAACTGGGGTCCGACGGTCTGCCCAAATACCACCACGCCTTTGATGACGGTTTATATTCAACGATCACGGCGATGTATTACTGCGGCACACCGCCGGAGTACATGAAAGCGAATTTGCGCCAGGGCATGGTGCAGGTTCCGGGTTTCAACAAGCCGATGCCAGTCAGCTACATCAAGCAAAACTTCCCGGCTCCGCTGGTTGTGGTGCTGTTGGGCGGCGACGGCGAAGTCAAGGGGCCGTTCGGCGAACTCTATCCGTACTGGTTCGGCCATGCCGGCTTCAATGTGCTGACGTTCGACAACGCATTTACCAAGAGCTTTCCGGACATTTCTGGCTCAGGCGTCGTGGGCAACTTCGAGAAAGATACCGAAGCCGCCGCGGCAATCGTCGATGCCTACATCAAGCAGAACGATCCCAAAAGCTTCACCCGCGTCGGCGTGATCGGCATCAGCTTCGGCGGCTCGCAGGCGCTGATCATGGCGACCATGGCCAAGCAGGGCAAGCTGCCCTTCGAATTGGCCGGCTGCCTGGCGTTTTCGCCGCCGGTGAAACTGCTCTCGACGGCGCAGATTGTCGACGGTTTCTATAAGAATCAGCGTCAGAACACGACCATGATCGACCTGGGAAAGAAGTTCGGCAACCATACTCCCGTCGCGGAAGGCCAGCCGATTCCGTTCAAAACGGATGACATGAAGGGTGCATTGGGTTACGCGTTCCGCGACCAATTGAAGGCCGTCGTTGACCGCAACGATCGTGTTTACGGCCTGAAGATGCTGCCGGGTGCCGGTGGGGGTGAAGACCGCAACATGCATTTGGAAGCCACCAGCATGCAGCGCTACATCGAGCTTTACACGGCGAAATACTGGATGCAAAAAGGCGCGGTGGCGAACTCCGCGCAAATCTGGACGATGCCCAACCTTGACCGGTTGTTGCCGAATCTGCCAGATTACGCGGAAATCGTCATCGCCGAAAACGACCCCTTCTGCTTTCCGTCGGATCTCGACACGGTCAAGGCTTTGGATGGCGGCAAACACATTACCGTGCTCCCGCGCGGCGGACATTTGGGCATGATCACGTCGGAATGGGCGTTGGTGAAGGCACACCATTTGTTCGACAAGACAGCGCTTCCGAACGAACCCGTCGTGAAGCCCGCTGCTGCGACCGTCAAGGCCGCGGAATAAGCGATTGAATTTGGAATCGGTCGAAACAGGCGCGGCGCGGAGAGTTTTGAATTCTCCGCGCCGCTGTTGTTTAAATGACGCACACGCCCAAAAAAACGAAAGTTCCCTGGTACGTTCGCGCGTTCAACGCGGATTATCTGGCCCGTTACAAACACCGATCCGACGCGTTGGCGCAGGCGGAATTGCCGTTTGTTTTGAAGGCGTTGAATCTGTCCGCGCGCGCAATGGTGCTGGATCTGTGCTGTGGCGCGGGGCGGCACGCGCGGGGATTGGCGAACGCGCTGAAAAAAATGCGCGAATTGTCGGACTCGATTTGTCCGCCGATATGCTGAAAGACGCACAAGCGAAAAACACCGCGCCCAAGCGGCTCTGTTTCATTCGCGCCGACATGCGCCGCATTCCGCTCGCAACACAGAGCGTTGACGGCGTCGTGAATCTCTTCACATCATTCGGGTATTTCAAGACGGATCGCGAGCATCTGAATGTGTTGATGGAGGTCGCGCGCGTGCTGAAACCGGGCGGCCGGTTCGTCTTCGACTTTTTCAACCGCGAGCATGTGCTGGCGAATCTGGTGGCGCGTTCCGAAGCGCAAGCGAACGGATGCGGGATCGTCGAAACGCGGCGCTATGACATGCGGAGCAAGCGCATCGTCAAAACAATCCGCATTTCTGAAATTGGCGCAAAGGCGAACGGCGCAGCGGAAATATTGCAGGAATCGATTCGTGCCTACGGCGCTGGCGAATTGAAAGCCATGTTGATTTGCGCGGGATTTGTGCCGTTGAGCGTGCACGGGGATTTGAGCGGCGGCGCGTTCAACGCGCACGAGAGCGCGCGGTGCGTGTGGGTGTGCGAAAAGCCGAATGACTTACGGCTCATGCTTCGGCCGGCTCATACATCTTGCGCAACTCCCGCAGCTTCGCTTCCCGGCCGTCGCGGTAAAACAGATTGAACGTATCGAATGGAATGATCCGTCCGTCGGGATGAACGATGTGGATGCAGCTCTTCTTGACCGAGCGGACGTCGAAATTGTACGCGTCGAGAAATTGAATGATCATCACGCGAAATACATTTTTGTACGAAATGTGTTCGGGCGTTTCGACGAACGGCAGACAGCACAGCAATTGTTTCAGCAGGAGCGCGGCCGTTTCCTTGGCCTGGCTTGCCGAACGCGGTTTAAAAAGCTGGCTGTGTAGCTTCTTGTCGTGTTCGTAGACGATCGAATTGCCTTCGCCGTGCAGTAAAATAGTGGGATCGATTTTGCCGGTCAGCGGCGTTACTTTTCCATCGAGTTTCAGCGCGTACGCCATCGCCAGGCAATCGGGATGGCAAGGCACGGGGATCACGTCGGCGGGCTTGAAGATATCCGATTGCGTGTAAATGCCGCGGCGAATCTCGGAGAGCGTCAGACGGTCGCGCGACGGATCGATGCGTTCCAGCCGGCCCGCATTCTGGATTGGTTGAAACGTCACTCCGCGCACGCACGGTTGCTTCAAAGCGAAGTCAATGATCGCGCCCATCTCGCCGTCGTTGAGACCCTTCTTCAACGTCACGACCAGCGTCGTCGAAATGTCGTAACGGTTGAGCCGTTCGATCGCGCGCAGCCGCACGTCCAGCAGCCCTTCTCCGCGTAGTTCGGTCATCACTTCGTCGCGCAACGAATCGAATTGCAGATACACTTCGAAGCCCGGCATATAGCCGCTCAGTCGCCGCGCGAATTCTTCTTCCTGCGCGATGCGCACGCCGTTGGTGTTGAGCATCAGATGCTTGATCGGTCGTTTCTTCGCCGCATCCAGGATCGCGAAAAAGTCCGGATGGATCGTCGGCTCCCCGCCGCTGATCTGAACCACGTCCGGCTTGCCCTCGTTCTTCACGACGCAATCGAGCATGAACTCGATCTGCTCCAGCGTGCGGTGCGACTGCCGCTGCGGCGAGGACTCCGCGTAGCAGACCGGGCACTTCAAATTGCACTGGTCGGTGACTTCGATGAGGCTCAGGCAGCTATGTTGTTCGTGATCGGGGCAAAGGCCGCAATCGTAAGGACAGCCATATTTAATTTGTGTGTTGAACTGCAGCGGCATCTGGCCGGGCTTGAGGTAGTTGCGCGTGAGTTTGTAATAGTCGATGTCGGTTGAAATCAGCACTTTTTCGAACTTGTGTTCGGGGCAATGCTTGAGCAAATAGACGCAGCCATCCTGCAAAATAACTTTGGCTTCCACGCGCCGCAGGCATTGCGAACACAGGCTGTTGGTCAGTTCGTAGAAGAGGTAGGGGCGATCCATTTGTGAACGATTCCATTATTCACGATAGGTGGCCGAACATCCCGGCGATTCGAAGACTTGCACGCTGGCCAGTTGCGTCTTCGCCGGCAGGCGTTTTTGGATGCGCTGGAAAAGCACGCGTGCGATGTTCTCGGCGCTCGGTGAAAGTCCGCCCTTTCCCTCGCGAAACTCGTCCACGCTTTCGTTGAGGAAACAATAGTTCAGCCGCCCGACCTCTTCATCGACAATGGGCTTCAATTCTAAAAAATCGATCAGCATGCCCGCGCGATCGACTTCGTGGCCGGAGACGGTGACGATGGTCTTGAAATTGTGCCCATGCGTCGGCTCGGTCGCGCCTTTGTAGTCGCGCAGCGCGTGCGCGGAGCAGAAGTGGGTTTCGATGGCTACTTCGAAATGTGCGGGCAAGAGTGGGGCTCCTTCGAATATATCTTCTATGGCTCCGAACTTTTCAACACTCATCCCACCACATCGCCAATCATGCTATACGCGCTCGCTTCCGTCACCTCCACATGGACGAGCGTTCCAATCTTCGACGCGTCCGCCGCAAAATGAATCAAGCGGTGCGCGCGCGTTCGGCCCGTCAGGCGGCTGGGATCTTTGCTTGGGCCTTCGACCAGCACTTCCTCGATCTTGCCAATTCGGTCGCGGTTCTTTTCCAGCGAGATTTTTTCCTGCAAGTCCGAGAGCCGGGCGTGCCTCTCCTTCTTCGTCGTTTCTGGAATGTCGTCTTCGAGTTTTTGCGCGGGCGTGCCTTCGCGCACCGAGTACTTGAAAACGTAGCTGTTCTGAAAACGCACTTCTTCCATCAAGGACAGGCTCGCTTCGAAATCTTCATCGGTCTCGCCGCAGAATCCGACGATCCAGTCGCCGCAGAATTCAATCTCCGGGCAGCGTTCGCGGGCGGCGCGCACCACGTCGAGGTAGCGCTCGCGTTTGTAGCCGCGCTTCATGCGGCGCAGCATCCTGTCCGAACCGCTCTGCGGCGGCATGTGAATGAACGGCATCACTTTGTCGCTCAGTTCGGCCATCGTCGAAAAGAGTTCCTCGCGGCACTCTTCCGGATGGCTCGTGATGAAGCGAATGCGCTTCAAGCCGTCGATGGGGTGCAGCGCGCGCAGCAGATTCCAAAGAGTAGTTTCGCTACCGAGATCGTAACCGTAGGTGTCGATGGTCTGTCCCAGCAGCATGATTTCGCGCACGCCGTCCGCGACGAGGCGCTTGGCTTCGGCGACGACATCGTCGATCGGCCGGCTGACCTCCGGGCCGCGCGTGTAGGGCACGACACAGTACGTGCAGCGCTTGTTACAGCCGCGCGTGACCGTGATGAACGCCATGTGCCGATTTTCGCGGCGCGCAACAGTCTCGCCAAAATTCACGATGGGCTTGGTTTCAATGGCCAGCAGCGGCGTCTGCGCGCCTTCGCGCACGCGTTCGAGCAGCTTGGGAAATTCATCGAGCATGCGCGTGCCGACGATCAGATCCACCCACGGGAATTTCTGGGCGATGTGCTCGCCTTCTTTTTGAGCCATGCAGCCCATTACGGCAATGGTGAATCCCGGCTGGCGGCGTTTGCGTTCGCGCAACACATGCAGCCGGTTGTACACGCGGTCTTCGGCGTGCCCGCGCACCGAGCAGGTGTTCATCACAAGCAGATCGCAGTCTTCGGGATCTTCGACAAAGAGCGCGCCTTTTTCGTTGAGCAGCCCCGCGACCATCTCGGAATCGTACTTGTTCATCTGGCAGCCGAACGTCAACAGATGAACCTTCGTTCCGGCAGTCAGCGGATGGCTGCGCGAGCCGGCCAGTTTAAGCGGATCGGCGGAAAAGACGGTGCCCTCCGGCCCGCAGAGATCGGGGTTGTGATCAGGCGATTCGACGCCGCGAAGGGGAGTGTCGGAGTGCGTGTGGGTGTGTGGGTCGAGCGATTCCATAGTGGCGGGATTGTAACACAGAAGGCGGTGGGTTGCAATTCTGGCAAAATTGGACGCGCTTCTATGGCAACACAATTCCCGGCAAATCACGCTGGATGCCATTTCTTGCTTGATTATGAAGATTAAACCCGAACCGATTTACCACCGTCTGTGCCAACGGCAGGGCCTTTGCCGGATTGCGTTCAGGTTCGAATAGGGGCGCATTAGTTTGCCACCACGTATCCCATTCATCTTGCGTTTTCGGCGATTTTGTCAACAGGTCCGTACCGATCACGAACGCAACGTATTTTAAACGGTTTTCAGGATCCCCCATTGAATCCACGACCTTCCGTCGCCATGCCACGTTGGGAATGCGTTCAATTGCATTCACGATGCTACCTTGGTCCGTTCCAATTTCGAAGAGCACGGGAACGAAGAAACTGGGAAATCCATCAGCGATTACATCAATGTTGTAGCTGGTCCCAAATCGCCAATGAGTATGTTTGCATTTCGCTGAACAAAGCACTTCGATACGCTGACTGGTCTCCCAATGTTCCACATAAGAAAAGAATCCGAATTTTTCAACGCGGACCGCTCCACACCGCCAACAATTGTGATACGTTGCGCCTGACATGAGCGCGAAAATCGATAGAACAACACACAGCGAAAAGAAGATATTTAAGCTCCGACGCCAGCCCAAAATGCAACGCCGCGCGGCACGCCATTCACCAAACGCCGCACCGATCAATACCATTGCAATCAACGTCACGTCGCCCTGCCATGTAGCGCTGGACTCCGGTCCGTAATGGCGAATACTCAACAACGCGCCAATAAACAGCATCAAGCCGAGCGCTTCGCCGAGCGAAAATTGAAATGATCGCCGTTGGCTGGGTTTGATATGCGGCGGTGCTGTTATTATTTCCACGTGTTGAATTCCTAATTTATCTATACAATCAAGCACGCATCCCCGTAACTGTAAAAGCGATACCCCGCATCCACCGCATGTTTGTACGCCCGCTTTAACAGGTCGATTCCGTTCATGCTTCCCGGCGCGGCGAATGCTGAGACCAGCATCAGCAGGCTTGATTTTGGAATATGGAAATTCGTCAGCAAGCCGCTGGCGATTTTGAAATCGTGTGGCGGATGGACGAAGAGATTCGTCAGCCCTGCCAGTGCTCCCGTGGCGTCGAGCAAACCTGCTGCGCCTTCGAGTGTTCTTAAACTTGTGGTGCCGACTGCGACCACGCGCCGGCCTTCGTGCTTTGCCGCTTGGATGGCCGCGACGGTTTCGGCGGGGATGTAGTATGGTTCCGGATCGACGAAATGGTCTTCGACATTCTCCGCTTTCACTGGGCGGAACGTTCCCGGACCCACGTGCAGCGTCAGCGGCGCGATGGTGACTCCCGCCGCTTTCAATTCGTCGAGCAGTGCGATCGAAAAATGCAGGCCGGCCGTGGGCGCGGCGACTGCGCCGGGATTGCGCGCGTAGACCGTTTGGTAGCGCTGTTTGTCGAACTCGGACGACGGCCCCGACGCGCGGCGCACATAAGGGGGCAGCGGGACTTCGCCGTGCTTTGAAACATGCGCGTCGAGTTCGGCGGCGTTGCAGTGAATTTCGATGATGTCGCCGGCCTCGCGCAGCCGCTCGCGAAGCGTGACTTTCGGGCCGTCAATCAAAGTGAACGATTCGCCCACTTTTAAGACGCCGCCGGCTTTCGTCAACACACGATGCCGTAATCCTGTACCGCTGGAAGTATGCGATTCGGGTTCAGGTGGCAGCAACAGGAACTCGACCTTCCCGCCGCTCGAATCGCGAATGGCGCGCAGCCGCGCGGGAATGACGCGTGTGTCGTTGACGACCAGAACGTCGCCCGCGCGAAAATACTCCTTTAAATTCCGAACGGAATCGTCCTTCCAGATCTTCGTCAATCGGTCGAGAACCAGCAGGCGCGAGGCGTGACGATCCGGCAGAGGTTCCTGTGCAATCAGTTGTTCGGGCAAATGGAAATCGAAAATTTCAGTTTTCATACGCCCCATCTTACTATAAAAGCCACAGGCGATGAACTTCAAACCGCACCCCTCACCCGGCGAGCGCAAACGGCCGCGCTCGTCCGCCCTCTCCCTCAAGGGGAGAGGGGACATGGCTGCTACCCCAATTCCAATGAATGGAGAATTTCATGAGCTTCGAAGAAATTGAAATCCGCAGTGGAAATGTCTCCGCGAAAGTCGCTCCGGCGCGCGGCACGCTGGTGTCCGCCCTCACGGTCAACGGCAAAGAGATTCTGTACCTCGATCGTGCCTCGTTTGAGGACGAGACAAAAAACGTGCGCGGCGGAATTCCCGTCCTGTTTCCATACGCGGGCAAACTCGTGGACGGCACTCTGGTCGTTGCGGGAACGAAGATGAATCAGCACGGATTCGGCCGCAACAAGGCCTGGAAAGTGCTCGAAGCAAGAGCAGACACTATTCGCGTTGGATTGTCGTCTGACGCCGAGACACTGGCTGTGTATCCCTACAGGTTCAGCGCCGAGCAGCGCTGCACGATTTTGCCGCGTGGGTTGCTTGTCGAGTTGTTAATTGCAAATCTCGATCCCAAACCGCTGCCGGTTTCCCCGGGATGGCATCCGTATTTCTGCTGCCCGGGCGCAAAAAAGCCCGGCGTGGTCTGCGATGCGCCAGGGTTTGTCGCGGGTTCGACGCCCAATGACCGCGAATTCGATTTCGGCATCGCCGCACCCGCAGACGGCCGCGCGTCGATTCAGGGAATTGAATTCGGAACGTTGAATTTGAGCTTTGAACCGGTGATGCGCCACCTCCAATTTTGGTCGCAGCCCGGCAAGGACTTCATTTGCATCGAACCCTTCAACGGCCCCAACAACACGATTAATACTGAACGACGTGTCGACATTGCGCCAGGCACCTGCCGCGTATTTTGGATGCGCATCGAAATCGACTGAATCTTCGAGACCTTCTGGATTCGCGTTCATCAGCGATTGAGTAGAGCAGTGAACAACTGGAGCGCTTCCAATATTAAAAAAACGCTCATACCGATTGCGAACTGGTGTAGACAGCAACGCTGTACCTTCTTTTTAAGGAATCCTCCGTCTATGAAAATGTCGCTCTCAACCGTCTGCGCGGTATGCGTATTCGCCGTGCTGTCGGGTTCTTTGCTGCGTGCCGAAGAGCCCAAGAAGGACCCGCCGACGCCACCCGTGAAAGAGGAGCCCAAGGAACCGGCGAAAGCGGCGGAGGCCGATCCTTACAAAGTTCCAACAGGTGCGGATTCCAAAGCATTAGTCAACTTTTGCAAGGGTCTGTTCACGCATCGAGCCAGTGTGAAAACACGGGAGGCCTATCAGGAATATCTTACGAAGATGCGTCCGTCCTTGAAATCGGCTTGCGACCAGATTTTGAGTCTGGAGAAAGTTGACACCACCGAAAACGGGCGCTTCGCGCGCCGCAATCTGATCGGATTGGGGATCACCGGACTGATGACGTCCGACGAAGCTCAAAGCAAGAAGTATATTGCCGATGTCAAGGCCTTTTTATCTGCGGAGGAAATGACGAAGGAAGACGTGGGCATCACGCAAGGCATCGGTCAAACGCTGGAGCACACCAACCCGGCTTTGGCGAAAGATTTTTACACGACCGCGGTCACGCAGATGAAGAAAAGCAAAGACCCGCAAGTTGTGAACTATGCCGAGCGCCTCGCGGCAACTGTTCGCCGGCTGGATTTGCTGGGCAACACCATGGAACTGAAAGGCACCACGGTGGAGGGCAAGCCTTTCGATGTCGTGTCGTTGAAGGGCAAAGTCGTGCTGGTCGATTTCTGGGCAACGTGGTGCCATTTCTGCATCGAAGAGCTTCCCAACGTCAAAAGGAACTATGCCGGCTACCATAATAAGGGGTTCGAGGTGGTCGCAATCAGTGGAGACCAGGAACGCGCGAAGCTCGACGAATTCCTGCTGGCGGAGAAGCTGCCGTGGATTCAGCTTCACGATGAAAACGGACAGAATGCCGCAATGGCGCAATACGCAATCGCCAGTTTTCCGACTACGTTTCTGATCGGTAAAGATGGCAAGGTACTGTCTCTTTCAGCACGCGGCCCAGCGCTTGACAAGTTGTTGAAAGATCAACTGGGCGAACCGGACGCGGTTCCCGCCGAAGTCAAAGACAAGACGGCCGACCCGGCACCGAAAACCGCCACGCCTAAGAATTAAAAGTGCGATAGACGCAATGGCAGTCGGGCGGGAGTATTATTAAATCACACATTGTGCACAAGACATCCTTTTTACGGGTGCTTTTTTTGCAATAGATTTCGCTTTCGCGCGTCTTTGTGTTATGGTCGGCGGATCAATTTTCAATAGTCAGGGGATTTACAGATGAAATTCAATTGCGCGGCCGTTGCCGCTGCGTGCGTCTTCTCATGGATGAGCGTGCGGACGACGTGGGCCGAAGAACCGAAGGAACCTCCAGTGGTCGTCGAGGTGAAACCCAAGGTCAGCGCCCCCAATGCGCCCAAAGCCGATCTTTATAAACTGCCCGAAAATCCAACAGTGAAGTCGTTGCTGGAATTCTGTAAAGCCATTGAAAATCACGAGCCGAAGGACCAAGCCGAATTGGATGAAATGAAGGCCAAAGCCTTCGTCGCCTTAAAGAGCGCGTGCCAGCAGATTCTGGCGCTCGAAAAAGGTGATCAGACCGCCGACGGCCGATATGCCCGGCGCGTGTTGTTGCTCATTCAGTTTAATGACAGCGGCGGTCTGGAGACGGCGGCCGGCAAAAAAGTGCTCGACGAATTCGCCCAGTTTTTGGCCGATCCCAAATACACAAATGAAGAAGTGCAAATGGCTGTTGAGGTCGGCCAGATGCTCGAAACTGCCGATCGGAAAAAGGCCGGCGAATTCTATCAGACAGTCTCCAAGCTTTACGCCACGAACGCAGATCCTAAAATCGCTCTAATCGGAAAAAAGTTGGAAGGTGTCAGCCGCCGTTTGAATTTGATCGGCAACCCGATGGAATTGAAAGGCACGAAGATCGACGGCAAAGCGTTCGACATCGGCGAATTGAAAGGCAAAGTGGTGCTGGTCGATTTCTGGGCCACCTGGTGCCACTTCTGCGTCGAAGAAATTCCCAATGTCAAAAAGAACTACGAAGGATACCGCAACAAAGGCTTTGAAGTGGTGGCGATCAGCGCGGATGACGACAAGGAAGCCGTCACCGAATTTGTAACGCGAAACAAGATCGGCTGGATCAATCTGCACGACGCCGGAGGCAAGAATGCCGCCCTGGAAGTCTACGGCATCATGGGCTTTCCGACGACATTCCTGATCGGCAAGGACGGCAAAGTCCGCTCGCTCGAAGCGCGCGGCCCAGAACTCGCGGCATTGCTCCAGAAGGAACTGGGCGACCCCGATCCGATCAAGGAATTGCCCAAGGCAGAGGTGGCCAAACCCGATCCGTTGAAAGACGCGATCAAGGAAGCTATCAAAGAAGAGAAGTAATTCCAGGAACGCAGAAGCATTCTTCTCACACATTTTGAAAGCATCCGCGTTGCGCGGATGCTTTTTTTTCAAAGGGTCCGCTAAATTGAGGTGCAGGTTTGCAGCCTGCATTCCCCAGGTTGCAGGCAGGAAGCCCGCACCACAAAAAGTTGAGGGCCATACCTTGAAAACGGTGATCATCGCGATGCTCTGCGGTCTGCTCCTTTCGAGCCGCTTCGCATCGGCCGAAGAAGGCGACGACCCGCTTGAAAATAGCAAAGCGGCATCCGAGCGCTATAAATTTCCGAAGGGCGCGGATTCCGATGCCCTGATTGAATACTGCCAGCAGCTTCAGGAATACGAGCCCGAAGACGACGCGGACGCGGAACTCCATGAGAAAAAAATGCCGAAGGCCATCAAAAAGGCCTGCAAGCGCATTCTTGAATTGGAAAAGAACGAAGAGTCCGACCAGGCGCGTTACGCCCGCCGTTTCCTGCTGGCCGAAAAGCTGGATACCGCCGGCGAGCTCGACGCGCCCAAAATGGACAAGCTTCTCGAAAAAGTGCGCACGTTTTTGATCTCGCCCAAAGCGAACGGGGAAGACGCGGACGTGGCGTCCGCACTCGCCGATTTTCTAGGCGACCGCGCATCGCCCAAATCCATTGAATGGAGCCGGAAAGTCGGTCAGGAACTGGCCGCGCACAAAGACCACGATCTGGCGGCGGCTGGGAAAATTTTATTGGGCACGGCGCGCCGCCTGAGCCTCATCGGCAAGCCCCTGGCGCTGAAAGGGACCACGTTGGACGGCAAAGCATTCGACATCACCAGCCTGAAAGACAAAGTCGTGCTCGTCGTTTTCTGGGCCTCGTGGTGCGCTCATTGCCAGGATGAAATCCCCATAATGAAGGAAAACTACGGCGCGTACCACTCGAAAGGGTTTGAAGTGGTCGCGATCAGTGCCGACGACGACCGCGGCGAATTGGATGAATTCATAAAATTAGAGCGGATTCCGTGGATCAATCTGTATGAAAAGGATGGCAAACACCCGGCTATGGACGAACTCGGCATCAATGGATTTCCGTCTACATTAATGGTAGGCAAGGACGGAAAAGTGGCCCTACTCAACGTTCGCGACAAGGCGCTGGGTGATCAGTTGAAGAAACTCCTGGGCGAGCCGGTGGCCGGCAACGAAACCCCAGAACCGAAGAAAAAAGAACCATCGCGCAAGAAGGAACCCAAAAAAGACCCCGCGCCTGAAAAAGACGATCCCCAGGGCAGCGACTCTATTGAGGAGCTGAAAAAGAAGTTTACGTTTTGATACCGCAAACGAAAATTGGGTGTCAGACGCTTTTTTCAAGCTGCTCCTTGACATATTTTCGGAAAAGTTCTAAAGTCAAGTACTACAAACTACATAATTGAGTTCCGCATATCGCACTGATCCGTGCGGGTGCGCAGGGGGAGCGGTCGATGAAAAGCGAATTGGGCGTTATTTTAATGGTGATATTGCTCGCCATCCTGTCGATCGTATTCGGCGTGATAGCCTATTTTAATTTCAAGGACATCGACGGGAATGACAAGCCCGATCAGGCCTATAGCGCCTTGATCGAAAAAGAAAAGCAAACCACGCGCGAACTGGAAGGCCAGATCGAAGAATACCAGGAAAAGAAGGCCGTTTTCAGCCAGCAAATCACGAAAACGCTGCAACTTGGGGAATACTACAAAGCGCAGTCGAACGCCTTCAAAATTGCGCATGAAAAGCGCTTGGGGCTTGCGAAGACGGGAAAAGATTTCGAGCAACTGGTGAAGGATATCTCCGGCGTCGTTACTAAAATGAAAACGAAGACACTCGGCCAGGTCGAGGGGGATATCACCACCGCGCGCACCGATATGGAAAAAAAGCTGGCTGACGCAACCGCCAAGAAAGCCGTGATTCAAGCCGAAGTTCTGGCCAAGAAAAACGACTTCCAGGCCGCTGGCAAAAAGCACGTCGTTGAAATGAATTATGTCAATTCGCAGTTGGGCGACACGAAACAGGTGTTGCGCGATTTGACCACGCGCGAAGTGATTCACGCCAAAATTCTCGATCACGCCGACGGCAAAGTCGTGCTGGCCGACTACGAGCGCAATTTCGCGTCGATCGATCTGGGCACGGGCGATGGCGTCAAAAACGGCTTTCGATTCGAAGTGTTCGCCATGCTGCCCGGCAACAAGCATGTGACGAAGGCATTCATCGAAGTGCGCGACGCCGGCGAAAAGCAGTCGCAGTGCGTCGTGCTGCGGCGCCCGGTCGTCCTGCCTCAGGATTCGCTTTCCGGTTACATTGCCACCGAGCCCGAAGAAAAGTACAGCCCGATAGCGAAATCCGGCAAGGCGGGCGCGTCCGCGGAAAGAATGAGCGGCGGCAAAGTCGTCATGAGCGGCCAGACGCTCGAGAATCCGATTGTCGATGGCGATCTCATTCAAAATCCGTTCTACGAAGCCGGCGTTCAGCGCGTGTTTTATATTGCCGGATCGAAGGAAGTCGTCGGCGAACGCCAGAAGGGCGCCATTCAATACCGCTGGACGGAAATTCGAGACGCCGCCGAACGCTATGGCGCGAAGGTGCTGACTGCGGTGGATACCAGCGTGAATTACGTCATCGCCCAGAAAAATCCGCAGGATGACCCGGAATTCAAGAAGGCCGTGGACTTGGGAATTCCGGTCATTTACGAATGGGAACTGTTCCGCTTTTTGGACAATAATTAAATCCTAATCCCTCAAAACGCTCGTGTTCGTTACATCGGTTTCTTTCAGTGCAAGGATGGAAAATGTCTACCAAACAAGCGACGCTCTACACGCTCATGATTTTCTTTCTGGCCATCTTGCTGTTTGCGATGGGCGCATGGCTCAAATCCAGCATGGAATTGAATCAAAAGAAAAATATTCTCGCAGCGTTGAAAGAAACAAACGTAGGCCTGAAACATACGCTTGAGGGCGGGGCCGATATCAAGGGGTTGATCAACGAAGTCAAAGATCCGCAGGAAGGGCTTGAAAAGCGCGCCAGTGAAGTGCTCGCCTTGGTTCCGCTCTTGAAAAGCAATCCTGGCGATCCGGCCGCTCCCGGCATGGAAGAACTCGAGAAGAAATACCAGGACCTTCAGCAGGCGGTGGCCGACGCGTGGACCAAAGATGCCGTGGCCGCGTTGAACCTTTCCAAGAAAGATCGCGAACAGCAGGAAGCGGACATTACTGGCGCGTTGAAGCGTCTGTCCGATCAGCGCAAGGAAAAGGAAGATAAAGAGGGCGCCGCGATAAAGGATTTGGAGCAGGAAGAATCGACGAAAGAGACCGAACTGAAGAAAATCGCGCAGGAAACTTCGAAGATGACACAGGATCTCGAAACCGTCCGTTTCGAACACGAAGCGACTCAGCAGAAAGTGACGGAAGTCAGTCGCGATCTCAGCAAGGTCAAGGCGATTGTCAAGCAAGGCTTGATCGTTGGTGCCGATAAAAATGCGAAGATCGCGTACATCGATCTGGGTACGCGAAGCGGCGTACGGAACGGCATGCTCTTCGACATCTATTCCGGCATGCACCGCCATCTCGTGAGGAAGGGCAAACTGGAAGTGTCCGACGCCGGCCCGTTCTCCTCAAAATGCATTCTACTGCTGGAAGCACGCGAGAATCGCTGGGATCCCATCAGTGGCTGGATTCCGGACAGCCCCGCAAAAATTTATTCTCCCTTTGTCGCCGGCGGACCGGATGAAACCGATGCGGTCGAACTGGTCGCACGCAAGACGGTCAAGGACAAAATTGAAGCCATACGGATCGAAAAAATCGCCAAGGAACAAGGTCTGGAAGCCGCGGAGGAAGCGCGTGCCGAAGGCAAAGGCAGCACGGTTCCGCCCTCCGATTTGAGTCTGTCGCTGACTCCGGTCGACGCGGGCGATTGGATCTTCAATGCCGATTTCATCCCCATCGTGACGACGGATGAATTCCATGCGCAAATGCGCGACGAATTGAAGACGATGCGGGACGTGAACGTCGGATCGCTGACATTCTATATCGCCGACACCGTGCGCACCTACCGCAAGGAATACATCAAGCGCCTCTGCGATCACAACGGCTGCAAGGTCTCCGAAGCGATGAATCCCAACGTCAATATCGTGGTCACCGGCGCCGGCTTTACAAGTCTGGAACTGGTGAAGGAACGCAACGCCTCGAAGAAGGGCAAGGAAAATCTGAAGGACGACGACAAGAATCTCATCGCCACTGAGGCCGCATTGGAAGACGCCAAAAAATACGCAGCCGACGTCCTCCCCGAAGACGAAGTGGAGGCGTTCTTCGATCGCCGCCAGCGCAAGCAGGAATTGATTCGCGGTAAAGTGGCTCAGCCCGGCCGCAGCACGTTCTTCATCGCGGGCAAAACCAGAAACCGCTCCCCAGAACTGCTGGCCAAATATATTCAGGACAACGGCGGCCTCGTGGCGACGGACATCGAAGCCAAAGTCGACTATATCGTCGTCGGTGAAAGCCCGGACGACACGTTCGTCGAGAAGATCAAGAAGCTCGGCTTGAAGATCGTCCGTGAAGAGGAATTGCCGACATTGCTTGGCATCAAGTAATTTTCCATATCCTTGCAGATTCAGAGGCTATTGACCCGCGCATTTCTAAAGCATCATTCTCGCTTGCGGCGGGCGGCGTTGAACTTCGTTGGTCTCGCACGGCGTATCCTCTTGATACGCCTTTGCTCGACCGCCTCGTTCAACTTGCCCGGCGCGGCGCGATAATGACGCTTTAGAAACGCGCGGGTCAATAAAGTAATCGCAAATGAACGCGAATGAACACGGATTGCCGCGGATGAGTTTTTAAGAGCATTCATCCGCGGTAATTTGCGTGTATCTGCGTTCATCCGCGATTATTGACCCGCGCATTTCTAAAGCATCGTTCTCGCTTGCGGCGGGCGGCGTTGGACTTCGTTGGCCTCGCACCGCGTATCCTCTTAATACGCCTTTGCTCGACCGCCTCGTTCAACTTGCCCGGCGCGGCGCGATAACGACGCTTTAGAAATGCGCGGGTCAATAAGTTTGGTCCTTGATTGCACTCTAAATCTCCATTCGACGCGCCTATTTTGTTTCAATCCACAAATTGCGGATTGCGTTTCTTTCATTATAATTTTCTCCATGAATAACGAGTTGGCCTTTCAACAGTGCATCGACCCGTCCTGCGGCGCGACGTTTGGTGTCGCCGAAGTCCTTAACGGATGTCCGCAATGCGGGTCGCTCCTGGACGTCCGTTACGATTGGAGCCGCATGGCGCTGCCCAAATCGTTGCGCGACTTCGAGGCCAAATGGGCGACGCGGCGCAACCCGCTGCATTTCTCAGGCGTCTGGCGGTTCAAGGAATTGCTGAACTATGCGCCTGACGATTGCGTCGCCACCATCGGCGAAGGCCAGACGCTGTTGCACTCCGAACCGGCCGTGGCTGCATACGTGGGCATGGACGATGTGCATCTTCAATATGAGGGCCTGAATCCAACCGGCTCCTTTAAAGACAACGGCATGACCGCCGGCTTCACGCACGCGCGAATGGTTGGCGCACGCAAGATGGCGTGCGCCAGCACTGGAAATACATCGTCGAGCATGGCCGCCTACGCCGCCGCCGCGCCTGCGGTGAATGGCAAGAAATGCGAAGCCGTGGTCTTCGTCGGTTCCGGCCGCATCGCGATGGGCAAACTCTCTCAAGGTCTGGACTATGGCGCGAAGACGCTACAGATTCTCGGCCACTTCGACGACGCCATGCGCCGCGTCAAGGAAGCCAGCAAAGCGCTGGGAATTTATCTGCTCAACTCCGTCAATCCGTTCCGGCTCGAAGGCCAGAAAACGATCATGCTGCGCGTGCTGGAGGGTCTGGACTGGCAGGTGCCGGACTGGATCGTAGTGCCCGGTGGAAATCTCGGCAATACGTCGGCGTTCGGCAAGGCATTTTACGAACTCAAGCAAATCGGATTGATCGACCGAATGCCACGTATTGCGGTCGTCAACGCCGCGGGCGCGAACACGCTCCACCGGCTCTACAACCAACTCGGGCTGCGCTGGAACGGGGGCCGCTACGACAAGGCAAAGATCGATCAATTTTACGCGGCGATGGACGCCGAGCAGCGGCAGGCGAACACCATCGCCAGCGCCATCGAAATCAATCGCCCGGTCAATCTCGTCAAGGCGTTGCGCGCGCTGGAGTGGACCCACGGCGTGGTGACCGATGTGACCGATCAGGAGATCATGGACGCCAAGGCGATCGTCGGCAGGGCCGGCATCGGTTGCGAGCCGGCCAGCGCGGCGAGCGTCGCAGGCCTCAAGAAATTTGTCGAAAGCGGCATCATCGGGAAAAGTGAACGCGCCGTGTGCATCGTCACAGGTCATCAACTCAAATCCGCCGACGCTACAGTCGGTTATCACAGCCTGCACGGCGAAGAATTGAGCAAGGCATTCAGCGACTTTAATATTACACGGAATCCGTACGCCAATCCGCCGGTGCAGGTCAAGAACGATTTGGAGGAGATTCTGAAGGCGCTGGCGTGATGAAAAGAGCGCAGGATATAGATTTAATCGCGATCATCTGCAAGATAATTTTCAAGGAATCTACTTAACATGCCCGTGAACGTTTGCATTGCCGGCGCGGCCGGACGAATGGGCCAGCGCCTGATTGCGCTCGGCCTCGAAGACCCCGAAATCAAAGTCGCTTATGCGCTTGAAACGCAGGGCCATGCGTGGATCGGCAAGGATGCCGGCGTGGCCAGCGGGCTCGGCCGCACGATCGGCGCGCCCGTCGCGAGCAGCATCTGCCCGAACTGCGGCGTCGAAGTCGTGATCGATTTCACGATCCATTCCGCCGCCACCGCGCTCGCCGAAGAAGCCGCCGATCTGGGCATTCCCATTGTTATTGGCACGACCGGAATGAGCGCTGACGAGAAGAAGCGAATTGCCGCCGCCGCGACTAAAATTCCCATCATCCACGCGCCCAATTTTTCGGTCGGCGTGAACGTGCTCTTCAAACTCGCGACGCTTGCCGCGCGCACGCTCGGCGAAGCCTACGACATCGAAATTGTCGAGGCGCATCACAATCAGAAGGCCGACGCGCCCAGCGGCACCGCGCTGGGTTTGGCCGAAGCGATTACGAAAGGCCTCAATACGACTGTCGATGAGGTCGCCGTGTACGGACGCGAAGGCATCACAGGAAAGCGCACCAAAAAAGAGATCGGCATCCATGCCGTGCGCATGGCCGATGTGGTCGGCGAACACACCGCGTATTTTGCCATTGGCGGCGAGCGCATTGAATTGACGCACAGGGCATCGAGCCGCGACACGTTCGCGCGCGGCGCCTTGCGCGCGGCCAAATGGCTCGTCCGCGAAAAACGCGCGCCCGGGTTCTACACGATGGCTCAAGTGCTGGAGCTCGAATGAGCGCTGCGACGGTTCCACACGAATCAAACAGCGGCACGCGTTCCATCTTGTTTGCAGCCGGTTCGCGCGGACTTGCACTTTCAGTTCCGGAATGCGCGGCGCTTGCCCATATCGAAAACGCGATTGTTGAAAAGCCGCCGCTTTTGGAGCCGACTCAGCGCGCGGTTGTCGTGGGAGCGCTCGCCGCGCCAGTCAACGGTGTGCCGCTGAAGGAACTCGCGCAAGGCAAACGGCGTGCGGCAATTCTCGTCGGCGATCTTTCGCGCCCGGCTCCTTATGATATTGCGCTTCCCGCGCTGCTCGCGGTACTCGTCGAAGCGGAGATTCGCCCTTCGCGCATCGCGTTCATGACCTGCCCAGGCGGGTGCGGACCGCTGCTTGGACGTTCGGCGATTCACCGATACGGCGAAGAAATTTGCGGTGACCACGAAGTTGTCGCGTGGCCAGCGGAAGGAACGCCGGGCGCGCTATATGATTCAGCCGATCTGCGTATTGCTGTCGCACCGCATCTCGATGGCATAGACTTTCACGCATTTTTGCCGCCCAATGTTGCCGTGGATTTTTCGCTCGAATTGACTCTGGGACGCGGTATTCAAATCGAGATTGAATCCGCGCGCGCGTTCGGCGGCGCAACTCAACCAACCGTTCCACAGCGATTCAGCGCGGCACCGGCGTCGGTCGATGTCTCCATTGTTTCCGGTGGCGGCGCGCCTTGGGAAAATACGCTTGAAGAAGCGCTCTTTAGCCTTCATGCGCCGCGGGTTATCGCGCGCACGGCGGTGCTTGTGTTCTCTGGCGAAGAGGGCCTTGGCGCGTCGCGTTTTTCGCGGGATGTGTGGGGTTTGATTGAACAGGCCGAAGAAGTTTTGGCTGCGGGCAAGAGTCTCGGCGCGCCGGCGACGACGATGATTTCCAGCGCCTTTGATCCGGCGAATACGCTCGCGGAGTGCTTGAAGCGCTATTCCAACACGATTCTTTTTTCTCAAGGATTTGCCGAGCATGTCGATGGCGACGACTTGATTGCACGGCTGGAG
Source organism: Planctomycetota bacterium (assembly GCA_038227045.1). Classification (GTDB taxonomy): domain Bacteria; phylum Planctomycetota; class SZUA-567; order H5-PLA8; family H5-PLA8; genus JANXLS01. The sequence continues at coordinate 25,432 of JBBRQD010000042.1, forward strand.
GCTGCGCCTCATGTTGCGGGACGATTGAACGTGTGCGGTTCGCAAACGACTCTTTGGAATGCGCTGGCGCTTGCGCATGGCGGACATTATTCCCTTCACGCAGAACCATTGGGCTGGCGCGGGTAGCACGTTCTGTTCGTCCTACGAAATCGATACATGTCAGACGTTGAAAACACACAGGCACCTTTGCTCGAACCGCCACCGCCTCCACGCGCGGCCACGAAGCGCTCGCGTCGCGCGCGTTTCTGGCTGCTGCTCGCGGCGGGCGTACTATTGGCGCTCCCGCTGCTGGCGTATCTGGGCACGTGGGCGTACATCAATTTGGGTTTCCTCAACGATTCCATCGCGCAACGCATTTCGAAAAAGCTCGGTTCAACCGCACGCGTCGGATCGATCAAGACCGATGCGCTGCGCAATCTGAACATCCGCGACATCGCGGTCGATCCTCAAGGTCCTGGAGAGCCGCTGACGATCGGTTCAACGAAGTTGGATTTCGATCCGATCGACTTGCTGCGCAACGGACGGATGCGCGGCGTGACCGTCGAGCGTCCAAACATCGATTTGCGCTACGATGCGAAAACGGGTTGGAATCATTCGCTGAAAGCTTCAACGGAACCCGGCCCGGGGATAAAGATCGAACGGTTCGACGTGCGCGAGGGAACGCTCGCCGTCGCGTGGCCGGGCGGCGGGCGAATCAAATTGACGGGTGTCAGCGGTTCATACGCGAACCTGAGCGGTGGCGGTCCCAGTCCATTCCTGTTGCGCGGTGCGCTCGAATCAGGAGAACCATTCGGCTTGGACGGTCAGGCGGGACCGGGCGCGGCATTCGACGGGCGTTTGCATGGCAGCGTGAATTTGAATGCCACGGTCACTTCAGTCGCGGGTTTCGATCCCGGCATCGAAGGAGAAATGCGCTACGAGTTCACCGCTCGGCGGGAAAATCTTGCTCCGGGAGAAACGCGTCGCGCGCCGGTTTTTCTCGACGGATCGCTGAAGCTCAACCATTTTGCGTGGAATGCGCCGTCATTTCAAGAACTGCCGCTGAAGCTGGAAATCGACGACATTGCGGTCAAAGCGGCATGGAATCCGCCCGCTTCATACGGCGGCACCGGCAGGCTGGAACTGACTGCGCTGGACGTGAACAATCTCGCGCTGATCAAATGGCCGCTCGCGCTCGCCGCACCCGATTTTAAAATCTCCGCTCATATTCTCGGCGGCATTGAATTTGAAAACGGCCAGCCGCAACGGGCCGCGTTTTCCGCCGCATTGCGCGAGAGCAACAAAAAAAGCGCAGCCGCTCCCAGCATCTCCACAATGTTCTTCAAATCGGCGCCTCCAAAAGCCGCCGCCGATCTTCAACTCAATTTTGTGCGCGGCCCGAGCGGCGATTGGAACGTCCAAGCGCTCGACGCGAGCGAAATAGCGATTCCGCTTGCGTCCGTCGGAAAGATGCTCGGGCTCATGGAAAAAGCCGGCGTGACACTTGGCGGGGAAGTGAAAGCCGTTGGCGTTCGGTACGATCCGGAAACGGGCGTCGCGTCGGGAAAACTGCGCATCGAAGGGGGGACTTTACGGTGGGTCATTCCGGAACAAATGCGAGGCGCGGCGAAAGATGCAATGATCTCACTAAACATGAATTCCGAGGCGTTGATGCTTAAGACGATCGGCGACACGGGTGTGAAAGACGTGCGAGCGGAATTTGCCTTTCGCGCCTCCGGCGACAAGCTCTGGATCGGCGGGCAGACGGCGGCATTTCCGGTGTTTGTACAATCGCTCTATGTCGATGTCGAAGAATTTAAGGTCACACCTGCAAACGTCATCCTGGAGTCGGCTGAATTGCCGGACGGCACTTGCACATTCAGGGTGGCGATAAAATGGGCCGACGGGCGATTCACGACGGACGCTCAATTGCTCCCGAGCGGCGTTTGGAATTACAAAGCTTCGTTGAGCGCCAAGGGGCTTTTGGACGGGGAGGCGCTTTTCGATGGCGCGTTCGATCAAAAAAACAGTGCAGTCGGGCCGTTCAACTTTTCCGCGGAGGCGATCAAGTGGGCCTCGTTCAGCGAACCGGTCGAAAAGCAGCTCGTTGCCGTTGACGAAATTCGTGGATTGCGCGTGCGCGTCGAATCGTTTTCGCTTGATCCGGCGAAGCCATTCGCGCTGACGGGGCGCATTGCTTTTGACGCGGCAAAGTTCGGCACGAACTCGATTTCGAAACAGGATATTGGAATTGAAACGCGAGCAAAGGGTGTGTTCGTTCGCACGCCGCGAGAACCCGCGGGGTTTGCAATTGAATCGTGGAGCCAATTGAATGTGCGCATCGATGAATTGCTGAAGCCAGACGAATCAAAGAGGAATCCGAAGTAGTTTGGGTGCATGTCCGTAATTGCGGCGGGATTTCCCCTCTCCCCCCGGGAGAGGGGAACAGCACCGCAATTACGGACATGCACCCAAGTAGTTTCGAAGAGTCTCCGATTGTCTTGAGCGGTGGTGCGAAGGCGGTTAGCATACGCGCGGCGACACAACAAAAATCCAATGCCAAATTCTTGAGGAGCCACACCTGAAATGAAAAACATTGTTGCCGTTATCCTGGGCGGCGGGCAAGGCACGCGGCTGTTTCCGTTGACTCGGGATCGCTCGAAGCCGGCTGTTCCCATTGCTGGAAAATATCGCCTGATCGATATCCCCATTTCAAACTGCATCAACTCCGAAATTCGCCAGATTTATGTGCTGACCATGTACCAGTCCGCCAGTCTCAATTCGCATGTCGCCAGCACGTACCGTTTCGATTCTTTTTCGCGCGGCTTCGTTTCGATTCTGGCCGCCGAGCAGACCGCCAAAGGAGGCACGTGGTTCCAGGGCACCGCCGACGCCGTGCGACAGGCCTGGGTGCACATCAACAGCCGGCCGTCCGAGCACATTTTGATCCTCTCCGGCGATCACCTCTATCGCATGGATTACGAAGCGTTCAATCTTGCGCATAAAAAATCCGGCGCGGACATCTCCATCGCGGTGCAGCCCGTGACGCGCGAGGAAGCGCCCGAGCTGGGAATTCTCAAAACAGACGCGCACGGCCGCATCGTTAAATTCGTCGAAAAACCGAGAACAAGCGAGGCGCTCGAATCGATGCGCTGCGACACGACGACCTTTGGTCTCTCAAAAGAAGAGGCGGCGAAGCGCCCTTATCTGGCGAGCATGGGCGTGTATTATTTCAACACGCCGGTGATGAACGAGGTGCTGCATTGCGACACGAAACAGCACGATTTCGGCAAGCATATCGTTCCGCAAGCCATCGCCGACCGGCACGTCAACGCCTATTGTTTCCAGGGATATTGGGCTGACATCGGGACGGTGGGCGCGTTCTACGAAGCCAATTTGGATCTGGTGCGTCCCGCGCCCAAATTCAATTTCTTCGATCCCGCCATGCCGATCTACACGCATGCCCGCCCGCTGCCCGGAGCGAAACTCAACCATGCGCGCGTCGAAGGATCGATTCTGTGCGAAGGCGTCATTGTGGAGGGCGGCAACGTAAGCGATTCGATTCTGGGCGTGCGTGCGCGCGTGAGCAAAGGCGCGACGATTGAAAACTCGCTCATCATGGGCGCGGACTATTATCAATCTGTCACCGACTCAAGGCCGCGAATCGGCATCGGCGAAGACGCGGTTCTGCGCCGCACCATTGTGGACAAAGACGCCTCGATCGGCAGCGGAGCGCGACTGATCAACGTAAAAAATGTCGAGAACTACGACGACCCCAACCAGCAATTCTTCGTGCGCGACGGGATCATCATCGTAACCAAAGGCGGGGTGATTCCGGCGGGTTTTGAGTTCTAGAAAATGACAAGGTGAGGGGGTGAAACGGCTTTTGAATTTGAGCAGTTTTGCCCATTCGCTCTTTCACCTTGTCACCCACTCACCTTGTCAGGACTTTGTTCCTACAATCACGCTGCAATGAATCAGCGTCGGAATTGGCGCTTCGGTTTGAAGCTTCGATTCTTCCATCCACCCGACGTATTCGGCGCGGCTGTAGGCTCGGCCTTCGGTGAGCGAGAAGAGCGCCGCGGAGTACAACGCCACCGGCAGTGGTCCGTCGAGTTCGTCGTTCAGCAGCACGTCGTGAATCAGCAGGCGGCCGCCGCCCGGCAGCGATTGGGCCAGGCGCGAGACGAGTTTTTGGCACTCGGGCACGTCCCAGTCGTGCAGAATGTTCGAGAGCAAAATGGTGTCCACGCCTTCCGGAACCGGATCCGCGAACATGTCGCCTTCGCGCAATTCAAGCCGTGGCAGCACGCCGTATTTCGCGCCCATTTCAGCCGCGACTTTCAATACTTCCGGACGATCCCAGACGATCGCGCGCAAGGCGTGATTTCGTTGCAGCATGGCGATGCTGTAGATGCCCGTTCCGCCGCCCACATCCAGCAGAACCTTCGAATTTTCCATGGGCACTTTATGCGCCAGCACCGGAGCAATGTTGCACGAGCGGCCGGCGAGGGCCAAAGTCAGCGCGCGCGCCTGATCCTGCTTTTCCATCGCCGATTCGATGCCTTCGCGATAGATGTACGCGGCACCCTGATCGGAGTCGGCGTTCGCCGCTCGATTGGTCTTCAAGCGCCGGACCATCTCGATCACGCCCGCGCTCTGGCCGTTCAGCGCAAGGTAGTCCGCAATGTCGAATGGCGCGCCCGTCAGATGTTCTTGAGACGATGCGCTGAGACACAACCGGGCGTCCGAATCTTTGGCGATCAGCCCCATGGCTTTCATCGCGGTCAACAGCACCGAAGCGGGGCGTTCGGCCAATCCCATTTTGCGGCGCAGATTGTTAAACGAGAGCGGGCCGCTCTTGAGATGTTCGAAGAGTTTGAAATGCGCAACGGCGGCGGACAGTAATTCGGTCGCGTAATTGCCGCGAATGAACTCGAAGATTGGGGCAGGATCTGTCGTGGGAACATCGGTCGCGGCAAGAGGATATTCGGCCATCGTGGGACCTTTCGATACGGTTTCCATTAACCGCCAATACGGCTCATACTCGCCGACGGAATATCGGCCCAGTCTTTGTGGACTTCAGGCTTGATGTGGGCGGATTCGCGGAATGCCTGAATGATATCTCCGCGTGTGCCGCCGTTGCGCAACAACGGCTTGATCGAAATGCCGCCGCCGTCAAGCAGGCAACTGCGGATTTCGCCGGTGGCGGTCAGGCGCAGACGATCGCATTTCTTGCAGAACGGTGCGCTCATGGCGCTGATGAAACCCAGCCGGCCCGCGGCGCCTTTCAACCGAAACACTTCGGCGGGGCCTTTCATGTCGTCGCCGGTCTCGAGCGCTTCGAGCTCGCCAAACCGCGCGGCGATACGCTCCTTTGTCACGGCGTTCGAAACGAAGCCGAAATTTCCCGAGCCCATCGCGCAGCCTTTGGCTTCTTCCAGCGGCATATATTCGATGAAACGCATGTCGAGATTCTGTTCAAGCGTCATTGCGGCGAAGGCAGTGACCTCTTCGTCGTTGAGACCGCCGAGCACCACCATGTTGATCTTAATCGGGTCCAGTCCCGCCGCGCGGGCTGCGCGGATGCCGTCGAGCACTTCGCCGAGTTCGTGCCGGCGCGCGATGGCCTTGAACTTGACCGGGTCCATTGTGTCGAGAGAAATATTGATGCGCTTCAAACCGGCCTGCGCGAGCGGAGCGGCCAGTTCGGCCAGGCGCGTGCCGTTGGTCGTCAGCGCCAAATCGGAAATACCGGGAACGCGCGCAACCATGCCGGTTAGAACCGCAATATCCGAACGGACCAGCGGCTCGCCACCGGTAAGGCGGATTTTGTATACTCCCACCGCCGCCGCGGCTTCGACAACGGTCACGATCTCTTCGAACGATAAAATCTCGTCGCGAGGCAGCCACTTCATGCCGTCCTCCGGCATGCAATAGACGCAGCGCAAGTTGCAGAGGTCGGTCACTGAAACGCGAAGGTATGTAAAGGTGCGGCCGTAGCTATCGACAATGCGGTCGCTACCCGGAATGAAACCATGTCGCAGAAGAGAAATCAACGGCGCAACACTTGACATAGTCAATACTGTAGCCGGTTCGGGCTTGAATTCAATGGTGTGCGCAGTGTAGCTTGGGAGTGAAAGATAGACGCGGCTCCGGCGTAGCTCATTCCCGGACCGTTTTATACAGCTTGTTACTCGCAAACAGTGTACTCCAAGTGCAACCGATTCTGTGATGGATGGAGGTTTTGTCATGCTGTTCATTGTTGCCATTCGGCGCGTTTGTTTCTCAATTTTGATCTGCGCCGCCGGTCAGACTTGCGTGGCTGGCGCATACGCCGAAGACGCCAAGGCGCCGGCGAAAATCCTGTTCTTCACCAAATCCACGCGCTACGAACACTCCGTCATCGCTCAGAAGGATGGCGCGCCCAGCTTCGCCGAAAAAATCCTGGCCGAATTGGGTGAGAAGAACAATTTCAAGATCACTACAACTAAAGACGGCGGGGCGATGACGGCCGAAAATCTCGCCAAGTACGACGCACTCATATTCTTTACCTCCGGCGATCTGACTCTGGAAAAATCGAAAGACAATTCGCCGCCCATGACCCAGGACGGCAAGGCAGCGCTGCTCGAGGCCATCAAGAACGGCAAGCCTTTCATTTGCATCCACAATGCGCTGGCCACGTTCGACAAAGGCAAAGAGATCGATCCGTACATCGCCATGCTGGGCGGCGAAAGCATAGGCCACGGAAAAATTCAGATGGGAAAAAACATCTGCGTGGACACCAAATTTCCGGGCTTTGAAAAGCTGCAGGACGGCATCGCGATCACCGAGGAATGGTATTCGATCAAGAACTTTGCCAAAGACATCCATGTGCTCCTTGTGCAGGATCCCACTGGGATGAAGGACTCGCTGTACTTTCGTCCCCCTTATCCCGCAAGTTGGGCGCGCGTTTTCGGCAAAGGCCGCGTTTTCGTCACCAGCATGGGGCATTTGGAAGAGACTTGGACTAATCCGGTCTTCCAGACGCTCTTAGTTGGCGGCATTCAATGGGCGCTGGGGCGCGTCGAAGCCGACATCACTCCGAACCTGGAAACGGCGGCTCCCAAATATGCGGAATTGCCGCAGTCGGTGAAGAAGTAGTGGCAAAGAGTTGAGTGACCTCGGTCAGAAACGACGGTTTAATGAAATAACTAAACTGATGACCGTTAATACGTTGTAGATTTCGCAGCGAAATATTTGTTAAATTGCACATGTTTTATTCTAATAAAATTTAGTCTTCGACGGGATATTCAAAACGGAAAAATGAATCGAAACTCATGCACTGCTTGCATTTAATCGCTTAAGAGATAAATTAAGAAAAAGTCATGCGATTTTATGAAACTTCTCCGCATCGCTGGCGTCTAAAAGAGCAAATTCGGGAACATTGTACTATGCTAAAGTTTCAAATTGTGACAGTTTTGTGGGTCGCATTGATCGCTGGAGGACTTGCTGCGGCGGACCGGACGTCTGCCGACGCATACCTCGTCAGCGCTCCGGCGCTCGTTAAAGACGGAAATTACAAAACCCTTGAAGATATGTGCAAGCGCGCGCTGCAGGCCGACGAAACGTGCCCGGAGGCGCACTTTAACATGGGCTTGTGCCTCGAGAAAAACGGCAAGCTGCGTGAGGCGCTGAAGGAATTTCAAAACGCCGCAACCGTGGCTGCAAAAGAAAAGGACGCGGTTCTGGCTTCAAAGGCGACCACCGCCGCCAAACGGGTAGGCGTCGGTTTCATCGAACTGGACGCGTTGGATACAAAACTCGCCGAAAAGCTGCAAAAACTCGGCGACGAAGCGCTCGAAGCCGGACAATTGGAGACTGCAAGACAAGCCTACGCGGCCGTGGTCGTGCTGCTCCCCGAAAATGTAAAAGCCAAAGAATCCCTCGAAAAAACGACGACGGCAATCACGGAACGCGGCGATCCGGTCAAATCCAAAGTGGCCGCCGCGATGCTCGCCGAAGTCTGGTACAAACTGGGAATCGGAAAAAGGGACGAGGCCACCGTGACCGCCAAGGCACTTTCGGCCCGATTCAATGATACGGAATTCGGCAGCGAGGCCGCCGCATTGCTCGAACGCGATTTCGCCGCGCCGAAGAAAGACGAAGTCGCCAAACTGTCGCTGAAATTAAAAGAACAGAACGCAAAGATTTTGGCCTCCGCAAAACCGGTAACGCCCGTCGGAACGACCCCATCAACAACGGACACGAGACCGTCGACTGAATCCGCAAGACGGGGCGTGGATGTCGAAGCCGTTGAAAAAGCCGCCGACGAAGACACCAAGAAGATGGCGAAGGATGCCTTGGTTCCCGCTTTCAAAGACGCTCATCAAAAGGGCAAATCGTTCTATTCCAAGGCAACGCCCGGGTCCGCCGGCAATCAAGAAAACGTTGCGCACGCGCTCGAACAGTTCATCAAAGCGGAAAGCATCTACCAGCGCATTGAATCCGAGAATCTCAGCGACGGCGATCTTGCGGCCATTTCGAAGGAATCCTCCATGCTGCGCTATGGCTGCATGAAGATGACGATTTTGGGACACTAGAAAAAAGTGCGGTTTTTGGTGAAACCACACACATTACAATCAGGAGTATGCCATGAAAGTCATGATTTTTATCTGTGCCATTTTTGTTTTTGCGGCGAGTGGATTCGGCGATGCCCGCGCGGCGGACCGCACCACGGCGGATTCGCTGGCGCTGAGCGGCGCGACGCTTGCGGCGAAAGGCAACACGGTGCAAGCCAAAGAAATGCTCTATAAAGCGCTGGCCAACGACGAGAATTGCCCTGATGCGATTTTTGAATTGGCCAAGCTTTTCGACAAAGAGAATGCCGCGACGACGGCGGGCGATTTTTATCAGCGCGCATCGGTGCTGATGGCTCAAGAAAACAAACCGGCGACGACCGCGAAACGCGCCGAAGCCGATCGGCGGGTCAAAGCGCTGAACCCCTTCGCGTCCCGATTCAGCGCGATTTTCGAGGAATACGCGCAGGATCTCGACAAAATGGTGAAGAAAATACCGGACACCGCAACGACAGACGCCGCCGCCGCGCGCGTGGCCGAATTAAAATTGTCCAACGTCATAACGCCTGAAAAAATGCCCAAGTTTTATGCTACCGTTCAGGCGCAAAAGGCGGCCGAAGCGGCTGCGGCAGCCGCAGCGGTCGCGGCGGCGAAGAGGCCCAAGACCGCCAGAGACTTTTTCGACCACGATACCACCCCCGCCAAAGTGGTCACCAACGTGCCGCCGGAAGTGGAGCGCGAATTGAAGGCGCTGGGCTGGGGCACGATCACCGGAACATGGGTCAAGAAATCGGCGAATGTGTACGAAGTGACCGATGGAAAACTGGAGGCTGCGAAAATCAATGGCGGAATCGACGTGGGGATCCAAAAAGGAGTGACGGGATCGGTGAAAGTAGCCGTCCGAAACGATTTTGCGTCCAATGAAAGCACTAGCAGTAGCAGCATCAGCAGCATGAGCGACTATAATTTTTCGGGCTATGGTGCTTTAATCAAACCCAAGCAATGCAAATTTTACGCCCCAGCCGGGTACACGGGCTTTACCTTCAATGGATCCAAAGCGGAACCGAGCATGGCGAGAAGCGAAGCTCTGCCGGACGCAAACCCCAAAAGTCACGTGCTGGTCACGATCAATGAAGGGGCGCTGGAAGTGTCGCTCAACGAAAAGAAATGGATTAAATACAAGGACGACAAACTGCCCCGCAGCGGACCGTTTGTGATCGAAATCAAAGGCACCGCAACCCTCGAAAATCCGCGTTGCGCCGGGCAGTAAAAGAGAAAATGGAAGTGGGTGGCCCAGCCCTCGGGCTGGGTGCCTTCGGCACAAGAAGCCCCGCCTAAATCGCGCGTTATCTTTGAATTTCTGAGACAAGGGTGAGGCTTCTTGTGCCTGTGGCGCCCACCCCGAGGGGTGGGCCACCCAGTTAAATCTCTCCCCAATTACGCAGTCAAATACGGAATTGTCATCGGTCCTTCCGGCAGCACGGCGATGGGCGCATCGGGACCGATTCGCTTCAATTCTTCCACAATGCTTTTCGCGATGTCCGGCACCGGTTCGAGATGCGCGCGGCGCGTTTCCGCATCTGAAATCTCACTGAACAAACCCACGCGCGCGCGGATCAGAATCAGCGCCAGCAACTGCGCCTGCCACTGGTCGAAGACGGCGTATCCCGGCGCATGAATCGTGTCGAGAATGGCTTGCGCCGATGCGTGATCGAAAAGCATTTTCTTAAAATTGCCGTGCTCGGGGAAGCCGTCGTTGCAACGCGACGCGGCGAGAATCAAGCCGCCGTCCTGAACGATCTGCGCCGCCGCCGACATGCCTTTCACAGCCTGATACACATTCTGATCCAGCGGATAACCGCCGTTCGTGGTGATCACAATCGGAAACGGTTTCGGGCACGCGGCCATTGCCGTGGCCTTCGCGAATGCGCAGCCTTGCGCATGAGCCGCGCGCACATCGCCGCAGAAATAGCGCGTGATTTCTTTCTTTCGATTGAGCGTGACGTTGAGCAGAAAATCGATCGGCAGCAGCGAGCCGTTGGCGCGCACCTGATCCTGCGTCGGATTATTTTCCAGGACGCCCCAAGTGCTGCGCGGATCGCCGATGACCTGCGCGCGATGGTAATGCATGATCGCGCCGATGTCCGCGACGGCGGGAAAGACGCCCTTGAATCCGCCCGAAAAACCGGCCATGAAATGCGGCTCGATGAAGCCCATCACGATGCGCCGGTCGGCTTCGACGTACTCCTTGTTGTAACACACGTCGCGGCCATCGGCGGTTTTGCCGGCGAACTTCATGGTCGCCGGATCGTGAGCGTTGTGGTTGACGACGTTGTAGTTCTTCAATATATCGGCGCCCACCATGCTCGCCAATTCCGCCGGCGTGTTTCCGCGGTGCGAGCCCGTTCCATTGACAATGGTAAAATTCGCGGCGGGCACGTGCGACAACTCGGCGAAGATCCACGGCAACAGGCGCGCGGTCGGCAATGGCCGCGTGATATCGGGAATGACGATCGCGACTTTCTCGCGCGCGCCGACCAAATCCTTGAGCGGCTTGTATTGAATCGGATTCCGCGCGGCGTCGCGAAACCCGGCGGCTTCGTCGGTCATGCCGTCGATGAATTTCGGCGCTAGGATCGTGACGTTGCTGGAGGGGATATCGACGGAGAGGCCGTTGGTGGAGTATTGAAGATGGATTTTCAAGCTCGATGGCTTTCTGCGCGATGTGTTAGAAGGCTATTTTTTCAGCCGGCTCAATTCTTCTTTCAAACGAGCGAGTTCCGCTTCGGCGGCGTCTAGCTTCGAATCCATTTCCTCGTACCGAGGCACCATCTTGCCCGTTCGCGGATCGATCACTCGCAATAGCCCTGGCGTTCGAGAAGAAAATTTTAATCGCAACTCTTCACTGAGCAGATTGCCTTCTGCGTCGGGCACGATTTCAACGTAGACACCGCGTTGCAATCGGAAGCCCCGCAATACAGGGGTCAGGAATTCGCCTAGCGGATCGAAGAGGAAATATTCCTTTACGCCCAGCTCTTCGCAAATCGTTTTCTTTTTGCCCAGATCGAGCATCTTCGAACTTGCGGATGTAATTTCAAAGACGACCGCTGGCACATGTCCGCCTTCTTCCCATACTTTGTATGTGCGCCGCTTCTTTTTTTCGACGCCTTTCACCACATAGACATCCGGCGAAATGACCGCCTTGGGATGGTCTTTCTTGTAGTACAGAAAATTGTCCATCGCCACGTAAATGTCGCGGTCGGCCTTAAAGAAACTGCGCAGCGCTTCAAAAAGCCCGATGGTTTCGTGTGCGTGGAAGTCGGTTTCGCCCAAAGGTTCCTCGTCCCTTTCCGGATAGAAAATCTCCGGCTTCTTGAGTTTTGGACGCAGTGTCGCGATCATTATTTTGCTCCAGCGGGGCGGACAGATAACTCGCCACTTTTTTAATGGTAGCGTGCGGCATGTCATCAGGCAAGCGCTTACATCCTTGGCCCCGGCACAACCACCGGCGGCTTGCACGAACGCACGCCTTTTGCGTTCAGCTTGCGCGCAAAAATCCCCTTCATAGTCACTGCGTAAAGAGTGTCGAAATTCGAACCACCAAATGCAATGCCAAAAACATGCTCACGCATAGGCAGCGTTAATATACCAACAACACGCCCGCCTTGATCCAAAATCTGGATGCCGTTTACGCTGGACACGTAAAGCCGGCCTTTACTATCCACAGCCGACCCAAAAGCACGGCTATGGTCTTGTCCTTCGAGCGCTTGTAGTGAATAGAATGGCTCGGCATACTCCAACGTTCCATCTAACGCCACACGTGCCGATTGAAGTTCCCATTTCTCTGGAGCGATCGAAACGAGAAATCCTTGGTCGGGGGTGAAGCACAGAGAAAAATGAACGTCTCCGGAATAATCAAATTCTTTCTTTTCGCCACTCTTGAGGTTGACGATCATGATTTTTTTCGCGCCGGGGACTTCACAATACATTTCACCTTTTTGATTGACCGCCACCGCCGATATGTCGCGACCCAGATCTATAAGGGAATTCAACGAGCCATTCGCTTCCACGGCAAAAATGCGTTTTTGTGCGATCGCGAATAGTTTTCCATCCGGAGCAAACGCGATGTTTTCAAGAGGTTCCTTCGTGCCCGCATAAAGTGCCGCCTTGCCATTCGCATCGATTTTCTTGATGTCCATTGCGCCCTTTGCATTGGATTCGAGATAATAAATATTGCCATCATCATCCGCGGCAGCTCTGAAAACTGGCGGGGTCTCGATAGCCGCCACCTTCTTCCACCCCTCATCCGCAATCAATACTTCAAAAATCCCGCGCGGATCAAGCTTCTCCGGCCGTTTTCCGGCCACCGGTTCAGTGCGCCAGAGCCAGCGCATTGCGTCCGGAAAATTCACGCCGAGCTGTTTGCCGTTGTGGCCGTCGTGCCCTTGCAGGAAAAAATAATCGTAGCCCATGAAGCGGAATGCGGCGGCCATGTCCATGTTGGCGTGCCACCAGCTTCCGACGAAAATGTCGAGGTCGTGGTCGCCGTCCTGCATGTAAATGCGGATCGGTTTCGGCTCCATCTTGCGGATCAGATCCGGGTAGGCGTTGCAGCCGTGAATGCTGGTGAAACTGCCGATGCCGCTGACTACTTTGCCGAAGACATCCGGCCGCTCCCATGCCGCCGTGAACGCGCAACTGCCGCCGGAACTCTGCCCGCACAGCGCGCGGCCCGCCGGGTCCTGCGTGAGCTTGTACTTTTTCTCGACTTCCGGCAGGATTTCTTCGATCAGAAAGCGCGCGTAGCGGTCGCCCATCGAATCGTATTCGAAGGAACGATTCTGCCTCGGTTGCTTGACCGGTCGCTTTTCTTTCTTCGCCGGTGCGCCGTCTTTGCCGGGAACTTCCACTTCAATCGTGCTCATATCCGTCGAGGGCAGCACGCCGGGATTGATGAATATGCCGATGGTGACGGGCAGCTCTTTTTTGTGGATGAGATTGTCGAAGACAACCGGCACGCGCATCTCGCCGGTGGCGCTGACGGGCCCGCCGCCATCCTGAAAAACCATCACGTTCGCGGGCGTCGCCGGATCGTATTGCGCCGGGACATAAATCCACCAATCGCGCTCCGTGCCGGGAAAGATCTTGCTGAGCCATCTCGGCTGCTGCTCGACCTTGCCTTTTGGAACGCCCTCGTGGTATTCAGAATCCGGGCCGTGCTTAAATTCTTCACCCGCAAAGGAACAGATCGAAAGACACAACGCAAACAAAACGGTCGCCGCAATTCTCATCTTCAGACTCCCTCAACCAACACCCAAAATTATTCGCGCAAATTCGCGTGAATTCGCGGTTAAAAAATCTTCGCCGTTCCCTCACTTCGTCCCATCGCTCTGCAAGAACGACACCAAGTCAATTATTTCTTGCTCTTTTAACGTATCCAAAATCCCTTCTGGCATCATCGATGTTTCGATGCGCTTCTTCGACTTCACGTCGCTCTTTGAAATTGTGACCAGTTCGTTTGGCGTGATCATATCGAACGTTTTGTCGCGGACGTTTCGTTCGATGCCGGTGATCATGCGGCCGTCGTTCGTTTTGACCACCGTGACCTGGTATTCGAATGGGACGAGCGCGTTGGGATCGACGACGTTGAGCATCAGGTAATCGAGATTGGCGCGCCCGGAACCCGTCAAGTCGGGGCCGACTTTGCCGCCTTCGCCGAAGAGCGTGTGGCAGTTGTAGCAGGTCTTCTTGAACACATCGCGGCCGCGTTTCACGTCCGACGCTTGCGGGCCGGCGCTCTTGACCACCTTTGTGTATTTTGCGATGCTGGCCTTGAGCGATTCGGAAGTCTGCTTCATTCCGCCCCAATTGGTTTTGATCCATTCATTCAGTTCCGGCACGTTCGCGTTTTCAAGATAGCGGAGCGTAAAGGCATTCAAATCCTCCTTCGGCACGGTCTTGTTCTTGAGCGCCTCCAGCAGCGCGCGCGCATTGGCCGGCCGCGCGCCCAGCGTGTACAGCGCGTCGGTCTTCTCGGCGAGCGTGAGCTTCGAATAAATCGCAAGGACCGCTTCGCCGGTCTTCGGGTCGTCGAAGACCGCCAGTCCGCGCAATGCCGCGCCGCGCAAGGCAGGTTCGTTGAGCAGATCGAGAAGCACTGCCGGCGCTTTCGCCGCATGTGCTTGAACGATCAATTCGATGGCCGACTCGCGGTCCTTCAAATTCGCTTTCGCGTCTGCGGCCATCCCGACGCACTTTTCGAGCGCGGACTCGTCGCCGAAGATAAAGGCGACTTTCATCGCGAGCTTGCGCACTTCAGCGTTGGGGCTGGCGTTGAGTTTTTCGCTCAGCGCTTTCCACGCAAAAGGCGCTTTCACATCGCGCTGGCCTTTCAACGCCGTCGCGATTCCGGCCAGGATGCTTGCAGGCGCGGCGTCCAATTCGGCGACGACATTTGCCGCGGCGCCGGATGCCTTCGCCTTTTCGGCGTCCTCCAATGCAAAGGTCAGCAGATCGACGCCGCCACCCGGACTGAGTTCCGTCGCACGCCGCGCGGAAAATTCGCGCACCAGCGGAATGGATCCGCGCAGCCCAATCAAGGGCGCGCGCGTCGGGTTCGCTGGAATCAGTGGCTCAAGCGCGTACCAGTACATCAACGGCAGATTCTTATCGAGCGAGTCTTGCGGGTGCGACAACAGCCCTTTTAATATTTCGGCGCGCGAAACGCCGCCGGGTGGCGCATTGAATTCGGTGGGTAACTTTTGCACCGCCGACGCGAGATGCAGCCGCACCATTGCGGATGGATCGTCTTTGGCCAGCTTTGAAAACTTAGCCAGCGCCTTTTCTGACGGCGCGCTGGTATCGACCAGCAGCCGCACCGCCCAAGAGCGAATGTTGTCGTCGGAATGGTCGAGTTGTTTGGCCAGGAAGTCCTCCGGCGCAGCGCCGATCCCATGCAGCGCCCATAGCGCGCGGAGTTTTCGCGGAACGTCCAGATTTTCGTCGTACATTTTCAGCAGCGCGGGCGCCGTTTCCGGTTTGAGCGTTCCAGCCGACGCGCGCTCTTCCAAAACCCGTCGCGCATGTCGGACGAACCAGTCGTTTTTGTGCAATTGCAGTTTCACCAGCTCGTCGTCGGAGAGTTTCGAAATTTCGCCGCTCCATGGTATGAGTGTGCCGTAGGCCATTCTGAAAATGCGCCCGGTTGATTTCAAATCGCCGGAATGGCATTCGCCGCCCTGGTTCCAATCGGCGAAAAAGACGCTGCCGTCCGGGCCGGATTTGATTGTCGTACCGCGAAACAATTCGTCGTTGGCGAAGAGAATATCCGCGCCGTGTGTCGCGACATAGCCCGAGCCTTTGCGGCGCAGTATGTCGTTGTTAATGCGGTTGCCGTGCGTGTTGAGCGTAAAGAACGTGTTGCGGTATTTGTCGGGCCAATTGTCGCCGGAATAAATCATCGCGCCGCAGTGCGAATGTCCGCCGCCGGTGGCGTCGTGCGCGCCTTTGCCGCCGCGCGACGTTGTCCAGCTTCCGCCCGCCCAATGAATGTGATCCGCGCACATTTCGATCAGATCGTACGTGTACTTATTGTAGTCCTCGCCGAACATGCGCTGCGTGTGCATCCCTGGAATCACGTGCCACAAATGCCCGATCACGGTGTTGCAGATGAACATCTGCCCCCAGTCGTCGTAGTCGATGCCCCACGGATTAGTCGTGCCATGCAGCACCGTTTCGAAAATTTTCTTCGTCGGATGATAGCGCCACACACCGCAGTTGATTGGAATGCGTTCTTCGTCCGGAGTGCCCGGCTTGCCGACGCGCCCCGGCCCGGTGATCCCACTGCAGCCGTACAGCCAGCCGTCCGGCCCCCACGTCAGCGAATTGATGACGTTGTGTTTCCCGCCGGTGCCCCAGCCGTCGAGCACGACCTGCGGCTCGCCGGGCGTGTCGTCGTCCTTGAGCGGGATGAAAAATAAATTCGGCGCGCAACACACCCAGACACCGCCGAATCCCAGCGCGAATCCGGAGAGGTAATTGCCCTTGTCCCAAAACACCGTGCGCTTGTCGAAATGTCCATCGTGTTTGGTGTCTTCGAAAATCAGAATGCGATCGTGCCCTTCCGCTTTCCAGACGGGATAGGACACGAATTCAGCGACCCACAGCCGCCCGCGGTCGTCGAATTCGAACGCCGCCGGCTGCACCAAATCCGGTTCGCCGGCGATGAGCGACACGTTGAAGCCCTCGGGAACCTTCATCGCCTTCGCGGCGTCTTGAGGCGAGAGAATGGAGGCGGGTTCGGCGGAGAGCGCGATTGAAAAGACACATGCGGCGAGGATCGAAAGGCTCGTCGATGCGAGGGGGAAACGGTTGATCATGCGAGATCCTTTATGGCAGATGGTTCTTGCGGAATAACGAATTGAAAACGCATAGTTTATACCCCACTGTTTGCAATACAAACGGCGTGAAAATAAATGGGACCGACTCAACAAGGGCGCATCGGTTCGCATTTTCCTTCCTGTTCAAAGCCTTGCTCGACGATCACCGTGTCTCACTTCTGCTCTCGCCTCCGTACTTCCCGCGCTATAATGGCGCCATCGAAGCCGGCATCGGCAGTCTGAAAACACGCGCTCATCTTGAGGCTGCTCGCCATGACCACCCCTGCGAATGGAACTGCGACGACCTGGAAGCCGCCCGCCTCCAAGCCAACGAGCAGGCCAAACCCTGGGGCTTCAATCACGAGTCGCCCGACATCCGCTGGCTCGAACGCAAGCCCGTCGACCCACTGTCGCGCCAACAGTTCGTACAATCTGTGCAAGAGATACTTCAGGAACTTCGTCAAGACAAACAGCAGTTGTTGCTGCCAGGTATCCCACTCGGCAAGCGGGACGAGTCGTCCTGCCGCCGCGTGGCCATCAGCCGTGCCCTTGTTAAGCACGGCGTTCTTTCAATCAGGAGGGGTAGGTTTACTCTGCCTATTAAACAGCGTTCTGCGTAGTTTATTACGGAAGGGGTACACCGTGAATTCTCGCATAAAATTTCATTATCATTTATCGACGGCCATTATTTTAATGTTAATAATGGCCATCCTGATTTGGTTAAATATATCTCGAAAGAATGTTATGGCCGCGTACATTCAGCTAGGAGATTTTCGATCAGATCTCACTCCGGTCGAAATTTCAAACGAGAGAGCTTTTTATCGACTAAAGATATTATTGAATAATAATCCAGGGAGACCCCTTGAAAGAGAAGAAGGTGTATACAGACTTCAATCCATAGGTTGGCCACTAAACCTATATGAAAAAATTGAAAGCACTTATTTAGACAGTGCTTTTCATCTCAAGATAGGTGTCGAAACGGAGTCAAGATTACGATTATACGGACTATTTATCGATATTATTATCTCTGTGTGCATTTTAATCATAGCCTTTCAACTGTTAGAGAGTCGTACGCAGAAACGTCATTTTTCTCAAAGACGGTTGAAACCTTGAAAATCGGGAAAATCGGTAAATAGGGACAGTCACAATCCTGTTCGGCACTAATTTTGCATGGCAAAGTTTACCCGATTTTTCAAGGGTTGAAAGATGCAAATGCGCGTGATGGTGCAGGAACGGATAGGTAAGTTGCGTAATTGTATAATTTTGGGCGTGACGGGGCGCG
>JBBRQD010000043.1:0-43040 GCA_038227045.1 Planctomycetota bacterium
AGCGCGGCAAAAGGCTGGAGGAAATTAAATAAATCGGAGTTGTTGGCAGACGTGATCAAGCTTGTTCGTTTCGTGGATGGCATCAAGGAAAACGCCGCATGATTTCAACATCGCCATCCACATCATTTGACAATTGCTCTAAATTTGCTGATCGATGCGCTGAAGACAACGAAGGATCCAGAGGTTCAATTGCGAACCCGTGCGCTATTGCAAAAAATTCGTCTACGCGCAGCGGTGGACAAATTCCGATTGGATCATCCCGCGAAAGATGACAAGGTCAGTCCGAAGAAATAGAAGTTATTGATGAATTACCGGGAACGCCACGTGAAACCGCATGGCTCGTCGCCTACTCCTCATTCCGAAAAGTAGCCAACTGCCGCGACGCCTGCGCATGGCTCAGGAACTGCCGCGTCACGATGTCCGAAAGCGCCGCCATGTCTTCGTCCACGCGCGTCAGCAAATGCGCCAGATTGGTCCGTTTTCCCTGCGCATCGGTCTGGCAGAGTTCCTCGATCTCCGCCAACCGCAGCGTCGCCAATCCGCCAAAAGTGACGCGCTGTTCCGGCGACAAATGCGCCAGCGAACTGTCTCGCGGCAGGTTCTCGACGTGCTCGTTCAACTTGACGTATTGGAACGCGATCGAGCGTGGGTTGGTCTCGTCGGCCAGCAGCAGATCCAGCACGGGCGCGAGCTGCAGGTTCGCCAGGTAGCGCCGGCGATAGGTCATGAAGCTGTCGCCGATCTCCAGCACCGCTTCGAGCAGCGTGCCGTCCTCCTTCACCGGCGTCACCAATGTGCTGCGCAGCAGCCCCGCCATGTTGTTCGTGCGTTCGAGCCGCCGGCCCATGTCCATGAACAGCCATACCTGCCCGCGCGTCATGCTTTCGCTCGCAAGCCCGCCGAACGACGCCAGCGACGTCACCATGGTGTTGAGCCGCTGAATGATTTCGCTGAGACGCGTCTCTTCCAAATTTTCCGGCCACGCCGATTCTTCGTGCAGGCTGTTGACCACGCGCCACGTGTCCGTCGAAATGCGGTCGCGAACCGCTCGCGAGACCGATTGCAACGCCTGCAGCGTCGCGCTCAATCCGCCCGGTTCGCGGCTTTCTTTGAGCAGAATCTTCAGTTCGTCGCCGGGCGTGGCGCTTTCCGCCGTGTGTTCGCGCGCGACGCCGCTGGCCGCGCCGCCCTGATGCCGCAGCGCGCGCATCAGGTCCGAGAGTTCCTTCACCTCGCCCCAGATCGATTTTTCAGACAGCCGGTTGGCGATGCCGCGCATCAGCCGCACGGCGTTTTCCGCGCGCTCGACGTAGCGCCCCAGCCAGTAGAGATTGTCGGCCACGCGGCTGGGCAGATCGCTGCCACCGCGTGTCAGTTCGATCGCGTGCCCCATCGGCCGCAGCAGGCTGAAGGTGCTCACAGGCCCCGCCGATTGCACCCACGTGTCCTTGCTGCCCGCCCCGCGCTGCAGCGAAAAAACCAGCGACTCCGCGGACGTGGGCACCTGCGTCAATCCGCCCGGCATGACGCTGTACGATCCTTCCGACGCCACCAGCATTGTTCTCAACACCGCGTGCCGCGGCTGGATGCGGTTCTCCACCATCACCGGCGCGGTCGAAAGAGCCACTTGCTCCTGAGCGATGTACGCCGACGGCTTGGCGCGGATTTGAGCCTGCAACTTTTCGCGTTGCACCACGGACAGTTTGACGCAAAAAACGGATTCGATGTTGCGCTGCGGGTACGCGGGCTTGACGATCATTTTGTCGAGATTCGCCAGCACATGATCCAGCGACGCGCTCTGCCCGCACCAATAGCTCGGCACGGACCCGATCAGCAGATCTTCGCCCAGAAGATGCTTGCACAACGCCTGTAGAAAAGGTTGCAGCGCGGGCGTCTCCGCCAGCCCGCTGCCCAGCGGATTGGAGACCGCCACGTTCCCGGCGCGCACCGCCTGCATCAGCCCCGGCACGCCCAGAAACGAAGTCGGATTCAATTCCAGCGGATCGCAGAAATCGTCGTCCATGCGCCGCAGAATCACGTCCACGCGGTGCAGCCCGCCCAGCGTTTTCAGGAACACGCACTGGTCGCGCACCGTCAAATCGCCGCCTTCGACCAGCGTGTAATTCATATAGCGCGCAAGGTACGCGTGCTCGAAATAAGTCTCGTTGTACGGCCCCGGCGTCAGCAGTACGGTGCGCGGATTGTCGCGGTTGTACGGCGCCAGCGCGCGCAGCGTTTCGCGCACGCGGCGGAAGAACATCGCCAGTCGCTGCACCTGGCATTCTTTGAAAATATCCGGAAAAATGCGCGAAAGAACAATGCGGTTTTCAAGCGCGTAACCCGCGCCCGATGGCGCCTGCGTGCGGTCGCCGATCACCGACCAGTTGCCGTCCGGCGAATGCGCAATGTCCGCCGAATACAAATGCAGGTACGAATTGCCCGGCACCGCAACTCCGTGGCACGGCCGCAAAAATCCCGGGTGCCCGAAAATCAATTCGGGCGGCAGCACGCCGTCTTTGAGCAGCCGTTGAGAACCGTAGATATCGGCGAGCACCAGATTCAACAGCCGCGCGCGCTGGGTGAGCCCCCGTTCGAGAACGCTCCATTCGCGCGCCGAAATCATCATCGGCACCGCGTCCAGCACCCACGGCCGGTCGATGCCGCGTGGGTCGCCGTACACATTGTACGACACGCCGTTTTCATGCAGCAGCCGCTGCGCGAAATCCCAGCGCCGCTCGATCTCCGCCGAACCCAGCGCGTCCATCTGCTCGACGAAACCGCTCCAATGCGGATGAATCCCGCCCAGCGGCGAAAGCATTTCGTCATACACGCCGGGGAGTGCGGCGTAGCCCTGGCGCCAGTCGGTCGAGATGGTTTTCGGAACGTCCGTCACGGAGGATGTCATAGCGGCCCATACGGTGCAAATCGGCGAATCCAGACACTGCGACTATACCGACACGCACGATTCGTTCAAGCCCCGTACCGCAGGCGCATTCCAGAGCCGCGCACGTAAGTAAGCGGCCAGAATCGTTCGCCGCCGCAAATCTGGCCGCTAACTTACGTGCGCGGCTCTGGCACCTCCCCTACCGCGCCCCAAGCTTAATCTTAATCGTCTCGCTTTTCCCGGCCCGCTGATACTTCAGCGTCGTCTCGTCGCCCGCCTTCAAAGACTCCAGCGCCTCCAGATATTCCTTCGCCGTCTTGATCGGCTTGCCGCCAAGTTCAAGCACGATGTCGCCCCCTTGCAAGCCCGCTTTCTGAGCCGGCGAACCGTCGCGCACGCCGCTCAATTTCACGCCCTCGCCGCCGTCGGCTTTGAAGTCGGGAATGGTGCCAAGATACGGACGCTTCGCCGCATCGGCGGCAGCTTTCGCGGCAACCGGATCATACGCCGTATAGGCGATCTTGACCTCGCCCGACGCAAGAAGCCACAGCGCGTCGCCGACCGCCGCTGAAGCCGAAACCATGGCAAAATCGTCACGTCCTGGCCCGTCATCCTGCTTCTCCTTCGGAACATCCGGACCACCGAATGCGATGCCCGGAATGCTCTTGTCGGTAAATTGCTTCAACTCCGGCGCCTGCTCGGGCGATTCCACTGTCTCAATCGACAATTCCGGATGCCGCGCCGCGAGCCGTTCGGCCAATTCGCGCCACCCGTTCCCCGTGCCCGCGCCAAAAAGATACAGCGTCCGGCCGAGCATTTTGCCGAGATGCATCGTGCTCACGTACGCGCTCGTTTTCAGCGGCCGCTTCTCCATCTCCTTCTTCAAATCACTCTGCGAATTCTTGTGTACTGCATCCGTGTCGTCGGTGTCGGCAATCGTAAAATAGATCCCGCTGGCGGGCGCGGTCTTCGCCTTTCCCCGCGAGTCGACTTCGGCCTTGACGCTCTCAATTAGCGCCGCCGTACCCCACGGCGACCAGTCAATGCCATTCATCTGCGCCGCGGCCACGATCACCGTGTCCGCATTGTTCTGCGGCGGCAGCCAGCCCGTGATGCGCGGCCCGAAGATGAAAAACGTCTCATCGATATTTTCGGTCTGGCCGAAAGGCA
Organism: Planctomycetota bacterium; assembly: GCA_038227045.1. Taxonomy (GTDB): domain Bacteria; phylum Planctomycetota; class SZUA-567; order H5-PLA8; family H5-PLA8; genus JANXLS01. The sequence goes on from JBBRQD010000043.1 coordinate 4,055, forward strand.
TCAGCCCAACGCTGTGAAATTGTTTGGCCACGTTGTGTTCGAGATGCGATGCCGCGAACGCTTCCGACAACACCCGAACCCGGTCGAACATCCCCGCGTCCACAAAAATGGTGTCGTCTTTCTTGGGCGCTGGGACGGCAACCGCATCCGCGATATCGGGCAGCGAAAGATCGGCGATGAAAATGTGGCTCTTGTTTTCGGAACGGTTCGAAGTCCACATAATCTTCCGGCCATCCGGCGAAATCACGGGAAGACTGTCGAAGCCGGGCGCAAAAGTAAGCCGCGTCAACTCGCTGCCATCGGGGCGGATCGCATAGAGATCGAACGACGGGTCGTCGATGCGGCTGCCGAACACAATCCACTTCATCGACGGATGCCAGTACGGCGCCCAGGAAACCGAATTCAGCGAAGTGATCTTTTTCTTGTTCGAACCGTCCACGTCCATGATCCATATTTCGGACGACGTTTGGGCTTCGTCCTCAAAGCGCCGCCAGACGATCTTCTTTCCATCGGGCGAGAAGAAGGGCCCGCCGTCATAAAATTTCTCGTGCGTCAAGCGCCGCTGATTCTTGCCGTCCGAATCCATCACATAAATCTCGCCATCGCCGTCGCGCCAGGAACAGTAGACAATCGATTTGCCATCCGGCGAGTACGCGCATTCGGCATCGTAGCCGGGCGAATCGGTGAGACGGACGAGATTCTTGCCGTCCGGATCGGATTCGAAAATATCGAAGCTCGGATCGAAATTCCAATTGTAGCGCTCGGTCTTCCCAGCCTTCTGCTTCTCGATCTCCTCCTTCTGCTTCGCGCCGCTTTCGGCGTCGAGATGCGTGCTGGCGAACAGAATACGATTTTTCGTGGGATGAAAATACGAGCACGTCGTCTTGCCAACACCGGTCGAAATGCGCGTCGTTTTCCCAGTGGCCAGCTCCATTTTGTAAATCTGATAGAACGGATTGCCCTCCTCGCGCACGCCCTGAAAAACTATCTCCTTGCCGTCAGGCGAAAAATAAGCTTCGCCATTCTTGCTGCCGGCAAACGTAAGCCGGCGGATATTTTTCAAATGAGCCGATTCCTGTTCGGCAACATCGGCGGCGTACGACATTCCAACCACAAGCAAACCGAGCAAAACGAAAGAATTCTTGAGTGTCACCGTGCGTCTCCTTTTCAAATTCATTATTTGGGTTCCATATAATAGAGGAAACGGGCGTCCATGTGTTGAAATAAAAACATGAAAAATCGCTTTAAACCGCAAAGTCCGCGCTACTCTGTGTTCTCTGTGCCTCTGTGGTGCGGAAACATTGCCGAGATAAAATATGGACACAGCCCCCTTCATTCAAACCGAACTTCCCGGCCCGCTGGCGCGAAAGGCCATTGCGCTCGACCGGCGCTTCACGTCGCCAAGCTACACGCGCTACATTCCACTGTGCGTGAAAAGCGCGTCGATGTGCACGGTCGAAGACCTCGACGGCAACCGCTTCCTCGATTTCACCGCGGGCATCGCCGTCAACAATTGCGGCCACTGCCACCCGGAGATCGTCAAAGCCATCCGCGATCAGGCCGGCAAACTGCTCCACATGTGCGGCAGTGACTACTATAACCAGCCGCAGGCGGACTTGGCCTCGCGGCTCTGTAATCTCTGGCCCGGCCCGTCGCCGACGCGCGTCTTCTTCACCAACTCCGGCGCGGAGTCCATCGAAGGCGCATTCAAACTCGCGCGCTACCACACCGGCCGGCAGCGCGTGATCGCATTCCTCGGCGCATTTCACGGGCGCACGTTCGGCGCGCTTTCGCTGACCGCGTCGCGCATCACGCAGCGCGCCCATTTCGCGCCGCTGGTGCCCGAAGTCGAACACGTTCCCTACGGGGACGTGAAGTACATCAGCGAGCAGCTTTTCAAACGCACCGTCCCGCCCGACGAAGTCGCCGCGATCTTCGTCGAACCGCTGCAGGGCGAAGGCGGCTACATCATTCCGCCAAAAGAATTTCTGCCCGAACTGCGGGCGCTCTGCGACCAGCATGGGATTCTATTGGTCGCCGACGAAGTCCAAAGCGGCTTCGGCCGCACCGGAAAAATGTTCTGCATCGAACACGTCGGCGTCGAACCCGATATTCTCTGCCTCGCAAAAGGCATCGCCAGCGGCCTGCCGCTGGGCGCGATGGTCGCGAAGGAATCGGTCATGGACTGGAAGGAAGGCGCGCACGGATCGACCTTCGGCGGCAACCCCGTCAGTTGCCGCGCCGCGCTGGCCAGCATCGACCTGATCGAACGCGAATACATGCAAAACGCCCGCAACGTCGGCGACTTCATGCTAAACCAATTGAAAAAAATGCGCGCCGATTTCCCAGAACACATCGGCGAAGTCCGCGGCCTGGGATTGATGATCGGTATGGACATCGTGGACGACGCAAAATCCCTGCGCCCGGCAAAAGTCCTGCGAGACAAAATCGTAGACGACGCCTACTACGCCGGCCTGCTGCTGCTGGGATGCGGCGAAGCCACAGTCCGCTTCTGCCCCCCACTGTGCATCACTCAAAAAGAAGCCGAAACCGGCCTGAAAATCCTCGCCGAAGTAATCAAGAAAAACCGATAAGAATTTTCACCACGGAGTCACGGAGAACACAGAGAGTCTTTGTTTACCGGGTCCGTTCATAGGAGAATCGTCGCGACAAACGCATGCAAATTGAGTTTTTCGAGCGAAAATCAGCAGAAAAGTGTTATGTGCTCCTATGAGCATTCCGCGTTAACCGCTCAAAAAGGCGGTAATCAATTACCACAGAGAATGTGCCGGTCAAATAAAACGGCACCCGGAAAACGAAAAACTATTTTCTTTTCTCCTCTCTGTGTTCTCTGTGTCTCTGTGGTGCAAAACCGCCTCACCCGCGAGCAAAACAAGCCGCAAAAACCTTCCCAATCCCCGCCTGATGAAGTATCCGCGCACATTCCGAAACCGTGCTGCCCGTCGTGATCACATCATCGATCAACAACACTGTGGCCCCCTGATAATTCCGGGCGCGTTTCGCCACGCAACCAAACGCGCCGACCACGTTTTCGCGCCGTTGCTTTGCGGAAAGTTGCGCCTGCCGGCGTGTCGCGCGGATCTTTTTCAGCAGCCGCGTTTCCAGTTTCAGCTTGAGCTCAGCCGACACGACGCGAGCCAGTTCCTCGGCCTGATTGTAACCGCGCTTGAACAACGCTCCGCGCATTAATGGAGCCGGTACGACCACGACGCGGTCCGCTTCTGCGAGCAATGCCGTTTGCCGGATGCGCATCGCGAGAATCGTGCCAAGCGTTTGTGCCAGATGACTCTTGCCGCCGAATTTCAGCGCCAACACCAGATCGCGCGAAGGCCCTTCCTCGTAGCGCAGCGCCGCCACCGACGCGCTCACAAAACGCGGCGGATGCCTCCTGCACGACACGCAATCCGCAACAGAGCCCATGCCCGCTCCGACGAAATCGCCACAACGCACGCAGCGATCCTCGCCAATCCAGCGGATTTCATCCGAGCATTTTTTGCAGAGAGCTTTGTTGATAAATTCGGGAAGCGGCGTGCCGCAGGACGCGCAATGCGGCGAAAAAAACAAATCAAGCGCGGCATCGCCACAGCGCCAGGCAAAGCGCGCTAAAGGGTGAGTCGCCCGGCACGAATGGCCGGGATCGAATAGCATCGCCGCAACAGCGGGATCGAGCGCGGCCATGGAATATTTCCAAATTTACAGGGCCGAGACGGCCCTGCCACTTTCTTTCAACGCCCCGCCACACGAAGACCCCGCCCCGGCCGAGCATCCAAGACAATGCGAACCCGTTCGAATCAACCGCTCCGAAAAAAGCGCCGCGTCAAAATCCGCAATCGTCCGGCGCGTCTCGCCAACCAGAGGCATCTCGAGCATCTGGTTGAAATCGCAATCGTACAACTGCCCGTCCCAGCCGACCGAAATCAAATCGCGGCACATGACCTCTTCCGCCGCGCTCGAATTAAACGCCGCATCCAGTTTCTCCATGTACGCATCGAGTGTTCCATGCGCCTCGAGATCCGTTTTGAAACGGCTGATCGGCATATTCGTGATCGCAATCAGCCGGTTGAAAACGATCCCAAATTGTTCGAACAGCGCACGCTTGTAGTCGGCCTCCAGTTTCAATTGAGGCGGCGGAAGACTCGGCCCGAGCGGATTGAAAACAAGATTCAACACCAACCCCGAACCCTCGCGCCCATAGCCAAGTTCATTGAGCGCGCGCAACCCATCAATGCTCTGATCAAAGACGCCGCGGCCGCGTTGCTTGTCCACATTCTCCGCCGTGTAACAAGGCAGCGAAGCGCAGATTTCAATTCGATTCTCCGCCAGAAAAATCGGCAAATCCTGCTGGCCATCGACATAAAAAACAGTGAGGTTGCAACGGTCGATGACATGCCGCCCGAGCATCCGTGCCGCGCTCGCCAGCCAGCGAAAATTCGGATTGAGTTCCGGCGCGCCGCCCGTGATATCCAGTGTCTTGATGGATTCGTTTTCACGCAGCACGCGCACGACATGCCCCGCCGTTTCGCGCGACATGCTTTCAGTCCGGTGCGGCCCAGCGTCGACATGGCAATGCCGGCAAGTTTGATTGCACACTTTGCCAACATTGACTTGAAGCGTCTCTATCCGCCGCGCGCGAAGCGGCGGAAGATTGCGCGCAACAAGCTGGGTATCGAAGAGATTGCCCATAATTCACTTTTTCTTTACGGCCCACTTACCACCCGGTAAATCTTCTACCTCGTACCCCAGCCCCTTCAACCCATCGCGAATCTTGTCGCCCACGGCATACAGCTTCGCCGCGCGAACTTCCTGGCGAACTTGCAACAGCAGATCGACCAGTTTCAAACTGTCGCCGCCGTCCGATGCCGATGGCTTGCTCGCACGTTCCGAGCGAATTCCCAGCGTCGTCAAAATCGTCACCAAATCGCGCCGCTCGGCTTGAAGCGTCGCAGCGTCCGGCGTCTTCGACGCGAGTTGCTTGTTGACTTCCGAAACCAAATCGAAAACCGCGCCCAGCGCACCCGCCGTATTGAAATCGTCATCCATCGCAGTTTCAAATGCAACGATGGTGGGCGACTTCAAAGCTGCCGACACCGCAACCAGTTTCGTCACACCCAGTGCGCGATCAATCGCTTCAATCGCATTATAAATGCGATCAAGTCGCGCCGTCGCCTCATCGAAAAGCCCCGGCTCGAAATTAATCGGCGCGCGATAGTGAGCGCTCAAGAAAATCATCCGCACCGCCATCGGATCGTGCGGACCCTCTGGCCAAACCATCTCGCGCAGCCACTTCACATTGCCCAGCGATTTGCTCATCTTCTCGTTGTTGAGTGTGAGAAATCCGTTGTGAACCCAGTAATTCACCGACTCGCCGTTTTTCAATTCCTCGCAGTACGCGCACTCCGTCTGAGCCTTCTCGTCCTCGTGATGCGGAAAAAGCAGATCATGCCCGCCGCCATGAATGTCGAACGGCACGCCAAGATGTTTACGCGACATCGCCGAACATTCCAGATGCCAGCCCGGCCGCCCCTGGCCCCACGGCGATGCCCAAAACGGCTCGCCCGGCTTGGCCAGCTTCCAAAGCACAAAATCGCCCGGATGCTTCTTGACTTTCATGCGCTCGTCGCTGATACGCTGGCTGTGCCCCGCATCGTCTTCTTCAATCACGCGACCGCTCAACTTGCCATAGCGTTCGTACGTCGTCGTGTCGAAATAAACATCCCCGTCGCTGGCCACATACGCGTGCTTTTTCTCAAGAAGCAACTGAACAATCTCGATCATCTCCGGAATATGCTCGGTGGCCTTCGGATAAAGCGTCGCCGGCAGCACATTCAACGTCTTCATCATCGCATGAAATTCAGCGATATGGAATTCGGTGAGCTCCTTCCAATCGCGCTTTTCAGTGTTCGCCCGCTTGATGATCTTGTCGTCGATATCGGTGAAATTCGATACGAATTTCACACGATAACCCTTGTATTCAAGATACCGCCGCACAATATCAGGAGTGATCGCGGCCCGCGCATGGCCCAGATGAAGCGAATCGTAAACCGTCGGCCCGCAGACGTACATGCGCACGTCCCTGCCGGCCGGATCAATCGGCTTGAATTCCTCTTTCTGACGGGATTGGGAGTTAAGAACGCGAAGCATGGGCGTGAGTGGTAATCCTTTTCAGCGGGACGAAATCCATTATTTAATAAGCTTAAGTTCTCTCAACAACTCCATCAGACTCGGAAATTTATCGCGCAAAAGCCACGCGCGCCGCAGGAAGAATCCTTTAAAAACCTTCGAGCACAGTTTTCCATCAACCTCCTTAATCTGCTTGTATTTCTTCCCGCTGCCGATTTCGTACGCATCGATCGCTTTCGCCAGCGGATTGACGAGCCAAAATTCACGCACGCCGGCCTTCTCGTATTCGAGAAACTTTTCACGCAAATCGCGCCCCATGCTTTCGGGCGAAATAATTTCAACAATTAAGTCGGGCGCGCCGTCGATAAGCGTGCTACTAACGATATGCATTCGGTCCTTTGCCACAAAAAGCAAATCGGGCAAACGCCTGCGCTTTTGTCCGGGTAGGCGAATTTGAATGGCATTGCCAGTCACCATTCCGAGATCGCCTTCTTCAGCCAAGCCGCTCATCCCCGCACCAATTCGAAGTTGAATCTCTTCATGTTCAGTGTTGCCAGGTGCCATCATAATTACCTCTCCATCGACCCATTCCGCGTGAGTCTTTTCGTCGCTCCACTCGACAAATTCCGCCTCCGTCATGCGGCGACCCGGATGAGGCTTGCGGTCACCTATAATTTCCTCTGAAGCCTTGCGCGGCTTTTTTACGACGAGAGTGGCCATAACACCTCCTGATAATGAAACGAGCCTATCCTATCACGCCCCCCCCCGCTCCGCCATTTCAACTTGCCGCTTCAGATCACGCTCATAAAACCTGAAACTTGAAACCTGGAACCTGAAACCGTCGTTAGCCGTTTTTAGCAGTTTTCATTTCAGATTTCATCAATCTCGACTACGATATTCCGCACCGAACGGATGGTGAAATTCCTGTGAAACATCCGGAAACAACAGACGGATAGGACGCTCACACCCACTATGCTATACCGAATCGAAGTCGGCCCGCGCGAAAACCTCCCCGACCTGCCCGGCAACGGGGTGCTGGCGGAATTGAAATTCCTCAATGCCCCGCTGCCCGATGCCTTGCGCACGGCCCGCCTGTACTGGCTCGATGTCGAACTCGACGCCGCCGCCGTCTCGCGCCTGGCCCACAATCTACTGGCCGATCCAATCGTCGAACGCGTCGCCGTCAACACCCCTTTATATGCAAGCGGCTCCGGCAACCACATCGAAGTCGTGCGCAAACCCGGCGTCATGGACCCCGTCATCAGCAGCATCGACAAGGCGCTCAAGGATCGCGAGGTCACCGCCAAACACATCGCCACCGGCCGCAAATACGTGCTCGTTTACTCAACCGCCGCGCAACCCGATGCCGCCGAATTGCTGCGCATCGGCCGCCGTGTGCTCGCCAACGAATGCATCGAAGAAATCCACATCGATGCCCCTGCGCCGGTCCACGCGCCCAGCGGCGAAGCGATTTTCAAACTCGTCGAAGTGCCTCTGCTCGGAAAAAATGACGACGAATTGCTGGCCGTCAGCAAACAGGGCTGCCTGTCGCTCACGCTCGCCGAAATGAAGGCGATTCAAAATCATTACACACTGCTGCGCCGCGAACCGAAGGACATCGAACTCGAAACCATCGCGCAAACCTGGTCCGAACATTGCCGCCACAAAACAATGCGCGGCGCCATCGATCTCGACGGTCCCGACGGGCATAAGCAGTACGATAATTTATTGAAAGAAACGATCTTTCGCGCCACCGAATTAATCGGCCACCGCCGCTGCCTCTCGGTATTTCAAGACAACGCCGGTGTCGTCGCGTTCGACGATAATTGGGCGCTGACGTTTAAAGTCGAAACGCACAATCACCCCAGCGCGATCGAACCCTACGGCGGTGCGGGCACCGGCATCGGCGGCGTGATCCGCGACACGATGGGCACGGGCCTCGGCGCGAAACCCATCGCCAACACCGACGTCTTCTGCTTCGGCATGCCCGACAGCGATCACGAATCCTTGCCGGCCGGCACGCTGCATCCACGCCGCGTCATGGCCGGCGTCGTGTCCGGCGTGCGCGATTACGGCAACCGCATGGGCATTCCGACCGTCAACGGCGCGGTGCATTTCGATCCGCGCTACGTCGGCAATCCGCTCGTCTTCGCCGGATCCGCGGGCCTGATTCCGCGCGACAAAATCGCCAAGCACGCGCGCGCCGGCGACCTGATCGTCGTGCTCGGCGGGCGCACCGGGCGCGACGGCATTCACGGCGCGACGTTCAGCAGCGTCGAACTGTCCGAACATTCCGAAATGGTCTCCAGCGGCGCGGTGCAGATCGGCAACGCGATCGAAGAAAAAAAAGTTCTCGACGTGCTGCTGAAAGCGCGCAACGAAGATTTGTTCACCTGCGTCACGGACTGCGGCGCGGGCGGCTTGTCGTCGGCGGTCGGCGAAATGGCCGAAGACACGGGCGCCGTCGTCGAACTCGACAAGGTGCCGTTGAAATACGCGGGACTGACGTACACTGAAATCTGGATCAGCGAAGCGCAGGAGCGCATGGTCGTGTCGGTCCCCCCGCGGCACTGGCCGGCGCTTCAGGAACTCTGCACAAACGAGGAAGTCGAAGCGACCGCCATCGGCGTGTTTGGCAGCGACAAAACACTGCGCTTGAATTTCAAAGGCCAGCCCGTCGGTGAAATGGAGATGAAATTTTTGCACGGCGGCCTGCCGAAATTCATCCGCACCGCCACGTGGAAAAATCCAAAAGCGCTTCCCGGCGTTCATTCCTCCAACGAAGCGCTCAGCGCGGTGCAAAAGGCGCTGAATCTCGACATCCGCCTGCTCAACAATGCGCGCACGCGTCCGTGTGCGATCTTCGGGCCGCTCCTGCGCAAATTGCTCGCGCATCCGACCATCGCCTCAAAGCAGTGGATCATCCGGCAATACGACCACGAAGTGCAAGGCCGCACGGTCGTGAAACCCTTGACCGGAAAACACAACGACGGCCCCAGCGACGCGGCGGTCTTGACGCCCATCCTCGGCTCATCGCAGGGCGTCGCGCTGGCCAACGGACTCTGCCCGCAGTTCACCGAACGCGACCCGCGCGAAATGGCGAAACTTGCGGTCGATGAATGCGTCCGCAATCTCGTCGCCACCGGCGCTGATCCCGCGAACACGTTCATTCTCGATAATTTCTCCTGGGGCAACACCTCGAAACCCGAACAACTAGGCTCGCTGGTGCTCTGCTGCGAAGGTGCGACGGAAGCGGCGATCGCTTATGGCACGCCCTTTATCAGCGGTAAGGATTCGTTGAACAACGAATATGCCGCCGGTGGAAAAACAATCGCCATTCCCGGCACGCTGCTGATCTCCGGCATGAGCATCGTCGAAGACGTGCGGCAGTGCGTGACGATGGATCTGAAGGAAGCCGGCAACCTGCTCTTCGTCGTCGGCCTGACGAACGAAGACATGGGCGGAAGCCATTTCAATCTGCTGACCGGCGCGGACATTCTCGAAGGCACGATTCCACACGTCGATCTTAAAATGGCCAAGCGCATTCACGATGCGATGCACCGCGCCATCGTTCAGGGAACGGTGCGCGCGTGCCACGATTTGAGCGAAGGCGGCTTGGCGGTTGCAGCGGCGGAAATGGCCTTCGCCGGCGACCTCGGCGCGCGCATCGAAATGTCCAAAGTCCCCGTGCCGAAAATGCTTCCACCCCATGTTGTCCTAATGAGCGAAAGCCCTGCGCGCTATTTAGTGGAAGTCCGCCCGGCGGTGCGCCAGGAATTCGAAGCCATTCTCGGCGGTCTGCCTCACGCCTGCTGCGGCGAAGTAACCGCCACGCTCATGCTCCAATTCGCCGGCCCCGAACGCGAATTCTGGATCGACGAACCCATCGGCGCATTGAAATCCGCATGGCAAGGCGCGTTTTAGAAAGTGGGAGGGCCGTCTCGGCCCTCATTTTTTGGAATCGAAAGTAATCGCGTTCAAAGAATCCGAGCCACCAGCGACCCAGCCCAAACCATCACGAAACTCCCCGCCGCAAACAACGCAACAATGGAAAGCAACATCACCGCCCAAGCCAGAACCGACGACTTCTCCCGCGTCGCCTCGCGCGTATTCTTCAAACAGCCGACACAATAATTAATCCCATCCCAAAGTGTTGCGCACTCCAGGCAAACCGTCTTGCGGCACTTCATACACAACGCCCGCCCGGGGCGTTCGGGATGGTTGGCACAAGTCTGAGCTTTCAAAGCCATCGCAACATTCCTCGTCTATTCACCTGCCGAATAGTGTTGAGCAATCGCAAGAAAAGTCAATTACGTTCGTAGTCCCGCCTTCAGGCGGTCTTCGTTTCCGGACCGCCTGAAGGCGGGACTACGAACATCACCATTAACCAAGCACCCCATCCCAAGGCTGCCAAGTCGAAGCCAACATCGCATTCGGATGAAAAATCAATTCATGAATCAACGACGGATCGTCGCGCTTCGCCTGCTCCAATTGCGCGAGATCGGCCTCCTCAAAAACCACGTCCATATCGCCATAGCGCCAGACCTCGACATAATAATAATAACCGACGATCTGCTCGCGGAATTCAAAGCGCGGGTCCGCGCTGATCCGGTCCAGCAGCGGCTCCAATCGCACGCGCCGCGCATCGCTGTACCGCGTGACAAAGTTCACTTCCGCGGTCGCCGGATCGGTCTTCATGAGCTGCCTGAAAATTACATTGTTCACGCCGATCGCCGACGCGAAATCCAGATAGCGCACGATTTCCTCCAAATCCCCGATTGCGTCATTAAGCAACACGCAAGATAGCCTCATCCGCACGCCCCCGCCCTTCGCACGCGCCGCGGCTTCGCGAAGCTGTTTGAGCGAAAGCCCGTCGGATAGCGCCATCAATTTTGCGTTCGTCCCGCAATCCGGATGCGCGCGGCTGACATTCAAATGCGCGACACCCGTGTCAATCAGCCAATCCAAAACCGTGCGCCCCTCGCGCACATCGAAAAGCCCGGAACCGTTCGTCGTCATCGTCCGTTTGCGCGCCCCGTGTTCGGCCAGCGCCCGCAGAATCGCCGGTAGTCGCGGATCTTTACTCGGTTCGCCACCCGTCACGGAAACCGACGGATTCAGCGGCTTCAACTGGCCAAACACGACGCTCAATTTGTCGAAATAAATCGCGTCGTCGCGCTCAACGCTTTTTTGCCGCGACAACTCGGTCCCGCGCGACGCCGGACGCAATTCTTCAACGCAAAACGCGCACTTCGCGTTGCACGCCTGAGCGCTGTAAACCGACAGATTCGCATTGGCGTAAACGCGCACAGGCTTGTTCCACAACTCAAACTCAACCACCCCTCGCGCGGTGCTGTTGACTTGCAGATCGAACGCCGCGCATTTGCGCCGGCGCCACGCGTCGACAAATGTCATGGCAGCTCTCTCATTCCTTCCGACCGCGCAATCAAGTCCGGCCCATACACGCGACCGTCCGGATTGACGAGCGAAAACGCGTCCCACACCGGCTTCGGCGGATTCCAGCCGGCTTCATCCGACGCGAAACCGTAACGCTGCAAAAAAAATAAATTCGAATGCGGCATCAACCCCGCGGCCTCAATCGCATCGCGCACACGCCGGTCGTCGTCGTCATAACCTTTTCGAAGCCGCACGTTGATCACCAAAAGCCGTTCGCCACCAAGCTCATTAAAAATATCCCGCAACAACACAGCCAGTTCAATCAGTCCCGCGTCCTCATCCATCAAATGATGATTGACCGAAAGCTTAATCGAAAGCGGCACCCCCAACCGCTCAACCCAAGCCCGCAATTTCTCCTCCCGGCGCGGCAGCACAACGCCATTGGTGCAAAGCACCAAATGCGTGCAACGCGGATGCCCCCGAGCAATCCGCACAAACTCCCAAAAGTCCGGATGCACCGTCGGCTCCCCGCCTTCGAGCTGCACTTGAAATGCGCAGCTCGCCGGGAAACTGCGCTCATAATCGTCGAGCGTCAAAAACGTATTTCCACTCGGCGACGAACACGTGCTGCACCACGGACACGCGCGGTTGCAATTGTTCGTCAGCGCAAAATACATGCGATGAGGACGCTCAGGAAAAGGATGATCAAGAGGTATGCTATCCATTAACTTGAAACCTGAAATCTGGAACCTGGAACCGTCGTTTACTCTTCCAACATCAACTCGCTCCGATAAACCAGCGCCTTCCCATCCTGCCGGTCGCCAAGCGTCGAATCAAATCGAATCTCCAACGGCACCGTTCCCAGCACGCGCCGCAAATCCATTTCGATTTTCGCCGCGTCCGGACTCGCATCCGGCAGCGCGCGCACCGTCAATTCGCACGACCGGTCCGCGTGCTGCACGAACTCGTGAAGCAGCAGCGGATGCTCGCGCAACAGCCGCGACAAATCCACCGTGCTCACCGGCGTCCCGTCGCTCGACCGGATCAGCACCGGCACGCGCCCTTCAAGTTCCAGCAGCCGCGGCATCGGGTCGCCGCACGGACACGCCGCATAGTCGACGTGCCCAAAATCGCCCGTCCGATACCGCAGCAGCGGCGCAAACGGATTGCGTCCGCCCGTCACCGCGATCTCGCCCCGCTCGCCGACCGGAGCCTGCGTGCCGTCCGCGCGCAGCACCTCGAGATGAATGTCGTGCGGCAACAAATGGTATCCGAAACCATGCGGGCACGCGTAACCGATCGGCCCCGTCTCGACCATCGAATACCAGTCGATCACCGGCGCTTTATATTTTTCAGCGAGCCGTTTTTTAAGCGTAGGACTCATCGCCACCGACGTCGTCAGCAACGCTGCGGGTTGCGCCGGCAGATCGAGATGCATCATCTCCGCAAACGAAATCGGATCGCCCGACAAAAATTTCGGAGCCATCTCCGCGAAGTAGCGCGCCTGACTGCCCTCGCGCGGCCACTCGGTCTGGCGAATATTTAATTTCGCAAACCCCGCGCCGTTCCACGCCGACAAAATCGCCGCGTATGTGTACGTGCGTATCTGCGCGCCCACCAAAAAACACGCCACGCTCGCCGCATCGAACTGCGGCTTCGCCCCGTGCCGCGCAAGCGCGAATTCAATCATCGGTTCGTAACAACGGATGGCCATCGGATGATGCGGAATCGTGATCGGATGCCCCGTCGTACCGGCCGTCCGGTAAATCACCAGCCGATCGAGAGGCTCATCGTCGGGCACGAAATTCCAGGGCGCAAGCGCAAGATCGGCTCGCGAAGACGTGGGAATCGCCAACCAATCGCGCTCCAGATCGAGTCCATCACGCACGCGCGATGCAACAAACGGAACGCGCCGCCGCCACGACGCCACGCGCTGCAAAATCGCCGGCGGCGGCACGCCAGCCGAGCGCGCCCCCCGATCGGTCTCCAACCCCTGCCGAAAATAATCAAGCGCCCCCAAGTCGTCCTTGCGCAGCCGGTCGCCGGTGATGTAATTGAAGCGTGGCGCATCAGGATGCTCGCGAAGCCGCTCAAGCATCTTAACGCCATCCTCAGTCAACATCGGTGTCCGTTGAAGCATTTCCGGTGTCATGAATCCCTTTCAACCTTCAACCTGAAACCTGGAACCTGAAACCGCCGTTCATTCCCGGCTCGTCTTCGCCGCCGCTTCCTCCGCCGCCTTGCGCGCCATCTCCGCGCGAACTTCGCGCTCGCGCCGCGCGCGGTCTTCGCGCGCTTTCTTTTCCTTGATCGTGGCCTGCGCAATCACGCGCTGCGACTCGATCGAATCCACCTGCGTCAGCCGGTCTTTGAATTCTTCCCAGGTTTCGCCGGCAAAACTTCCGCGTGTCGTGGCCACCGCCAGGCGCGCCAGTTCCTCGCGCCGGTCTTGATCGTTCAGCAGATTCTCGACCGGCACAATCGCAGCCAGATCGGATAAATCCAACACCAGCAGCTTGCGAAACGCGTCCGCATCGACGGGCCGCTCGCGAAAATACGGATGCCAGAAAACCCAGCATGCCGCCAGTACCCAGCGCAGCCGGTTGCGTTCCACTTTGTTCAATGGAGAAGCCGAAAATGCCTGCAAAAACGGATCGTCCGGCCGAGTCTTGAAGAGCGTTTCATGAATGTCGGCGACCACGGCCCGCACGCACACTTTTCCGTCCGGGAAACCCTCGGGCTCCATCATGAACGCCGCCGGCATCTCGGCGATCCAGCGCAGAAACTCGGCGAGCGGCGGGACGTTGTAGATTTCAGTTTTCATAATTCTTCCGCACAAATTCGCGCGCGAACGCGATGAGCTGCGCCCAATCGGTCACGCGATGAATCACAAAACCCAACTTCTGCAACTGCTCCGCTGCCTTCCAATTCTTGTTAAAAATGTTCAAGACCATCGTAGCTCCCCCGCGCGCGCGGGCCAGCGCCTCGCGGCAGAGTTTCTCGCCATTGATCCCCTTTTCGTCTTTGCTCAGAATCGTGTCGACGCCTTCGTCCGAAATGATCACGATATGCGCGGGCGCATCGCCCGTCTGCCGCTTCCGATACGTGTCGCGCAGCACATTCAGAGGAAACGCCGTCCCTCCGGCGATGTAACCGGTGACGATTCCCATCACTTTATTTTCATCGCGAACGAATCCGCCCGACGTCTCAAACTGCCCCGCGCCGGACCATAGCGTCGCCTGCACACGCGCCCCGGCGCGCAGAGCGCTGAGCGCCAGGATGCTTGCGGCCAGCGCCAGATAACTGATATGCACCGCCGGGCAAGGCATCGAACCCGAGCAGTCGACATAGATGTCCAAATCCATCGGCGTGCGCGCCGGATCGTGCCCCGGCGTTTCGCCGTAGACGCGCTGCTCGGTGGTCACGCCGGGAATCAGCACCGGCGAACGGATCAGCGAACTCATCATGTCCAGATCGTCGAGCGCGCTGCCGGCTTCCCAGCTCTCCGTTCCTTCCGCGAGCGGCTCGGTGACGTGCGGCGCCTGGCGTTTCGGAAACGGAATCAAATGCGGCAGCGCCCGCTCGCGATAATAGCGCGTCGTGATTTCGTGGTCCTTCAAATTCAAGCCAAGCGACCGAAGCAATTCCGCGTATTCAAACGGCTCGCGAAATTGCCCGCGCTGCCCTTTTCCATCCTTCGTCGGAGCCGTGTTCGGCGGCTCGGGTATTTTCTTTTTCGCCCGCCCGGTTCGATCCGCACCCTTTGACTCTTTGATCTCCTCGCCCTCTCCCATCCCCAGCGGATCGTCTTCGAAGCCGTCGTCCTCATCGAATTCCCAGCCTTCCTTTCCGGCCAGTCCATCCGGGATTGCGCCGCTGTCCTGATCGCACGAACCCGCCGAATTGGCCCGCTTCGTGTCACCCAAGCCGAGCCGCACGTAAGTTTGCTGCCGCTTGTTCTGTTCATCCTCAGCAATGTACCGATACATGATGTACGCGAAGCGCCGCACCCCGCGCAGCCAATCGCCTGCAAAATGGCGAACCAGCCGCGAAATCAAAATCGCGTCCACATTCGCGTCCGCGCTGACGCCCGGTGGCGAAAGCGTCTCGGGCGGAAGCCGCCACATCTGTTCGTACGTGCGCGTATACACTTTCCACATTTCGCTCGACGGTTCCGGATTGCCCTTGGCGTCTTTAAACCCGCGCGCTTTTTCCTTCAATTTCTTGTACACGCCCGCGATGTTCAAACCGGCGCGCCGCTCCAGCCGGTCGTTGATCAGCAGGTCGCCATACAGATTCGCGATCAGATGCGGAATGGAATTCGGCATGCCCGAAAACACAGGCTTGATCGCGGCAATCATGCGCGCGTTGTCGCTCAAATTTCCCGGCACATACACATGATGCCCGATCTCGTGCGCCAGTACTTCGAGCGCCAGATTCTCTATGCCGAGATCGCGAACCGTGTTGAGATTCACCATGATCGTCTGGTCGAGCAGCCGAATCGCCGCAATTTCGCCGGCCATTTGTTCAGTCTTTGCTTCTTTATCGGTCTTAAAGAACACCGGGTCGCGCAGCATGGTGAACGACGACCATGTGGAAAGTGCAGCCGGCCACGCTCCCTGCCAAAGCGTCTCCACCTCTTTAACGGTCAATGCGCGAACGCCCGGCGGTTGAGGCACCGATGGAACCGGAAGCGCGGGAATGTCAGGCGTGCCGTTCATCAGAGCGCGGACCTCGTCGGAGAATAGACGCGGATGCGGTAACTGTCGTATTGCGTCGCGGCCACGGTGTCGTCCGCGACACAATACGACGACGCGCTCGTCAGTCCATTGATCTGTATGACCTTTCCGCGCGAAAATAACACGCCATCCCAAAACAGCATCGGTTTGTCCGTCGCTTTAAGGCTGCTGACCTTGACCGCGCCGACACCGACGCGCGACGCTGTCTTTTGAATCGGGTAGTCGGCCGTCGGATCGGGCTTGCACACCCAGCCGAAAATATCGGCGTCGATGCGGTAATTCTCCGTGCCGCTGCGCACCCAGAACCGATGGCGGTGCGTCATCTTTCCGACATACAAAAGTTGCGGCGGCGCGATGAAATTTCCCCCGAATCCGGCGAATTCACCGCACGTCACGCCCGGCCGCCAATGCGACAACAGCGTCGACGCAGTCGGGGCAGTGTCACCGAGTTTTTCAAGCATCGCGACAATCTTCTCGCGCGGGGCATCCGCAAGCTCCATCAACGTCTGCGGCCGAATACGTTCGCGCGGATTGCACCACGCATCGCCGATCAACGCGCCCAATGCCAGCGGCGCGGTAGCCGCGGGCCAGCCGTCCAAACCCAGCGCCATAAGCGCGACGCTTCCCGGCAGTTGCGACGCAGTATGCAAGGCCTGCTCGCGCAGCCGCGCTTCACCCAGCCGCCACGCCAGCAGCGCGCCGGCATCGCACACCTGTTCGGCGTTTTGAAGCTGCCCCGCCATCGCGCCCATCGCACGCGCAAATTCCGTCCCCTTCACGCCAAGATTTTCCACCGCATTCGAAAGCGCCGAAGGCAGCGCCCGAGGCCGCTGCAACAGAAGCGTGCGCAGAAGTGGAAACGTTTCACTCAACAAAACGCGCATCGGCGAAGGCCCAAGCGACAACAATCCCCGCCCCGAATGCAGCAAAATGAGATCAAAGATCTCAGAAAGCAATTCAGCAACCCCCTCCTCGCTGTTTCCGGCAAGCGGTGGAAGCAACTCGGCATTCAGCATCAAAACAGCCTGCGCATCGAGTTTCGAAAAACGGCGCTTGGCCGTGCGAAAGCGCGCATTGAGTTCGTCGCGCCGGGAGGCAAGCCAATCGCCCGCGGGTCCGGTTATTTTGGGTATTTCAGACATTGAATTTCCATACAGTCAAAAACCTGAGCAGGGTTGCTGCGGCGTTACTTCTTCTGCCACGTCAACCACCGCAAATAATTCGAATACCGCTGATGATAATACTTAAGCTTCAACACATCCGAATGAACATGCGCATACAGTTTCGTATTCTTCGCCAATTCAGCCATATACGTCTCGATCAAGTTCAATTGCTTCCGCACCTCTGATTCCGGCACGCCGTCGAGTCCGTTCTCAAACGCGTCGTCGATCACCGCGACGGGGTCCACGCGATCCAGATCGAGGCGCACGAACTCCTCGTTTGCCAAATCGAACGCCTTGCGGATCCACGCGACGCGGTCCACGCGGTAAATGCCGTTGCCCGTTTGATCGAAGAACGGCGATGAGAGATTCGGCACCAGTTTTTCATGCAACAAAAACGGCACGATCTGGCGGACATCGTGCACCGTAACTTCCGGCGAACCGCGGAACCACGCCAGCGTTTTCGCGAACGCCAGCAGCGTCATCAGCGCGCGCACGCTCAAGCCGTTCTCCGTCTGCGAACAGATGCACTTGACCTTGTCTCGCCCGCAATCGTTAGCGCACACCGACGCCAGCGTCTTGCCCGAAAGCCGGATCGTGTCTTTCGATTTGTATTCGATGTCCTGAGCGGCGAGGTCGCAGAAATCGAATTGCGAAAAGAAGAATTCGACGCGCCTTAAGACCGGGCGCGGAATCGGCACTTTCAAAATCTGCGCGTACGAGTCCTCCAACTCCTTTTCGGTGAAAATGATTTCCTTCGGCACCATCTTCTCCGGCCGCACGCCGTCCTCGATGCGCGACAGCAGATCGCTCGTAAAGCGCGGATTGAAATTCAGCGCTTTGATGACAATGTCGATGCGATCCTTCAGCGCCTCGATGACCTGATACGTGCCGCCCCCCATGTCGTCGTTGGCGGTGAGAAACCACGCGCTCTCGGGGCTTTCAATCGTCTGCCCGAGAATCTCGGCGTAACCGTCGGCAAGCAGCGTAAGCAGAGCGGACTGCGTGCGCGTCGGAATACGGTTGTATTCGTCGACAATCTTGACGCGCATCGAAATCCACCTGCGCCACGCGATCTTTATGTCCTCCATATTGTCGGATTCGATCAGCGCCTTGGGCAGCGGATTGCCGAGCAGATCGGCGATGGTCATCTGCGGCTGCCCATGCTGAATCGAGCGGCGAATTTCCTCGATGGGATAGCCGGCAAGAATCCCCATCAAGATCGCGCTGGCCGTCTTCCCCCGCCCCGGCCCGCCGATAAACAGCGCACGTTTGCGCACGGCAAAATTTAAAAGCGGCAGCAGCACAAACGAGGAATAAGACTGCTCGGTCGGAAGCCGCACTTCAGTCCCAACGCCCCCATATCGAAAAACGCGCGGCGCGGTGGTGTTGAATTCGATGTCATAATAAGGGGTGATGACGGCATGGTTGACGATCCAGAAATACGCCTGCCGAAACTTCTCGTCAAGCGGCATGGCGGAAGCCGCACCGGTTGCCTCTTTGACGGCAGCGGGGCCGGAATACAAATCGCGCACATCGAATGCGTTTCCGGCCGCCGCACCGGCTTTGGGCAAAGTAGGATAAGCACTGACCTGACGCGGATCGCTGGGCGCTCTTTTCTCAGGCAACGGAACCTCCATTCTTCGGACGCATGAATCGTGGGGTTTTTCTTTTAACGGAAAGACGGGAAGACGCAAAGGGAGCAATTGGATGCGCAGCCATTCGTTGCGATCATCACCGCGTCGCCGTCGGTTGCGCAGCCTGCCGGTTTACTCTAAACTACTCGACATTGAACCATTCAACTTCTTACATTGCAGGACCGGCGAATGACGAAGTTCGGACAATATATCCGCGGGATGCGGCGGCTGACATTCGCCTGGCTGCGCGGCGATCGCGACGCGACCTTGCGCGAGCGGCGGCTTATGGCTTTTCGTCTCCTCCAAGGTGAGGCCGACCAGCTCACGTTCACGCGCGCGGGCATTCAGTGGACGGTGGACGTCGAAGGTGGCGTGGTTCCCAAAAAACTCTTCATCCGCGGCAATGCGTTCGAACCGCTGCGCAAAGGGTTGGCGGCCTGGCTGAAAGCCAACGGCCACATCACCGACACTCGCCGCACCCTCGTCGACATCGGTGCAAACATCGGCACACCCAGCGTTCAACTCGCGCGCGAAACGGGGCTGGACATTCTGGCCATCGAACCGGTGCCGGCCAACTTCAATCTGCTCCAGAAAAACATCGCGCAAAACGGCCTCGATAAGCAAGTACGCTGCGTCCGAGCCGCCGTGTCGATGCGCACAGGCACGCTGAAAATGGCCGTGCCGAAAGAACGTGCGACGTGCGAAGTCATCGAAGAAGGCAAACAGCCCGGCTTCGGAAAACTCACGCCCGATATTCCGATCATCGAAGTCCCCTCGCTGCGCCTCGAAACGATCCTCAGCGAAAACGGCGTCGCGCCGGAACGCGTCGCGGTCGTCTGGTGCGACGCGCAGGGCATGGAGCGCGAAATCGTCGAATCCGCTCCGGCGCTGTGGAAGGCGGGCGCTCCGCTGTACCTCGAACTCTGGCCCAAAGGCATTAACGCGCACGGTGGAACCGACGCGTTTCTCGCCTCCATCGAAGCGCATTTCAAATCGTTCGTCATGATTTCGGAAATGATCAAAACCGGTCCGCAAGCACGACCGCGCCCGCTCGCCGAATTGCGAAAAATCATCGAAGCAATCGGCGATTCGCACGACGACGCGCTGTTGCTGTAATTCCCCTCGCCCCTTGGGGGAGAGGGGTTAGGGGTGAGGGGTAGGCCGGATTGCCAAATGTTTGCAATCGATAAGTTAAATGAAGCGAAGGGTGTCTCTTTCGTCCTTGTTTGCAAACGACCCAAATCATCGGATACGAAAATGGAACTGAAAATTAGAGCCGCCGCACTTGCCGCCCTGCTTCTGCTGCTGGCCAGTTGCGTCGAAGAAGACGTGCCGAAGAACGACTACTTTCCGCTGCGCGATGGCAACCACTGGGAATATCGCCTGCTGGACCGCCCGCTGCTGGGCCGCCTCAACGCGGGCCAGGCCATTGTCACCGCGCCGTTGAACGAAGATCCCATCGGCGCGGACGCCGACATTGAACCGAAGGCGGAGATTGTCATCGACGAAGCGCTCGGCCTGAAGGCCGAAACCGCCGCCACGGCCCGCCGCGTCGTGCTCGATCTGCATGCGGCCGTCGACGAATTGACCTTCAAAGCCGTCTACGACACCGCCGAACAAGTCTGGTCCAAGCGCGACGGCTATGTCGGCTTCCAGAACGCGCGCGGCCGCAGTTACCTGCTGATTCTGCCCCCGCACACCGGCTATCGCTGGGTGGTCGCGGCCGGCGGCGGGCAGAATCTCTACTTTGAAATTGAAGCGGCGAAGAGCGAAATATCGACGCCTGCGGGCAAGTTCGGCAACTGCGCCATCGCGCGCCAGGAATCGCGCGACCGCAAGGAAGTCTACAAATACTGGTTCGCACCCAGCGTCGGACTGGTGCGCCGCTCGAAATATTTTTCAGGCGTCGAAGTCTTCCGCCAGGAACTGGTCGAATACAAAGTGCTCCCCGCCAAACCCGAAACGCGCACCGCCGAAGAGAAGGAAGTCAAGAAGGCGCTGGAAGGCAAGAAGCGCGGCCAGGAATTCAAAAACAAAGATTCAAAAGAAGCCCGAGCCTCGCGCCTGGACGATCTGGAAGACGTTCTGCGCAACAATGAAAAGGTCCAAAAATACGGCGCGCCGCGTTGAGCGTTCGTAGTTCCGCCTTCAGGCGGTCTTTTTTGCAGGACCGCCTGAAGGCGGAACTACGAACGCCTCTGCGTCCTCTCGCGGTTAAGAATCCGAACTCAACACAGCACCACTTCCCCGCCGGCACTCGTCACCCACGTCATTCCATTGTCTTCAATCGCGTGCCGCAACGCTTCGATGACGCGCGTTTCATCAATCCGCTCGCTGTCGAAATCGTCGCTCGAAGACGGCAGCGGAATCACGACGCGGCCCGCCAGCCGCAGCCAGCGGTTCTTGCGCGCTTCGCTCAAAATCAGGGATCTGAATTCCGGGCGCTGCCGGTCGTTCTCGATATGCAGCACGGGCCGCCGCGTCCAATCATAATGCGCCGTGGGGCCGTCGTCGCCGTAGGTCGTCAATCCATTCTTGCGGATCGCGAAGCTCGGCCGCTCGATGTGCCACGTTCGCGTATAGAGTTTTTCGAACAAGAATAACGTCGCCCCAATCAGTGTCATCGACCAGAAACCAACCCAGATCGAATGGCCGTACTGATCGAAACAGCCAAGCCTGTGGGCCAACGCGCAGAGCGCGAAATAGGCCACATGCCCGCCAATCAAAAACGCGATGCGAACCGCCATGATCGAACGCCGCACCCGCAGCCATTCATGCCGCTGCCGCTCTTGCGAAACGCTCCAGGAAAGGTATTGCTGAGTAATCATGAGATCGGGACTGGGGTTGAGAAATATTATTTCCAGCCATCAACGCAATGGGAGTATAATGTTGGCGGAGGCGCATTCAATCGAAATCGGCGCGGTTGATTTCAGTTTCGAGGGCTTGTAGTATCGTGCATATAAGGAGTGCAGATGATCGCCGAATCGCCCGCCGCGTCCCCCATCGTCACCGAACCCCGCCCCACGTCCCAATTGCTCACGCCCGAATTCATGGCGCGCTTGGGCGCGCTCTCCGTGATCAGCAAAAAAATCCTCGCGGGAAAACTGCGCGGCGAACGGCGCAGCAAGAAGCGCGGCGAGTCGCTTGAATTTGCCGACCATCGCCAATACTCGCAGGGCGACGATCTGCGGCGCATCGACTGGAACCTCTACGGCCGTCTCGAAAAATTGTTCCTGAAACTCTTCCTCGCCGAAGAAGACCTGAGCGTCTACGTCCTGCTCGACGGCTCGCGTTCGATGGATTACGGCTCGGTGAACAAATTCGATTACGCGCGCAAAGTCGCCGCGGCGGTCGCGTACATCGGCATCTGCAACCTCGACCGCGTCTCGCTGACCGTCAACGCCGGCGGCAAGGAACACACGCTCTCCGACATCCGCGGCAAAAAGCAAGTCTTCCGCCTCTTCGATTTTCTCACCAAGATCAAGCCCGACGGAAAGACAACCTTGAAGGACGACGCCCGCCGTTTTGTGCTGCGCAACCGCCGCCCAGGCGTCACGCTGCTGGTCTCCGATTTTCTCGACCCCAACGGCTACGAAGAACCGCTCAAAACACTCGCCGCCGCCCGCATGGATCTCTTCGCCGTGCACGTGCTCGCAAAGGAAGAAGTCGATCCCGTGCTGACCGGCGATTTCCTGCTGATCGACAGTGAAAACGGCGAAAAGCTGGACGTGACGGCCAGCCGCCGTCTCGTCGAAAATTACCAAAAAACAGTGCGCGGATTCTGCTCGTCGATCCAACAATTCTGCTCAAACCGCGGCGCGGCGTATTTGTTTGCGACGACGGATTTGCCTTTCGAAGCACTGGTGCTGAGCTATTTGAGGTCGGCGGGAATGGTGAGGTAAATGTTCGTAGTTCCGCCTTCAGGCGGTCTTCACTCCGAACCGCCTGAAGGCGGAACTACAAACTTTTAAGGACTTTGCACGTGAGCGAATACGTCTGGCGCCAACTCTCCACCGACGATCGGGCGGAATTGCTCGAGTGGCGCAAGAACAACGCTTTGCCGTGGCACTCTCCGCCGCATCGGTATTGCGTGGACTATTCGCTTTTTCATCTGACGGCGGCATGTTTCGATCATCAACATTTTATAGGCTACAGCCGGGATCGGCTTGATGCCTTTTCTCTGAGCGTGCTTGACGTGTTCGCCTCGAAAGCTCGCAAAACAGATGCTTGGTGTGTCTTGCCAAATCATTATCATGCGCTTGTTGAAACAGACGATTTACTGGAATTGCTGCGTGAAATGGGCATGCTGCATGGTCGGATGTCGCATGCGTGGAACGGAGAGGAGAACGCGCGCGGAAGACGCGTATTTTTCGTGCGGCGGACAGGGCAATTCGGTCCGAACGGCATTTTTTCGCAACGCTGAATTACATTCATCACAATCCGGTTCATCATGGGTATGTTGAGCGTTGGACGGACTGGCCATGGAGTAGCGCCGCTGATTTCTTGTCGCAAGTTCCTCGCGAAGAAGCGGAAAAGCTATGGCGCCAACACCCCATCCTCGATTACGGAAAGGGATGGGACGATCCAAGTTCGTAGTTCCGCCTTTCAGGCGGTCCGAAAAAAGGACCGCCTGAAGGCGGAACTACGAACGACATGCGCCATGCGGACCTCAAGGATGGAGAGGTAATAGAGTGAACAACGAACAAAAGAAGCGTCCTTGGTTTCAATATCATCTGTCAACAGCATTCGTGCTGATGCTTGTGGCAGGCGTAATTCTGTCAGCAAATTGCGTGACCCGATTGCCCAACGCCTATGAGAAGAAATATCTGACCGATATTTTACCGATTAATATGGAATGCAGCGGCGTTACAATCGGCTGGCCGATTCGCATTGCATACATTGTAAATTATGAAGCGGGGCCCTTAACAGGAAATAGGTCGTTTCATATGCTCGAAGATTTTAGTTGGCTGAATCTCCTCATTAATATATTCGTCGCAATCGCCATTCTCGCCGTTGTTCACAAGAGCTGTGAATGGTGGATTGGTTACCGAACCGTACACGGCAAACAAAATACGAGTGAACAGAACTCATGACCGAAACCCTCGACGACATGATCCGCTTCGATCTCCACGACCGCGGCGTTCACGATGAGCGCGTCCTCGACGCGTTTCGCCGCGTGGATCGAAAACACTTTGTCCCGGAACTGGCGCGCACCCAAGCCTACAACGACCGCGCGCTGACGCTTACCCACGGCCAGACGATTTCGCAGCCTTACATGACCGGCTTGATGACTCAGGCGCTTGCGTTGAAGGGCGACGAAAAAGTGCTCGAGATCGGCACCGGGTCCGGCTTTCAAACCGCGATTCTCTCCTTCCTCGCGCGCGAAGTTTATACGGTCGAACGCGTCGAATATCTCGCGACGACAGCGGAAGACCGCCTGCTCGATCTAGGCTGCAAAAACATTCGTTTCAAGCTCGGCGACGGATCGCAGGGCTGGGCCGAGCACGCTCCGTACGACCGCATTATTTTCACCGCCGCCTGTCCCAGAATTCCGCAGGCCGTGGAAAAGCAATTGCGCGACGGCGGCATCCTGATTGCCCCGGTCGGCCCGCCCGACGAACAGGAACTTATCGCGGTGACAATCAAAAATGGAAAACGAGTTGAAACCCAGCTCGGCCCGTGCGTCTTCGTAAAGCTGATCGGCAGCGAAGGCTTTCCGAATTCCGAACCGCCGATGCGGCCATAAAACCCGTTTCAACGCGGGCGCGGAGTCTCTCGAACGAATGGAACCTCAAGTTGGCGGCAACAGTTTTCAGGATCGTCCCGGCACGCGCATGCGCATCGTCCTGCGACCGGACGGCGAGACACAACCCGGGCTCGCCTGGAGCGCGTTCGCGTGGACGTTCAAGATTTTTTACGCGCTGACGGCGGGCGCGTTTTGTGCGGCCATCGCGTCCTACGCGCCGGTGGCCGGCCCCGCAATCGCCGCCTTCGTCCCATCGCGCTGCACACTGCTGATCCAAACGCCCAGCGGCGCGGCGCTGCATCGCGCGCTGCTCGACAACCCCGCGTTTACCGAATTGCTCAACGATCCCGATACGGCGGCGTTCGTCGAATCGCTGGCAAAAATGAAGCCGCAGCCCAATGTAAACGATGCGAACGAGCCAATTGACGCCGCCCCGCTCTCGCTGCGCGCGCAATTCGACGCCGCTTACGCGAAATTGCCGTGGCCCGTCTCCTGGCTGATTCCACCAAACGAATCGGGCTTCTATCCATTCGTCGGCAACGAGTTCGCCATCGCGCTGGAACGCAGCGGTGATGCGACGCTGGCGACTGGCAAAAAGAAAAGCTCCACGACCGCATTGATTTTTCTGCGCGTCAGCGAATCGCGCGGACATCTGGCGCGCCTGGCCGCTGTCTTTTTTCACGCGTCAAAGAACGTCGAACTCTTCGACCTGGGCGGCGGTTTGATCGCGGTGGGATTGAACGGCGCGCATCCTGAGTTCGAAAAACATGCCCCGTCCATGGTCGTCTCCGCCGACTCGACAGAGCCGGCATCGCCACCGCTGCTGCGAATTTCATTTAGCCCAAAGTCGCTCGCGGGATCGACTCCGAAAGATCAGCCTCTGGATTTGAACAACGAAACCATCGAACGTCTTTTCGAAGAGGACGTACCCAAATCCGTGCTCCTCGCGCTCCAAAAACCGCCCGGCATCGGCGACATGCTGAATTGGAAAACGCCGCCCGCACTGGCGCGAATCGATCTCTTCGCCGCACCTGGCGGACGCGTTGTCGCGCGCGGCCGAATCGAAGGCGATGTTCCGCAGCCCTCTATTATTACTGCCGATGCCACGACCGAGAACAAAAAACCTCGCCCTGATTCATTCGCCGATTTCTCAGCCACCGGCCCGATGGCCGAATTCGCGCTGCCCATCGATCTGCGCGCCTGTTTCCTGCGCTACGTGGAAGGCAGCATGAGACTGTCGAAAGACGCGAAGGGTTTGACGCGCGGACAGCGCTTGTGGGTTTCGCGTTTCAGGGTGCTGGCGGAAGACAGAGTGGACCTTGACGCCTCGTTCTGGCCCATGATCGGACACGCGGCGGCAATCGAAATTCACGAAAGCAAGAAGGACGAAGACGCCACGCCGCTGGGCACCATCAAAATGTGGCTGCCGTGCGACGCGAAGAACCCCGAGACTCTTTTCGCCGCAGCCGATCTGGCGCGCGCGCGCTGGGATTATCTCTTCGACAACACGGACAAGATCACGGTCAAGCCGCCATACGTCAAACGCTTCCGTTCCGAGAACGAACTCGCGGACACGCAAGGTGACCGCTTCGTGCTGGCCACTGGAAAGATCAACGCGCCGGCCTGGAGCGTCGGCCCGAAAGGCTTGCGCATCACCACCGACGCCGGAATTTTTGCGGTGCGCGACGGGCCAAAAGAATCCGATTTCATCACCCCGCCCAAAGCGCTCGACTCCTATCAAATGCGCCTCGACGGTCCCCGTCTCGCGTCCACCGTCGAATCGCTCGCGACGGTCTATTACGACGATGTGGAAGACGACATCGGCTCGCAAAAATTTCTGGCACTGCATCCCGACCGCGAATTGAACATTCGCCTCGCGCGAAAATGGGCGAGCCTGATGGGCAAGCTCGCGCTCGAAATCGTGCCCGATTCCACCGGCGCCGAATTGAGATTGAACTGGATGCCTGCCAGCATGGCCGCATCCGCCAACTTGCCCGCAGCGAAAGAGTCGAACGGAACGCCGCCCAAGACAGATCGAAAAGAGCCCAAAAAAGATTCGAAAAAAACAGACGATGACGATGCCCCGCCACCTCCGCCGGCGAATTAATGAGCGATAGTTTTCGCAACGCAATTAAGGGTTGAGACATGAAACCGCCGACTAGAATCACCGGCACATTTACGATAAGGCCGCTTGAATTGGCCGCGTGGCTCGTGCCGGTTGCCGTGTTATCGATCGCCGCACTGCTCAAACACGCAAGCGATTCGAACTCCGCACCGGCCGCGATGGCATCGTGTCGCGTCGATCTCAACGCGGCATCGCTCGAAGAACTAACAACGATTCCAGGCATGTCACCGCGCCGTGCCAGAGCGCTCGTTATCGCGCGCGAAAAACGCGGTGGATTCGAACGCATCTCGGATGTGTCCGACGTAACGGGTTTTACGCCGGGCTACGTGCGCAGAATCGAAGACTTGGTGGAAGTGAAGAAGTAGCGCCCATTGGAAATTCGCGCGGTTTTGTGGTATGAACTTCGCCCGATGCTTTTCAATTCTCTCGAATTCCTCGTTTTCTTCGCGGTCGTTTTCGCGCTGTATTGCATGCTAAACCAGCGCTGGCAGAACCGCATGTTGCTGCTGGCGAGTTACGTCTTCTACGGCTGGGCAGAACCTAAATTCGTCGTCCTCATGGCGCTCACCACCGTCGCGGATTATTGGATCGGCATGCGCATCGAAGATTCCGCGACGCCGCTCGCGCGCAAACGCTGGCTCACCGCCAGCATCGTGCTGAATCTCGGCTTGCTCGGCACATTCAAGTATCTCGGATTCGCCTCGGATAATCTGCACGCGCTGTGCGTCTGGCTCGGCATCGACGCCAATTGGGAGATCATCAAGCTCGCGCCGCCCGCCGGAATCAGTTTCTATACGTTTCACGAGATCAGCTACGTCACCGACATCTACCGCAAGCACATCAAGGCCGCGCGCAAATTCGAAGATTTCGCGGTTTTCATCTCCTTTTTTCCACAGCTCGTCGCGGGGCCGATCGGACGCGCGTCGTGGCAGATGCCGCAGTTTCAGCATCCGCGGCGCATGACATACGAAGGCTGGTCGGAAGGGCTGACGCTCTTCGTCATCGGCATGTTTCGCAAAGTCGTCGTCGCCGATCCTCTGGGCGCGCTCGCGAAAAACGTCTTCGATCACCCAGAGCGTTGCGGCCCCTGGACGCTGTTGATTGGGCTGTATTGCTTCGCGTTTCAGATTTACGCCGACTTCGCCGGCTACAGCGACATGGCGCGCGGCCTGGCGCGCTTCATGGGATTCGGATTGATCCAGAATTTCGAGCATCCGTATTTTTCAACCAACATCACCGAATTCTGGCGGCGCTGGCACATCAGCCTCTCGACCTGGCTGCGTGACTATTTGTACATCCCGCTGGGCGGAAATCGCAAGGGCACCGTTCGCACATACATCAATCTGTTTCTCACGATGTTCCTCGGCGGACTGTGGCACGGGGCGTCATGGAACTACGCGGTGTGGGGGATGCTGCACGGCGTTTTTCTGGCAGTGCATAAATGGACGATGGAACGGCAGACAGGGAGACAAGGAGACAAGGAGACAAGGGGAAACGGCAATGTCAGTTTGAATGTCCTAAAAACGCTCGCAACGTTTCACCTCGTCGCGCTGACGTGGATTTTCTTCGCATCGAAATCGTTCGAACAATCGTTCGCCTTTCTCTCCGGATTGTTCGGCAAACACGCCAAGTCCGCCGCGTCGCGCTTGATCGCTTTAAATAAGGACGAATTGAACGCGGCGGCGGCGGGATTGTTCGTTATGCTTCTGCTTATTGATGTGCCGCAGTATGTAAAAAAGGACCAATACGCTTTGTTGCGCTGGCCGTTCGCGGCGCGAGTCGCGGCGTTTGTTCTGATTGTTCTGGCAACGATTTTGACCCGGGGAGCGGAGCATGTCCCGTTCATCTATTTTAAATTTTGAATCGCTCGAAGGCCTCAAGTTGCGCATGCCCGCAACACTGCTCGCGGTCGTTGGCGCGATCGCCGCGCTCGAAGCTGGATTGCGTCTGATTCCGGAAAAGTCACTCGTCCCAAACTTGAGCCGCCAGGGCGAGATCTTTTTCATGGAACGCGAGGTGCTGTCGAAATTCGACGCGCCGAAAATCGTGCTGCTCGGCAGTTCGCGCATCCGCCGCGCGATTGTTCCCACGAAACTCGACGAACAGCTCGGCCTGAAGAAAGGCTCGACGATCAATCTCGGACTGGCGATGGCACGCGTGTACGAATCACTCTATTTATACGAACGCAACGAGGAGAAACTGAAAAGCGCCGAGTGGGTGATTCTCAACGTGGACGAGTGGCACGTCAGCACCGGACCGAAGATGAGCAACTCATTGTACGAAACGCACGGCCCGCTTTTGGAGCGCTTGCAATTCCCAGACCGCCTGCGCACTCGGTTATTCCTCGACGGACTCTTCAACATGCGCGTCACGCTGAAGCTCGTGCCGGGCGCGCTGTTCGGCCGGACGAAAGATACGCAAACGCTGAAGCTCGACGAGAACAATCAAATCCTCCCACCGCCGCGTGCGGAGAAGCTCGAAACGTACGGCGATCAAATCGCGATGTTCTACGATCGCTTCGACGTGAACGACATTATGCTCGGCCACATTGAAAAATTGGCGAACAAAGTCAAGGCGAACGGCGGCCGGTTCGTCTTAATGCAACTCCCAAATCGCGCAGCGTATCAAACCGAGGTGGAGCGGACGCACGGATCGGATTTCAAGAATGAGCACGGCGCATTGAAAGCGCTGGCGGAGAAACTGAACGTGCCGCTGCTGTTTTACACACTGCCGGAAAATCTTGGATTGACCGACGCGAATTACGAAGATTACGGCCACCTAAAACCCGACGGCGCAGCCATCGTAACAAAGTTTTTAGGCGAAAAGATTCTGGAATTTAAACAGAAGAATTAAACACGTTTGTAGTCCCGCCTTCAGGCGGTCCAGAAACAAAAGCCCGCCTGAAGGCGGGACTACGAACGTGCTTTCGAAAGGGAACAGATGTCGCACAAAGTTGCCATACTGGGTTTGGATTGCGCGGAACCGTCCCTGGTCTTCGATCGCTTCCGGCCGCGTTTGCCTGTTCTGTCGAAATTGATGGACACCGGCGTGTGGGGGCGGCTGCGCAGTTGCGATCCGCCGATCACCTGCCCGGCGTGGATGGTCATGATGACCGGCACCTCGCCCGGCGAATTGGGCATCTACGGGTTCCGCAACCGCACCGATTACACCTATTCGGGCCTAGGCATCGCCACGTCGTCGTGGGTCAAACACGAGACCGTCTGGGACGTGCTTTCGCGCAATCAGCGCGATTGCATCACCTTTGGCGTGCCGCTCACATTCCCGCCGCGGCCACTGCGCGGAAACCAGATCAGTTGTTTTCTCACGCCCGGGCCGGAGAGCAACTTTACGTATCCCGCGAGCTTGAAAGCCGAGATCACCTCGGCGTGCGGCGAATACATCCCCGATGTTCGCGACTTCCGCACCGACGACAAAGTCGGCCTGCTCAAGCGCGTCTTCGAGATGACCGACAGCCACACCGCGTACGCAAAGTGGCTGCTGAAAAACAAGCGGTGGGATTTTTTTATGATGGTCGAGATGGGCACCGACCGCATTCACCACGGCTTCTGGAAGTACTTCGACAAGGAACACCCGCGCTACGAATTCAATCCAAGCTTGCAGAATTGCATGGAGGATTATTACGCACACGTGGACGCCTGCGTCGGAAAAATCATTGAGGATATTCCCGACGACGCCTGGATCGTCATCGTCAGCGACCACGGCATCAAGCGCATGATCGGCGACATCGCCTTCAACGAATGGCTGATCAAAGAAGGCTATCTCACGCTCAAGTCCCGCCCGCCCAAACTCACGCCGATTGGCAAATGCGACATCGACTGGAGCAAAACAACTGCGTGGGGCGATGGCGGTTATTACGGGCGCCTGTTCCTGAACATAAAGGGGCGCGAACCGCAGGGGCAGATTGCGCCGGAAAACGTCGAGGCATTCAAGCAGGAGCTTACCGCGAAGCTGATGAAGCTCGGTGACGAAAACGGCAAGCCGTTCAACGTCCCAACGCAGGTGCTGCGTCCCGAGAAACTCTACGAAAAAGTGAACGGCATCGCGCCGGATCTAATCGTCTATTTCGGGGGCTTGTATTGGCGCTCGGTGGGCAGCGTCGGCGGAGAGAACCCACAAGTTCACACCTTCGAAAACGACAGCGGCCCCGACGACGCCAACCACGCCGAAGAAGGCATTTTTATCTGCTCGACAAAGGCGCGGATGAAAGCGAATCTGCGCGGTCCCGGCGAGCGGAAAGGCATGCATCTGCGCAGCGTCGCGAAGACAGTCTTGAAACTGCAAGGCATCGAACCGCCGGCGAGCATGGGCGGAACCGCGTTCGATTTATCGGGAATGTAGAACAAAAAAAGCGGTCAATCGTTTCGCAATTGACCGCTCCATTTTATGCCTTGCCGTTCTTTGCGCCTCTGTGTCTTTGCGATAGAAAAATAAGTCGTTAGAACTTCACCGATTCGAGGTACTTCAACGACGGCGGAATCTGCGCTTCCACGGTCGGCGATTCGTCTTCGATGAAGTACCACTTCACGCCGTTCTTCGCCGCCGCCGCCAGCACTTCCGGCCAGTTCACCTGCCCTGTTCCCAGCACCACGTCGTTCGCTTTGTCGGTGCCGCCCGTCAAGGCTCCGCGCGCGACGCCTTTTTTCAGATCCTTCAGATGCATCAGTTCCCAGCGGCCGGAATATTTCGCCAACAGAGCCGCAGGATCTTGTCCCGGGAAAAAAATCCACAGCACGTCCATTTGATACGACACTGTTTCCTTCTTCGTTTCGCTCATCAAAAGATCGACCAGCGTGCCGCCGTTGAAGGGCTGAAACTCGAAACCGTGAATGTGGTAGAAAAACTTGATGCCTTCCTTGGCGAGCGCTTCACCCGCCTTGTTGAACACGTCGGCGGCCT
This sequence comes from Planctomycetota bacterium, assembly GCA_038227045.1. GTDB lineage: Bacteria > Planctomycetota > SZUA-567 > H5-PLA8 > H5-PLA8 > JANXLS01. The sequence goes on from JBBRQD010000043.1 coordinate 35,917, forward strand.
CGCGGCAGGTTTTCTCGTCAAAGTCGCCCTTGTGAGTGATCCAGGCGCAGCCCGCGTATTGAAGTCCGAGCGCCTTGGCTTCTTTCGCCACGACGTCGGGCTCCGCCTTGTACCGATCGTACGGGAAATGCGCGCTGATCGCTTTCAACCCGCGCTCTTCCAGCATCTTGTTGAGCTTCTCCGCCGGCATATTGTGCGTGCCCGCCAGTTCGACGAATTTGAAGCCCATCGTTTTGACTTCATCAAGTGTCGCGCTCATCCCTTTGTCCAGAATCTGCGTCCGCAGACTGTAAAGCTGCAAACCGATCGGTCCCTTGAACGACTCGCCAGTGCCGGCATCGCCAGCATGAAGCGCGCGTGACAAGGTTACGAAAGCAAAAGCCAGAATCACAATGAAACGTATCACGTCAGTTCTCCCATTTATTAAATGAATGCGTTAAATTCTCAAAAATGCCCAATGCCTGTGCAATCTCTACGGTTTCAACACCGCTTTGACCAAATCGCCGGATTGCATTCCGTCGAAACAGTTCTTCCATTCGGTGAGCGGCGCGACGCGGCTCAGAATGGGATCGAGATTCAATTGCCCGCTGGCGAGCATCGACAGCACTTTTTCCCACATTGGCCAGTTGTGGCTGAAGCTGCCTTTGAGCGAGACCGCTTTTTGCACTAGCAAATCGAGCGAGAAATTGCACGGCTGCGGACCCCAGCCGACTTTGCTGATCTGCCCGTTCGGCCGGACCCATTCGAGCGCGCTGCGCAGCGTGGCGCTGACGCCCGCCGAGTCGATCACAACGTCCAGGCCGTAACCGTCGCCCACGGTTTTGACAAATGCGCCCACGTCTTCGCCATTGACTCCGAGCGTGTGCGTCGCGCCGATCTGCTTGGCGAACTCCAGGCGCTTTGCATCGGCTTTCGTTCCAACCACAATCAGCGGATTCGCTCCGCACAGCTTCGCCATCGCCGCGCACAGCAGCCCGATCGGCCCCGGCCCAATCACCGCGACACTGTCGCCGGGCTTGATCTGCGCGTTGTTGCAGACGGCATTGTAGGCCACACAGCAGGGTTCGGTCAGGGCTGCTTTTTCGAACGACAGGCCATCGGGAATCTTGTGGAGGCAGCGCTCCGGAACGCGCGCGAACGCGGTCATCGCTCCGTTGACGCCGTAGCCGAAGCCCAAGCGGTTGGGATCGAGATTGTAGAGCCCCGATTTGACAAACGGCGAATTCTCGGGCAGCACCGCGGCCGTTTCGCTGACGACCCGGTCGCCTTCTTTGAACGCCTTGACGCGCGCGCCCGCCTTTGCAATCACGCCGCCAAATTCGTGGCCCAGCACCACGGGGTAATTGACCTTCCAGCTCTGCGAGCCGTGGTATTGGTGCAGATCGCTGCCGCAGACGCCCACGGCCTGCACGGACAACAGCACATCGCTTTCGCCAAATTCCGGCTCGGCGACATCGCGGAGTTCGACGGAATGGGGCGTGGAAGAATAGTTGACGAGTCCAAGCATCGAATCAAATCCTTAAATGAAGTTCTCTTGCGAAACAATAATCTTGAATTGAATACAAGGAAGTCTATTCGATTCCAAATTATTTATCAAGAATTCCCACATCTTTCGTATCGCCGTTTTTACCCCGAAAGGAGTTGCGTAGCAAAGCCCAGGGTTGGAGCGTTTGCGCTCCTACCCTGGGTCAAATGTCGCGCAATGCCCATCAACTCCGAAGGAGTTGCGTCCATGTTACAGAGCGATTATCCGATGTCGCGACATTGTTCAATTCGCCAACCCAAGGCTCAACTCCTTTAATGTTGTTGGATTCCTCCGCGATTCATTTATCCATTATCGGACATTTAACGTATATTTTGGTATATATACCTAATTATCGGACACGATAACAAATTAATCTTATTTATTTACCATTTTTTTGAATGATCTCTGCCGATCTACGTTATCATACTTGGAGGAAGGTTGAGGACGCGACGCGTGACAACCATTCGAAACAACCATCAGGAGGGATCACAATCATGAATTGTTCTGCTACTACCCGAATGGCCGCGTTGGGCGCGGCCGTCCTTTGCGCGACTCTGGTCATGACGCCGAAATCGGCGTTGGCCGCGTCGCATTTCGATATCGGCGTCGGCGTCGGTATCACCCCCAGCAGGCCGGTCTATCCAAACGTGGTCTGTGAGGGTCACTACGAATCGCGCACGCAGCGCGTGCTCGTTTCTCCCGAACGCCTGGAACGCCAATGGGTCGATGCGGCGTATGAAACGCGCTATTTCAACGGCAGACCCCAGACCGTTTGCGTCGGCCAGGCCGGCTGGAGAGAGTTTATCGTTCCCGCGCAATTCGAAGATCGCATCGTCCAAGTCTGGGTTCCGGGCTGTGTCGCATATTATCCGCGCTACGTCGCCCCGACCTTCGGTTTCGGTTTCGATTACAGAAGCCGCCACTAAGTTATCCTTCGTTCGTAGTTCCGCCTTCAGGCGGTCTTATTGCCGGACCGCCTAAAGGCGGAACTACGAACGCATTTCGCTTCGCCTCATTTTCTTCAGACTTCTCACTTTAATTTAAAGACTCGCGGCTTTATAACGTCTTTGTGAGCATGAACCCTGTATTGACACGAATATTCCGCTGTGCGGTTCTGGCATTGGCGCTTTTGGTGCTGGGCGGCTGCGTCGAAGACATTACGGATTTGGCGCGCGGCGCGCTTCCGTTTATGCCCCCTTCCAAGTACGTCGAACGCGGCGGGCGAAAGCTCACGCGCTCGGAAGCCGCATTCTATCAAAAGTTGACCGACCTTTCGCGCGCGACCAAAGTCAATCCGCGCGATGCCGTCGCGTATAACGCGATCGGCGAGTTGTTGATGAAAAAGGGTTCGTATTCGCTGGCCAAGCGTTGCTTTCTCGATGCCATCGATTTCGACGGCACGCTCAGCGAACCGCATCACAATGTCGGACGCCTCTACCTGCTCGAAGAACGCTATCACGGCGCGATGGAAGAACTGGAACGCGCCCGCAAGTTAAGCCCCGACGACGCCAGCATTCGCATGCGGCTGGGTCAGGCGAAAGCCGGGCTGAATCAGGTCGGCGAAGCGCTCTCCGAATTCAACGAAGCCATCAATTTGGATAAAGAATACACGCCCGTCTATCTGGAAAAGGCGCGGCTTCTTTACTCGCAACACAATTACAACGAAGCCGCCGATGCCTGCCGCGAGGCGCTCAGCCATATTCCACCGTTTACCCCGCCCCCTGCCGCGGTTCAGCAGCAGACGAACATCAGCTTTCTCGATAAAATCATTCCCGGACAAACGATCACCGAAGACGACTCGCCGCCGCCCACCTATAAGGAGGAGGCGTCGTATGATTTGGCGCTATGTTTGAAAGCGCAGGGACAGTACGGCGAAGCGTTGAGCGCGCTGGCCGGCGCCGAAACGGCCGAAGACGGTCGCGCGGACGTGCAGATTCTCCGCGCGAAATTGCAGGATCTGATGGGCGATTCTGGCGGAGCGCTGGCGACGCTGGGATTGTTGCGGACGGCCAAGCCGGATATGGCCGAAGTCGCCAAACTCATCGCCCGCATGCAGGATAAATTGGGACAATCCGATCTGGCCGTGAAGACCCGCCTTGAAGCCGCGGAGCTCGATCAGTCCGACAAGGATTTGCAGGAAGAGGCTCTGCGGGACGCGGAAGCCCGGCACAATCGGCCGCGCATCATTCAACTCTACGAACGCCTCGCGCGCGTCGATCCCGACAATTTGCGCTACCGCATCCAGCTTGCCCAGGCGTATGAAGAAGCTGGCATCAAACGCGAAGCGGCGCTGGCCTGGCAGGAAGTGGTGAACCTCCGCGAACGCGTCCTTGAACAAACGCGCAAAGACCCTGACGCCAAGACCGCGCCCGATCCCTATCTCGACAATCCGTCCGAGCGCGACGTGCGGCGGCGCGTGGGATTGCTGTATTCGGACATTCCCGGCTTTCAGGGAAAAGCCATGCTGCATTTCAAGCGCTGCCTGCAACTCGTACCAGACGACGGCGAAGTGCACCGCCGCCTGGGTGAAATGCTGTTGCAGACCAAAAACTATTCCGAAGCCGAACGCCATATTCGCGAAACATTGCGCATCTATCCCAACGATGCCAAGTCGCACCAAAATCTCGCCACGCTCCATGCCTCTCAGAATCGCTACGACGATTCCGTGGAAGAATACCGCAAGGCCATCACGCTCGATCCCAAGCTCGAAGTCGCGCAATTGAATCTCGCCAAGGTGCTGCTCGGCCAGAATCGGCGCGAAGAAGCGCTGGATCCGCTGAAAGCATACGTCGTCCTGAAGCCCCTGGATATCGAAGCGCACCGCATGTTGGCCGATCTATTCCGCGATCTGAACAACCGGCCCGCGGCGCTCGCGGAACTTGAAGCCCTTTACGCGCTCGAAGTCGAAAACGGCGGCGACATCGAAGATATGGTTAAGACGATAACCGTGGAGTGGGACATGGGCGACAAAAAATCATCCATCTCGGACCTTGAGGCTCAGATCGAAAAACACCCTTCGGAGATGCGCTTGTTGTTGCCGGCCGGCCGCTATTACAGCCAGCTAAAACAGCACGTCCGAGCCATTTACACCTGGAAGCGTGTTCTGAGCATCGCCGGAAACGACGAACGTTATGCGCAGAATCGCAGCGAGGCGTTGACCCACCTGGCAGCCGAATTCGACGCCCAGGGTCGCATGGACGACGCCATCAAAATGAACGAGCTGGCCGGCAAAGGCGGCGACGCCGAAGGCTGGCGGCGCGTGGCAGAGATGTATTTGAAGAAGGACGACAAGGTCAAAGCGATTGGTGCCTACAAAGAAATCATCAAACTCAAAGCGCAGGATGTCGACGCGCGCCGGCAGTTGGCGGAACTCATTCAGACATCGCCGAAACCGCAGGATCGCGAGGAGGCGTTGAAACTGTACCAGGAAATCCTGGCGCTTATGCCCAAGGACGAACCCTCACGCGTCAATTGCGCCAATCTGCTCGTGGACGTCAACCGCTTCTCCGAAGCGCAGGACGAATACGAACTGGTCTTGCGGCAGAATCCGAAGAACACCGCCGCGCTCGTCGGCCGCGGAGTTCTATTCCGCAAGCGCGCGCGCTACAAAGACGCGCTGGACGATTACTTGAAAGCCCTCGAAACTGATCCCGAACTGGCCAAAGCCTATTTTAACGCGGCGCTGATTTACGACTATTACTTGCCCGATCCGGTGAAGGCGAAGCAATACTACCGGCGCTTCGTCGAATGCGGCGGAGACCCCGCCAAACTGCCCCAGGACATGCCGGTTCAAGCCGCGAAAAAGCGCGATCCCGCGAAGAATGCAGCTCCTGTTGCGGGTGAAATCGATCCGTCGGATTTGGGCGCGCCCCGAGCCGCGGTCCCGACCGCACGCGTACGCGGAAAGCCCGACGAACTCAACGACGTCAAGGCGGAGACGGTGGACGCCGACAAAAAATAGCGCCCGTTCAAGTCGTGGCGCGGGCTTCCGCCTGCATGGCGCCACATTAACCGTGCGCGGTGTAATATGGAATGGCCCGGCGCGAATTATTTGTTCTCCTATATTATATTCCATGACAGGTTAATGCCGCATGTCCGATACCTCGGAAATAGACAAGACACGAAAATCGAGCCGCCGAATTTCGGAATTTCGCGGGCTTCCGCCTTTGGATCCGGCCGGCAAAGCCGGCGAGAAGGAACCCGAAGCGGAGCAAGGCAAGCCCCAGAAGCCGGGCGCTCTTTCCTTGCCGCTGAAGCCCGAGCAGGTGGAGGCGACGCCGCCGCCGCCGCCGGTTTCGTTCTTCGAAATGCAGCCGCCCGCGAGCCGCCTGAGCGCCGCGCGCGTCAAAGCGCATCTTCCCGCTGCCGTCAAACTCGCCGACCCGGCGCCGTCGATCCAAACGCTTGAAGCGAAAGTGGCCGAGCTTGTGGCGCTGCAAGGCGAGCATCCCGGCCAGGATTTGGTCGGCGACATCGTGATGACCACCCTGCGCATGGTCCGCGACGGCAGCACGCGCGGCGATCTGAAGATCCTCGCGGCGACTCTGCGCGAATTGCGCTACGCGTTCAATATTTTTCGCCCCTATCAGGACCGCCGCAAAGTCACCGTCTTCGGCTCCGCGCGTACGCCGCCCGAAACGGCGGAATACAAGCAGGCCAGGCTCTTCGCCGAAGAAATGGTAAGGCGCAATTACATGATCATCACCGGCGCGGGACCGGGCATCATGGAAGCCGCGCAGGCCGGCGCGGGGCGCGAAAACAGTTTCGGCGTCAACATCAAGCTGCCCTTCGAGCAGCGCGCCAATCCGTACATCGACGGCGACAAGAAGCTGATCCATTTCCGCTATTTTTTCACGCGAAAACTGTGCTTCGTGAAAGAGGCGTCAGCCATCGCAATGTTTCCCGGCGGCTTCGGCACGCACGACGAAATGTTCGAAACGCTGACGTTGATTCAGACCGGAAAATCATCCATTTTTCCAATCGTGTGCATCGACAAACCGGGCGGCGATTATTGGCGTGAATGGGCCGATTATGTCGCGGATCATTTGCTGGGCCAGGGGCTAATCTCCGAAGACGACATGCAGCTCTTCAAGATCACGGACGACGCACAATGGGCGGCCGACGAAATCACGAGCTTTTACACGCGCTACCATTCGAGCCGCTACGTCAAGGACACGCTGGTACTGAGGCTCTCCAGCCGCTTGCCAAAAGAAGCGCTGGAACGGCTCAACGACATGTTCGCCTCGATCCTGATCGACAAGAAGGGCAAGATCGCCGAATGCGAACCCTTCCCCGAAGAAGGCAGCGAGCCGGAACTGCTGGCCCTGCCGCGCCTGTCGCTGCCATTCAACCGCAGAAACTTCGGCAAACTCCGCCTGCTGATCGACGAGATCAACCGGGCGTGAAGTTCGTAGTCCCGCCTTCAGGCGGTCTTCATTGCCGGACCGCCTGAAGGCGGGACCAGGGCCTTTCAAAAGTCCTCATTTTTCGTAGAGAAATAGCCGATCTTCTATTCAAAGGAGATCAGAAAAATGAGTGTTGCCGCTGAAATTTCGCTTTTCGATGCCTTCAAGCAGGTTCCCGATCCGCGCAAACCGCG
>JBBRQD010000044.1:0-41299 GCA_038227045.1 Planctomycetota bacterium
CACCAGCAAGGCGTTTCAGCCTTCCATTTTATTCGAGATGCCGTCCAAGCCTACTTCACCGGTGAAAGTGCACCGCATTTGCTTCCTGCATCAATCTAATCCGTAGCGTTTCTTGCCGCGTTAGCATCGTGAACGGCTACAAGGATTCGAAGCGCAGGCCGATTCGTTCAAGCATGTGAGATTCCGGAGCACGCACCACAAGAATTCAGGACTTGGCCTTCCGCACCATCTTCTGCCACGCCGGATGCTCGCCGATGATTTTCAGCGCTTTTGTCAGCAACGTCTTTCCCGGCTCCATCTTGAACCATGTCGATGCGCCCGACGGATGCGGCAGCGGAATTACGTCGCAGGTGTGGCCGAAAGCAGTGCCTCGATGCAGCTTGCCGATCGTTTCGGACAGCAGCGCTCGGGGAAAAAAGCGTTCGATGGCCAGTCGTCCGACTGGAATCAGCAGTTCCGGGCGCATCATTTTTATTTCGCGTTCCATCCAGCCCGCGCAGGCTTCGACTTCCTGCGGCGACGGCACGCGGTCTCCCCCGCCCTTCGCTTTTCCCGGAAAACAGCGGCAGACCGCGCCCATGAACACATGTTCGCGAAACGTCTTTTCGTCCACGCCCACCGTCTCGAACCAGCGAAACAGCATCTTGCCCGCGGTCCACGCGAAGGGCTTTCCGAAACGTCCCTCGTGCGGTCCCGGAGCCTGTCCGACAAGATAGATGTTCGCGATCAGCGGGTGATGCGTCACCACCGGCCCGATCATGTTGGGGCATTTTTTGCAGGCGAGCACTTCGGCGATGTGCGCGACAATTTCGGCTTCCGGTTTCAGTTTCAATGAGGAGTCATCCAGGTGTTTTTACGCTCACTGCCGCCAGAGCCGCGCACGTAAGTAAGCGGCTTTATTTCGCACGGCGGCATAGTCTTTGCCGCTTACTTACGTGCGCGGCTCTGGAGACCGCTCACAATCGCGACAGGATCAATTGAACGATCTCGTCGATGGCAGCCGCGTTGGGAACTGGCCCGGCGATGTCGCTGTTGCCGTCGTCCGTTGAAAAGCGCTTCATCCAGTCCACGTCGCCTGTCCACGCATGAAAGAGATCGATGCCGTTGACGTGATGATGCTTGACCACGTTATCCACGCGGTCTTGATACGGTTCGCACTGCCGTTCGCGCCACGGTTCCGGAATCGCGCCGACGACGACAACCCGCTCGACGCCGCCCGCGGTCAAGCGCGCCAGCAGCGTGTCCAGCGCGCGTTCGAACGTATGCAGCGGCGTCTGCCGCGAAACGTCGCCCGATCCCAAATTCAACACCACGAGTTTGGGCAGCGCCTTGTTCGGAGACGATGCGACGAACGCGTCCAGATCCACCAGCATGCGCAGCACCGGGCGATAGCGATGCGGTCCGGCCGTCTCGATCGCTTTCCATTTTATGGAAGGCTTCGCCTTGGCAAGAGCCGCCGCCAGGCCAATCGACGGCACGTTGCCGGCGGCTTGCGCGACGCCTTCGACCAGCGGGTCGCCGATGAACAACCCTTCCGTTGCTGCGGCGCTCACCGAGAAGGCGTCCAGCGGCTTCAAGCGGCGGTGCGACGCTTCGTCTTCGTGCGGAACCAACACCACCAATCGCTCGCTTTCGACAGGCGTCGTGGCGGCGCCGTTTGTAGCGTTCGGAAGGAACGTAAGTTCGCCGCCCTCCAACACAAGTTTTCCGGGCCAGCTTGGCGCGTGTGCGTGGAGTAACCGGAACTTTTCGTTCTGGCATTCCACTCCACCGACGACAAACCGGAGCACCAACTCCGCATTGCCTGTCAACGCTTGATCCAACTTTGCCGGGAAGGAGACCCGCAGCTTTCGGCGTCCGCTTTCATCCGGTGTGGCCGCGTAGGCTTCAACAGGCGTCCCGATATTTTCGAAATACAGATTGAACTCACCCATCGGACGCGGCGCCGGCGGAAGCAATTCCCACCCCACATAGTCCTTGGCGTCATAGTGCGTCTTGTGAATGATCACCGGCTTGGGACTCAAGACCGTTTCGACGTGAATGTGACCGGTTTCATTCGGATACAGAAACTCCGGCGCGGATTTGACCAATAATTCACCTTCAAGATCCATGACTTCCCGCTCGACGAACTCTTTGACTCCGGTCTTCAATGTCGGCCACGTCACAACGCGTTTCCAACCCGAAGCAGGTTTGGAGCTCGGCCCTGAATCAAACGAGAATTCGACGGGCGTCCCCGCGGGCACCCAGGCACATACACTGTTCTGTCCGGGCTGACTGACGACTGCTGTCATGCCAGTCGCACTAACGATCATGCATTCACTCTTGGGAATCGCCAGCGCTCGAGCACTCACCAACACAAATTCGCGCGCGGCACCGTCACCTTTTTGAGCCGCCGCGCGGATATGGCCAAGCGTTTCCACGTCAACGAACGGAACGGCCGTTCCCGGCGCAGCTTCGCAACCGGTCACGACCCCGGGCAGAAAACGCACGAAGGACAGCGGCGGAATGCACAGCAATCCGCTGGCGAACGGCGGCTGCCAATGCAATCGAATTCCAAAGCGCTGCAGATCGGCGTCGGTTCTCTTCGCGGATTTGTCGGTCGCGGGATTCGCCTCGGCATAATGCACCACCACGCGATGCACGCCTTCGGACAGATCGATGGTCTTGTTGAGCGCAAACGGATCGCGATGCTCGTCGGGCAGTTCGGCGGCGAGGACGGGAACGCCATCGATCACTAGATGGGCGACGCCCGGCGTGTCGATTGCGAACTTGTATTTGCCCGCCACGGGACAGCGCAAAAAGCCCTCGTAAAGCGCCGCATATTGAATGGGATTGATGATGTTCGCCACGGCGTTGATGCGATCGAAAATGTCGTATTGAATGCCGAAGAATGGACATTCCGCATCGTCGATGTTGGGCTGAATTTCAGGGTGCGGGTCGGCATTCTGAAGAGTGCGCGGCGCCGGCAGCGACGCGGCGTGTGCGTCTTCCATCGCTTGAAACCGTTTGAGCGTCAGCGGATTTGCCGCTGTCGCTGCAAAGGCTTCGCCCGCGGACATGCCGCGCAAATGGACCATTAAAGGGATGGGGCGCAAAGTCAAGGTGCTGGCTTCGCCGGGCACTTTGGCGACATTTGTGTAGAGGCAAAAACGACGCTGCCCCGGCCCCGTGGCAAAAATGATTTCAGTTTCCGAACCGCCCGCCACCGTGCGAACGGAAATAGCCGGTGTGGTGCCGTCTTCGCACACCAGCAGCACGGGTTCAGGACGCGCGGCGGCGCCTTCGCCCACTATTTTCACCGGCAGGGTCACGCTGGCGAACATCGAATCGGCATGCAACCCCGCGTTCCCGGCCTCACCCGGGGCTTCAACTTTGATGAAATAACGCCGCGTATAATCCGGACACTTCCAGTCCTTCAGTTTGGGCGGAATGCCGGCCGCGTCCTCGGTGCACCCAGCGGCGCATGCCAGCGAGACTGCCGCGAGCACAACCCATCCGCACAGCGAGCTTGTTAAAGAAGTATGTTTCAACATTGAATCCCACTGAAAAGGAGGGGCGGCACTCCTGCCGCCCTTTTTATTCTTTCCGAAATCGAACGGTTGCAAGAGTGCCGCCGTTCCTAAAATCTCAACCCGCGTCGAAACCTTTGGCACCCAGCGTTGTCGCCGTGCCCGGATCATCCGGCGGCACGTGAGTTCCCACAGTTAAATCTGTATTGAACGGCGCATCCTTCAGCGCGGGCGGTTTCGGATCGGGCGGACGGAACTGTTGTTCGGGCGCTTCGCGTGTCAGCCCATGCGTCGTTTTCTCCCAAAACCAGGGGTTCGTGAACAATTGGAAGAAACCCTTCATCGCCGCGGCGGAAATGAGCACCCAGTAAAATGGCATCAGCAGCGCATAAGGGAAGAGCCTCCAGAGGTTGCGCTTGCCGCATGAAATCAAGCCCATCAGCACGATCAGAATATTGCCGAAGAAAAGCATGATCGCAATGGGGTAGAAAATCTGCGAAATCAACGACCAGACATCGATCGCGCCGAGCCGGTCCAGCATCGTCGCGAATGTGAATTTCCCCAGCAGAAAATGACCGATCGAATTGTACAGGTTCACGCCGGCGTAATTGCTGTCGATGACCTGGTCGTGCCACAAATCCCATTGCGACAACGTCACGCGGATCGTCGAATTATCGCCCCACGCGTGGTTGCCGATCGAACTGGGAAGCACGTCCGCAATTTGATGACGGAGCAGATACAGCGCCGTCATGATCCAGAAAAAGACGTTCAACAGCAGCATCGTCGAAAGTCCGCCCACCGTGAATCGGAAGGTCAGCGCCTGCCATGGACTCAACTGCCCGACGCCTCCGTTCCCGCGCGCTTTGCCACGTTGAATGATTGAATACAACGCCGTCAACAGCCCGCCGATTCCAAACAGCGGCATCAGCACCTGAATAACCGTGATCGCCGTGCCATGCCGTTCCAACAAGACCGGATCGCGCCGGCAGAGTTGCGCGAAATAGAACAGATAGAGGCAGAATGCCGCCATGCCCACCGATGGCAGCCACGCGTCGCGCGTATGGACGAGGTGCGTTTGAAAATAGCCTTTGACCCAGCGGCTGCGCTGGCGATACCAATTGTAGACGTCGCTGTTCGCTTCTTCCCACGTCGTCGAATCCAGGATCTCGGTGGACAGGCCTTTGCGTGCGAGGCGGATGCCGAGATCGCAATCTTCGGTAACATTGAACGAGTCCCAGCCGCCGAGTTCCTTCAGCACATCCGTCTTGAAATGATTGGACGTGCCCCCCAGCGGGATCGGCGTGTGGACGATGTGAAGTCCCGGCAGAAACAGGTCGAACCACGTCGTGTATTCAAGCGTGAAGAAACGCGTCAGCCAATTTTGATCGGCGTTGAAATAATTGAGCTTCGCCTGCAAGCAGACAACGCTGGATTTTTTTTCTTCTTCGAGTTTGCGGAAGACCACGACGGCTTTTTTGAGCTGATCGGGTTCGGGCCTGTCTTCGGCGTCGAAGATGACCAGGTATTTGCCGCGAGCGCCTTCAAGACCCCAGTTGCAGGCTCGCGGTTTGGTGCGCGGCTGCCCTTTGGGAACCGATGGCGCGACCAGCACTTCAACGCACTTCGGCAGCATATCGATGACTTCCGCGATCTTCGCGCGCGTGGGCGCATCGTCTTCTTCAAGAAGCAGTTTAACATCGAGCTTGTCGACGGGGTAATCGAGATGCGTGACGGTGCGCGCGATCTTCTGCGCGATCTCCGGCTCCCTGTACATGGGCACCAGGATCGTGTAAATCGGCAGATCCTCGTCGCGCAATGCGGCGATCTCGTCGCGTGACACGCGGTGCTCGCTGGTCTTGAACAACGCCAGCAGCACGCTGAGCATGCGCAGCGCCACGACCCCGCCATAGAACGCGCAAAGAGCGAATGTCAGCGCCGCAAATGCGATTTTCCAATCGAGAATGAACGCGGTCAGCAACGCCGCCGGACACAGCACGAAATAGAAAAACTTCTGTCGCAGATTGAATTGCTTGGCCGCACACTCATCTTTGTAACGCGTAAAGAATTCACGCGTGTGCTTATCGGTAATTTCCTGAGGCGTTAGCTTAATTGTTCAAACCTCCGGTCGCATTTTCCAAAATGGCAATTTCTTAACACAAATACACCCTTACGCCGGTGCGCGGATACGGTGAAATTCGATTATTTTAAATTAATTTGCAACAAAGAGCGACCGGCAATGGCACTCGGCATTCAAACCTTCGGCAGCATTTGTGTCATACTGGCTGTCTTTTCATCCACGCGTCTCATTCCTTCCATCATCAGTCTCATCGTATCGATTTTAATCGCGCCATCGCGATCGGGCTTTACCTCGAAAGGCTCCGATGGCTCGAAACAAAATTCACCGTCCTGCCACGTCAGCACCCGATAAAACGCCTCCTCGCCCTGTTGTTTGCCGGAGACTGCCGACACCACCGCGCCATTTAGGAATACGATCAGCGCCTGCTTGGTGCGATTGTGTATCACCAGCGTCCCGGTACGGCGGCTATGACAGAGCGTCTGCACAAAATCGCCCAGCGGGATCATCGATAGTCTTCCAAGGATACCGCGGCTCAACTCATTTTCGACTGTTACCGCTGCCGCCTTGAACTTTTCGGAGACCATTTTGGCGACGATGTGAAACAATGCCGGCCGCTTCAAAATGAACTGATAGAACTCCTTTTTGTCAATCGCCAATACGCTGCAATCGCCGACTGCCCGAGCTTCGAAATCCGACGCCACTCCCGTCAAAAGCGAATATTCCCCAAAGAAATCACCTTCGCCGACCGAACCAATCAATTTTTCTTCTCCGTCGCGCCGCACCACGACGCTGGCCATGCCGTGGGTCAAGATCAGGAGTTGCTGAGCGATCACCCCTTGCCGCATGATCGCGGCGCCGTCCGCGAACTTTTTCTTGGTTCCGATAAATTGGAGTTCATCGTAAAGGTCCAGCGACAGTCGCTTCAAAAAGGGTACTGGCTTTTTCTTCGCATCGCCGTCCTGCAACACAACGCGGTCGTTCTTACGGCGCATAAATGGCGACGCAAAGAGGCCGCTCTGGTCGCTCGGCGTCGGTTCTTCCAACCGAAACGACGCGTAACACTCCGGCCCAGTACAGAACAAAAGATCGCGCGGCAGCGGCGCTCCGGCCGCAAGGTCGCGCATCAGCATTTGCAGGCGCGGAAATACGGAACAGATCGCCTGCGCGCAGATCTTGCCGCCGCGCGGATTGCTCAAGTCCGTGCCTCGCAACGAGAATCCTTCACCCGCTTTGATCAATGTGCAGTTGCCGGCTTGATGGACAATCAGCGATACGGGTCGTTGCTCTTTTTGCATTCAAAGGCCTCATTATATGTGCCTAAACTTGCCGCAAATTGTCCCAAAAGTCAAGCCTTCGCTCGCGATTCTTGCAATTTGCGCTAAAATATCTTTCCGCATTTTCTCACCGGCGCTATTGTATTCGGCGAACTTATTTTTAACCGCCGGTCCAAAATTTGGAGCCAGCCATGTCGCGCATTCAAGCGGTCAAAAAAGGCAAAGAGCTCGTCGAATCCATTCGAACCACCGAAATTCCGCACGGCCGCGTCGGCGTCTGGTGGCTGGGCCAGGCGACGTTCTGTTTCAAATTCGGCGCAACGATCGTCTACATCGATCCGTTTTACCGCGCCGAACACCACCACTTGATTACGCTCTCCGAAACGCCGCTGTACGCGTCCGAATTCGCGAACGCCTCTATTATATTCGGCACGCACGAGCATCTTGATCACATAGATCCCGAAACTTTGCCCGGCGCGGTCCAGGCATCGCCGAACGCAAAAATCGTATTGCCGCAATGGAACGTCGAATTCGTGGCCGGAATGAACGTTCCGCGCGAGCGGATGATCCCGATGCGTGGAGACGACACCGTCTCGCTGAACGGCGTCACGGTTCACGCCATCCCGACCGCTCATGAGACGCTCGACTACGACGAAACGCTCGGATATCGCTACCTCGGCTACGTGCTCGAAGGCAACGGCGTGCGCATCTACCACACGGGCGACGTGCAGCCCTATCCGGGTTGGTACGAGCGCGTCAAGAAATTCGAACCCTACGACGCCGTTTTTCTGCCGATCAGCGCCGTGGATAACCTTCACTGGACCCAGGCCGTTTATTTCTGCGCGCTGCACCGCCCCAAACTCGCCGTCCCGATCCACTACGGCATGTTCGCGAATTACACGGAGGATCCGCAGAAATTCGTCGTCGCCCTGGGACGCAATTGCCCCGAACAAAAGACGCGAATTATGCAAATTGGCGAAGGCTGGCTGGTGTAGCTTTGGGGATTAGGGGTTAGGGTTTAGGGAATAGGGAACGGCGTGGGCGAGGCGAAGCCTCTAATTCTTTTCCCTAATCCCTGACCCCTATCCCCTGTTCCCTAAATCCTAACCCCCTAACCCCTAAAAAGCGGCGCAGCCGCCAAGGAGAACATGAAAACAATCGTCCAAATCTCTCTCGACATCACCACCATTCCCGAAGCGCTCGAGACCGCCGCGCTGGCGATTCGCGCGGGCGTGGACTGGCTGGAAGCCGGCACCCCGCTGATCATCGCGGAAGGCATGAACGGCGTGCGCGAATTGCGCCGCGCGTTTCCAAAAGTGCCGATCGTCGCGGACCTCAAGACGATGGACGGCGGTTACCTCGAAGCCGAATTGATGTCGAAAGCCGGCGCGACGCATATCGTCGTCATGGAACGCGCGCATCCGGAGACGGTCAAAGTCGTCGTCAAAGCCGGGCGCGATCTGGGCGTCAAAATCATGGGCGACAACCTCGGTTCACCGGACATGGTCGCATCGGCCAAACGGCTCGAAGATTTGGGCTGCGATTTTATCATCCATCACATCGGATTCGACGAACGGCGCGGCATCGTCGCGGCCGGCGGGCGCTGCCCGAGTCCGCTCGACCAATTGCGCGAAGTCGTACAAGCGGTCCGCAAACCGGTGCAGGCCGTCGGCGGCCTGAGCATCGAACAGGCGATCAGCACCCCCGAATATGGCGCCCCGCTGGTAGTCCTCGGAGCTCCGCTGGCCATCGATCCCGACGCATTCAAAACCGCGGGAGGCGATTTGGAGAGCAAACTGCGCTTTATCTGCGAGAAGGTGCACGCGTACGGCGACCTTTCAAAGTAATCCCGAAAACTGGCATTGAAAAATTGCGCCTGTCGTGGAGGAAAAAGTGTGAATTTTGATCTTCAAAAAGGAGCGAGGCGTCCAATGCACCCTAAATTGTCGCCCAACTACTTCGTCGCAGTCCTTGCGTTGGTTCTGGCGATCCCCCCCGCGACTGCACGGGGTGGCGACGGTGCGCCGGTCACTATGCCTTCCAAGGGCAGGGGCGATGGAGTCCTCGCACAGCCGCTGCATTGGGCCGAGCCGTTCAAGCGCATCAACGTTCGAGGGGCGTATGTTTCGGTGATCCAGCGGGACAACCAGATTGAGCTTTGGAATGTTCAGTGGGACGGCATGAACCCGGCGGGGACGATCGCGGAGCGCAATCCGCTGACGGTCGTGCGGGGGCCTGACCTGGAGCATCTGGGACCGGAGATAGTCGTGCAGCAGTTGCGGCCTTTGATTGATGATGTGGCGGACCCCAAGAATCCCGCAGCCACCGGGGGTAAGCCGAGTCTTGCACCGGGCCGGGCCATGACTCGGCCGGCGGTCATTTACGACTCCAAGGAAGGCTACATCCTCTCGGGCTGTGTCGTGCCCGAATACCTTCCGGGAACGGCACCGTTGCTGCCGGCGATTTTTACTTCGCCTTTGGGCGAGCCCGGGTCGTTTAAGTATCACGGAATTTTGAAGCCCGAGCCGCTGGATCTCAGCCTCAAGCGAGGGAGCCCCGTGTGGTGCGATGGCGGGGGCGTCGTCCGGCTTCCCGGCGGAACATGGCGTCTTTACGCCAATAACTATTTGGAGAACTACCTCTCGGCAGCCGAGGCGCCCACGCTCGGTGGGCCTTGGAAATTCCTTCGCGACTCGGAGGGCAAGCTTCGGAACCTGACTGCCCGTTACGCGGACGCGAAACATGGGACTGAGTTTCCGTCGGTGCTGCGGGTTTCGGAGAAGGAATGGCACGCGTGGGTTTCGAATGGGTGGCCGGTGCGCGAGATCCACCATCTTTACTCGACGGATGGGCTTGACTGGGTTCCTTACGGCCAACAGCCGGAGATCACGCCTGAATCGGTGGGGGGACGCGACATCAAATGCATTCGAGCGCATGTCTCTGCGGATGGGAAACAGATTGTCGGCCTGCTTTCGATCTTCGAAAAGTGGAGCGATGGCGAGGCGCAGTGGGTTTCGCATGTGAGCAGGATGCCGGTGGGCCCTCCTCCAGCCAAGTAGGATAATGAAGTCGATTAGATTTCAATTTCACGTCGGCGTCGCATTTTCCGAGCGTTCAAGTTATATCCTGAGCAATCGCATTCGGGATATCCAAGTTACGGAACTCCGAAAATTTTTGGGGCGCCTTGAAGGCGAACTCGCAAAAGAATTCAAGGAATGGTTCGGCTTGTAGTCCGGCATCTATTCACGCGCCCTCCGATTTTCCAGCATTGGCTTTAATTCCCGTGTATAGAGAAACGATCCCACACAGGAGGCCTTATGCTTTCCAAAACACTTCATCTATTCTGTCTAACCACTTCCATCCTCTGCCTCGTCTCCGTTGAAAGTGCCGAGCGCAAACCCAACATCATCGTCATCCTTGCCGACGACGTCGGCTATTCGGACATCGGCTGCTACGGCTCCGAGATTCAGACCCCGAACCTCGACAAACTCGCCGCGAATGGTTTGCGCTTTACTCAATTTTACAACACGGCGCGCTGCTGCCCTACGCGCGCGTCACTGTTGACGGGGTTGTATCCGCATCAGGCGGGCATGGGCGCAATGGCCGATCATCCCACAAAGGAGGACGGCTACCGAGGCACGTTGAATACGAATTGCGTCACGATTGCCGAAGCGCTCAAGCCCGCCGGATACCACACCTACATGACCGGCAAATGGCACATCACCGCGTTTAATAAACCCGACAGCCCCAGAGACTCATGGCCTTGTGGACGAGGTTTCGACCGCTTTTATGGCATTATTAACGGTGCCGCAAACTATTTCGATCCCGCCACGCTCACCCGCGATAGCACACTCATCACGCCTTTTGTGGACCCCGACTACAAGCCTGAGCACTACTACTTCACGGATGCGATCACCGACAATTCGATCCGCTACATCGACGATCACAAACGCGACAACGCCGGAGCGCCGTTCTTTCTTTACGTTGCCTACACAGCCGCGCACTGGCCGCTGCACGCGCTCGAGGAGGACATTGCCAAGTACAAAGGCAAGTACGACGCGGGCTACGACGCCATCCGCGCGGCTCGTTTTGAGCGCATGAAAAAGCTCGGGGTGATCGATCCGAAATGGAGCAACAACGCCACCGTCGGCGATTGGAATGCGGTCAAAAACAAGGAATGGGAAGCGCGTTGCATGGAAGTGTACGCCGCGCAGATTGATCGCATGGACCAGGGCATCGGCCGGATTGTCTCGGCGCTTGAAAAAGATGCGCTGCTCGACAACACGCTGATTTTTTTCCTGCAAGACAACGGCGCGTGCGCCGAAGCGCTGGGCCGGACCGGGACCGATGTGCGCCCGGGAAAAGCCACGATGGAACCGATGAAACCTGGCGACCTGATTCTAACGACGCGAATCAAGCAGACGCGCGACGGCCGCCCCATGGTCGCGGGAACCGGCGTGATGCCCGGCCCCGAGGACACGTTTATTTCCTACGGGCGCGATTGGGCGAACGTCAGCGACACGCCGTTCCGCGAATACAAGCACTGGGTCCATGAAGGCGGCATTTCGACACCTCTGATCGCGCACTGGCCGGCCGGCATCAAAGCGAAAGGCGAACTGCGTTCGCAACCCGGGCACTTGATCGACATCATGGCAACATGTCTCGACCTCGCCGGCGCAACGTATCCCAGCGAATTCGCCGGAAACAAAATCACGCCGCTGGAAGGCAAAAGTCTGCGCCCCGCGTTCGACGGCAAAGCCATCGAGCGCGACGCGATTTTCTGGGAGCACGAAGGCAACCGCGCCGTGCGCGCTGAAAAATGGAAACTCGTCGCGAAGGGCGCGGCGGGAAAATGGGAACTCTACGACATGGACGCCGACCGCACCGAAACGCAGGATCTGGCGTCGTCACAGCCCGCGAAAGTCGAAGAACTCACGACAAAATGGGAATCGTGGGCGAAGCGCGCGAAAGTGCTGCCATGGCTGTCGTCGCCTCAATATGGAGCGAAAGGATTTGAGCTGAATCAGGGTGACGAACTGAGCGATGAAAACGCCCCGGCCATTGGCGCGCGCGCATTTCATGTCCGCGCTGAAATCACTGAAATGGCCAAAGACGGCGTCATCGTCGCACAAGGCGGAACCACTGAGGGTTTCACGCTCTATATAAAGGACTCGAAACCCTGTTTCGCCATCCGGCGCGGCGGCAAGATTTCCTTCATCGCCGCAAACGAAGCTGTCGAGATGAAAGCAATGACGCTTGAAGCCACGCTCGAAAAGGATGGCACCCTGACGCTGACCGCCGACGGAAAAAAAGTAGCCGACGGAAAAGCTCCCGGTCTATTGAATCGCACGCCGACAAATCCGCTGAGTGTCGGGCATGGTATCGGCGCGCCCGTGGGCGACTATGACGGGACGTTTAAATTCACAGGCAAAATCGGGCGAGTGGTTTTGGATCTTAAATAAGGCAGGGACGGCGCGGCCGATTTTCCAATTTATCCACGCGAAGTTTTCTGAAACGCGTTAAAACAACCGGCATGGCCATGACAAAACCAACCGCCTCCAGCCCCGCCCACGTGCTCTTCAAAGCCTGCTCCGATCCCACGCGGCTGCGGATTCTGCACATGCTGCGCGGCGGGGAGTTGTGTGTGTGCGACATTGTCGATGTGCTGGACGTCCCGCAACCGAAGGTGTCCAGACACCTGGCTTATTTGAAGAAGACCGGCCTCGTCGACGCACACAAAGAAGGCCTGTGGATTTATTATTCGCTCCGCTGCGCCGGCAATCCGCTGCATAAAAAGCTGCTCGAATCCCTGAGCCTTTGCGCGCCGCTCGACACGCGGCTGGATGCCGATGTCCGGAAACTCTCCCGCCTCAAATCGAAAGCGGTCCGCTGCCGCTGATTTTTTCATTGATTATATTCGCCTTTACATATATATGGATGGGCGTATTGAAGCGCGCATCTTTCGATTCAAAGGAGCGACTCGTGTCAAAACCCAATTTACTGGTCCTCTGCACTGGGAATTCAGCCCGGAGTCAAATGGCGGAAGCCTTTTTCCGAAAGCATGGAAGCGACCTGTTCAACGCTTACAGCGCGGGGACCGAGCCGAAAGGCCTTAACCCGCTAACGGTCGAAGTCATGGCTGAAAAAGGCATCGACATGAGCGGCTATCGTTCGAAGAATCTTACCGAATACCTCGGCCACGTGTTCATGCACACGCTCGTGATCGTGTGCCACGACGCCGACAACAAATGCCCCGCGGTCTGGCCTGGCGTTTTCGAGCGCCTGTTCTGGCCCTTCGAAGATCCCGCGGCCTGCACAGGCTCTCGCGAGGAACGCCTGGCGAAATTTCGCAGCGTTCGCGACCAGATCGAAGCAACGATCGTCGCGTGGCTGAAGGAGAAGCGCGCCAAGTGAAGAGATATCTTGCCGAAGCCCTGGGCACGTTCATATTGGTCTTCGCAGGCACTGGCGCCATTGTGGTTAATCACGTTTCGCACGGAGCTGTCACGCATCCCGGCATCGCGCTGACGTTCGGATTGGTCGTGATGGCGGCCATCTACGCGTTCGGAAGCATCTCCGGCGCACATTTGAATCCGGCCGTGACGCTGGGTCTGGGTCTCGCGCGCCAATTCTCGATTCGAGAAGTTCCATTCTATATGGCCAGCCAGATCTGCGGCGCGCTCGCCGCCAGCGCGCTGATGCGGCTGCTCTTCGGCAACGAGGCCTTTCTCGGCGCGACACTGCCCGCCGGTTCGGCGGCGCAATCGTTTATCCTGGAGGTCGTGCTGACCGGTATTTTAATGCTGGTGATTTTGTGCGTCTCAACCGGCCCAAAAGAACTGGGGGCGCTGGCGGGCGTCGCCATCGGCGGCGTGATCGGACTCGAAGCCATGTTCGCAGGGCCGATTTGCGGGGCGTCCATGAATCCCGCTCGATCACTCGCACCCGCGCTGGTGTCGGGCCATCTCGATTCGCTTTGGATTTATTTGGCTGCCCCTATGATTGGCTCTGCGGCGGCTGTTCCTTTGTGGATCCTACTGCGGGCTGTAAACGCGATTCCGACTGCACGCACATCTCGCTGAAATCCACCAAACTCGCCGAATCCGCATCCAAATAAATTGTCACTTTTCGATGCTTGCGAAGAATCGACGCGGGACATGCCGTCGAGATGTCATCGTTCAGCGCCGCCTTGACCGCTTCGGCTTTGCGCTTTTCCGGCGCCACGCATTGAATCCGATCCGCGTTCAATAATTGTGGAATCGTCAGCGTCATGGCGTATTGAGGCATGGCGTCGATCGAGGGAAAATGCCCTTCCCCCACCTGCTGCCTGCGGCAGGCATCATCGAGCTTCACAATTTTGACGCACTCTTCGTCCTTGAAATTTGCAACCGGCGGATCGTTGAATGCAAGATGCCCGTTCTCGCCGATGCCCATGCAGCACAGATCGATTTCGGTCGCGGTCAGCAGCGCCTCGTAACGCTTGCATTCGGCAATAGGCTCAAGCGCGTCACCCTGGAGATAGTGAAACGCGAGCGGCTTTATTTTGTTTTCGACGTGCTCCTTTAAGTAGCGCCGGAAACTCGCCGGGTGATCCGCTGCAACGCCCAGATACTCGTCCATGTGGAAGAATGTTACAAGGCTCCAATCTATTCCGTTCGACGCGGTCAACTTCTCGAGAAACTGAAGTTGTGAATTTCCCGTGGCCAAAATAACCGCCGCATGGCCCTTGACCGAAATGGCCGCCCGCAGGAATTTCTGCGCGTCCGCGGCTGCGGCGATTGCCATTTCCTCCGACGATGGGTAGACGTTGACTTTCGCTGCGTCCGCTTTGTACTTTTGCACAGGTGTAAGCATTTGTTTAAATGGGCCATGGCGCGGCGCGCTCTTCAGCGCGGTCGCGCATAGGCTTTAACCCAATGAGTGGATGAGAACAGTGACCGCAAAAGTCTACGATATCGTTTGGCGCATTCAATAAATTTATTATTGCAATCCCGAAATTGTTGCGGATCGTTCGTGCATTCTCGAAAAAAAGCCGACATTAATTGTAAATTCCGATGTTGCTGGCGTCCAATATGGACACGCATTAGAATACAATAAATTTTCAATACTTCAGTCGAATTTGAACACTCGACCGATTGCGAGGTTTACGATGGCATTCAATTCAGCGGGACAGTCTGCCCAAAAATGTGTCGGTGCATTATTGTTGGCGTTGCTTTTCACCGGCCTGACACCGGCTGGCAGCGCGCGCGCCGAAGAGCCAAAGACCGCGGCGCCGGTGTCCTACGAGTTGCCGCCGCTGACCGACACAAAGGATGTCGTGCCCGCGGCGCGTCTGGAAAGCAAGAACTTCAAGATTTCGGAAGATGTGTCAATCACCGATTTCTACTATCGATTCCACCTCGACGCCGGCACGTTCGGGACATTCGATGTCGATTCGCTGGAATTGCTGCTCGTCCGGACATTCGAAACCGAAGTCTTGTCCAACGCGCCCGAAATAAAAGGGGCGGATGAGTTTGGAAAAGCCGCCAAATCCGATTTGAGCGCCACCGCCAAAGCCGCCGCGAAAACGGTGGTCACCCCGGTCAAATCGGCGAAGGCTTTCGCGTCGGGCGTCGAAGACACCAGCCGGGCGGTCTTCGATTTCATCCGGCTGAAAAAGCGCAACCAGCCGAAGGATTCGTTTTTCACCGGCGAAGAAAAGCGCAAGCAGGCCGTCAAGCTGGGACTTGACGTGTACTCCACCAACCCGGCGGTGCAGGACTATCTCGAAGCGCTGGCCAAATCGCGCGCGCCGGGCAGCACCCTTGTCGATGTCGGAATCTCCGTGTCGACGCTTGTGATCCCGTTCAGTACGCCGATCGGCGTGGCCATCTCAGCCGGCAAATACCGCGAAAAAATGGCCGACAAACTCGCCGCGCTTTCGCCGCTGGAACTGTATCGTTACAACGATAAGATTCTAAAGAAAATGGATGTGCCGTCATCCGAACGCGAGCTGTTTCTGGAATACGCCGGCCTGACGCCGAAGCAGAAAACTGAAATGATCGCCGACTTGGTAACGCTTGACGCGCTGACCGACAAACTCGCATTCCTGCACGCTTGTATCGAGCCGCATCCGGTGGAAGGAATCTGGCAGATGCAATGCGCCGACATGCTGGCGAAATACAATAAAACCGTCGTCCAAATTCAATTCGTCAGCTCATCCGGCCCCGTGTTGAGCGCCACTTCGACCGATGGGCGGCAATTGATTTTGTTGCCGTCCGACATCGTTTACTGGTCGGCGGAGTGCGCGAAAATTTTCGACAAAAGCACTCCAGCCGCGCAAGCGAATCAACTGGCTGCACGCGAATTCATCGTCTCCGGCCACATCACGACACGCGCCAAGGAAGAAATCGAGAAACGCGGCTTTACGATCCGGGAGAATTTCTTGGGCGAAGAGAAACAGCCGTAAACAGCAGACAGGGAGACATGGAGCAATAGCTTATTTAGGCTACCGAATTATTTTTTCTCCCTGTCTCCTTGTCTTAATTCCGCACACTCGTTAGACTCGCCCCCTTCTTACTTTCATTTCGCGCGAAAATCCGAACCCGCGGACGGTGCCCTGTGCTTTTTCACACATGGATATTCCTGATCTTCTTTCTGATCGTTTATCCGGTCTATCTGCTCGTGCGCACACGCAACGGCTTGATGAACCTATGGCTGATGCTCGCCTCGTATGTTTTTTACGGCTGGTGGAATCCGTATTATCTGGGCTTGCTGTTCGGTACGTCGGCCATCGATTACGCCATGGTCCTGCTCATGGATCGCAGCAAGATTCAGCGCACGCGCAAACTGTGGCTCGTCATCAGCCTCGTCAGCAACTTTGGATTCCTGGGATTTTTCAAGTATTCGGGGTTCATGACCGAGAACGCCAATTGGATTCTCGAACATCTCGGCACCGCGCTTCGATTCCCCGATCCCGTTGCTTATCCCAACGCGATGCTGACGCTTTTTGGCGTGGCGCGCGAAGATCTGTTCGCCAAGGTCGTTCTGCCAATCGGCATATCGTTCCACACGTTCCAGTCGATGAGCTACACGATTGACGCATACAAGGGCACTATTCAAACCGAACGCAGCTTCGTGCGCTTCCTCACCTTCGTTTCATTTTTTCCGCAGCTTGTGGCGGGGCCGATCGAGCGCGCAAAGAATCTGCTGCCGCAGCTTCAAGGCACGCCGCAAATAACGGAGTCGGATCTCGGCGACGGGTTGTCGCTGTTCCTCGTGGGTTTCTTCAAGAAGGTGGCGCTCGCCGATTATCTCGCCATTTACGTCGATAAAGTCTACGCCGCGCCGGGGCAATTCCGCTCCCCCGCGCTGATCATGGCGACGTTCGCATTCGCCTGGCAGATCTATTTCGACTTCAGCGGTTACACGGACATGGCCCGCGGCATTGCGCGCACCATGGGCTTTCACTTGATGCTGAATTTCAACAATCCGTATGTCGCGACGGGGCTGGGAGATTTCTGGAATCGCTGGCACATCAGCCTGTCGACGTGGTTCAAGGATTACGTGTATGTCCCGCTGGGCGGCAGCCGCAATGGAACATTCGCGACGTACCGCAACATTTTTTTGACCATGGCCATCTCCGGCCTGTGGCACGGCGCCGCGTGGACGTTCGTGATTTGGGGCGTGCTCCATGCGCTGGGCCGCGTGGCGACGTGGGAACTGGAACGCAGCGAATTCTATAAAAACAACATCCCGAAATTCGTGAAGCAAATCGCCGTCTTCCTCTTCGTTTGCCTGGCGTGGGTTTTCTTCCGCGCGCCGAGCGTCGGGGATGCCTGGCTGGTGATCAGCCGGATTTTTACGTCGGGTTACGCCGACCCGCAGTGCCCCATCCTGATGCTGAGTTTGATTGCGGCGGTTTGGGCGTATCAACTTTTTTATTCCGGCCGGAGCCGCACGAAATGGCTGCTCGAAAAGCCCGCGTTCAATGTGGGCGTGGCGATGCTGATGGTCGCATACCTTTTCGTTGTCGCTCAACCGAGCACCAAGGCATTCATTTACTTTCAATTCTAAGGGCCGCCGCATGAATCCCAATCCAGCGCCAGCGCCCGACGATCAGCCGGACATATTCACCGCCTATGGCTCAAATGCGTTCAGGCTTCCGCTGCGGCAATGGGGCTGGGTGCTGGCGTTCGCGATCGTGTTCGTAGTGTTGACACCATGGCTCTGGCCGCGATTGGAGAAGCTCGAACCCGCAGCCGATTTCCGCATGAATTACGATTTGAGCAACGACTACTGGCTGTATGAACGCGCCGCGAAAATGGCCGCCGAACGGTGCGACACGATGTTGATCGGCGATTCGGTCGTATGGGGCCAATATGTCAAACGCGATCAAACGCTTTCGCATTATTTGAATGAACTGGCCGGACGCGAACGTGTTGCGAATCTCGGCCTGGACGGCGCGCACCCGGTGGCGCTGGCGGGATTGATTGAATATTACGCCGCCGCGGTAGCGAACAAAAACGCGATCCTGTTTTGCAATCCGCTCTGGATGAGTTCGCCGCAGCGCGATCTGCAAACCGCCGAAGAATTTCGCTTCAATCACGCCAAACTCGTCCCGCAATTCTCGCCGTGGATTCCATGCTATAAAGAAAATGTCGCGGCGCGGCTGGGCAACGTCGTCGATCGAAATTTTGCGTTCAATGGCTGGACCGGGCATTTGCAAACGGTCTACTTCGACAAGAGCGACATACCCGGGTGGACGCTGGAACACCCTTATGCTTCGCCGCTCTCCGCAGTGACGTTGGAGCTGCCGAAGGACGCGGACACGCTGCGCCACGATCCCGTTCCGTGGACAACGCACGGCGCTCAAAAGCAGGACTTTGCGTTCGTGCCGCTGGAGACATCCCTGCAGTGGCGCGCGTTTCAGCGGGCCATAGAGATTCTGAAGGCACGCGGCAACCGCATCGCCGTCGTCATCGTTCCGCTGAACGAACACATGATGACGGAACCCAGCCGCCTGGCATGTGCAAAGAATCGCGCCGACATTGACACGGCGCTCCGCGCGCAAAAAATAGAATGCTTCGCCGCGCCCATTCTCCCCAGCGAAATGTATGCGGATACCAGCCATCCGCTGAGCGACGGATATCGGTTGCAAGCGAAGCAGATTGTTGAAAAACAGATACTGTCCGACGCAAAGTAGAAGCGCGGACAGCACCAAGTGCAAGTTTTAAGAAGTGTGCAAAAAGACTTGACGCCGGAAGGGAATTCGGTTAAATAATGCGCACCTACGGAATAGCCAGCGCGTCCTGCCCATAATGAGCGCGCGGGTGAATCCGGTCGAGAAGCACCAAGCCATCCCGATTTTTTCTTTCCATTTCAAGGTTTTTGAGCGTTCCTGGCTCGCGTACACACTTACTCTTTCCTCTGAAATTCCGGCACATCGCGAATGGCTGACAAGCCTCAAACTCTCTACCTCATCGACGGTCACGCGCTGCTGTACCGCTCGTACCATGCCATCCGGCCGGGCAGCATGATGGCGGCCGACCGCAAGACGCCGACCAACGCCGTCTTCGGTTTTGGCATGGAAATACGCAAGTTGCGCAACCGCTTCAAACCCGATTTCATGGCCGCCGTCTTCGACCCGCACGGCGCGGTCAACCGCGAAGCGCGCTACGATGAATTTGCCGCGAAGCTCGGCCCGGCGTTCTCCGGATACAAAAGCCACCGCGACGCCATGCCCGACGACCTGCGCCCGCAGATCGACATCGCGTTCGAACTCTGCGCCGGTTACGGCATTCCGTCGTTCCAGATCGAAGGCTTCGAAGCCGACGACGTGATCGGCACGCTCGCCATGCTCGCGCACGCGCGCGGCATTCACACCGTGATCGTCACCGGCGACAAAGACCTGATGCAGGTCGTTCAACCCGGCATCAAAATCTACGATCCCCTCAAAGACATTGAATTTGACGAAGACACCGTCTTCGCCGTAAAAAGCGTCAAGCCTTCGCAGATCGTCGATTGGCTCGGCTTTCAAGGCGACGCGGTGGACAATATTCCCGGTGTGGCCGGCGTCGGCGGGCAGACAGCGATCAAACTGCTACAGGAGCACGGCACGATGGACGCCGCGCTCGAATTTTACCGCACTAAATTTTCAGACCGCGCAAAAGAGATCCTTGAATTCGCCGCCGCGCACGAAGCCGAATCGTTCAAGGAAAACAAAGAAGAGCGCAAAGCCATCAAGCCGCCGAAGGGCGTCAAAGTGGTCGAAGCGTATCTCTTCGCGCAAGCCGACCGCGCCCGCGCGTGCCGTGAACTGGCGCGCCTCGATCTCGAAGTGCCGCTGACGTTCGACCTCGCGGCGATGCGTCTGAATCCGCCGGAAGTCGCGCGGCTCGCTCCTTTATTGAAGCGGCTCGACTTCAAAACGTTCCTGCGCGACCTCGATCAGGAACATCTCGCGAAATTCGAATCGGCCGCGGCTGAGGAAGCTGCGAAACTTCCGCCGACCGGACCCGCCGCGCCGGAGATGAAATACACGTGCATCGATACCGGCGACAAACTCGGCCCGTTCATCGCGGAGTTTTCCAAGCAGCGGCGTTTTTCGATCAGCGTGGAAACCACCAGCGTCAGCCCGCGCGCGTCCGAAATTGTGGGCCTTGCGTTTTGTTGGAAAGACGGCGAAGCGCATTACCTGCCGATTCGCGGTCCGATGGGTTGCGCCACCTTGGACGAAAAATCAGTTCTCGCCGCCCTCCGATCACGGCTGGAAGATGCGTCCGTTAAAAAAATCGGGCATGACATCAAGCACGAAATTCAGGTCTTCCGCAATCATGGCATCGCGTTGAACGGCGTCGAATTTGACACGCTGATCGCCGGCTGGCTGCTCGAACCCGCCGCGTCGAAATTAACGATCGACGAGCTAACCCTCGATCATCTGGGCTTGCGCGACGAACGCTCAACAGCAGCGACGAAGAAAAAGAAACCGCTCGAAGACGACATGCTCGGCGGCGAAGAGCTTGGGCGGCAAGCGTGCCTCTCCGCCGATTTTGCGTGGCGTCTGGCGGAATGTCTCGCCCCAAAAATCCGCGACGCAGGGATTGAACCGCTGCTGCGCGAGATTGAAATTCCGCTCATCAGCGTGCTTGCCGACATGGAATGGGTTGGCATCCGCGTTGATGCCGAATTCCTGCGCGCGATGTCCGGAAAACTCGAAATCCAGCTCGCTGAACAGGAATCGAAGATTTACGAACTTGCTGGCGAGAAATTCAACATCAGCAGTCCGAAGCAACTCGGCGCGATCTTGTTCGAAAAGCTCGGCCTCGTCTCGAAAGAGACGACGGCCACCGGTCAGGCATCGACTTCCGAAGAAGTGCTGCTCGAACTCGCCAAAGAACACGAACTGCCCCAAAAAATAGTCGACTACCGCGGCACGCTGAAACTCAAGAACACCTATGTCGATGCGCTGCCGCAGATGATTCTGCACTCGACGGGCCGCATCCACACCACCTTTCATCAAACGGGCGCGGAGACCGGGCGCTTAAGTTCCAACGACCCGAACCTGCAGAATATTCCAATTCGCAGCGAACTCGGCCGCTCGATCCGCGCCGCGTTCAAACCGGGCTTCGACGGCTGGAAGATCCTCAGCGCCGATTACTCGCAGATCGAGTTACGCATCCTCGCGCATTATTGCCAGGACAAGAATTTAATGGAAGCGTTCGCGAAAGGTGTAGACATCCACACCGCCGTCGCCGCAACGCTGAACAACGTCCCCGAAGGAGAGGTTACGCGCGAACAGCGCTCGCAAGCGAAGGCGGTGAATTTCGGAATTCTCTACGGACAATCCGCGTTCGGCCTCGCGAAGGTGCTGGGCATTGGCCGACGCCAGGCGCAGACGATCATCGACGCCTATTTCGAACGGCATCCAGGCGTGCGGAAATGTATCGATGACATCATCGCTGGCGCAAAAGAAAGAGGATTCGTAACGACAGTTCTTGGACGGCGGCGTTTCATTCCCCAACTGAAAGCGTCTGACCGTGGCGCAAAGATGCTCGGCGAACGACTGGCGGTGAACACCGTTTTCCAAGGCTCCGCCGCGGACCTGATCAAGAAGGCCATGATCGAGATTCACGCCGCATTGTGCAAGAATGGGAACAAAGCGAAGCTATTGTTGCAGATTCATGACGAATTGCTCTTTGAAACGCCGCCAGACGAGGTAGTTGCGCTCGAGATTCTCGTTAAATCGATGATGGAAGGCGCGTTGAAAATGAATGTGCCGCTGCTGGTTGAAGTGGGGGTTGGGGACAGTTGGTTGACGGCGAAATAAATGAGTTTCAGGATGCGGTAGAAAAATTTCAACAGGTTTGAATGTTGATGCGGTTATCCCGAGGGGATTTCAGCAATTAGCCGGTGGTTGAGGCCGCTCGTGGCCGACACCACCGGAATTTGCGCAATAACGGGTTGCGCACCCTGAAAGGGTGCCAGCAATGTTTGAGGGAACACAGATGTTTTTCGATTGCCGAGGATTCTTTGCTGGAACCCCTTCCGGGGTTCAGGCCCTTTCCCAATCGAAACCGGTGGTGTCGGTCGGGTACGGCCTCAACCACCGGCTAATTGCTTTGAATCCCTCCGGGATGATGGAAAAGCGACCTCATGCGTTGCAAAAATGGCCACGCACATGCTGAACAAAAAAGTCGTGATCGGTCTCGTCGGCCAGGTGTGCGCCGGAAAGAGCGCGGTGTCGGAGGCTTTTCGAAAACAGGGCGCACGGGTGTACGACGCGGACAAATCGGTGCATCAGATTTACGGTCGTCCGGAGGTCATCGCGGAAGTTGGGGCCATGTTTGGGCCAAGTGTGTTGAATGCTAATGGCGAAGTGGATCGAAAGGCGCTGGGAAAGATTGTGTTCGGCGACGCGGAGCAATTGAAGCGCCTGACGAGCGGGATCATTTTTCCGCGCACGGGGGCCGCAATCGTGGAAGCGATCGAGGCTTTTCGAAAATCGGATGCGCCAGCGCTGTTGCTCGATGCGCCAGCGCTCTTCGAATCCGGGCGCGAGGATTTGTGCGACCGAATCGTGTATGTCGCGGCACCGCTCGAACGGCGCGAAACATGGGCGGCAAAACGCAGGTGGCCGCCCGGCGAAATTGTGCGCCGCGAGAATATGTTGCAGCGCGACGGAGAAAAGAGGAGCAGGGCCGACGCGCTCATCGAGAATGTCGGAACGCTGGAAAATTTGGAGCAGGAAGCCGGCCGGTTGATGCGTCTTTGGACTCCGTAGCGCAGTTGCTTTAAATCCCTTTTTCGCTCTTTTGGGAAAGGAATGTGTAAACGCAGTTTTTAATAGCCGAACATCATTGTCCATTGCCTAAGACGGCACATTTTGGATTCAGGAGCAGACCATGTCAGACAACGCAGAAACCCACGCCGCACCTCGCAAGGGCCGACCCCGGAAAAGCCCACCTTCAGAGCAACAGCCCAAAGGACACGCGTCCAGCGAGCAATCCACCTATACGGCGCCGATGACCCATTCTCAGCCCGCACCGGAATCCGGGTTTCCCGCCGACAGCGACCCGACGCCGGCCGGAGCTGCGCCGGCGACGAGCGCGGCCGCCGCTCCGGATCATCCAGCCGCAGGAGCCGTCGCCGCAGTCGCGCCGCCTGCCGCCGGAGCCGCACCTGTTGCTGGAGCCGGGGCAGTCCCCGCGCGGCCCGCGCAGCAGATCGCCTACGTCACCGACATGAAGCGCATGTCCATCACCGACCTGCACCTCATGGCCAAAAGTCTCAATATCGAAGGTTACTCCGCGCTGCTCAAGCACGATTTGATCTTCCGCATCATCAAAGAAAAAGTGAGCCAGAACGTCGCGCTGATGGGCGAAGGCGTGCTTGAAATTCTGCCCGACGGCTTCGGCTTCCTGCGCTCGCCCGATTACGACTACCTCCCCTGCCCCGACGACATCTACATTTCGCCGAGCCAGATTCGCCGCTTCAATCTACGCACCGGCCACGTCGTCACCGGCCAGATTCGCCCGCCGAAAGAAAACGAACGCTACTTCGCATTGCTGCAAATCAAGGCGATCAATGGCGAAGAGCCGGAGAAGGTCAACGAAAAGATTCCGTTCGACGATCTCACGCCGATCTTCCCGAATCAGCGCTTCCTGCTCGAAACCGGGCCGGAAGATATTTCCATGCGCATCCTCGATCTTGTCGCGCCCATTGGCCGCGGCCAGCGCGGATTGATCGTCGCGCCCCCGAAAGCCGGCAAGACGGTGATCCTCCAGCAGATCGCGCACGCGATCGCCAAGAACACGCCCGAAGCCGTGCTGATCGTGCTGCTCATCGACGAACGGCCCGAAGAAGTCACCGACATGGAACGCAGCGTGAAGGGCGAAGTCATCGCCAGCACGTTCGACGAACCGGCCGCGCGCCACTGCCAGGTCGCCGAAATGGTGATCGAACGCGCCAAGCGGCTCGTCGAATACGGCAAGGACGTGGTGATCCTGCTCGATTCGATCACGCGCCTCGGCCGCGCGTACAACACCGAAGTCCCGCACTCCGGCAAGATCCTGACCGGCGGCGTCGATGCGACAGCGCTCCAGAAGCCGAAGAAATTCTTCGGCGCGGCGCGCAACATCGAACATGGCGGCAGCTTGACCATCATCGCCACGGCGCTCGTGGACACCGGCTCGAAGATGGACGAAGTCATCTACGAAGAATTCAAAGGCACGGGCAACATGGAAGCGCATCTCGACCGCCGCCTGATGAACCGCCGCTTGTTCCCGACGCTGGACGTCAACTTGAGCGGCACGCGCAAAGAAGAACTGCTGGTGCACAAGGACGAACTGCAGCGCATGTGGCTGCTGCGCAAATACATTCAGGATCTCAACGTGGTCGAAAGCATCGAATTCCTCATTGAGAAGATGAAGAAGACGAAGAGCAACATTGAGTTCTTGTTGTCGATGAATATATAAATGACTCGATGAGAAGTGTTGACATTCGCGCGTGAGTGGATGAAAATGCGCGCGAACGACGTGAGGACGTGTTGAAGTGGTCGAATAATAACGGACCGAATCTATCAGGCGGTACTGATTGTCGATCAAAGAATTAAACAACCTGATCATCGTCGTTCGGGGCGGAGCGACTGAAGTTCCTCCCCCAGGAACAACATTTTCAGGAGCAGTGGGCGAGAATTTGGAAGATGCGGCAGCCTTTGTTCCGCACGGCAGCATTCGGTTCACGACGGTTGGAGCGATTTTAGCAAGCGGCGGGTCAGTTACACTAAAACCGGAGTTGACTCGAAGCGGTCGAATGAATGATCGACATGTTGATGTACGCGAAGGTTCCAACCAATCCATTTTTTCAGACCTGCTTCCGAATCCTGTGCCAAAGGACAAACGAATACAGTAGTGGTCCAATTGGACAAAGGAGTATTTATGAAACGGTTGAACATCATTTACAGAGGATTCTGGGACGTGCCGCGAATGTTCATTACAGCATGTGAAGGCAGGCAGTATCTCTTCGACTGCAAGTTCGATGACAACTTGGACGATTATCCGAATGAATATCGTGTTTATGAGTTGCCTGCTATAACCGAGTCGCAGTTGAACGAAGTGTGGGATCATCTGAGCAATATGGCAGTAACTTTCGTCGGCGTTGTCCCTGTTGCATCTATTCAATTTGATCCGACTCGGCGCTTAAACATAGATGCGGCTGTTTTCGATGAAATATTGGCTACACCCGGACGGCACTCGCCGGTTGGGTAAATATTTGCTCGCAACCCGTCTCAACTATCGCAGCCACGATGTCAACGTGGTCGAAAGCATCGAATTCCTCATCGAGAAGATGAAGAAGACGAAGAGCAACATTGAGTTCTTGTTATCGATGAATATATAAATAGAGGAAAATCAATACAGGGCGGATTGAAAACCCACCCGGACGAACTTCCATGCAAATACGGCACAGAAACGCCCTGCACGCGTCGCAAAACATGATCGCCGACAAGGGCGGGTGAAGGTCGCAGCGAATCGAAATGTTCTTGGGTGTGGTGTCCATTGTGGCTCGCTCGAATTTCGTTCGGATTCGGAGTCGGTTAACAGACACATTTCAATCCGCAACGTTCAAGCGATCTAAACGCCTGTTTTTAACGTCCGATGAAGAAGACTTTTGTGAATCTTAAATCCCTACCGAGCACCCCAAAAAATTGGATTTTCCCGCGGCGTCGTTCGAAAATCATTCGCATCCGATCTGCCAAATGTCTTCATGCGAAGTTCCGAAGCAGCTACCGGCCATATATATTCTGCCAATTTCCTGTATTGACCGCCCCGTTGCAAACTATCTTATAAGCGAGGTATCGTGCGTGCGAGGGCGTCTTCCGTATGAAAGTGAACATCGAAGTGACAGCCGGGCCGGCGCGGGGCCTCGTCTTCAGCATCGACCAGGCCGATCTGTTTATCGTTGGACGAGCGAAGGATTCGAAGATTTCGCTGCCCAACGATCCCTATCTTTCGCGCCAGCATTTTGTCCTCGAAATTTCTCCGCCTAACTGCCGGGTCACCGATCTCGGCAGTAAGAATGGCACGTTTGTCAACGGCATTCGGTACGGCGGGCGCAAGCCGGATCCGCAAGTAAAACAGGCTCTCAACGGCACATTGTCGGTCACGATCCAGAATGCCGAAATCGTCGTCGGCGACACACGTTTGAAAGTTCGCGTGGACAGTGCCAACGCGCCGTCAGCTCCTGCTGGCCCGGCCGGCGCACTTCACGTATTTGAGGTACCGCCATCCGGCGCTGTACCGCGCTCCGAGGCTGAATTTAAAAGACAGACCATCCCGATTTCAGCGCCGGCAGCGCGTCTCGCAACGGCGGCGCCTGAAATAAATTACGACACGAAAGCGGACACCGTTCGCGATGAGACCGATCAAGCGCCGCTTTCGCCGGCAAAAGTAAAGCGAGCCGATTGTGATCAGACGATAATGGAATCGCCGCCCCCAGGCGCCGATTCGGACCACACCATTCTGGAGCGATCTGATTTGGAGGATACTCCTTCGGCCATTCCGCTGGCGGCCGGGGAAGAATTGCGCTGTGCGCACTGCGGCCGGGACGTGACCGACGAAGCCGGCACGCGCGGGCGCATCGCGGGCGCGGAATATGTCTGCCATGAGTGCCGGGCCAACCACGCGTTCAAGGCGAAAGAACGCATGGTGCGAAAGGCTATTTCGCCCAGCCCAGTTTCGTCGGGACCGGGGCCAAAATTTCCGGCCTCGGCGGGCATGGATTTAAGCCAATACGAGAGCCTTAACTATCCCGGATATAAAGTCATCGATTTGCTCGGCAGCGGCGGAATGGGCGTGGTCTACAAGGCGGTCCGGCAATCCGACGGCGTGATCGTGGCGATCAAATCGCTGCTTCCAAATGTGCCGGTAAGCTTTGAGAACTACCGCATTTTCCACCGTGAAATCGAGCTGACCAGCAAGCTTCGCCATCCGAATATCGTCGAAGTGCTCGATCACGGGCGCGTGAAAGGCGCATACTATTGCGTGCTGGAATTCGTGGATGGCCTGAGCCTCAAGGACTACATCTTTCAGATGGGTGGCCAGCTCTCGTTGAAGCAAGCCGTGCCGCTGATGCTGGATGTGCTCTCCGGACTCGCCGCCGCGCATAATGCCAAGATTGAAACGCGCGCCGCGGGACCGAAGATGATGTCGGGAATCGTGCACCGCGATTTGAAGCCGGAGAACATTCTGCTCAGGCGCGACGCGTTCGGCTGGACTCCAAAGATCGCCGATTTCGGAATCGCCAAAAGTTTCGAGTCCGCCGGCATGACCGACATGACGATCGCCGGAGTCTGCGGCACACCGACCTATTGGCCGCGCGAACAGCTCACGCATTATCGTTATCTGCATCCGGCCACGGACGTTTTTTCAATCGCCGCGGTCTTTTTCGAAATGCTTTCGGGCCAGTGCGCGCGGCCAGGCATGCAGGAAACCCTGGTCCAATGCCACAAGCGCAGCGTCTCGCCGCAACTGTCGGATTTCATGCGCGTCATCGGCAACAATCCCATCCCGCCGATTCGCACCCTCGTCCCCCAACTGCCGCACCAGATTGCATCGGTGATTGACAAAGCGCTGCTGGAAGTGGAAGTGCCGCTGGATGAAGTTGAGATGCGCGAAACGCTGCAGCGTCTGCGCTACCCGGATGCCGCCGTGTTTCGGGTGGCATTGACAGATGCGTTTAAGCAAGCGAACATCGGCGTGTGACGACTCAGAACGGCAATCTGAAACGAAGAATGATATGATGTTCGAACAGCAACCGATAAAATAGCAGCACTTCTATTCGTGAGGCTCTTCGACGTGTCTTCCCCGCCCGACCCAGAACCCAAGCGCAGTATCACGGCGCGCAAGCGCTTCGAGGATTCGCCCGCTGGCGCAACTCCCGCAGGTGCACAGGCTCCAGCCCCTGCGCCGGCGCAGCCTGTTCCCCCTAATCTCCCTACGCCTGAAACGCCGGAAACCGCACCCGAAGCGCCCTCGATTTCTCCCGAGAATACGATGTCCGGCGGAATCGTTGTCCCGGGGCAAAACACGTTCATTGGCGCGCCCACAATGGACAGCGCGGCGCACACGATGACGGGCGGAATTCTCGTAACCGGCGGTGCACAGGCTTCTTTACATACCGCGACCGGCGAAATGCCGGACAGAACGCTGACCGGCGGATTGGGCAATGCGCCTCGCGGAGCGGTTTCGCCCTCCGCCTTGCATCGGATTAGGCCTGGTCAGCTCCGAAAATTCGACGATTTTCAACCTTCCCTTGCCCCCGGGCAAAAAGCACCCGCCCCCGTCCGCGCCGAAATCGATGTGGCGCTCGACAAATCCGTCTGGAGAGTGGGCGACACAATAGAGGGAAAATACGATGTCACGGCCATCGCCGGCCAGGGCGGAATGGGCGTCGTATACAAGGTTCATCACCGCGAGTGGAACATCGACATGGCGGTGAAAACGCCGCTGCCCGCGCTGGTCAAAGACCCCGCGGCCAAAGCGCGTTTTCTGCGCGAGGCTCAAATTTGGGTCGATCTCGGATTGCATCCGAATCTGGTTCAATGCTGGTACGTCCGCGAACTCGGCGGACTGCCGCGCGTCTTCGTCGATTATCTTGCGGGCGGAAGTCTTAAGGACTGGTTGAAGCAAGGCCGCGTGGGACCGGGCCAATGGGCCACGGTCATCGATTTGGCCGTGCAAGCCTGCGACGGCCTCGGCTACGCGCATGAGCGCGGCGTGGTCCATCGCGACATCAAGCCCGGCAACATGCTGATGAGCGAGGACGGACGCCTGTGCATCACCGATTTCGGGCTCGTCAAAGTCGCCGGTCTTGACGACATTGAAAGCAGCGGCGGCGACGGCGGCATCGCCGAGATACAGGCGTTGTCCGCCGAATTGACGCGCACGGGTTTGAGCCTTGGCACGCCGCAATACGGCGCGCCCGAACAGTGGGGCCAGGCCCGGCACGTCGATGCGCGCGCGGACATCTACGCGCTCGGAATTACGCTTTACGAAATGTGCTGCGGACGCCGTCCGTTTGATGAATCTGGAAAGGGCGAACCGGCGCAGATTATCATCGCGCGCCATCTTTCCAGCCGTCCGCCGGACCCGCGCACGTTTTGCGAAGCGCTCCCCGCCCCGCTCGCCGAGCTGGCGCTGAAATGCCTCGCGAAAAATCCCGCCGAACGTCCGCAGACGCTCAAGGATGTTCGTCATGCGCTGGCCGGCGCGCACGCAGCGATTCTGGGCTCGCCGCTGCTGCGTCTTGCGCCGGAGATTGCCGAGTCGCGCGCATCGGGCCTGAACAACCGCGCGGTGTCCATGTCGGATTTGGGCCAGCCGGCTCAAGCCCAAGCGGCGTGGAAGGAAGCGCTCGAACTCGACCCGCAGCATGCCGAATCGATTTACAACAGTTCGCTCGTCGAATTTCGAACCGGAAAAATCAGCGATTTCGAAGCCGATCAGCGCTTGAGCGAAGCTGCGAAATCGCAGCGCAAAGCGCTGTTGTTTCTCGGACATGTGCAGCTCGAAACCTGCGATGCCGAGTCGGCTCACAGATCCTTCACCGAAGCGCTCACCGATCCCGCGCTGCAAGGCGACGGCGTGGCTTGGCGCGCGTTGGGCCATGCGAAGCTCGCGCTTGAAAAATACCGCGAGGCGGAAAACGCGTATGCCAACGCGCTCGTCGTCATGCCCAATGACGAAGCGTCGCTGTTTGGCGCGGCACAAGCGCGGAGCAATACGCGCGCTGCGAACGGGCAGCGGCTTTATCCCCACATCAGTTGTGCGCGAGCCGTCGAAGACCGCATCGGTTCTGTGCGCACCGTCGCTGTCGCGCCGGACGGGCGCAAGCTCTATTCAGACGGCGCGTTGAATTCGGTCTGCCAGTTCGATTTGTCAACTGGGCGCCAGACGAATGATTTCAGCGGCCACTCCCAGCAGGTCTTGTGCGTCGCGCCCACCCCGGATGGTCTGCATCTGATCTGCGGCGGCGAAGATTCCATTCTGCGCAAGTGGGAACTCGCCAGCGGTGTTTTGGATCCCGATTTTTATGGCAAAGGCCACATCGGTTCTGTCACCGCGCTGACCATTTCGCATGACAGCCGCACCGCCGTTACTTGTGGCAGCGACAAATCGGTGCGCTTCTGGGAACTTTCCAAAGGCACTGCGCTTAAAGCGCTCTGGGCGCACGACGAGGCCGTCTTCGCAGTGGCCTTTACGCCGGGCGGAGAAGCCGTCGTCTCCGGCGGCAACGATGCGGCGATTCGGATTTGGGAGATTCCCTCCGGAAATCCCCTCGCTGTTTTAAAGACGCGCGTCACGCCGGTCCGCGCACTCGCTTTTTCGCCCGACGGTCGATTTCTGTTTTCCGGCGGATGCGATGGTCGGATTCAGAAATGGGATTGCGCCGCGATCGCCTCCGGCCAGACAAATCCGTGCGATGCGGAATTCAAAGGGCATCGCGGCACCGTCAATTCACTCGCGATCGTTCCCGGTGGACGTTTTCTGATCTCCGGCGGTGACGACAACACGGTTCGTATATGGGACGCCGCGTCGGGTTATTGCCTGAGAACGCTAAAGGGGCATCAAGGCGCGGTGACGGCGGTCGCGGTCACGCCCGATGGCACGCAGGCGATCTCCGGCGCATCCGAGAATCTCGGCCCCCCCTTGCGATTGTGGAATCTCGAACTCGAGCGCTTCACGCGCGCGCCGCACGCGCACGACCCGTACGCCGGCGCACTGTACGTCTGCCGCGTCGAATCGCAGGACAAATCGCAGACGGCCAGCAGGCAATTCAAAGCGCATCTCAACGAGGCTTCGAGCGCATTCGAGAAGGCGCAATATGCCGCCGCCTATTCCGCGGTGAAACAGGCGCGCAAAGTCGAAGGCTACGAGCGCGATCCGCGCGCGCTAGAATTGAACGCGCGCTTGACGCAAAAATTGCCGCTCAAGAGCGTTGCGGCGGCCTATCTGCAAACCGAAATCGACGGCCGCCACGCCTCCGGTTTTCGTGCAATCGCCTTTGCCGCGCGGGGCGACCGCGCGCTATCCGTCGGGCGCAGCGAAAAAACCATCGGCGTGTGGGATCTGTCGGCGGGCGCGTTTACCCGCATGTTGGAAGGACACAAGCAAACGGTCGAAGGCATTGCCTTGACACCCAACGGAACGGTCGTGATTTCAGCCGGTTCCGATTATGCGGTCGGCGTGTGGGATGTCGCCGCCGGTACACTGAAGTCGATGCTACAGGGCCATCGCGCCGAAGTGAACGCGGTCGCCGTCTCGCGCGACGGCCGGCTTGCCGCCACCGCGAGTTCGGACGCCTCCGTGAAACTGTGGGAGATTGCCACGGGCAAGTGCGTGAAAACGTTCGCGAAAGAAGATTCGGGCGAAGGGCTCTGCGCCGTGAGATTCATGCCCGACGGCCGCGCGCTGCTCGTCGGCGGACGCGAGGGGTCGGTGACGATCTGGTCGACCGTCTCGGGAAAATGCCTGCGCGAATTTACGGGACATTCCGGCGCGATTCAGGATCTCGCCGTGATCGCCGACAAGCCGCACGTTCTCAGCGCGGACGAAGACAAAACGCTGCGCTTGTGGAACGCGGACAACGGCCAGAGCATCTGGGTCGTGCGCGACGGAAAGACGCGCTTCAATTCGATCGCGCTGAGCGCCGACGGGCGCTTCATTTTTTCGGGCGGCCTGGAAGGCCCAAATTCGTCAGTCAAAATCTGGGAGACCTCCACTGGCCGCCCGTTGCTCACACTCTGCCCGCATTCAAAAGGCGTCGCCTGCATCGCGCTCAGCCCCGACGGATGCCAATTGCTGACCGGATCGGAAGACAAATACCTGCGCGTCTGGGACATCGAATGGGAACTGCTCTCGACCGATCCAGTCTCGGCACTGACAAAGCAGGGAAGCAAGACGCCCGCGAGCATTTCCCCGATTTCGGAAATTCAAAAAGGCGAAGTGCCAAAATTATCCGGCGAATTTAGTCTTGATGATCCGAAGAAGTCGAAGCCGACGATTTTTCAGGATAAGAACAAAACTAAGAACTGAGTGCAGGGTGCGTGCGGAGTTGATTTCCGAATGGGCGATGCTACACTTTAGACGTCTTGAGGAACGACGACGATGATTGAAGTCGACACGGAACGAGCAACGCTGGATGACCTGCTGACGGTCGATGAGAAGGCCGAACTCATCAATGGGAGAATTGTTCGCATGATGAGCACTGGCCGCTTGCCCAATCGCATTGCGGGACGAATCTATGCGTCGCTCCTGGCGCATGCCGATCGGACGAAAGCCGGCGAAGCTTACACCGACAATATGGGATTTGCCGTCAACGGACTTCGTTCCGGGCGCGAGTCGTTTTCGCCCGATGTCGCCTACTACATCGGGACATTTCCGCAAAATGAAATGCGCTTCATCGACGGAGCGCCGACGTTTGCCGTCGAAGTGCGCAGTGAAAACGATTACAACCCGGGATCGGAAATCGAAATCGCCGCGAAACGCGCGGATTATTTTGAAGCTGGCACGGCGGTGGTTTGGGATGTAGACACTCGGCTTAAGCGCATTAATTGTTACCGAAAGTCATCGCCGTACACGAAGGAAGTATTTGAAAAAGGCGATGCGGCGGATGCCGAACCGGCCGTGCCGGGATGGTGTATTTCGGTGGATGCGGTATTTCAATTGTAAACAGAGTCCTTGT
This sequence comes from Planctomycetota bacterium, assembly GCA_038227045.1. Lineage (GTDB taxonomy): Bacteria > Planctomycetota > SZUA-567 > H5-PLA8 > H5-PLA8 > JANXLS01. The sequence goes on from JBBRQD010000044.1 coordinate 33,081, forward strand.
TTAGCGAAAGAAATTAACCATTGGCGAACCATCCCCTTCGAGATGCCGAGTTTGAATGGCACGATCTTCCTATCGCGAAGCTCGCCATTGTTGAAAGCGGCTTAGTTCTCGATCTCCTGCCATTCAATGAATTGTCTCAGCAATACGATCATGCTTGCTTGTCTCTGCTCGACCCTGAATCCATGTGCTTCGATATGCAGGGAAACCTCACGCGTAAGGATTTAAAAATAGGTTTGGAGGTCACCGATTTTGACTTCATAGAATCAGACCAAGGTCGCATATCGGGAGAATTGGGAATCATCCCCAACTGTGGCGGTTACTGGACAATTCGATTTACCAATGCAATCTGGCAGTTCGTGGGGCCTAAGTAAACAAGCTGAATGGATGCGATAACTTTGTGGTGCAGGCTTCCAGCCTGCATGGGAAAGAAATAGCAGGCTGGAAGCCTGCACCACAATTATTTACTCATATCCGATACGCAATATTCTCCGTGTGCTTCTCCAGATAAATCATATCCTTCAGATAATCGATGATCTGCGTCACGCTTTCGGCGACGGATTGTTTGCTGGTGTCCAATACCAATTCCGGTTTCACTGGTTCTTCGTATGGCGCGCTCAAACCGGTGAAATCTTTGATTTCGCCTGCCTTGGCCTTTTTGTACAGACCCTTCGGGTCGCGCTGTTCGCATACTTCGATTGGGCATTTCACGTATACTTCCACGAAATTGCCTTCGACGATTTTTCGCACTCGGTCGCGGTCTTCGCGGTATGGCGAGATGAATGTGGTGATTACCACCAGGCCCGCGTCGCACAGAATATGCGCGACTTCGCCGACGCGGCGGATGTTTTCGCTGCGGTCCTTTGGCGAGAAGCCCAGATCGCCGCAGAGTCCGTGGCGCACGTTGTCGCCGTCCAGCACGTAGGTGTTGATGCCGTGATGGAAAAGCTCATTCTCCAATTCGGTCGCGACCGTCGATTTTCCCGAGCCGGACAGCCCCGTCAGCCAGACGACCGCGCCGTGATGGCCGTTGCGGGTCGCGCGTTCGTCGGCGCCGATTTTTGTTTTGTGCCAGACGACGTTGCTCGACTTCTGCTTGGCCGCATCAACGTATTTTCCGTGCAGAATAATGCCGCCGCCGCAGACTTCTTTGTTGTCGACGATCACGAAACGTCCCGTTTCGGGGATGCGGTTGTGGTTGTCGAACGCGACGGGGTATTTCGTGCGCAGCGTGATTTCGGCGACGTCGTTTTTGGCGACATAGCCGCGATCCTTCGCGACTTCGCCGAGCGTTGACGCATCGATGATTTTCTCAATCGACGCGACTTCGCATTCGACTTCCTGCGTCGTCAGCTTGAGCTTGTATTTCTTGCCCTTCTCCAGCGCCTGCTTGCCCATCCAGAACAGATTCGCCTGAAATTCGCTCGCGACAATCGGCGAATCGGTTTCAAGGCTGCCGACGTGCCCGCGCTCGACGAAAATCTGTTCGGATAGCGTGACGCCAATCGATTCGCCCGCCTTCGCGGTGTCGCTCGCGGGGGAACTCCAGCGTTCGATGGTTTTCACGAGGGCCGTCTTGTTGCGCGGTCCAAACATGAGCTTATCGCCGATTTTCAGCGTGCCGGATTCGACGCGGCCGGCGAGGATGCGGCGATGATCGAAACGATAGACGTCCTGGATCGGAAAGCGCAGCGGCAGATTGGTCGGCGGCAGCGGAATTTCAAACAGTGCGTCAATCGACGACACCACCGGTGTGCCTTTGAACCACGGCGTGTTCTCGCTGTTTTTGACGATGTTGTCTCCATGCTTAGCCGCCATGGGAATGAATAGCTTCGGTTCGACGCCGAGTTGTTTCAAAAACGTGCGATATTCCTTTTCGATGTTGTCGAAGACGTCCTGCTTGTAATCGACGAGATCCATCTTGTTGACCAGCACGATGACCTGCTTGATGCCCAGCAGATGCAGCATGTACCCGTGACGGCGGGATTGCTCCTGCACGCCTTCGTGCGCGTCGATCAGCAGCAGCGCTGCGTCGGCATTGGCCGCGCCGGTGATCATGTTCTTCAAGAATTCTTTGTGACCGGGCGCGTCGATGATGACGTACTGGCGCTTGGGCGTGCTGAACCAGATCTGCGCGGTGTCGATGGTGATGTTTTGGTCGCGTTCGCTCTGCAGCGAGTCCATCAAGTTCGCCCATTCAAACGGCACCCCGCGCCGCTCGGCAATCTTGACGAGCTGCTCGTATTTGCCGGTGGGCAGCGAGCCTGTGTCGTAGAACAGGCGGCCGACGAAGGTGGATTTACCGTGGTCTACGTGACCTACGATTACTATTTTCATTTGTTCAAGTTGTTGTTGGGACACGGTCACTCCGAAAAAAAAGACTCTCACAAAGACACTAAGAACACAAAGAAGCACAAAGAAGCACAAAGAGGGCATTTAATCCAATTTGCCGTATATGACACGCGAGATGCCGTCCTTGATGAAGTACTCATTAAAGTTGATCAACAGTCCCAGCTTCTTGCCCGACAATTTCAAATACGTCAACAATTGCTTTTTGTGAATGGGAATGAGAACATCAACTGATTTCAATTCCACCACCACTTTATCTTCCACCAAAAGATCCACCCGCAACGCATTCTCAATACGCAACGACTCGTATTGAATTGGTAGCATAACCTGACGGGCAACGACCAATCCACGTTGCCGCAACTCAAAGTCCATAACTACTTCATAAACAGATTCGAGCAAGCCCGGACCAAGAGTCGTATGTACTTTGAACGCGGCATCAACCACAATTTTTGCTACTTCCTTCTCATTCATTATTTGACTTCTTTGTGATTCTTTGTGTTCTTCGTGCCTTTGTGAGAGGCTGTTTCTTACATGTATCCATCCCGCCGCAGTTTCTCGAATGCGTCTTCGCTTTCCTGATCCTGCGCCCGGCCGGAACGTTCGGATGTTTTCGTGTGCTTCAATTCTTCGATGATTTCGTCGACGTTGCTTGCCTGCGATTTGATTGGGAATGTGCAGGGGTAGCAGCCCAGGCTGCGGTAGCGTTCGCCTTTTTCGTTGGCGAAATACAGCGGAATGATGGGCATGTTTTCGCGCTTGATGTATTCCCAGATGTTCAGCTCGGTCCAGTGCAGCAGCGGGTGGATGCGGATGTGCGTGCCGGCTTCGAAGTCGGTCTTGAACTGGTCCCACAGTTCCGGCGGCTGATCCTCGACGTTCCATTCCATGTTCTTGTCGCGCGGCGAAAAGTAGCGTTCTTTCGCGCGCGTCGGTTCTTCGTCGCGGCGCACGCCGACGATGACCCCGGTATAATTCTTTTCGTCGAGCAGTTGCTTGAGGCCGTCTTTTTTCAACGTGCCGCAGCATTCGACGCGCGTGGCTTTGCCATGCGGGTAGTCGATGCCGCTGTCGAGCACATTCTTGTTCTGGCCGACGACGAGCGTCAGATTCCATTCGCGCGCGAGCTTGTCGCGGTACTCGATCATCGATGGAATTTTGTATGACGTGTCGATGTGCACCAGCGGAAACGGGACGTGGCCGAAGAACGCTTTGCGCGCCAGCCACAGCAGCACGGTCGAATCCTTGCCGATGGACCAGAGCATGGCCATGTTTTCAAATTTATTGAACGCTTCGCGGATAATGAAGACGCTTTGGTGTTCGAGCTCGTCGAGATGCTTCATGAAATTCCTCAAAAAACGGATGTCAGCCAACCGAATAAACAATGTCTATCGGAAATATATGAATTGTCAAATGAAATCTTGTTCCATTTGGATTTGGGCCAAGAAAAGTTTGCCAAAAGCGTCTGTTTGGATTAGCTTAGCTGCGGGGGTAATCGCAGAGAGAGATATGCGCATTTTGAAATTCAGCCACTTTTCATGGACCACCGCAATTGCGTACCTAATGCTCGCGACCGGGGAGTGTCATTTCTCGCAATCCTGCGCGGGTGAAGAAACGGGCGCACCCAGTGTTGCGCCAGAGCAGGTTCGGTTGGCCCACAAGTTGGTCGGTGCGTTGAATGCGGACAGTTATCTGGTTCGTGAAAAGGCGCGCGAAGGCCTGTTGAAATTGGGGCGGGCTTCCATCGAACCGCTGGAATCAGCGACGAAAGCCGAGGATAGCGAAACGCGTCTGCGCGCCATCGAATTGCTGATCGCATTGCGCGGTCGCGGATTGTTGGGCGTGGCCATGATGCAGCCGAATTTTGGGGACGTGGGTCCCGCGTGGGGTGCCGGCGTGAAGCAAGTTCCGCAGGGCCTTCCGGCCGATCAAGCCGGTATTCAAGTCGGCGACACGATCATTGCCTTGAACGGCGCGCCGGTATCGGGCAATGAGGAATTGCAGCATTTGGTCTTCACCTCCGGCCCGGCAAAAGTAATGGATGTCATCGTGGATCGCGGCGGCGAGAAATTCCACTTTCCCGTCCTGCTGACGCTCAATCTCAATCCGCCTGCAAATCGGATGGTCCTGCCCCCCGTCAATCTCGAATCCGAGCTTCCGGCTTCCGACAACGTCGCGGCTCGCGCTGAGGCTCGCGAGAAGGCGCTTCAGCAGACAACTTTTGGCAATGGAATCATCGTGCAGGGCAACGGTGGCGTCGTTCAATACAGCGACACGCGCCCCCAGCCCGTTCAGCCGCCGGCCACACATGTCAACGCGAAAGAGATCGAGAGCGAATTCGAGAATGTCAAAGCTGAAGTTGAAAAGAGCAGTACGAATGACGATGGGCCTGCGGCGAAATAAGTCGTAAACGCACCAAAGCGCTCAATAATCGAGTAATGTGGAAGTTACGTTCGTGAATTGCAAAGCGTTTTCTGACAACCGCCAGAATGTGATTTCTCCAGCAACGCCCTTGTCGACGCCAACAATAGCGTAAATATAAAATTCTCGAGTCACATCGAAGAGACCTTGCGCCATTTCCAAATCGGTTGACGATGGCAGCGCACGTGAATCGGGGTGGCTGTGAAAAAAACCAACGATGCGGGAACCGTCGCACCGTTTATCCAACTCTCGTTCTATGGTCAGCAGATCATGTGGGTCAATTGTAAATTGATCTTTACGGGATTGAGCAGAATTTCGTGTAGCTATGGTACGAACGATTTCAATCGCTCCATTATCCATTTTCTTTCCAACAAAAACACCGCATCCTTCAAACGGATAGGCGGCACTTGAATGGTCGTACATCGCCATACCGGCATCGACGCAATAATGAATCTCGCAATTGCTGCAATCCCCTTCGGAGCATCCGTTCATCGTTCTTTGCGCCTTTGCGCCTCTGCGCGAGAATAATGAATCACAGTTTGGTGAAATCGGGCGCTTTGTTCGTTCGTTCGAAGACGAATTCTTCGACGAACATCGGCACCGCGCCGCGCACGGCCAAGGCCACGGCGTCCGACGGGCGCGCGTCGATTTCACGCACCTTGCCGGCCTGGTTGATTTCAATTGACGCAAAATACGTCTCGTCGCGCAGATCGTTGATCACGACGCGCGAGATTGCGCCGCCGAGTTTGCCGACAATATCGACGGTCAGATCGTGCGTCAGCGGGCGCGGAACGGGCACGTCCTTGAGCTTGCGCTCAATCGCGCGCGCCTCGTTTGCTCCGATGAAAATCGGCAATTGCCGTTCGCCTTGCCGTTCCTTGAGGACGATCACCTGGGTATCGACGCCGTCGGTGATCACGATTTGAAAGAGTTCGACTTCAATCATCATGGCTTTGGCTCCGCACTTAAGTTAGCTTGATGAGGCCGGAAAGTAAAAAGAAAAAAAGATTAGATTCCGCGCGGGTGAATGCCGCTATATCGTGGCTAGGGGCTAGGGGCGGCAATGCCGCTTAGGGATTAGGGATTAGGGAACGCCAAATGCCGAGACCCCGCTTGAATAGCGAAAAGCGCGCAGTGCATTTTCCTCCCTGGCCACTGACCCCTAACGCAGGCGAAGCCTGCACCCTAATCACTATCCGCACGCCGAAAATATTGCGAAAATTCCCAATCCGCCGCTTGACTCGGTGTCATTGTTGAGTATTGTGTTTTCTCCGCAGTTTGCAGCGGCAAAGTCGCTATCGTCTAGAGGCCTAGGACAGAGGACTTTCAATCCTCCAACCGGGGTTCGAATCCCCGTAGCGACGCTCACGTGCAAAGCCATCGTGAAAGCGAACTCGCGCAAAAGCATGTTGCGCGGCAGGCGTGGCGAAGTACGATGTCCGACTCGCAATGCGTTTGAGTGTTCAAGCGCGCGAAATTTTTTGTACCAGAACGAAGGAGTGGCGCTTGTGGTAAGAGTCGAAGGCCGTGCCGGCGAAAACATGGAGAAGCTGTTGCGGCGTTTCAAAAAAGCGTGCGAGAAGGAAGGTCTGACCAAGCAGCTTCGCCAGAACCAGCATTTCGAAAAGCCCAGCGATAAAAATCGCCGCAAGATCGTCGCCGCTCAGCGCGCCCAGCGCAAAGCGCTCCTGGAAGCCATGCCGCGCGCCAAGCGCCGCTAAACGCTCCAGCGGTTTTCTCAAAATTTTACCCCTTCGCCGACTGCATTTCGCGGCGAATCTTCTTTCGCAAACACGAACGCATCGCGGTGACTCGGGATGCGTTTTTTCGTTTTGAGAAAGTGGTGGGGCCGTCCCGGCTCAAGTGGCTAGTGGGCAGGCTTCGCCTGCAAAGGGCTAGTGGCGAGGGAACGGCAAACAAACACAAATTATCCGAATTTGCCGTTGCGCATTGAGCGACTATTGAAACTCGTGGACCCCTATTAGCGCGATTAGCGCGACCCACACAAAAACGACGATCTCGATTAGGCTGGCGCATAGCAATGCGACTCGAGAGGGGCGTGTTGGCGCGATCAGCCCGGAGAGCAAGAAGGCCATCGCGAGCAGCGGAGCGAGCAGGATTCGGAGCGGAGACCATGCACCGAGCCACGAGGGCACAAGATAGGTGGCAAGGGCTCCGATGCCCGTGCTTGTGATTGCCAGCGCAGCGACTGAGCCTATATGCCAGAGAGTGTGGAAGGGCCGCAGGAAGTACAACGCCGCGCCGCTTGCGGGCATGGCGGCGACGGCAAAGACGCCGAGGAAGAGGAGGCTGTCGCCGAACGCAGACATGCCGCCGGACGCCTGCGCGTCCGATCCATAGGTGGCCGCGATGCGAATGCCGACGACTCCGAAAGCGTCAGCGAGCGCGAACAGGTAGCCAGTGGCAACCAGAATGATTTTGGACGACGCTTTCATGGCATTGCGATCTTTCAGAGTGTGCAAAGATGGGTTGCCCTACGACAAACACTCGGGCGTCCGCGTCGTTGCGTTTTAACTCTATCGCGCAAAGGTTATTTTGACAAGGGAAATCAGGGGCATCGCTTTCCGGCCGCTAGCATCGAGCAGGCTTGCTCGATCCGGCGTCGACGCGGCTCCGGTTGTTTGGGTGAATCCATCCAACTGATATAGTCTCGGCGTTCGTTTGGCGTGAGATTGCTCCACTGTGCTTTCGTAATCTGGGAAGCGGCCAGCATTTTGCGAAGGTCCGCTGGCACTTTGGCATCTGTTTCTTTCCCAGCCAGTTGCGAATGCATGTGGATTTCGCTCTCGGGTACCGGTTAGGGCACTCGATTATTTCTACAAAATGGGTGAGTGCACTGTCCTCTGATCATCGCGGTAAATAACCTCTTTTTACTACTTGCTTCGATTCGTCATCAATCAAAACCCACACATTCATCCCACTACATTCAATGTTTGAGTTTACTTCCCAAAACATTTGACCCCAAAAAAACCATTTCCTTTTTATTTTGACCGAAATCGGCTCGCGCCATACCCAGTTATAATCCAAGGCCACTTGTTTCGCCATTTTTTCTGCTTCGTCTGCGTTCATCTTCACGCTCCATATAAAATACCCTCTAAAAACGGATGCTCCAGTTGCAATCGCAGCAACAATTGCCTGGAAGACAACAGTTCCAATAACGGGACATGCACGAAATTATTTTCAAGTAGTTTCGTGCACGTCCCGAATGGCGCATAGTTAAGGGGCTGTACTTATGCATTGCCTACGGACAGACTGGGCAAAACCGGCTTAACTATGTGTCATTCGTGCACGTCCCAATCCTGTTCGGCACGAATCTTGCTCACCCGTAGTGTTATTTTTCAGCCCACATTTGATCATCTTTCAACTTTCTAAAAACACCTCATTTTTCGTCGCCAGATTTCCGTTTATTATAGTATGAGCGACGCACCTGCCGA
>JBBRQD010000045.1:0-41027 GCA_038227045.1 Planctomycetota bacterium
ATTATCGCGCCGCGCCGGGCAAGTTGAACGAGGCGGTCGAGCAAAGGCGTATTGGGAAGATACGCCGTGCGAGACCAACGAAGTTCAACGCCGCCCGCCGCAAGCGAGAATGATGCTTTAGAAATGCGCGGGTCAATAATTTCAATATGCCTTTCCGATTCGCACTGGTAGCCGAACGGCAGGCTACCAGTGGCACCCAATGAAAAAAGGCTCAAGCTGGATTCGGGCGTCTGCCCTGAACCGTTCTGGCTTCCAACTGTCCTCCAGATATCATAAAATCCAGTTGAAAGTTCCGAGACCGCAGCCAATGCCGCTATCGACGTTTCACCCAGCCGTTCAGCGCTGGTTCGAGAAGACTTTTCCCGCTCCGTCCGCGCCGCAGGCCGCCGGTTGGCCGGAGATCGCTGCCGGTCGCGATACGCTGATTGCCGCGCCCACCGGGAGCGGCAAAACGCTGACGGCGTTCCTCGCCTGCCTCAACGATTTTTTCATGCAGGGCCTCGACGGTTCGCTCGATGACCGCACGCAAGTCGTCTACGTTTCGCCATTGAAAGCGCTTTCCAACGACATCGAAAAAAATCTGCGCGAACCGCTTTTGGGCATCGCGGAAATCGCGAACGGGATGGGCTTGATCGCGCCGCATATTCGCGTCGCGGTTCGCACCGGCGACACGCCCGCCGCCGACCGGTTAAAGATGACGAAGACGCCGCCGCACATTCTCGTCACCACACCCGAGTCGCTCTATATTCTGCTTACCGCGGAAAAAAGCCGCCAGCGCTTGCGAGCGGTCAAGACGGTCATCGTCGATGAAATTCACGCAGTCGCGCGCGACAAGCGCGGCTCGCATCTGGCGCTGAGTCTGGAACGGCTCGATGCGCTTTGCGCCAAGCCGCCGCAGCGCATCGGCCTTTCCGCCACCCAGCGGCCCGTCGAGCTCGTCGCGAAGTTTTTGGTTGGATCGAAGCGCCTCAACGCCGACGGATCGCCGCGCTGCGCGATCGTCGATCTCGGACATTTGCGCAAGATCGATCTCTCAATCGAAATCCCGCCGCTGCCGCTTTCGCACGTGGCCTCAATGGACTTATGGTCCTCGGTTTACGATCGCCTGACGCAGCTCGTCAAAGAGAATCGCACGACGCTGATCTTCGTCAACACGCGCAGCCTCTGCGAGCGGCTTGCGCACCACTTGGAGGAGCGCGTCGGCGCGGAAAAAGTCGGCGCGCATCACGGCAGCCTGTCGCGCGGGCAGCGTCTTCGTTCCGAAGAAAAACTCAAAGCCGGCGAACTCAGCGCGCTGGTCGCGACTTCGTCGCTCGAGTTGGGCATCGACATCGGCAGCATCGATCTGGTCTGCCAAATCGGCATCACCGCGTCAATCGGCGCGATTCTGCAGCGCGCCGGACGCGCCGGACATAATCTGGCCAGCATAAGCCGCGGAAAAATTTTTCCGCTGACGCTCGACGACCTCTGCACCTCCGCCGCGCTGTGCGCTGCAGTCCGTCGCGGGAACATGGACACACTTTCGATTCCGGAAAACGCACTCGACATCCTCGCGCAACAGATCGTCGCGGCCTCAGCGGCGGAGGAATGGAACGAAGACGAACTCTTCGACATGTGCCGGGGCGCGTACCCGTATCGCGCGCTTGAGCGCAAAGTATTCGACGAAGTCGTGCAGATGCTCGAAGACGGTTTTTCGACCAAGCGCGGGCGGCGCAGCGCGCTGATTCACCATGACGCAATCGGCAAGCGCATTCGCGGGCGGCGCGGCGCGCGGCTGGCCGCGATCACCTGCGGCGGCGCGATCCCCGACGCGGCGGATTACGCGGTCGTTCAGGAGCCGGAAGGCCTCAAAGTCGGCACGCTCGACGAACATTTCGCTGTCGAAAGTTCGCCCGGAGACATTTTTCAGCTTGGCAACACGACCTGGCGGATTTTGAAAGTCGAGACCGCGCGCGTGCGCGTCGAAGACGCGAAAGGCCAGCCGCCCACGCTGCCGTTCTGGTTCGGAGAAGCGCCCGCGCGCAGCGACGAACTCTCGCGTGAACTGACGCGGCAGCGCGCGGAAATCGAAACGATTCTCGAAACGGAAGGCCTCGAATCCGCGATCCGCTGGCTGATGGACGAGTGCGGCCTCGTGCGCTCCGGCGCGGAACAGATCGCCGTCTATCTCGCCGATACAAAGAAGACCCTGGGCGTGCTGCCCACGCTCGACACGCTGGTCCTCGAACGCTTCTTCGACGAAAGCGGCGGAATGCAATTGATTCTGCACGCGCCATTCGGGCGGCGCGTCAATTGGGCGTGGGGGCTCGCGCTGCGCAAGCGCTTCTGCCGTGGATTCAATTTTGAATTGCAGGCGGCGGCGTCCGAAAACTCAATTCTGCTCTCGCTCGGTCCGCAGCACAGTTTTCCGCTCGCGGACGTGTTCAATTATTTAAGCGAAAAAACCGTTGAGCCGCTGTTGATTCAAGCGGCTCTTGAAGCGCCCGTGTTTCAAACGCGCTGGCGCTGGGACGCGTGCCGCTCCCTGGCGCTGCTGCGTTTTTCGAGCGGGAAAAAAGTGCCGCCGCATTTGCTGCGCATGCGTTCCGAGGATCTGCTGTGCGCCGTTTTTCCACACGCGGCGGCGTGTCCCGAGACGCTCGAAGGCGACCGTGAAGTGCCCGACCATCCGCTGGTGCGCGAGGTCATTCACGACTGTCTTCACGAAGCGATGGACATCGTCGGGCTGAAATCGACATTGAACGGAATCGCCACCGGCCGCTTGAAATTGGTGGCGCGCGACACCATCGAACCCTCGGCACTGGCGGGCGAAATTCTTGCGGCCAAATTGTACTCGTTCCTCGATGACGCCGACATCAACGAGCGGCGCACCCGCGCAGTGTATTCGCGGCGCTCGCTGAGCGTGGAAGATGCGCAAGGCATCGGCGCGCTCGACGCGAACGCCATCGCCCGCGTGCGCGACGAATGCCGCCCCGACGCGCGCGACGCCGACGAACTTCACGACGCGTTGATGACGTGCGCGTACTTGACGCCGGACGAAATGCAACCGTTTGCAACGCCGTTGAGCGAGCTGCTGAAAGCATCGCGTGCGTGCGTGGTTTCTCCCTACCCCTCACCCCTAACCCCTCTCCCCCAAGAGGAGAGGGGAACCGGAAACGGCGACGTCGCTCCCTTATATATTGCAAGCGAGCGCGTGCCTTGGTTTGAGGCGATTTACTGGGGAACGGATGGTTTGTCTGGGCGGGACGCCCAGACCACTTTCTTCGAACCCGCGCCCAGCGTTCCGGCGAAGGAGCGCGCGAAACAATGGACGCGCGAGACCGCCCTCGTCGAAGTCGTGCGCGGACGCATCGAGATTTCCGGACCTGCGACGGCGGCGCATCTCGCGCGCGAAATGAGCGTTGAGTTGAAAGACATCGACCAGGCACTCCTGACGCTTGAAACGCAGGGCGTGGTCATGCGCGGCAATTTCAGTCCGGGCGTAACGGAACTTGAATGGTGCGACCGCCGACTGCTCTCGCGCATTCACCGCTACACGCTGGATCGTTTGCGGCGCGAAATCGAGCCGGTTACGGCCGCGAATTTTGTGCGCTTTTTGTTTTCGTGGCAGCACGTCGATCCGGCCACGCAGCTTGACGGGCCGCGCGGCGTGAGCGAAGCGATTGCGCAGTTGCAAGGCTTTGAAATCGCCGCGGCAAGCTGGGAGCGCGACGTGTTGCGGTCGCGGGTGCGCGGCTATGACAAGCGCTGGCTCGACCAGTTGTCGTTGAGCGGCGAGATTTCCTGGGGCAGGCGTTTTCCGACGCCGCCGAACTCGGAGGGCAAACGGCACAGCGGCCAGATCCGCAACACGTCCATCGGATTGCTGCTGCGCGACCAGCACGATTTTTGGCTGGCACTTGCGCCGGCATTGCCGGACGGCGAGATGTATTTGAGTTCCGCGGCGCGCGCCGTGCTCGCTCAATTGCACAAACGCGGCGCGATGTTTTTTCAAAATCTCACGCGCGAAACGAAGCGTCTGCCCGTCGAAATCGAGACGGCGCTGGGCGAACTTGTTGCATTCGGGCTGGTCACCGGCGACGGCTTCGGCGGGCTGCGAGCGCTGTTGGTTTCAGCGTCTCAACGCCGAAAATTGCGCAACCGCGACCGGCACGCGCGGCAGAGTTACGCGCAGCAGCGCTTCTCGATCGTTCCGAAAAATCGGCTGGGCGGCGGAATCGAAACGGCAGGCCGCTGGTCGTTGTTTCGAGGCGATGGCCAGCCGAATCTGTTCGGCGGCGTGACGCCGGAGGAAGCGCTCGAAACTGTCGCGCGGCAATTGCTGCGCCGCTGGGGGGTGGTGTTCCACCGCGTGCTTGCGCGCGAAAAAGGCCTGCCGCCGTGGCTCGATTTGCTGAAGGTGTACCGGCGTCTGGAAGCGCGCGGCGAGATTCGCGGCGGGCGCTTCGTCGCGGGATTCAGCGGCGAGCAGTACGCGCTGCCCGAAGCGGTGGAACATCTTCGCGCCATTCGAGGCACCGCGCCCGATGGCACGCTCCGCAACATCGGCGCGGCCGACCCGCTGAACGTCGCCGGCATTCTAACGCCCGGCGAAAAAATCGCCGCACGCGCCGCGACGCAGGTGCTCTTCCGTGACGGCGTGCCCGTCGCCGTAAAGGAAGCGGGCCACATCACCATCCTTCAAATCGATGCGCCCAGCGAATTGAAGTCGGCAATCCAAGCGGCACTCGCCCGCCGCGCGTGAATGGCAGGCACGGAGACAAGGAGACACGGAGACATGGAGCAAAAGCGACCTCTTTCTCCGTGTCTCCATGTCTCCTTGTCTATTGTTTTTTTTCGGCACTACCCGCAAAGCCAACGCTCCTTATAATGGTGCGCGGACACGAAACGAGGAGACGGACGATGCTGGTTTTTCGCTGCGAATGTGAGCAGGTTCTGGGCGTTGAAGACGGTTCAACCAAGGGCGGAATGGGCGAATGCCCCACATGCGGGCGTGTCGTCCGCGTGCCGAGTGGTTTGGTGAGCGCCGAAGGCCGGTTGCGCCTGACCGGCACGCCTTCGCGCGCCATGCCATCGGGCAAATATAGCCCAATTTCAGACTCGCCAAGAAACGGTTCGAATGGTTCGGCCGTTTCAGGTTCCTACAAGCCTATCGTGCCGGAGATTGCCGAGCCGATTGCACCGAGTGTGCCCGTGGCGCTCAATGCCGTGGAAATTGCTCCCGTTTCGGTCGAGCCCGAAATCGCCGTGCCTCTCGAGATCGCCGTGCCTGTGCCGACAATGGAGGCCGCGGCTGAACCCGAATTGGGCGTTCAGATTTCCGAACCGGAAACCGACGCCGTCCCTCCGAAAGCGCCGCCTGAAATAATCATCGAAACGGAGTCGCTCGAAGCCGCAGCAGCAGCTCCGCCCGTTTCGGCCACGCAACCCGTTCCGACAACAGGTAAATCGGCGTCAAAGAACAAACCTGTTTCGGTGAGAAAGCCGGGCAAGGGAATGAAATCGGTGCCGCCCCGCGTGGACGCCAACGATCCCAATGCGGCCGTTGAAACGAAGAACGACAGAAATCTGGCCAGCGTCGCTAATGCTGCGGCGTCCCGGCGCAAGAAGGTCGAATCCGAGGCCGCCCCGCCCGCGAAAAAGAGCTTCATGTTGATTTACATGATCGCGATGGTGGCCTTGCTTATCGGCGCTGGCGTACTTTATGCGATGGGATTCTTCAGCGGCGCACCGGCTAAAACGAATACTGCGCCCACAGGCTCGTCGGCTGTCATGAAAAAAGAAACGAAGCCCGAAAACACGCCCGAACCCAAAGTTGCGCCGAATCCCGACCCCAAAACCGATCCGGCAATTCCCGTTAAACCGCCGGAACCGCCTGCCGACGGCGAAAAGAAGGATGAGAAAAAAGAGGATAAAAAAGATCCGGCCGCTGATACAAAAGCGGATGACAAGAAAGTTGAAAAGAAAGATCCGGCGGCTGACACCAAAACGGATGACAAAAAGGACGACAAGAAAGACGACAAGAATGATGACAAGAAAGATGCGGCCGCCGATACTAAGGCGGACGACAAAAAATAGTACGATGCTTGCCAATCGAATTTATTGAATTCAAGGAATTTCATTTATGCGCGTGCCGTTTCGTGCTCTTGTTGTTTTATTTTCCGCGACGATTTGCGCGTGCGCACTTGGCGGCGAAGCCAGGAAATCATGGGTATCCGATGCTCGCTTCGTGCCGCTCTGGACGGGCGACGCGCCCGGGCAGCAGGGTAAAGCCGACGGCGACATTCCGGCCGTGATGATTTTCAAACCCGAGGCCGGCAAGGAAAGCGGCGCGGCCATCGTGATTTGTCCCGGCGGCGGGTACGGCGGTCTGGCCGAACACGAAGGCACGCACGTCGGCGAATGGTGCGCCAAGAACGGCATCGTCGGCGTGGTACTGCGCTATCGCCTCGGCCCAAAGTACCACCATCCCATCGAACTCGGCGACGCGCAGCGCGCCGTGCGCTTCACCCGCGCTCACGCAGAAGAATGGAAGATCGATCCCAAGCGCATTGGCATTTTGGGCTTTTCGGCGGGCGGGCATCTGGCCAGCACGGCGAGCACGCACTACACGGACGGCGATCCGAAGGCCGAAGACGCAATCGAGAAGGTATCGTCGCGGCCCGACTTTTCGGTCTTGATTTATCCGGTGGTGAAAATGGGTCCCGGCGGCCACGGTGGTTCGACGAACAATCTGCTTGGCAAGAATCCCGATTCCGCGCTGCTTGAATTGTTGAGCAACGAAAAGCAAGTGAACGAAAAAACGCCTCCGGCGTTTCTCGTTCACGGCATCAACGACAAAGCCGTACCCATCGCCAATTCAGACGACTACGTCGCCGCGCTGAAAAAAGCAGGCGTCGAGAATGAAATCATTCGCATGGAAAACGGTCCGCACGGTTTCGGCCTGGGCGAGAGTCTCAAGGCGGAGTGGCCGGAGAAATGCCTTGAATGGCTGAAGAAGATTAAGGTGATTAAGTAACATTAAGTAGAGCGGGTTAGAAACCCGCCCTACTTTTTTATTTCTTCAGAAACTCCAATACGCGCGGCGCAATCCGCTCGTGCGCGTCTTCCAGCACGTAATGCCCCGCGTCCTCAAATCGCTCGACTTCCGCCTTCGGAAAACGTTCGATCCACGTCTTTAAAAAACTCGCGTCGAAACACCAATCTTTCATGCCCCAGCCAATCCACATCGGACGGTCGTTGAATTGCGCGATGGCGTCGTCGATGTCTTTGAGCGTTTGCCACGACGGATGGCTCGGTTTCATCGGAATGTCTTGAACGAAACGCAGCGTTGCGATTCGATTTTTCCAGTTGTTGTACGGCGCGAGCAGTCCTGCGCGAACCGCCGGCGTCATGCGCTCGCCGTGCGCGACGGCCATGTAAATCGCCGCGCCCGCGAAACCGTTCAAGCCGCGAATGGCGACGTCGCCCAAGCCGGGCACTTTGCAAATCGCGATGCGGAACGGAATCCGTTTCGACAAAAATGCGGCGGTATTCAACACGACGATTTTGCGCACGCGTTTCGGTTTGCGCACCGCCGCGCCCATGCCAATCGCACCGCCCCAGTCGTGCAGCACCAGATCGATTTCGTCGAGTTGCAGCGCGTCGAGCAGGCTTTCGAGATTGTCGATGTGCTGATTCAGCGTATAGGCATAGTCCTGCGGCTTGTCCGACAGTCCACACCCGATGTGATCGGGCACCACGCAGCGGAAATCGCCGCGCAGCGCCAGAATCAGATTGCGGTAATAAAAGCTCCACGTCGGATTGCCGTGCAACATCACGACCGCGCGATTTGCAGTGCGCGGACCTTCGTCCAGGTAGTGCATGCTGATATGCTTTTCGGCACAAAGCTTATGGTAATGCGGATCGAACGGATAAAGCGGATGCCACGGCTTGTCGGGCTTCCAGTGATTTCCGGGCGCAAGGTTCGTCATGGGTCCAATCCAATTTTTTCACCGCTGAGAACGCAGAGGTACGCGATGAAAATCCGTTAAGGCTTGGAGCCGTTCCATTCGACGCCGAGCATGAGGCAATTGAGGCCCGAACCGATGCCGAGCATGGCGACTTTTTCGTCGCGCGTGGGCGCGTTTTTTTCGAGGCCCATGGCCATTGTGATCGGCAGCGAAACCGAGCCGGCGTTGCCGAGGAATTCGAGCGTTGAGAAGTCCTTGGCCATGTCCATTTCGATTGAGTTGTACATCAAGCGCCGGTGCGCGCTGCCGACCTGGTGGCAGAAGACGCGGTTGACCGAATCGTTGGTCCAGCCGAGTACGCGTTTGGTTTTTTCCCACGTAGTCCGTGCCAGTTTGCAGCCTTCGTGCAATAGCGTTTCGGAGTCGGTGTTCATGTTCGACTCGTCGCCCTGGCACAGATGATTGAACTCCGTCGCGCAGCGCATCGCACCGCCCATCAGCCGGTGCCCGAATTTGGAAACGCTTTTGTGCGCCATGACCAGCGCGCAGGCGCCGGAACCGAGCGTCAGCGACGCGAAGACGTTGCGAATGCCGTGGCGCGTGGGGTTGGGCATCTTCAGCAGGCGCTCGATGGTATTTTCGACGAGCTGCCGGCTGCCTTCTCCGGCGACGATCAAACCCTTTTTCACCTGTCCGAGCTCGATCATATTTCCAAGTGTAACGATGCCGTTCAAGAAGCCGAGGCATGCGTTGGAGATGTCGAAAACGACGGCATCTTCGGCGAGTTTCAAGGCTTTGTGGACGAGCGTTGCGGACGCCGGTTCCAGGAAATCGCGGCAGACGGACGTGTGCAGCAGGCATTCCATCTCGCCCGGTTCGACGCCCGAATTCTTGAGCGCTTCGCGTCCGGCCAGCGCGCTCGACTGGCTGGGCGTGGTCTCCGGATCCCAGAAGCGCCGCTCGCGGATGCCGCTCATCAATTCCAGCCGCCCGAACGGAAGCTTGAGCTTCTCATAGAGCGCCGCGAGCTTTTGCTCGATGTCGGCAGAGGTGACGACGTGAGGCGGCAGCGCATAGCCGAAGGCTTCGAGACATACATTGTTGAACCGCATCGCAGAAATAAAACCGTCCTCGTTAAGAAAATTTGGAGCGAAGAGAATAACACAGAAGCCGTGTGGGTAAAGTTACATTGCGCTGTTCATCTCCCTCAATTGCCCGCAGGCTGCGTTGACATCCTCGCCCCGCGCTTTTCGGAACTGCGCATGAACGCCGGCATCGCGCAGAATCGTCAAGAAGGAATCCAGGCGCTCCTGCGGCGGCTGGCTGTATTCCACGCCGCTTAGTCCGGTGCCGATTGAATTATACGGAATCAAATTCACGTGCGCGCGGAAACCCCGCATCAATTCGGCAAGCAACCGGGCCTGCGCGTCGCTGTCGTTGATGCCGTTTAAGAGACAATATTCGATATTTGGAATGCGTCCGGTCTTGTCCGCGTAACGCCGCGTCGCCGCCATAATCTCCGAGATGGGATAGCGTTTGTTCATCGGTACGATGCGCGAACGTGTCTCGTCGTCGGGCGCGTGCAGCGACAGCGCCAGCGTCACGTTCAAATCCAATTCAGTCATGCGCTCGATGCCCGGCACGATTCCAACGGTCGAAACGCAAATCTGCCGCCAGCCGAATTCGCCGAGATCTTCTCCGGCAATGCGC
This sequence comes from Planctomycetota bacterium, assembly GCA_038227045.1. GTDB lineage: Bacteria > Planctomycetota > SZUA-567 > H5-PLA8 > H5-PLA8 > JANXLS01. Next base: position 9,663 of record JBBRQD010000045.1, read on the forward strand.
TCGATCGCGCCCACGACGGCGTCGAGATTTTGCAGCGGTTCGCCCATGCCCATGAAGACGAGCGTGCGCAACTGCCGTCCGCTGCCTGATGCCTCCGCGCGCAAATGCAGAAACTGTTCAACAATTTCCCCAGCATCAAGATTGCGTTCGAGTCCGCGCTTTGTGCTCGCGCAAAAATCGCAGCCCATAGCACAACCAATCTGCGACGAAACACAACCGGCCGCGCGGCCGGGCGTGGCACTGTCCATGAGGACGGCCTCGACCGCACCACCTTTTTTTAGACCAAGTAAAAATTTGACGGTGCCGTCCGCGCTGACATTACGCGTGAGAATGTGGGACTGGCGAAGTTCGATTTCAGACGAGAGTTTGGCTTCGAGCGCGCGTCCAATCTTCAAGGCATCAAAATCCACGTGTCCGCCGGAGCGGTAATAGTCTTTTAACAGCCGCGCGGCATGGTGAGGGTTCATGCCCCACCGCGTTATCTCACCTTGCAGGGAGGCGACGGTGTGGTCGCTGAGTGCACGGGTGATCACGTAGACGTTCGTCATTGGGACATTTTACGCGAAAGTGGCAAGGCAAGCCAACGGGAATCGGGGCGATTTCCGTGCCTGGATTCTGGAATGTCTTGACGCGTTGACGTAACGGCTATAGCATTGCAACCAGCGCGGACGCGGAGGTGGTATGAAATTCAGATTGAAGGTAGTTAGCTTCGCCGGTTTGATATTTGTAGGTTTGGCATTGGTTTGGGTGAGTTTTTCTTCTGCTCCAGTCAACACAACAATTGCAAAAGCCGTTTCTGGAAAGCTCGTGCCGGCTCCGGAATCGGCAGTAGCCGCGAGAACGGCTAAAGCCCCTCCCGAAGGGCTACCCATCACTGTGCTTCGTGCTGAACTGCGCAATGCGACAAGACGCGACGACAATAATATCGACGTCGCTTTCGTACTGATCAACACGACCATCGTTCCAATTCGATTGGTTCAACGTTGGAATTCGTGGGGAGAGAATCAATGGTCATTTCACGCAACCGATTCAAAAGGTGTTGAGTACGCTTTGAATCCTCGCGCGATACGTCATACGAAGAATATCTTCAGGACATTCACAATCGAACCTTTTGGCGAATACGTCATGCCGTGTCATCTCGTCGTAATCACAGGGCCGCCCTTTTACCCACCGAACACGTTTGATTACTTTGAAACTTATGTGTCGCCGACGCAGTCGTGGACCTTCCCCATCGTTATCACCGGAACCTTCTCGGGGCAGTTATACGAAAAATCCGGTTATGGCGACGATGAAGGAACGAATTGGGCGGGGTCGATTAAGACGAATTCAATTACCGTCGGTTTGATGGATGATATTAACTCTAAAAAAGTTGCGACCGAAAAATAGCATTCGCTTTTTATCGAAAAATCAATCGGCGTCTTCTTGATCTTTGTAAGGATCGGAGGCTATTTGAGCTTTCGCCCGGACGATCATGGCGTCGAAGCGTTCCAAAAATTCGGGAGGCAATTTCGAGCGCGTGGCCTTCACGTCTTCCAAACGTCTGACCGCCAGTTCAATAATGTCAGCTTCGTCCTTGGCGCGTCCCGAAACCAATTTCAACCACATTACGCCCCACAACGGCAAGAACCCATTGTCGCTGCCAAAAAAGTGCGGGCCCGGAATAAATCCATACGTAGTCAAGCCCCCTTCTGGAATCAATTCCAGCCGGACTTTCGTGGCCTTGTGCTCAAATTTATGCCAGCCGTTCTTCGCTTTCTTGCCGACTTTAAACTTCTCCGCAAGGCGTTTAAAAATTGTGACATCAGCGTGTGCGTAAAGAATGTCGGCATCGTCTGTCGCGCGAACATAGCCGTGATGGATAACGGCCAAGCCGCCAATTACGATGGCGGACCCCAGTATCGGTTTCAAGTCTTCCAAAACTTTTTGAACGTCGTTGGAACTTGGCGTAGTCAAGGCAATACCCCTCGCAAAATCGAAGATTCCAAATTGAACAGGGGTGAGTTGCAATAGTTCCATATAATCAAGCTTATCCCTTTTTAAAAGAATTCAATCGCGATTCGCTTTGCGTGAACGGACGCGGGCGGCATAATCAATCCCCCTTATGCGCGATAACGAATCGAAACCCGGCGGAGGCCAAACCCCTCTGCCCGGCAATACCGACACGCCGATCATGAAGCAATATCTGGCGGCGAAGGCTCGTTATCCGAAACATCTTTTGTTCTTCCGCATTGGCGATTTTTACGAGCTGTTTTTTGAAGACGCGAAGATCATTTCGCGCGCGCTGGGCTTGACGCTTACGTCGCGGAACAAAGGCCCCGATCCGATTCCGATGGCCGGCGTGCCGGTGCATTCCGCCGAACCATACGTGGCGCGGCTGCTGCGCCAGGGTTTTTCCGTCGCGGTTTGCGATCAGACGGAAGACTCCTCGCAGGCCAAGGGGTTGGTCAAACGCGACATCACGCGCATCGCCACGCCTGGCACGGTGCTTGAAGAGAATCTGCTCGAAGCGCGCAAGCCAAACCGCATCGCCGCGCTCTTGCCCTCTCCGCTTGCGGCGGTGCGCAGCGATCGACAAACCGGTGGACGCGTCTTCGGACTCGCCGTTGCGGATCTTGCATCTGGGCGTTTTTTTATTCAAGAAATTGAGGGTGTCGCGGCGCTGCGTTCCGAATTTGCGCGCTTGTCTCCGAGCGAATTGCTGCTGCCCGACGCGCCGCTTGACGCATCGGGCCGGCCAGTCAACGACGAGCTTGCATTGGCACTGGATGGCATGGCGATTTCGCGTTTGAAACGCGAGGCGTTTGCGTTCGGCGAAGCGCACGCGCGCGTCGTTCAACGCTTCAGCGAGCAGGGACACGACAAGAATCTTGCCGTGCGCATGAAGAAACTCGCGAAGGATTTCCCGCTGGCGTGCGCCGCTGCGGGCGCGCTGGCCGGATACGTCGATGAGACCTGCCCGGGCGGACAAGTCCGCCTCGATGCGCCCCAATCGTTCGATCCCGAACTCTACATGGCACTGGGCGAATCGGCGATCCGCAGCCTTGAACTGATCGAAACGCTGCGTTCGCGCGCCTTCGAAGGCTCGCTGCTTTGGAGCATCGACCGTTGCTGCACGCCGGCGGGAAGCCGCTGTTTGCGCGATTGGCTTATCCGGCCCCTGCGCGATCTCGACGCGATTTCCGCGCGACATGATGCGGTCGAATCGATGATCGAAAACAGCGATCATCGCGGCACGTTGCGCGGCGTGTTGAAACAGCTCGCCGATATCGAACGTATCGCCGCTCGGTTGTCAGCGAACAAAGCGACGCCACGCGATCTCGTCGCGCTGAAGAATACGCTGCGGCTGCTGCCGGATGTACAGGCGCTGATTCGCCGCGCGGTCGAAAATTTGGGAATGCTGCACAGCGTTGACGAGGGTGAAGCGGACAATTCGCATCCCCATGACGCGCATCTCTTGGAAGCGTTGCGCGCGCGGCTTGGTGGTTTGGACGAAGTCGCCGAAACAATCGGCGCGAGGCTGCGCGACAATTGCCCGAATGCTTTGAACGAAGGCGGGCTGTGCAATGATGGTGTCGACGCGGAATTGGACCGGTTGCGCGCGATTGCGTCGGGCGGAAAAGGCTGGATCGCGGCGTTTCAAACGTCCGAAATTCAGCGCACGGGCATCGGCAGTTTGAAGATCGGCTACAACCGCGTCTTCGGCTACTACATCGAAATTTCGCATGCCAATCGCGCGCTGGCGCCGGCCGATTACGAGCGCCGCCAGACACTGACGAATGCCGAGCGCTACACCACGCCCGAATTAAAAACGCGCGAGGCGGAAGTGCTCGGCGCGGAAGAGAAAATCTGTGCGCTCGAGCAGCGTTTGTTTCTGCAACTGCGCGACGAAGTCGCCGCGTCTGCGCCGCGTTTACGGGCCGCCGGGCAGGCACTCGCGGATCTTGACGCGCTCGCCTCGCTCGCCGAAGTCGCTCAAAAAAAGGGGCACGTTCGCCCTGTGTTGACGAACAATGGCAAGCTCGCGCTCGAGCAGATGCGCCATCCCGTTCTGGAAGACACGATTCCAGCCGGTGAATTGGTGGCGAACGATTTGACGTTGTTCGCGGGAAAATCGGATGCGCCGAACAAGGGGGGCGACAAAAGCGGTGCGCAGATCGTCATCCTGACAGGGCCGAACATGGCGGGCAAATCGACGTACATCCGCGCCGGGGCGCTGTGCACGATACTTGCGCAAATGGGCGCGTTCGTGCCGGCGGAGCGCGCGGAGATTGGCATCGTCGATTGCGTTTTCACGCGCGTGGGCGCGGCGGACGATCTGGCCGGCGGGCGCAGCACGTTTATGGTCGAGATGAGCGAAGTCGCGGAAATTCTCGCCGGTTGCACGAGCCGCTCGCTGCTGATCCTCGACGAAGTGGGGCGGGGCACCAGCACCTACGACGGCGTCAGTTTGGCGTGGGCGCTGATCGAACAGTTGCACGAAGGCGCGGCAAAACCCCGCACGCTTTTCGCGACGCATTACCATGAGCTCAGTGCTTTGGAAGAGGAATTGCCGCGCGTAAAAAATGCGTCGGCGTCGGTCAAGGAATGGCAGGGCGAAATCACGTTTCTGCACCGCATCGTGACGGGGCCGAGCGAGCGGAGCTTCGGCATCCACGTGGCGCGTCTGGCGGGGCTGCCCGAAGCGCTGCTCAATCGCGCGAAAGATATTCTGCTGGCGTTGGAAGAAGAGGGCGCTCGGCGCGTGTCTGACGTGACCGAAGGCGGCGCGCAGATTGGAGCCATGCCCGCATCCGGCAGAGAAAAATCGTCCGCCAATAAGCGCGGCAACCGCGCGAAACAGGACGGGCAACTGCTGTTGTTCGACGCACCGGCCGAACTCGATCCGGCGATTCGCGAAATCGTTGAAAAGATCAAAACGCTGAATACGGATTCGATGACTCCCGTTCAGGCTCTTGCGATGCTGGATGAATTGGCCCGAAAAGCGCGGTTGCTATAATTCGCGGCCAACTGCGTCTTATCGCCTGGAAATTCAGAAACAATTGTGTAACTGTTCACAAGCTTCGCACATATAATGTTGCGTTCTATATGAATTCCCTGCCCCAGCGTGAAAGGATTTCGCCATGCTTCGATTCTTCGCCGCGCTTTCGATTCTGATCGTTGGATGTTCATTGTTTCAACCGTTCATTCTTCGTGCGGAAGACGTGTCCGTAGAACTCGATCGCAGACTTGCCATCAAGTATGCCGAACTGCAAATACAGCAACTCGAAACAAGACTCAAATACAACAAGAGCAGTCCCGAAGCGCTGGCCGCCGACGAGTTGATGCGTGCATATCAGGAAATAATTGAAAAGCAACGGATCGGTTCGAAGGAGGGGTTGAAACGCAAACTCGCCGAAATTGAGGCGCAAGTTCAAGAAATCAAAGCTGTCAAGAATGGGGACACGTCGAATCTGCAATTCCTGGAGCAGGCGCGGGCGGCGATCACCAAGAAATTGCTTGAAATGGATGTGGGGCCGCTGCAGTTCGTGGAAAATGGGCAGCCCGTTGCGAACAAGAAGCAGGATGCCGCACAGAATTCGAAGCTGCATGTGAAGCTGGCCAACGGAGGCGAATTGGACGCCGAAGGGCCGTGGTTGCAGCAGATGCCCGAAGCGCGCGACATCTTGGAACAATTCAACGATGCGGCCAAAGACGGCGCGGTGACGTTTCGCGTGCCCGATCAATTCGACGTGGAAGCCATCAAGGAACAGATTCGAAAAGTCGCACCCAAAGTTACGGTTGAATACGCGGAGAAGCTGCGGCTCGTGACGGCTGTATCCGAAGACGCCGCTCAACTGCGCCGCGTCGCGAGCATCTTCAAAATGCTCCGCTCGGGCAATCCTTTCGATCAGAAATTCAAAGGCGGCGAATTCAATCCCGGCATGCGCCCGGACGGCGACATGAAAAAATTCAATCCTGGCCAGCCGCCGGAAGAGATGAAAAAGAAGAAGGATGCGGTTGACGATAAATTTTAACGGCTTGTTCACCGCGGTGAAAATTTTTGCGCCGAATCGCGCGCGGCATTATTGGCGGTGATTTTCAGCTTCATCATTTCCGCAATGGCGAGATCGTCGGGACTGGCCGATTGCTGCAATGCGCGCACCACTTTTTCCTGCTGTTCCATCGGACGATTCTGGTTCAATTTCCACTTGCCCTCGATGTTGTCTATTTGAATGCGAAAGCCAACGATTGACAGCGCCAGCTTTTTGTAAAATTCGTTTAAGGTATCGAATTGCCATGGCACGGCGCGCCCGGATTCGTATACATTTACGGTGCGGGTGAGGATGTGTAGCAATTCTTCCGGATCGTGTATCGCCTGGAATTTACCAGTGATATGGACGGCGGCATAATTCCAAGTCGGCACGGCATTGGCGGCTTCGTACCAGGTCGGCGATATGTACGCGTGCGGTCCTGAGAATACACACACAACGGGCTGCCCGTCGGCTTGCGTCCAGTGCGGGTTTGCTCGCGCCATGTGGCCCATCAATTGGCCTTGAGGCCCGGCACTTCGATCCGCAAGAAACGGAAGATGCGATGCGAATGGCGCGCCGCTGTGTTGGGACACGAGGATGCCGAAACTATGCTGGTCGATGAACTCGAAGAGTTTGTTTCGATCGGTTTCATTGAATGCAGCAGGTATGTACATAGCGAATTTATCCGGTTGAACGGCATCAGGTACTACGCATACAATTTTCGCTCGCGTATATACCTCAGCACATCGGGTTGCAGGTATTTCACGACACTTTGATCGTTTTCATTTAACATCTTTCGCACTTCAGTGGAGCTTATTTTTGTCAAGTCGCCATCGGTTTCTGGCAGAAGGTAAATGTGAGGCATCTTTCGATACCACAGAACTTTGGGGTCTTCGTCGATGCCGGGGCGCGCGACCGTGATGAAACGGATCTGGCGCTCCAGGAACTCGTAGTTGACCCATTTGTCGAACGTGTTCGCGTTGTCCAGCCCGATGATGATGCTGAAATCGCAGCGATCCATCAGGCCGCTGTCGTCCATCAGCATCTTCACAAGATGGTACGTTTCACCGCCTAGTTTGTGATCGATCTCGTAGGATGAGACAGAAAGGCGCCCGTCGGTTTTCGCGGCGAGTCTGCACATTTCCAGGCGATCTTCGGGCGCGGCCGTGTGTTTGCCATTGAGGTGCGTGTAACACGGCATCAACCAGACTTCGTCGAATTCCTTGCTGTAATTCAGCACCAATTGAGCGGTCTTAATGTGCCCCGTGGTAATGGGATCGAATGCGCCGCCGAAGATGGCGACCTTCAATTTTCGGCCGAGCGACTGGTATTGCGCTTTGCGGCGCTCGATTTTGGCCAGATTCAGCGCTGAGTTCCTCGGCGCTCCAGCCGCATTCGCTGCAGAGTTGCAGTACGGAATTCAGGATATCCCCAGTCTGTTCTTTGAGGTTCTCGAGGTCCGAAAAACGGGAGGTTCGAATCGCCAGGCGAAGGATGTCGTCGAGCCGCTCTTTCAACGGCGTCCGGCCGAAAATCTCCAGGAATTTCTGATTCACGCCGGCTTGGATTTCCGCGATGGACGCCCCGGCTTTCTTTTTGGCCATGTGCTTGATATTCCTTGTGGCAAGGTCGAATGAACGAACTCACGCGAAGATCGTCAGTATATCCAGCACAGTGAGTCCCACTTGAGCGATCGTTCCAACCGTTTCCAGCGCGGTCGATGGAACGCTTGCGTGCGACGGCGCGGCATTGGGAATTTGCGAGGCGGCCGGCTGTGCGATTTGTGGACGCGCGCCAATCAGTGCCTCGGGATGGTTCTTCATTCCGCCCGCTTCGATAAATGCTACGATCCGACTGAGTTCCTGTTGATCGAGCCAGACGCCGTGTTTTGCGCAGATATCGATGATCACGCCAGATGCGACCGCGAAATTGCGGCGGTTCATCAAGTCATGGCAAGCCGGGCAGGGCAGGTAATGTGTCTTGTCTTCCGGGATCAACGAACGCCTGGCACTCGCTCCAAGCACGGCGTGCCCGCTGGTTTCGGAGTCTTTCTTTTTGCAAAGGGCGTTGAACGTTTCGACACCCAGCCAGATTCCGCCGCACGCGCGGCAATCGGTGCCTATAACCAATGAGTCGTGGTGCGGAAATAAATTTGCCGCACAACGCGGGCATCTAAGTGCGGGGGCTGGTTTCGGAGATGCCGCCGGCGTCGGTTGCGCCACGGCTACTTCGGCATAGACCATCGCGCCGCAGCCGCAGAAGATTGGCTCGCCGGGATTCCTGCCGGTCATGTCGTGTGTCGCGCCGCAGTGTTTGCAGTGAACCAATGGACTCGTCCTCACAAGTCGATGGATTCTCTCGCAAAGACGCAATCGCGCAAAGAAAATAAATGCAACTCAATCGTTTTTACATTTTTTCGATTCGCATCATAACGACAAGGCGATAAACCTTTGACATTCCAAGTTCGTTCAAGGAGCCATTCGATGCGCGTTCGTTTCGCCGTTCCTTTTATAACCGTGTGCTGCGCCGCAATTGCCAACGGCGTTCGGACCGAAGAAGGCTTCTGGCCGTTCGACATGGTTCCGAAGGAAATTATTGCGCGCCGGTATGAATTCGACATCACCGACGAATGGCTTGACAAGGCGCGGTGCGCGGCGCTGCGGGTCAGCAGCGGCGGATCGGGATCGTTTGTGTCGGCGCACGGGCTTGCGATGACCAATCGGCATGTCGTGGGCACCGCACTTCAGCGCTTGAGCGTCCCCGGAAAAACCGATTTGATTCGGGACGGTTTTCTGGCGAAAACGCAGGCGCAGGAATTGAAAGCGGCGGGCCTGCGCCTCGAACAACTTGTCGAAATCGCGAATGTCAACGAACGCGTTCGCGATGTGGTGGAGCGCTTGAAATTCAGCGAGGCGGTCGCGTTTCAGGCGATCGCGCTTGAAGCGGAGAAAAACGAAAAGCGCGAGCATGTGAAAATTCAAGCGGTGAAACTTTATCCGGAAGGCGAATACCGCCTTTATACATTCAAAGTATACGACGACGTGCGGATTGTATTCGCCGCGGATTTGAGTTCGGGATACTTCGGCGGAGATCAGGAGAATTTTACCTATCCACGATACGACTTCGACGTCGCGTTCGTGCGCGCGTATGAAAACGGAAAACCCGCCGAGACACCGGATCATTTTGCCTGGTCGCCGGCGGGCGTGAAAGAAAACGAACTGGTATTTTTCGCCGGCAATCCGGGACAGACCGAACGCTCGATCACGCTGGCGCATCTGGAACTGGAGCGCGACAAAATACTGCCCGCGCAGATTGCGTTGCGCGCACGCGAAGGGGCGGTTCTGCGCCGGTTTGCGGAGTTGGGCGCCGACCAATCGCAGGCTGTTCAGGATCGGCAAAACCACCTTGAGAACGCGCTGAAGCGGCAGCGCGGGCAGCTCGATGGCCTGCGCGATCCGAGCGTGTTCGAACGTAAGAAAGCGGAGGAGGAAGACGCCGCGCGATCCATTTCCGATCCGGAAAAAGCCCGGGCGTATGCCAGTGCGCTTGCCACAATGCGCCACGCCGTGGAACGTATTTCGAGCGATCAACTGGAGTTCGAATTATTGGGCAGTCCGTGGGGTTTGTTTTCGGCGCAATTGGCCACTGCGGTGGCCATCGCGGGAATGGAGGAGACGGGCGCGTACAATTTCAAAGCGGCCGAACAGCGCGAGGCTCGATTCGAAGCGCTTTACCTATACGATCCGGCGCGCCGCGATGAGAGCGAGCGGCGGCAGCTCGAAGAATCGTTTTCCTTTCTGGCCGCTCAACTCCGCGCGGAGCACCCACTGTCGAAACTCGTGCTTGAAGGAAAATCGCCCGCCGAACGCGCGGCGGAACTCGTCTCCGGATCGCAATTGGGCCGCCCGGAGTTTTACAAGAACGCCGCGAGCGAATTTCCGGGCATCGAAAAGAGCGGCGACCCGATGTTGATTCTCGCGAGGAAGATCCTGCGGCGCATGCGGGCACTCAATCAGCGGCAACAAAGTGAATTTGTCGAGGCCGGGAAGAAATGTTACGCCGCGATCGCTCAGGCATTGGGACAGAGCAAATCGGCCCGCCGCGCGCCCGACGGAAATTTTACGCCACGGCTGTCTTATGGAACCGTGCGCGGGTACGACGATGGCGGCCGGTTCGTCCGTCCGTTCACGTGTTTTGGCTGCATGTACGAACTCTGCGACAGGGCGGTGAATAAGGAACCGTACCATCTCAATGCCACGTGGCTTGCGGGGCGCGGCAAACTCAATCCGTGCACGCCGCTGAATTTTGTAACGGACGCGGACGGCTTCGGCGGCAATTCAGGCTCGCCGGTGTTCAACCGCAACCGCGAACTGGTCGGCATGCTGTTCGACGGAAATTACCCGGGGCTATTGGGGAAATACATGTACGACGAACGGACCAAACGCTCGGTCTGCGTCGACGCACGTGCCATCGTGGACGTGCTTGAACGCGTTTACGGGGCCACCGAACTGGTCGCCGAATTCGCTCGGTAATCGCGAAAAAGCGGCGAAGACGAACGGCTTTTTAACCGCGAATCTCGCGGATACTCGCGGATATTTTTGCCTCTTGGTCAGAATCCACTCAATTCTTTATCGACTCAGCTTTCGGGACTTCCGTTTTCGGAGTCTCAGTCTTCGGTGCTTCTGTTTTTGGCGCGTCAGCCTTTGGTGTTTCCGGTTTTTCGAAGATTGTTTCTTCGTTTTTCGGGGTGCGCGGCGGGGTCTGGTCTTTCTTGGGGTCCTGCGGCTTGGGTGCGTCCGGCTTTTTGTCCGGCGAGGGCGTGCTGGGCTTGATGTTCAGTTCTTTGCCAATGGTCGGTCCTTTGGGCTCTTCGGTTGGAATGGTCTTGATCTTGAATTCGTTTTCCTTGACTGGCGTCGTGCCATCTTTGCCCGCCGTCGCCGTGTCGGCCGCTTTCTGAGCGTCCTTTGCCAGTTGCTCGGGAGTCTTGGGCGGAACACTGTAGGCGACGTTCACTGTCGTGCCGTCTTTGTTGGTGATGACTCCCGAGCGCGCCATATTGGCGCGCTGCAACAGCGCGGTGCGATCAGTTACTTCGCCTTCCTTCTTGAGGACGTAATGGAGGTAGATGTCGTCGTTGAGGCGCGCGGGGATGGCGTTGTCGGTGACGAACGAGACGGGTTCGTAGCCGTAAAGCGGCGCGTTGATGCACTCCTCTTTGACCAGCGTTTCGTATTTTTCTTTGCGGATTTCGATGCGATAGACGCCGTAATGCGTGAAGCCCACGCGGCAGGGCGAAATGCCGATGAGGCGGCGATTGACCGTTATTTCAGCGCCGGGCGGATTGGTGGTGATTGTGATGCTCCGCGCCGTGCAGCCTGGAATCGACACCAGCGTCGCCAGCAGGGCCGCGAACGAAAACATCCTGAACGCCTTCATGAACATTGTTTCCATCCTTTTCGCACAGCCAACGGCACTCATTCGATTTCCAAAATTTCCGCCGTCATCGATTCCAGATCGAGCATCGCGCAACTGGGCCGGCCGGTCAGCCAGCCGCAGCCTTCGCCGGGATTCAATTCAAGCGGCCGCGCGCCTTCCTTCGGAATGTGCACGCGCGCATGAGAATGCCCGTAAAAAATGCCGTCGCAAAATTCGCGATAGGCATCCGGTATCTCCTCAACGGAATGCGCCACGCCCAGCTTTCGTCCGCCCAATTCAAAGACGCACGGGCCGTCCTTTAGCTCGGGAAAAATCTTCTTCAAGCCTTTTTTTTCGCCATCGTTGTTGCCAAAGATGGCGTAAAGCGGACCGTTGAATTTCAGGATCGCTTTCAGCGCAAACGGTGCAACGAAATCTCCCAAATGAAGAAGCCCTTCAGCGCCCTTGCTTTGCAGCAACGCCACCGCTTTTGCGATCCGATCCATGTGATCGTGAGTATCGGACAGAATGGCCAGCTTCTTCAACATGATTGGAGATATTAGAATCGAAAAGGCCGGAAAAGTCAATGATAAGGTGGCGGGGTGAAAAGGTGAGGGGGCGATACGGCAATTGGGTGCGGAGACTTTCACCCATTCGCCGGATCACCCCTCACCGTGGCACTATTTAGCGCTGCGGCCGGAAATCGAGCCAAAATCGTCGTTGCTTGATGTCGAGTAACTGACCTGGGCCAGCGCGGAATAGGTCTGTCCGCCAACCAGCATGTCCACTTGGATGAACCGCGCGACGGAAGTTTGGCCAACTTCGTCCGCGCGTGCGGTCGTTTCGATGCCTTCCGAGTCGAAGCCTTTTACTATCAGCCCCGCCACGTTCATCGTGATGCTCACTTTCGCGGTTTCGGTCCCGACCGCGACGCCGTTGGTCAGTTTCGGAACAGTCAATTTGAACTTTGTGATATAGCCGTCCGTCGTGGGCAGGGTGAGTTTGCCTTTGGAATCCAAGTGAATCGTGTCGACCACGTTGCCCAAGCCGATGGTCAGGTCGTTTCCTGCGGGATCTTTTGGCGTGTAACCGGCAGGCAGAGTGATCGTGCCATTGAACAAAACTTTATCCGCGTTCGTGGACGAAAAGAGAAATTTTCCCGACATTGATGTGAGCGTAATGGTGCTGTCGGTGGTGGTGTCGCGCGGAGCCGCCTGTTGCTCGCTTGCCGTGTTTACAACAACCGACGCAGCCACATCCGCCGTACCGATGACAATGCTTTTGCGGAGTTTGCCGAGGGAGTTGCCGCCCTGATCGAGTGTCGTGGTTTCGGCGACGAAAATTCCCGGCAGTGTAAACGTGTTGGCGGGGGCAAGTCCCACCTGGCCATTCGGTGGAGGTGCGCCGGTGGGGGGCATTCCCGCGATATTGCCTTTCATGTCCATGAATTTAGTCTGTGCGTTCATGCCTCCCGGAACGTTGAACAGGCCCACTTGAAGCGAGACGGAACCGCCGGGCGATTTCACAAGCCTGCCAATGGCGCCGGATGCCGAATTGACGACAAAGCCGTCGCCGACGATGATGAAGAGGCGCGTGTCCGCGACTTCGTCGCCGCCGATCAACGCCACTCGCGCGACAAAGACGCCCTCGGTTGTGTACGTGTGTGTGATGCCGTCCTTGAGCATTTTTTGAAACGTGCTGCCATCGGCGTGGATGGGAGGGGACATGTCGCCAAAATGGACGGTTCCAGATACTGTGCCGGTGAAATCAGTCAACGACACGTCGCCTTTGATAGTCACCGCTTTATTTATCTGAGTGGGATTGGGCGATGCGGCGAGCGTGGAGATATGCTTGATGACTTTGAAGGGATCCTTCGGCGCTTGAATCACGCCGAGAAAACCCTTGCCGGTCGAATTGGCGGTCGCGTAATAGCCTCCCATCAACTGGGTGCCGAACGTTTGGTTATTGAACGTGATCGATACCGGCAACGCAATCGGAACGTTGTTCGATGTTTGATTGATGAGGCCAAACTGGTTATAGACCGCGGCGAGCGAGTTGTCCTGAGCGCTGACAATAAACACAAAACTGTTGCCCGTGTCGCGCAGGTGGAATAAATCCGGCGTGCCGACGCCTTCGCCTTCAGGGCTCAGCGTATAGAAACGCTGGACGCCGCCGAGATTGACGCTCACGGGCATGTTGGTCAGAATCAAATTTGGCATGGATGGCAACAGGCCGACAAAGACAAATTTGCTTTGCTGTGGATCGGTGAAATTAATCAGAACTTTCGCCCCGCCACCCAGCAAAGGAGCGTTGCCGGCGGACGCGCTGAACTGTGCGGCACAGAGTGCCGCCAAAACGAGCGCTCCGGCAAGGCAGCGTCTGTTTGAGCGCGAGAATGACGAATGAATTGCCGAGTTGCCTTGAATCGCCGAGATAACCATGCGTTGCTCCTTTTTAAAATATGGATTTGATTATCCTTAAATTCGTTCAAATCCTTCTGTTCATGTTCCGAAGTCCGACGCCTCACGCCGGAAATATAATGTGTACATACTGCCGGATGGTATCTTGTTTCTTATACAAAACGGATATTTTCGTACAGAATCTAATGCACGTGCGCATCAGTTTGCAATGTCCGGCACGTTTTTACCGCGGAAGACGCAGTGGCCACGCAGAGAAAAACAAATTCAGATCACTTGTCGCTGCGGCCGGTCATCGTGCCGAAATCGCTGTTTAACGATGGCGCAAAACTGACCGGCGCCAGGACGGAAAAGGACTGTCCCGAAATCAACATGCCGACTTGAATGAAGCGCGCCACGCTGGGTTGTCCGATTTCATCGACGCGAACTGAAGCGGTGACGCCTTCCGAGACGAAACCCAGGACGTCCAGATCCGCGGTGTTCATCGTCATGCTGACTTTCGCAATTTCGCCGCCGATGGCGACGCCACTGGGCAGTTTTGGCACCTTCAGCTTGTATGTTTTAATACGTGCCAACGCGCTTGGGCTGACGAATTTGCCCTTCTCATCCAAATGGATGGTGTCGATCACGTTCGCAATGCTTAAAGTAATGTCGTTGCCCGTCGGCGAATTTGGATTGTAACCAGCCGGCAGGCCCAGTGTCCCGTTGAAAATCACGGAGTCTGGATTTGTCGCCGACGAGAAAACGAATTTTCCGCTCATCGAGGTGAACGTGATTGGAATGTCCGCCGGGGTGTCGCGCGGTGCGGCTTGCTCCGCGCCATTAGTTGCGTTCGCAATCGCCATTGCACTGATGTCGTTCATGCCGATCACAATGGTCTTGCGACACTTGCCCACAATAGCATCGGTTCCGTCAAGCACGATGGTTTCAGCGACATAGACGCCCGGCACGGAGAACGAATTGCTCACGGTCAGCCCCCTCACTCCGTTCCCGACCACTCCAACTCCGCCTGTCGGACTGCCCACCGGATTGCCCTTCATATCCAAAAAACTCGTTTCGGCATTTACGGCTCTGGGGATGTTGCGGACCGTCAAATTGAGCTGCGCGTTTCCTGCGGTTGATTTGATCAATTGAACAATTGCCCCATTCGTTGAGTTCACGTCGAATAGGGTGCCGACAACCACATAAATATGCGTCTCGGCAACTTCGGTGGCTCCAACCAGCGTCAAGCGCACTGTGTACACGCCTTCGTTTGCATACATATAGGGAATACCGTCTTTCAGCATGGTCTGAAAATCGGCTCCCGTTGCGCGCACTGGCGCCGAAGAATCGCCGAAATGAAGATAACCGGTGACGGGGCCCGTCAAATCGTGCAGGGAAAGAGGCGCCTTGATCTTGAACGTTTTATTTGCTTGCAGTGGATTGGGTGCCGCCCGCACTTTTCCGGTGAAGCGGATGGGCGGATTCAAAGGCTCTTTTGGAGGCGTAATGACTCCCATATATAACCTGGATGTCTTGTTCGCAACGGCATCGAAGGTGCCATCGATTGCCGCTGCATAAGTCGTGTTGTTGAACGTAATGGACTCAGTCGCGGAGAAAGGTTGGTTCGTGGCGGTTTGATTGGAAATAAATTCCGCGGTGAGACGTGCGTAGAGCGAACTCAGAATAAAAACGAATCCATTACCGGTGTCGTGCAAGTCAAACAGATCCGGTGTGTTCGTGGCCTGCCCTTGGGCATTCAACGTGTACGTGCGCTGAAACGTGCCTAGACCGACATTGACAGTCAGGCCATCCAAATTCAAGTTTGGATCAGAAGGGAAACTGCCGACGAGAAACACTCTGCCGGCTTGGGGATTGTTGAAATCGACAAAGATATTTACCCCGCCGCCAATCAACGGCGCCGTCGCGGCGTGGGCGATTGTGTGAACGAGGCAGAGTGCTGCAAGAGCGCAAAGCCCGGCCATGCTGCGCCTGACGAAGAAGTTCATGCTGGACTCCAATAAGTTACAGACACAACGGAAAATCCACACACGCAAGCACGCCGTTGGTGCGACGAACGCACGAATAGTTTCCTATTTTTAAGCTACTCAACCAAACCGCTTTTTAAAAAGGCCTCGGCGATGTCCAGATCTTCGGGCTGGGTGACTTTAAAATTGGATGCGCTCGACTCGACCAGTGCCACGTCATGTTGAAAAAATTCACAGATCGCCGCGTCGTCGGTCATCTCTATATCGGGTGCCGTCAGCGCCAACTTTTCAAAACAATCCAGGATCAGTCCGCGCCGAAAGACTTGCGGCGTCTGCGCCTGCCACAATCCGGCTCGTGGAACGGTGGTTTCGATGAGCGCGTCATTGCCCGAGCGCTCTTTTTTGATGGTATCTCTCACCCGGCACGCCAGAATCGCCGCGCCGACTTCCGTTGCGCGCGCGCAGACCTGCACCAAGGCGCCTTTGGACGGAAACGGACGCGCCGCGTCGTGGATCAATACCAGTTTTGCATCGGGACGCGTGGCTTTCAAACCGTTGAAGACCGAATCCTGCCGGCGCGCCCCGCCATCGGCGGTATCGAGCCGCACGCGGCGCGGCAACTTCGCTTTTGCCGCCGCAGCCAGAGCCATTGCGCGATCATCGGGGCGTGTGACGAGGACGATCTGTTCCAATTGCGGCAAGCGCGCCAGCGCGGCGAGTGTCCAGGCGAGAATCGGCTTGCCGCGCAAACTCAAATAGGGTTTGCGGACCTTTCCGCCCATACGCGACGAAGATCCCGCGGCGCAAACAATGGCAGAGAAGGGGCCGGGGATTTTTTTGGGAGGAGTCATTTAGGCCTTAACAAAATTCGATAAAATCGCCAGACCCGCCCGCTGGCTTTTTTCCGGGTGGAACTGCACGCCCATCACGTTTGCGCGTCCCGCGCTGGCACAAAAATTGCCGCCGTAGTCGCTCCATGCCAGCACGTCGCCCGGATCGTCGGGCTGCGCGAAAAAGCTGTGTACGAAATAAACGTGCGTGCCCAGCGGCAAGTTGGCGAACAGCGGGTGGCGTTTCGATTCGTCGGGGTAACTCAAACTGTTCCAGCCGATCTGTGGAATCTTCAATCCTCCCACACGGCCAAATTCGGGACCCTTGAATTTTTTGACAACTCCTTTTAGCAAGCCCAAACCGGCGATGTCCGGCGTTTCTTCGCTGCCTTCGAAGAGCATCTGCAAACCGACACAGATCCCCAACAGCGGTTTGCCGGTGCGCACCTCTTTAAGGAGCGGCTCGACGAATCCGTGTTCCTTCAATCGTTCCATACATTCGCCGAAGGCTCCGACGCCAGGCAGCACGATTTTTCGCGCGGATGCCAGCGCCGCCGGATCTGTCGTCAACGCCGCGTCGAAGCCCAGATGTTGAAACGCCTTCTCCGCGCTCCGCAGATTCCCCACGCCGTAATCGATGATCGCGATGTCCATGGGAATGAGTTTATCCAATCGGGGCGGCGTGACAAGGTTCGGAGTTCAGCCTTCAGGCTGCATCCATACAGCCTGAAGGCTGAACTCCGAACAAAAGCCTCGCGGCCCGGCCGCTTGATAACGACCGGCCGCGCGAGGCACGTTGAACTTATGCATCAGTCAATATGGAGCACTCGACGTTTTTCTCTGTCAGCCGCTCCCATTCTTCGCGCAGAATGCCCATGCGGAAGACATCGATGTAGCGTCCGTCGCGAAACACATCTTTCCGTAGCGTGCCTTCGAGAACGAAGCCCGTTTTTTGATACGCGCGAACGGCGTACGGATTGTTCGCATACACGCTTAGGGCGATGCGGTTCAAATTCAGCGTGGCGAAGCCGTACATCAGCATCAATTGCGTGGCTTCGGTGCCGTGGCCTTTGTGCCATTCGTCCTTCGCGCCGATCATCAGGCCGAAGCTTGCTTTACGATTCACAGCGTCGATGTTGCGCAAATCGGTCGCGCCGATTAAGCGGTCGGTCTGTTTCAACGCAATTCCGAGAACGATGGTGCCGGTGTCACCACTCTGTCCGTCGATCCACGTTTCTTCACACGCCAGGTTCTTGGGACGATATTGATCCAGCGTGCGGCGCACGTCCGGATCGTTGACGTAGTCCCGGCATGTTGGCGCGTCTTCGCGTTCCAGCGGACGCAGATAAATTTTCTCGCCGATCAAAAATTGACTTTTCACTGTCGTGCCCTCTCCTCAAAATAATGGGGAAGGTAGGATTCGAACCTACGCGGTTTTCAGGCTCCAGATTTACAGTCTGTCGCAATCGTCCTCTCTGCCACTTCCCCGAAAACTGTCATAGTCCGGGAGGGATTCGAACCCCCAACATCTTGCTTCTAAGGCAAGCGCCGCTGCCGATTGGGCTACCGGACCAAACTCTTTCACCGCAGAGGACGCAGAGGCTCGCAAAGGACGGCGAATACTATTGACAAATTCCTTCGAATTTGTCCTCTGCGAACCTCTGCGTTCTCCGCGGTGAATAAATAAAAAAGCCTTCCCGAACTCGCGCTCAGGAAGGCTTGTGTGATTGTTTCACAGAAGTCAATTCATCCTAAGTCGCGCGCTCTCCTCGAATACCGAGGTGATTGGAATAATAGCGCTTGGCATTCAGCGGCAGCACGACGCCACGCGTTTCGCCAACGCCTTGCGGCTGCGAATTGCGCGTGCTCTTCACCGATAACATGTTCTGAATGAACGCCAACACGATTGACATCTCCAACTGAAAAACACAGTTCCCAACGAACGTGTGCTCCTTAGAAAACCACATGAAACCGGTGTTGTCAAATTTCTCATGCAAAGAAATTTTGGGATCAAAGCAAGATGACGCGGCGATTAGTTGCCAACACATTCGCTTTGGGAATGGCGATCCGAACACGCCGAAGAAATGTTGGCGTGAATCCATTTGGAACTAACAATTGCATGCGAGAAATTATTTTGGAATAGGAACAATTCGGCGGCGTTTGCGCATCCAGTATTCGAACAGGAAGGTTGCCAAACACAAAATTCCGAGGTTGATCGGAATGTCGATGAGTAATGCGGAATAGTTCCAGTTGTTGGTGGTGGTGGCGGGGAGTCTTTGCCATGGTTTACTTGGTCTTAAATCAAATTCTTCTTCATAACAGATTAATGGCCAACCGTATGCTCTGGGCTCATACCACTCCGGAAACCCCTTACCCTTTGGAATCGAATCCATCGACGGCGCTACATTCGCCCAAATCAACGCCCCGCAGACGAAACTCATCGCGATGCACGTTGCCAAATGAAGTTGAAAACCTCGCCGCATAAAGCCCCGCGTCGATCAGCGTTTAGTTGAAAGATTGAACACGCGCTCAAACTCGGGAAGGATCACCTGCTTGCATGCCGCCGCCGTCGGGTGCACGCCATCCGTGACGAGGTTGTCGAAATTCTTTGGGCTTTTGTCCTGGATTGCTTTCCAGTTGACGTAATGGTCGATCAGCAGCAGTTTGCGCTCCTTGGCGATGTCGCGGTAAATCTGGTAGTACTCGGGAAGCTGGCCGCCGCGTTTTGCGCCGTTTTCGCCAGCGACACTGTTCATTGTCATCAAAATCATCTCGCACTGCGGCATGCCTTTTTGAATCGCGTCGAGGATCTTCGTCACGTTCGCGCGGCAATCGTCTTTGGAGAGATTGAAGCGCTGTACGGCGTCGTTGATACCGAATTCGATCATCACGGCGTCGGGCTTTTTGGCGACGACGTGCGATTCGACGTTCTGTGCGCCCCAGCTCGAATTCATTCCCGACGCCGCGCCGTTGACGATCGTCAGCAGTCCCGGATACTTTTCGTTGAACTTCTCCTGCAATTGTTTCACCCACGCGCCGCCCGCCGTCAGGCTGGTGCCGTAGACCACGAGCGTCTTCTTTTTGCCCGCGTCGAGCGCGCTGATAAAGGCGCACGTCTGCTCCGCGCTGTTCACGTGAAACGCTGCACACAGTATTATGAAAAAAGTCGTTATTCGTTTCGACACATTGCAACTCCCAAGATTGACATTGAAATTCCCACAATTGATTACGCCGCGCTCAAATGATCGTCAGTCTTATTGAGACGCATCGTTATATTAATGAAGGCACGCCGATTGCATTCGTCCAATTGTGCAAGCCCTTGGGATTGCCGAACGACGAATTTTACTCTTGACTCACGGTGTTGTTGACGATAAAGAGCGTACTATGACGCAGTTTATTTCAAAAAGCCTTTTGGCGCTGGCGGTTCTGCAGGGGATAATCCCGGCAGACCGTTGCATTTTGAAAATGGCTGGTCTCTGCCGATGTGAAGCGTCCTTTGTCACCGCCGAATCCGAATCGTGCTGCCACGCAGAAGCCTCCGCGAAGGCAGGCAGCCACTCGACGAATTGTCCTATCGGCACCGATCACAAAAAGGCCTGCTGCGCATATACGCCCGCGCACGGCTTGGCCGCGGATGCGCCTGCCATTCCGACGGTCGATACGCATCAAGATTGCATTCCCAGCGCATTCATCGCGGCCGATCAATACATCGTCGCACACGCCGCGCTTTCCGCTCCCGCGCCGCATGGCCACGACTCGCCGCAACCGTTCGACACCCCGCTGTACGTCCGCGCCCACTCGTTCCTCATCTGAACTCAGCTCAACGCTATGTTGCCGATGTGAACACGTCTGTTCGCATCGGAACTGCATTTGCGCTTGAACTCTTAGTTGCTGATTTTTTCAGATGAGGAGAGCTATTATGAAGACGCAAAAAGTAACGAGTGACGCGGCCAGCGGCATAGACATGTCGGGACCGTTGGATCTAAGCGTTCTTTCAAAGACCGCAACCGATTTCGGTCGGGCGCCAGACATGCCATATCCGGCGACGCGCTGGAAGACCCGTGTGCTCCTGCCCGCTGTGATTTTGCTGAGTTTCGCCGGCGTGCTAGGCTATGCGCTGCGCGATACATTTCTGCCCGCGACGCGCGTGCGCACGATTCCGGCGGTCGTGAAAACGGCGCTGGGCGGGGACTCAGCGGGCATTGTCGCGCAGGCGGCCGGATGGGTCGAACCCGATCCGTATCCGATTTATGTCTCCGCGCTGGCCGACGGCATCGTGAAGGACGTTTACGTGCTCGAAGGCCAGCGCGTCAAGGCCGGCGATGTCGTGGCTCGCTTTATTGATGAAGACGCCAAACTCTCGCTTGCCTTCGCCGAAGCCGAACTGCACCATCACGAACACGATGTGTGCGAATACAATGCGAACGTCAAAGCGGCGCAGGCAGAATGGGACAACCCCACCGACCGCGTGCGCGCGGTCAAAGTCAACGAAGCGATGCTGCTGCAAACGCGCGCCGAGTTGGCCGCGAACGCCTATGATGTCGCGCTGGAATCCGCGCGCATCAAAGAACTCGAAGACCAATATCGCCGCGAAAATCTGGCTGCGGATTCGAAGGCGATTTCGGATTTCCAACGCGTGCAAACGGGCTTGAAGCTCGACACCCAGCGCGCGGCGCTGAAGGTCGCCGAGGGCAAACGCCCGGCGCTCGAAGCGAAAGTGGCGCTGCAGGAAGCGGAACTGACGGCAGCGAAAGAGAATCTGCGGCTGCGCATTCAAGAATCGAAGGCGGTGGATGAAACCCAAGCCAAACTCGCCGCCGAACTTCACACGGTCGAAACCATCCGCGTCCGGCGCGACGAGGCGGCGCTGCGATTGAAACGCATGGAAGTTCGTTCGCCGTCCGATGGCGTCGTGCTGGAACGCATGACCGAACCCGGCGCGAAACTTTATGTCAACATGAACGAGCGCAATTCGTCGCAGGCAGCGAAGCTTTACGATCCGAAAAAATTGCAGGTGCGCGTGGACGTGCCGTTGATCGACGCGGCGAAAGTCGGCGCGGGACAGAAGGCCCGCATCACGGTCGAAGTGTTGCGAGACGTGGTCTTCGAAGGCGAAGTCACGCGCGTGCTGCACCAAGCGGATATTCAGAAAAACACGCTGCAAGTCAAAGTCGCGATCAAGAATCCGCGCGAGGAACTGCGTCCGGAGATGCTCGCGCGCGTGCAGTTCATCGCCATGGAAAAACCCGACGCGAAAGAAAAGGAACCGAGCCAGCGCATTTTCGCACCTGAAAAACTGATCAAGACAGCCAACGGACAGTCTTCGACGTGGATCGTCGACAAGGGAAAAAGTGTGGCCGTGAAACGCACAGTCACGCTGGGCGCGGCGAAACAGGATGGATGGGTTGAAGTGACTCAAGGCGTGCAGCCGGGCGATGCACTGATTGACGAAGACACGACGCATTTCACGGATGGCCAGCGCGTGAAATTGGAAGAGCCCGCTCCGGCCGAGGCGCCGGCGGAACACAAGCAGCACTAACGAAGGAGCGAGGAAAATCATGGCGTTTATCGAATGCAGAAATTTGACGCGCGCGTTTCACAAGGGCGACACGGTCATCACCCCGCTGAAGGACCTCAATCTCGAAATTGAGGAAGGCACGTTCCTGGCGCTGATGGGGCCGTCCGGCAGTGGGAAAACGACGCTGCTGAACTTGATCTCGGGAATCGACACGGCTACTTCGGGCAGCTTGAAAATCGGCGGCGTGGAGTTGACCCGAATGCCGCGCTCGAAACTCGCCGCATGGCGCGCGGAGACCATCGGCTACATCTTCCAGCTCTACAATCTCGTGCCGGTTTTGACCGCGTACGAGAACGTCGAACTGCCGTTGCTGCTGCATAATTTCAGCCGCAAAGAGCGTCACGCAAAAGTCTCGCTGGCGCTGAATCTGGTGGATCTCGCGGATCGTCACGACCATTATCCGCGGCAGCTCAGTGGCGGGCAGGAGCAGCGCGTGGCCATCGCGCGCGCGATCGTCGGCGATCCGAAAATCATCGTCGCCGACGAACCGACCGGCGATCTCGACGCCGCCGCTGCCGCCGCAACGATGGCCATGCTCAAGCGGCTCAATGTTGAATTCAACAAGACCATGATCATGGTCACACACGATCCCAAGACGGCGGCGGTCGCACAAAAGACGCTGCATCTGGAGAAGGGGCAGTTGATCGAAAGTGCGGTATTGGAGCATATTCAGGAAGCACGTGCGGCGTGATGAGATGTCCAGAGCCGCGCAGGTCAGTAAGCGGCCAAAAATGTGTTGTTGTTCAAAATCATGCCGCTTACTTACGTGCGCGGCTCTGGAAGGAATTTCGAAATGGTTGCTCTCAAGTTTGTCCCGTTTGCATTGAAACAAATCGCACGGCGCCCGGCTCGCACGGCGTTGACCGTCTGCGGCGTTGCGACGGCGATGTTTCTGTTTTGTGCGATTCAATCCATGCAGCAGGGCATGAAAGACGCCGCAGAAGCCAATGCGGAGGAAACGACGCTGATCGTTTATCGCGAAAACCGCTTCTGTCCGTTCACCAGCAAATTGCCCGAACGCTACGACGGACGCATTGCGGCGATTGCGGGCTTGAAGAGCGTGCTGCCGATGAAAATCGTCGTCAGCAACTGCCGCGCAAGCCTAGACGTGATCACATTCCGGGGCGTGCCGGCGGACAAATTCACTGCGCAATCGGCGTCGCAGTTTCGCATTCTGTCGGGTTCGATGGACGATTGGAACCGGCGCAGCGACGCGGCGTTGATCGGCGAGACGATGGCCGTGCGGCGCAAGCTGAAAGTGGGCGACCGCTTCGACGCCAACGGTGTGGTTTCGACCGTTGCGGCGATAGCCGATTCGGATGAGGCTCAGGACAAGAACACGGCCTACGTGCATCTCGAATTCCTGCAGCGCGCCGCCGCGATTAAATCGCTGGGCATCGTCACTGAGTTTATCGTAAAAGTAAACGATCCGAAAAACATGGAAGCCGTCGCGCAAAAAATCGACGCGGAGTTTGCGCACGACACAGAACCGACTCAGACACGCTCGGAAAAGGCCTTTGTGGCGCGCGCGGCCGGCGATCTGCTGGAATTGGTTGGCTTCACGCGCTGGCTGGGGCTGGGCTGCGTCTTCGCGGTGCTTGCGCTGGTTGCGAACACGGTGGTGATGTCGGTGCAGGATCGCGTGCGCGAACACGCGGTCTTGCAGACGCTGGGCTTCACCGGCTTTCTGATCGCGCGCCTGATCGTGCTCGAAGGTGCGATCGTGAGCCTCGCGGGCGGCGTGTTTGGCGCGGGACTCGCGGTGCTGGCGCTGCGCCTTGGCGGCTTGTCGCTTTCAACGGAAGGCGTGAACATTAATTTTTCAGCGAGTCCGACGATTTTAGTGACGGGGCTGCTGGTCTCGTTGGTGCTGGGCGTGGCGGCGGGGCTTGTGCCCGCATGGCAAGCGTCGCGATGCGACATCGTGGAATCGTTCCGGGCCGTATAAAGGGTTGGTTCAATGAAATTGATTCCGTGGGATTACGCGGTCCGAAATTTGGGGCGCAACAAAATGCGTCTGGCCATGAGCCTGGGCGGCAGCGCGCTGGTGGCGCTGCTGATTCTCGCGGCGGCGGCGTTCGTGCGCGGCATGGATAAAAGCATGCGCGTCAGTGGCAATGAAAAGAATGTGCTGCTGATCGGTGCGGGCAGCGAAGAGAGTCTTGAACGCAGCGAAATCGGCAATGGCGTGGCCAGCATCGTTGCCGCCAGCGTGCAGGGCATCAAGACGCAACTCGGCGTGCCTTACGTGTCACCGGAAGTTCAGATGGCCGCGCTGATCCGAATGGAAAAAGACGATAAAGACCCAGTCCTGTCGCTTTTTCGTGGCGTGACTCCGGCGGCATATCTGGTTCATCCGCAGATGCGCATTGTCGAAGGGCGCGCGCCGGGGCCGAACGAAATTCTGGTGGGCCGGCTGGCCGCGGCGCGCATGAGTGTTCCAGAGAGCAAGCTGGCAATAGGCCACGCGATCTGGTTCGATGGCCGGCCGTGGACGATCAGCGGGCGGTTCGAAGCGCCGAACACCGTGATGGAGGCGGAGATTTGGAGCCCGCTCAAAGACTTGCAGATTGCGACCAAGCGCGACAATGTGTCGACGGTCGTCGTGACGCTTGACGATGCCGAGATTGACGACGTGAAAATGTTCTGCCAACAGCGGCTCGATTTGGAACTTGTCGCCGTCAGCGAGACGGATTATTACGCCAAGCTCGCTCAATTTTATCGTCCGGTGCAGGGCATCGTCTGGATCACTGCGCTGCTAATTGCGCTCGGCGGGCTCTTCGGAGGATTGAACACGATGTACGCGGCATTTGCGGCGCGCACGCGTGAACTGGGTATGCTGCAAGTGCTGGGCTATGGACGGTTCGCACTGATCGCGAATCTGATGCAGGAGTCGCTGATCATCGCGGCAGCCGGAGGACTAATTGCCGTGGCTGCCGGCTTCGTGTTGCTGGACGGTCTGGCGGTGCGCATCACGATGGGCGCGTTCGGTCTCGCGGTTGACACGCACGTGATTCTCGCGGCGCTGGCCGCCGCCTTCGCGCTGGGAGTTGTGGGCGCGCTGCCGCCGGCGTGGCAATGTTTGCGCATGCCGATCGCGGAGGCGTTGAAAAAGTAAGAGCAGGGGATAGGATTTAGGGGTTGGGGACTAGGGATTAGGGCTAGGGAAACAACATTCAAGGAGCTTGGATATGGTTCGAATCAGCGGATTATTGTGCGTGCTTTTTTGTGTAGCGTTTTCGGTTTGTGCGGCGGATGCGCTGCCGGATAGTTTGTTTCTCAAAGAATCGCCGACGACTGCATCCAATGTCGGAGAGCTGAAGAAGTACGCGAAAGAGGGCGACGAAGTCGTTTTGCGCGGACAGATCGGCGGACAGGCGAAGGACGTGTTTAACGCCAGCCGCGCGACATTCATGGTGGCTGACATGAAACTGAAACCGTGCAATAAAATTCCCGGCGATACGTGCGAAACGCCCTGGGATTTCTGCTGCGTTCCGGTGAACGAAAAGGCCGCAAACATTGCGCTGGTTCAGGTTGTCGATGCGAAAGGAAAGCTGTTGAAATCGACTCTTAAAGGAGTCAATGGACTGGACAACTTGAGCGTTGTCGTGGTCAAGGGAAAAGTCTCGAAGGTCGATGGCGCGAACATGATCGTCAATGCCACCGGAATCTATTTGGAACCACCGGCGAAGTGACCGAGAGACTTGCGCTTTCCGCCGTTTATAATTTAATAGCGCCATGCGAATCTATTCTGGAAACGACACCCTGCCCGGCGAGAGCGGCGCGGTGCTGGCAATCGGCACTTTCGACGGGGTGCACCGGGGTCATCAAAACGTGTTGAATGCCCTGTTGGCCTGGGCTGGCGAATGCAACGCGCCCGCGGGCGTGCTCACGTTCCGCGATCATCCGCGCAAAACGCTTGAAGGACGCTCACCCGATCTGGTTACGACTCTGGAGCATCGGCTGGTGCTCTTCGAGCGGCATGGCCTGGATTTCACGTGGGTGCTGGATTTCACGCCGGAGGTTTCCAAACTGCACGCGCGCGAATTTGCGAAATTGTATTTCGTCGACCGGCTCCGCGCGCGCGGGTTGATGATGGGGTTCGATACGCGCTTCGGGTGCGATCGCATCGGCCACGACACGGCCGAGCTCTCTTCGATCGCGAAGGAACTGGGCTTTGAAGCGCGCTGTCACAGCGCGGTTACTGCCGCCGACGGCGGGACGATTTCGAGCACCAAAATTCGCGAAGCGATCGGCGATGGGCGCCTGCGCGACGCTGAAGCCATGCTGGGCCGGCGCGTCTCGGTTTATGGCACGGTCGTCAAAGGCGACGCGCGCGGCCGGCGGCTCGGTTTTCACACTGCCAATCTCGATTTGGGACACGAATTCCGCCCACCGTTCGGAGTCTATGCGACGGTTGCCGTGGTGGATGGCAAGTCGTTTGGTTCGGTGAGTAACGTCGGTTATCGTCCCACTGTTGCGAAGCTGGCGGCACCCGGCGAAAAGCCCGATCTGCTCGTCGAAACGCATCTGTTCGATTTTGACGGCGACCTGTACGATAAAAAAATGGAAGTGCTGTTCATTGAAAAACTGCGCGACGAACGTCGCTTCCCGGACGTGCAGGCGCTAGTCGAGCAGATTCGAAAAGACGAGGCAAAGGCACGCGAAATTTTGCGGGCGCAAGGTTTGCTGAAGTAGTTTTTAACCGCGATGAGGACGATTGAGTTTTTATGAGACCGATTTCCATGAATCGAAAATTTACATCGATGCTGCTGCTGAGTGCCGTCGCCTGTCATGTTGCTGCGGAGGAACCCAAACTCGATCCCAAAGAGGCGATCATTGAGGTTCAGTTCTTTTTTTCGAAAAAGGATCCGAAGCTTGACGACGTTGACAAAGTATTGGCGGGGGTCGTCAAACAATTTCCGATGCTCCGCATCGAGCGCATATCCATTGACGACAAGGCCGGCTATGCGCGGCTGTCGCAACTTGAAAAGTCGCTGGGGATCAGCAGGCCCGGGGACATGACGATTGCGTTTGGCCCGTATTTTCTGCTGAGCAAAGGCGACCAGCGCGACATTGAATTGTATTTTAGCGCGATGATGAAACGGTTGATCGGCCAGATGAAAGGCGACAGCTCCTTCAAAGACCGCATCGCGCCGAAAGTCGCGGACTACGCGAAAACGGTGTTCGGGAAAGAGGCCGTTGCCACTATTGAACCGAACATGAAATTCGAGGCGAACATTATTTATCGCGTGAAAAAGGGCGGTCAGCCGGCCGGTTGGATCGCCGACGCATACGATCCGATAGGCTGCCCGATCTGCAGCAGCGCGCAACTGCTGATGGCGACGGACGCGAATCTCGCGATCCTCGATGTCACGCCCGTGCGTGAAATCGAGCGGCTCGGGACGAAGATTCCGGAAAAGGAGATCGAGGAATTTATCGAGCAGTTCAAAGGCAAAACGCCCGCGAAACCGCCGGTGAAAGTGGATGCGGTTTCGCGCGCGACGAAAACGACGAAAGCATTTATTGGCAGCGTCAATGAGGTGCTTGAGGAACTGAAGAAACGGGCGGCAAAATGAAATTTCACCGTGGGTGGCCCACCCCTTGGAGTGGGCGGCGAAGGCGCAAGAAGCCCCACCCAGGAACTGGCGCTCACTGCAATGCGTGCGATTTGGGAGAGGCATCTTGTCGCTGCGCGACCCACCCCGAGTGGGTGGGCCACCCAACCATTCTCCGCATCGCGGCGCTATTGGTTTTCGCACTGATCGTTGCAACTCGAATTGTTCACGCCGCCGAACCCGAATCAAAACCGCTCTTTACGATCCTTTACACAGCCGAATCCCACGCCGCGTTGCTTCCGTGCGATTGCCCACTGCAGCCGTTGGGCGGCGTTGCGCGGCGAACGACGTTGATCAAACGGTTTCGCGAACGCGGGCCAGTGTTGCTGCTCGATGGCGGCGGATGGGCGGCGGGGGGGATTTATGACGAGGATTCGGACGGTGAGCCGGAGCGCGACAAATTGCGTACTCAATTAATGAGTGATGCGATGCGGCTGATGAAGTACGACGCGGGCGTTTTGGCACCCAATGACATTGCCGCGATAAAGGTTCCCTCGAACGCACCAGTACCCGCGCCGCAAAATATTTTGCATGCAACGCGGGCCAACGGAACTATGCACGCGGATACACTGAAAATCGCCGGATTCGAAATCGATATTTTTGGATGGACAGAAAATGGTACGTTGCCGGGTCCGTGGCATTTGCCCGGCAATGGTCCGAAGTATCTCAACATTCACCTTGCGCGCTATGGCGAAGAAGCCAGCGAATCGCTCGTCAAAAACAATGGTGCCGACGTCGTTCTAGTCGCTGGGCGAAAAACTTCCCAACGGACGGATTGGCGGAGCGGTAAAGCGCTGTTCGTCAACTTCGACTATCAGTCCCGCCATCTTGTCGTGATCGAAGTTCACGAGGTTAAAGACAAAATTGGTGGCGTTGAAGTGTCTCGTTTGGAATATCGCCCCCGCCTCGAGCCCCTCGGTAAGGACATTCCCGACGATCCCGAAATTACAAAGCTACTCGCGCCGCATCTCGATGCGCTTAAGAAAAAAGGGAAGAAGCGGATAGAGATTGAGTATTGGATGATGCCGGATTGTCCGGGCTGCAAACTTGCGCGTCCGGAGTTGCAGGCGATTGCGAAGGAGTTGGCGGGGCGCGTGAGCATTGTGCCGCATTGGGTTGTTGAGAAGCGTGGGGACGAATTGAGTTCGTTGCATGGTGACGAGGAATTGAACGAGGCGCGCGTCCAGGTGTTGATTGCGAAGTATTATCCGGAGAGAATTTGGGAGTGGCTTGAGTGGCGCGCGGAGCATCGCGATGCGTGGAGTGTCGGCGCTGAGAAACTTGGGCTGCTTCGCGCGCGCATCGAACAAGCGCTGAACGCGAAGGAAGCAGATGCGTTGTTGTTTGCGGATGTTGAACTTTCCGAGCGGCGGCGGGTGCACGCCACGCCGTCTCTGGTGATCGCTAATCGGCTCTATGAAGGAGAGATTGACCGGGCGCATTTGCTCGGTGCGCTCTGCGGTTCGCTTGAAGCGCCGAAACCGGATTGCTGCAAGGATGCGCCGGCGTGTTTCTTCGATGCGCAATGCCGCACGCGCGGATTTGTGGCGAAATGCATTGACGCGGGCACGCCGAAAGCGCGCTGCGATGCGTCGAAGCCCGC
Source organism: Planctomycetota bacterium (assembly GCA_038227045.1). Classification (GTDB taxonomy): domain Bacteria; phylum Planctomycetota; class SZUA-567; order H5-PLA8; family H5-PLA8; genus JANXLS01. Next base: position 39,105 of record JBBRQD010000045.1, read on the forward strand.
CGTCAAAATTCCCGCGACGATCCTCGTTGACACCGACGCGCTTTCCAGCAATCAGGAAAAAATACTCGAAGCCTTGATCGGCGATCTTCCGGGCCTCGATTATGCGCTCGTCGATATCGGGTCGCCTGAAGGCAAGCGGCTTGCCGAGCGCGCAAAAGTCACGCGCTTGCCCGCGTATCTGCTCGACCCAATTGCCACGACGGAAGACGCTTACAAAGTCAGCGTCGGGCGCGTCGCGCGCGAGATTTCATTTCGTAACGAGCGTGATGCCGAAACGAAAATGCTGCTCTTGCGCGAAGACCAATACGGCGTCGGCGCGAACCGGATTCTGGCGCGTCCGCGCATCAAAGGCCGCGCGGATTTGTTCGTGTCGCGCTTCGGCAAGAATGGGCAGGAGGCGCTTGAAACGGCGCTCGAATGCGCCGCGTCGCGCGAGGCCGCCGGATTGACTCTCGTGCTTCATGACGCGCTGTATTTCAAGCCGGCGGAAGATGACGCGAAGCCGCAGTTGGCGGCGAAGAACGGCATCGCGGAAGTTGAAGAAGCCGCGCGTGCGATGGCGGTGCGCCTGACTGCGCCGGAGAAACTCAACGCCTATCTGCTCGAACGCGGCAAGAAGCGCGGCGGATCGTATTGGGACGCGCCGTTGAAAGCGGTGGGTGTCGATGCGGAAAAGATTCGCGCGTTGGCTGAAGAGCCTTCCGCCGCGGTGCTGCAAAAACTCGAGGAGGAGGCCGCGCTGCTCAAGAGTCTCGACGCGGGCGGCGAAATCGTGTTGCTGGCGGAAAATTGCGAGTTGATTTCAGTCGTTTCGCGCCGGGATTTGAGGCAGATTCTGGAACGCATTGCGAGCCGGAAACCGTAGCAAACACATTCATTGTCTCTCGCAAAGACGTAAAGGCGCAAAGAACGGCTGAGACAAGGAGACTGGGAGAAACGACGAGGAGTCGCTTCCATTTTTTCGCCGTTCAGCTCAACGCAGCGCCGCGACCTTCTCCAAGACCAGACGCGGATCGGGGCGGTCCATGACGATGTTGGCGTAGTGGGTCCAGCGCACAATGCCTTCGCTGTCGATCAGGATGTTGGTGGGAATCGCGACTTTCTTGCCGACTTTGGCCATGTTTTCTTGAAGAAGATGGAGCGCGGTGATCGCTTCGGCGCCGGGATCGCAGGCCAGTTTGCAGGGTATGTTCGGGTTGCGTTTGCGGCCCATCAAAAAGATTGGCAACTTGTCCGCGGAGATCGCGAGAATGTCGCCGCCGTTTTTGCGCAGCGCTTCGCGCACTTGGGTCAGGCCCATCAATTCGTCGGTGCAGGAGAGGCACCAAAAGCCGCGAAAAAAGACGATCATCGACGGACCCTTGCCAAGCAACTCACGTGGCGAGAGCTGTATTCCGTCGTCTACAGTGACCAGGAAATGCGGCAGCGGGCTGCCAATTTCAGGCCGGCCTTCAGTGGGCGGCATGCGCAGCGCCACCAGGTAAACGATCAAAAACAAGACGAAAGACGCCAGCGTAAAGATCGCGCACAGCCCGCCGCCGGAAAGTATGGAATCCGGGTACAGCGCCAGCGCCGCGACTGCCCATATCGAAAAAAGGGCGGCGCTCAACAAATGCAGCAGCCAGACCGGCCACATTGTTCGCCGCAGCGCGGGCGATTTCAATACAAATCGGATGCTGACCCAGGCGAGCAACGCCGTGACAAGCGAAAGTACGGCAAGCGTGTTCATTCAACGGACTCCGATTCAACCGCAACTTGCAAAGCGCACTTTTCAGAGCGCGTCTTATTGACCCGCGCATTTCTAAAGCATCATTCTCGCTTGCGGCGGGCGGCGTTGAACTTCGTTGGTCTCGCACGGCGTATCTTCCCAATACGCCTTTGCTCGACCGCCTCGTTCAACTTGCCCGGCGCGGCGCGATAATG
>JBBRQD010000046.1:0-40911 GCA_038227045.1 Planctomycetota bacterium
CCAGCAAGGCGTTTCAGCCTTCCATTTTATTCGAGATGCCGTCCAAGCCTACTTCACCGGTGAAAGTGCACCGCATTTGCTTCCTGCATCAATCTAATCCGTAGCGTTTCTTGCCGCGTTAGCATCGTGAACGGCTACATTCTTTCCGTCGTGCCAGCCCGCGGAACAGCGTCCCAAGACCGCGTAGTAATCGACTTTGGTTTCCTCGACCAAACGCTCCAAGCTTACATATCGGCTCACGGCAAAACCATGATTCTGTAAAAGAAGAGCGGTCAAGAGCCGGGACACCCGTCCGTTGCCATCGCGGAAAGGATGGATGCAGAGGAAGTCGAATATGAACGCGGAGACGGAAAGCAGCGCAGGCACCTGATCGTGCTGACACAAATCGGCATAGGATAGGCAGAGTTGTTCAATTGTTTTTGAGACATCTTTTGCTGGAGTTGGAATAAAACGGATTCTTCGCTCGCCACTCGGCAGCACTTCAATAATTTCATTGTCGCGTTTTTTCCACTGGCCCGCATCGCCAGATAATCCGCCTTGAGCCATTTCGTGCAGAAGCAGAATGACTTTGGATTCGATGCGCAACGGTTCCTTCCGAGAGTAAATCCAATTTAGGGCCTTGCGATAACCAACCAATTCCTCTTCCGACCGATCCCGTGGCTGCGACTTTCCCAAGATTATTAGACGAAGCCGTTCCGGCGAGACAGTTACGCCTTCAATACGATTCGAAGATTCCGCGCTTTGAATGATGGCTTGCTCACGAAGCGCCGCCAGCACCTCCGGTTTCCGATGTGTCCATAATTCCTGCTTGCCGCGCGCCTCCATGCAGGCCCCCACGAGCCATGTTGTAGAGATCGGAATGGAGATTTTTTGGATGCGCGATAACTGAGTGGATAACATCACCCGACCCTCGGGTAGCTTAAAAGTAGCCAATTATGAAGAAGTGTAGCCTATTCAGACTGGTGCAGCAAACTCCGCAAATAAAAACGGCGGCTTTTCAGCCGCCGTTCCCAGCCTCTAATTATTACTCCTCGCGCTTCTTCTCCCACGGCCGCGTGCTCGTTCCACGCTCGCCGCGCGGTTCGCCGTTCGAAGGCCGCGCATTTTCCCATGGCCGCGAACGCGACGCCGAAGGCGCATCGGAACGTCCCCCGCGATCCCGATTTTCCCGAGGCCGGTCGCCGCGATCCGGGCGCCGGTCATCACCGCCAGGACGCGAATAGCCGCCGGGCTTGCTGAATCCGCCAGGCTTGCTGTAACTGCGCGGACGGTCAGAACCGCCCGCTCTATCGGAGCCACCGGGTTTGCTGTAGCTGCGCGGACGGTCAGAACCGCCCGCTCTATCGGAGCCACCGTGTTTGCTGTAGCTGCGCGGACGGTCAGAACCACCGGCTCTATCGTTGCCACCGGGTTTGCTGTAGCTGCGCGGACGGTCGGAACCGCTCGCTCTATCGTAACCGCCGGGTTTGCTGTAGCTGCGGGGTCGATCAGAACCGCCCGCTCTATCGTAACCGCCCGGCTTGCTGTAACTGCGGGGTCGATCAGAACCGCCCGCTCTATCGTAACTGCCGGGCTTGCTGTAGCTGCGGGGGCGGTCGGAACCACCGGCTCTATCGGAACCACCGGGTTTGCTGTAGCTGCGGGGTCGATCAGAACCGCCCGCTCTGTCTGAGCCACCGGGTTTGCTGAAACTGCGGGGACGATCGGAACCGCCGCCTCTTTCGTAGCCCCCAGGCTTGCTGAAAGTGCGCGGTCGATCTTCTTTCGTCTTCTCCCATGGCCGGGGCGTGTGGCCTTTGCGTTCGCCGTATTCGCGCGGACGGCGTTCGCCATCGACGGGCTTTCCCGCATCTGCGCCGCGTCCTGCGCCAGGGCGCTTTTCCCACGGCTTTCCGCCGCGCGGAGCGCCGCGGCTTTCGCCTCTGTCGGAGGCCGGTCGCGCGCGATCGTCGCGGCCTTCGCGCGGTTTCCGCTCGCCCGCTCGCAAGCGTTTATCGCTTGGGTAAGTCCGTTCGCCACGGTCGCGAATGCCGCGAGCGTCGTCGCTTTGCTCAGCGGTGCGCTCTTTTAGAATTCGTGCGGATTCGCGTTCCGCTTCGGCGCCGGCCGCAACCAATTCAGGATCGTGAATCGTATCGCCGCGGTCGGCCCATGCTTTTCCGGTCTTCAACTTCAGTTTTTCCCACGGACGCGCTTCGTCCATCGCGTCGACAGCCTCTTGAGTGCTGCGTTCGTCATGCTCGGCTTCCGTAGCGTCCCCCTCTTCTTCCTTATCGTCGTCTTCACTGTCCGCGGAGGCGTTTTCCGTGACGGAATCCGCTTTGATTTTTTTGCCGGTACTCTTGACTGCCGGTTCGTCTTCGTCGTCCTCGGCTTCAAACTTGGCGAGATCCGAATCGTCGTCGGAAATTTCGAGTTCCGCGTCGTCTTCTTCGCTTTCGTCGTCCTCATCGGAATCGATCACGCGCCGCTTCGCCGCCGGCGCGCTGCTGCCGGAATGCTTCGCCAGTGCGCTTGCCGCCGCAAACGAGTCTTCGTCCTCGTCGTCGAATTCTTCGTCTTCTTCTTCGTTCTCCCGATCATTACCGCGCGCATTTTCGGCGAACGCGTTTTTGTCCGCGCGGTCGCGTTTGGGTTCGTTGCGCGAGCCGCGTTCATCGCGGTCCTTGCGCTCGGAACGTTCTGGCTTGCCGGCGCGTTCCGGTGCTTCGGCGCGTGGAGTACGGCCGGCCGCCTCGGCGTCGGTGATGGCGAGGTTCAAGCGGTCCAGTTCATCCGTGGTGAGCTTGCGGAATTCGCCCGCGTCCAGTTCGCCGAGCTTGATCGGTCCAATGGCGATGCGCTTCAAACTGCGGCACTTCAATTCCACGCGCGCCAACATGCGCCGCACCTGCCGGTTCATGCCTTCCGAAATGGTGATTTCAAGCACGCAGTGACGGCCTTCTTTGCGGCGAATGCGCACTTTCGCGCCCTGCGTCCGCCCTTCGGCCAAATGCATGCCGGTCTGAAGCTTGCGCATCTGAATTGATCCCACGTCGCCTTCGACGCGCGCCAGGTACGTCTTCGGCACGCCATAGCGCGGATGAGTCAGGCGGTTGGTCAGGTCGCCATCGTTGGTCAGAAGAATGAGTCCCTCGGTGTCGAGGTCCAGGCGCCCCACGCAGAAAATGCGGCGCTTCTCGGGGATCATCTGAACGGCGACGGGCCGGCCCGCCGGGTCGTCGTTGGTGCAGAGCGCGCCCTTGGGCTTGTTCAGCGCGTAGTAGACGCGCTCGTCGGCGTCGCGCATCGATTTGGAAAGTTTGCCCGGCCCGGCAATTTTGCGGCCGTCGAGTTCGACGTTCTGGCTTTCAATATCGGCCTTCGCGCCCAATTCCGAAACGACCGCGCCGTCAACGGACACGCGCCCTTCGGTAATGAATGTTTCGCAGCCGCGCCGTGAGCCGAAGCCCGCGGAGGCCAATATTTTCTGGAGACGAATAGGTTCGCCCATGTGGAATCAAATGCCTTTCGGAAATACGTCGACGCGGGTGTCGTTAAAGGGGTTATTTTTAAGGAACAACCGGTCGAAAAAGTGAATCGAAACCCATCTCGGAAGTCATCGCGACGGCCGCAGGAAGAAGGGTTCGCAGGGCGGGCACTATATATGGTAATTGACTAAAATCAAGAGATTCGTTGGAGAAATATTTAAACGGGTTGAGTCTTCGAAATAATTTTCTGCACCCAATTGCTGATCCCTTTACATCCGCTTGCTATTTCATCGTCACCTAAACAAGCCCCTTTTAGTTCAAAGCGAATGAACATGACGCCTGATTTCTGGCGAGAAACAGTCAGCGCGCAGTCAGTTACAATTTGCGAGAACAAACGTTCTTCGGCTGTTGAATGCTTAGGTTTTGCACGGCGCAGCGTTTTAGCAACTCGCTTCGCTTGCCTGCTTTTTATTGCAACGACTGTCACGACAGCTTTATCGCGAAGAACAGTCAGACACTTTTCCTTCAAATCGTCAATCAATTTACCCCGCATGGACCACGTATCCAGCATGTTGCAATAAAATATCACTGGAGGAGAGAATTGGTTTCTTCGGATTGCCTCAAAAATACTGAACTCCGCCTTTTCTATCGCGAAACTTGGCGAACCGAATTTGGGATCGGAAGTGGCACCTTTGGATTGTTGAAGAGCCTTGACAATCGCGTTGCCGGAGGGACCGCCGAGACCAGCGACGGTGATACCTAATAGGCTCATGATTTAATGTGAACCGTTTTTTAAGCGCTTTAATTCTTGCTTCAAGCGAGCGATTTCGGCGTCGGATTGTTTGCGCGCCTCGGCGGCGTCTGTCTCCGCCTTCTTGCGCGCCGCCGCCTCACGCCGCGCTGCCGTTTCCGCTTTTCTGCGAGCCGCCTCCGCCACACGCCGTGCTGCTGTTTCCTCAACCAATCGCTTATCGATTTCCGCCATTCTCATCAGCGGCTTTTTTGTTTTCGGATCAAGCAAGCAGATCAATCCAGAGTCGTCCAGGCAAATGTTCAAATCAAGAACGCTGCTATGAATCCGGCTTTTTGAATCCGGCGCAATCGGGACGTAATCGCCATCCTTCAGGCGATAACCTTTCAATGGCGGCGTCAAATATTCGCCGCGCGGATCGTACATAAAATATTCTTCGACGCCGCAGACCGCGCACTTCGCCTTCTTGTTGCCCAAGTCTTCAAGCTTTGTTTTCGGAGATGTCACTTCAAACACGATAGCGGGAACGTGCCCGCCTTCTTCCCACGTCTTGAAACTGTCGCGCAGGATTTTCGCAACACCGAAAACCACGTAGGCATCCGGTGAAAAACAGGCTTCGCGATTTCCCTCTTCGTAATAGACGAAATTGTTACCGCACACATACACGTCGACGCGATCCTGAAAAAATCGATCAAGCATCCACACCAGCGCGACCAGTTCACGGAAATGAAATTCTGATTCGGCCACGGGTTGTCCATCCGAAATGGGATAGTCGATGTCATATTGAAGATCGGTCGCAAGCATGAGCGGCACCCCTGCACATCGGCGAGTTTGGAATTCAACCGACTCGTTTCTTTATATCCCGTTTGCGATTTCATGCAAGGCACTCGGGGTTCAGCGGAATTTTTCCTCCGCGCGCTCTTGACAGATTTTTGAAAAGCCGATAACTTAAAGGTTTGTCACAGATTTTCGGTGCGGTTCATTGGCTCTGCGGGGCTGTAGCGCACGTTATGTGCGCAGGCGACGAATGAATACTTCTTCGTTCGCCAGAGCCGCGCATTGCGTGTGCGAAAATTGTCCAAGGGAAGCGGCCATTCAATGAAAACGGTAAAAATCGAAGAACTGGCCCACACAGTATCGCGGGATTTGAATTCGCCGGAGCCCAATGCGCGCGCAGTGCTGGAGCGGAGCATCGAAATCATCCGCAAGGAATTGCAGCGCGGCAATGGCATTGAACTCGACAAGTTTCTCTCCATCCACATCCGACAAGGCGATCCGGTCGCCACCGCGACGCAAGCCGGCGGCACGCTGGGGTTGCCGTCCGCGCGCATTGTTCAAATGGAGCTCGACGAAACGCTGCGCAAAGCGATCGAAGGTTCGGGGCTTTATCAGCTCACGCTGGTCGTCCCGAAGAAAAATTTCTTCACCGGCGTGATGGCCTCGCGCCTCGCCAGCGCGCGCAGCGAAGTGACCGTGGTGGAGGGCGTTGAAGAAGCCGCCAACCACATCGCAGCTGCCCGCCCCGATCTGATCGTGATCGACATCGGCGTCACGAACTCCGGGCGCATCTGCGAAGCCATCAAGAAAGATCGCGAAAGCAGCCTGACGTCCATCATCGTCATCGGTGAGGACGGATTCGACCCCAAGAAAATAACCGCCTTGACCGTGCTTCCCGACGAACACATCAACGAACCTTTCGATTTGAACGATCTCGTCAGGATGTCCGAGTCCGAACTGGGGCGATTGGCAGAAGAACGAAATTATTTCGATCATGTGCTGCACTTCCGTTTGAAAACGGTCGAAGAGCAAATCGAGCGCGCCAACGATCTGATCAGTCATGCGCTGACGTCTTCCGGTTTGCCGGACGAGGCGCGCGACGCGTTCACGGTGGCGTTCCGCGAGGCGATGGACAATGCCGCCCGGCACGGCAATAAGAGCAATGAAGAATTGTGCATCGACGTGCAGTATATTGTCGACCGTGAAAAAGTCACCGTCACTGTCACGGACGAAGGCGAAGGCTTCGACACCGAGGTATACTTGAGCCGGGGCGTGAGCGGAAGTCCTGTCGATGCCGCGCGCGAACGTCACGGGGCCGGCGGGCATGGCGGGTTGGGAATCATGCTTATGCTGCGCTGCGTTGACAAAATCGAGTACAATTACGCGGGCAATAAAATTAGTTTTACACGATATATTCGAAAAAAGGACTTTGGATCGTCGGCCTCTAACAAGTCTGTTTCATAACCAGGCCGGCGGGACGCCGGCGGTACAAGTCTCAACAATCAAAGCTTAAGCTCAAGCCCACTGGAAACGATAATGGCCACAATTGCATTCAAAGTTAAAGTCATCAAGTCCCCCGACGGCACCACGGCGACACTGGCGGAAGTGGATGGGTCGATCGATGCCTCCACGATCCAGGAATTTCAGCACGTCATGGATAAGCTCATCGAGCGCGGGGTGAAAAACCTCGTGCTGGATTGCAGCAACATCAAATACATTAATTCGACGGGTCTCGGCACACTGCTGAAATACGCCGATACATTCGAAGGCATCGGTGGGCACATCGCCTTCTGCCGCGTCCCGAGCAAAGTCATGCTGGTGATGGAAATGCTCGGCTTCAATGCGCTCTTTAACATCGTCACCGACGAAGCGACCGCGTTGCGTTCGTTCGCCGGAAAAATGTCGCCGCCGCCTTCGGTGGCCGTCAAAATGTCCCGGCCCGCCGCTTCCGCATCCTCGGCCGAAGGCCTGCGTGCCGTTCAGACTCCGCCGACGCCCGCGGCGCCCGTCACATTTCCCATGCATACGCCGTGCGCACGCTGCCGGGTCACGCTGGACGTGCCCGCGGCGGGCAAATTCAAATGTCCGCGCTGCAGTTCCGTGCTCTCGGTCGAAGCCAACGGACGCACGCGGTTCTTCTCGTCCAAGAAGGGGCGCGCGGTGACGCTCAGCGTTCCCGCCCACGCAAAGCTCTCCGAATGCGCCTCTCACGCCGCCGCGACATGCGCCGAATCGCTTGGATTCAACAACGACGCGATTGAGGCCGTCGCCGGAGCCGTGCATGCGATCTGCCAGAACGTCATTGAGCGCGCGTATGAAAACGACGCCGGAAATGCGTTCCACGTTCAAATCGTGCCCGACACCACCGCATTGACCGTCAAGATTTCGGATTACGGCAAGCCCTTCGACTTCGGTGCCGGCGGCACAATCGCGACCGACGCCGGTTTCGAGATCGCGGTGAGCGGCATGGATACGGTCGAACATCGCCTCAACCCCCGCGGTGGAAATCTGGTCACGATGATCAAGTCAAAGAAGGAAGAAGACGTGCAGATTGCAAAAGAACAGCAGTGAAAAACACGGAGTGCTTTTAAATAATTGTGGTGCGGGTTTCCAGCCTGCAATTCCAGCCATGCAGGCTGGAAACCCGCAACACAAAACAGGCGACGCACAGAGAAATCGACTTTTAATACTCGGCACTCAGGACTCTATCATGGCGGATCAATCCCGGCGTTCCTCGCGCACTTCGATGCGTTCCAAACCGCTCGGCCAGCTTCTGGCCGAAAGCGGCGATGTATCGACCTCACAAGTCTCGCAGGCGGTCAGGGCGCAGGAAGAACAAGGCGGCATGCTCGGCGCGATATTGCAGCGCATGGGCGCGTGCGGCTCGGAGGCCATCGGCCAGGCGCTTTCGAAACAGGTCCAGGTCACCGACATTCAATGTGAAGACGTAGATGTGGCCAGGGACGCCGTCAAGTTGGTCCCCCGGGAATTTTGCGCCAAAGAAAAATTGTGTCCGTTCGAAAAGCTGGACAATTTGCTCTGCGTGGTCATGGGCAATCCGTTGAATCGCAAAGCAATCTCGGAAATCGAAGGCATGTCGCGGATGAAAGTCAAGGCGTTCAAAGCGCCTTGGCCGAAGATCAGCGAGTTGATTGATCGCGCGTATTCGTCGGAACGCGCCCTCGCGCAGTCGCCCGCCAAGTCCCGCCAGCCGGTGGAGGATTTGTCATTCGATCTGCAGGACGTTCCCGCTGTAAAGCCGAGCAAGAAGGTGGAAATCGAATCGCCATCGGATGAGGACTTCATCATCCCGGCATCGGAACTCGATGAAAATCCCGCCGGCCCCACGGGGATTCTCGAGATACCGGTCGACAACATTCGGCTTCCGTCGCACGCGGGAATGCCCGCGCAGACCATCGCGAAGCCGCCGCCGGTCCAGCCGAAAATCAAGGGACTGGACGACCTCGATTTTACAGGTGGAGAACTGGTCGACGTCGTTCCCCGAAAAATCGGAGGCGCCGCGGCGCCGGCCAAGAAAGCCGCGCCCAAAATAGCTCAGGTCAACGTCGATCTCGACCGCTTCGATGCGTCCGCCGCCACGGAAACGTTCGGCACGCAGTTGCCTGAAGCCGACGCAATGGAGGAGATTCAGCACGGGCAAATCGGCGCGGCGGAAGATCGCAATGCCGGCCCCGCGCTCGTGACGCTGAAGATCGTCCCGGACGGCTATTTCTACGCGGGAACCGCGCCGAAGAACGCGCCGCGCTCCGACGATTTGATGGACATCATCGAAGCGCTGCCGGTGGCGGAAGTCGTCGCCGAATCGCTCTCAGAATTCAAACAAAAGAAGAGCCCCGCAACGCTCGCGCACACGAGCGAATCGGACAGTTGGAGCGCCTTGGCCGCCTCGGGGATGGCCGGAAATCGGATGAATTTGCAGCGCGCTCCCGTCACGGCAATGGCCGCGGTCCGCCTGGGCGAAGGCGAATTCCAAAAACTCACGCTGACCCAAGTGGAAGACGATCTCGGCGAATGGGATTGGAATTTCGCCTCAAGGGGCCCGGTGCCGGTCGATGCGTTTGAGGAATAAATGTCCCTTATCGGCTCGAACCGCTCGCCGAATTTCTAAAAAATTCCTCGCGCTCTTCTTTAATTCCAGCGCTCATCCGCTACACTATGCCCTTCGACGAAACCTGTGTACTCGCGCCGCAATTTCGTGCATTAACCGAACGCCTTTTTTGAACGCGGAGAGCGCGCACGGAGCATCATGCCTAAACGCACTGACATACATAAGATTCTTCTGATCGGCTCCGGCCCCATCATCATCGGCCAGGCCTGCGAGTTCGACTATTCCGGCACGCAAGCCTGCAAAGCGCTCCGCGAGGAAGGTTATTCCGTCGTATTGGTCAACTCCAATCCGGCCACGATCATGACCGATCCCGAGATGGCCGACAAGACGTACATCGAACCCGTCACCGCCGAAGCCGTCGCCAAGATTATCGAGATCGAACGCCCCGACGCTATTCTCCCCACGCTCGGTGGCCAGACCGCATTGAACACCGCGATCAACCTGCACCGCATGGGCGTGCTCGAAAAATACGGTGTCAAAATGATCGGTGCCGACGTGGTGGCGATTCATAAGGCCGAAGACCGCGAGCAATTCAAGCAGGCCATCCGTAAGATTGGCCTTGACCTTCCGGAGAGCGGCACCGCGCACACCCTTGAAGAAGCGCTCGCGCTCGTCAAGACCATCGGTCTTCCATGTGTCATCCGCCCCGGTTTCACCATGGGCGGCACGGGCGGTGGCATCGCGTACAACATCGAAGAATTCGAGCAGATTGTCCGCCGCGGCCTGATGTACTCGCTGAATTCGGAAGTGCTCGTCGAACAGTCGCTCGAAGGCTGGAAAGAATACGAACTCGAAGTGATGCGTGACCGCAAGGACAACGTCGTCATCATCTGTTCCATCGAAAACTTCGATCCGATGGGCGTGCACACCGGCGACTCCATCACCGTCGCGCCCGCGCAAACGCTGACCGACAAGGAATACCAGCGCATGCGCGACGCGGCGCTCGCGATCATCCGCGAGATCGGCGTCGAAACCGGCGGCAGCAACATCCAGTTCGGCGTCAATCCCGAAACCGGGCGCCTGATCGTCATCGAGATGAATCCGCGCGTCTCGCGCAGTTCCGCGCTCGCCAGCAAAGCGACGGGATTCCCCATCGCGAAGATCGCCGCCAAACTCGCCGTCGGCTACACGCTCGACGAAATTCCCAACGATATCACGCGCAACACGCCAGCCAGCTTCGAGCCGACCATCGATTACTGTGTGGTCAAGATTCCGCGCTTCGCCTTCGAAAAATTCCCCGCCGCCGACCCGACGCTCGGCACCCAGATGAAATCGGTCGGCGAGGTCATGGCGATTGGCCGCACCTTTAAAGAGTCCCTACAAAAAGCGCTGCGCGGCCTGGAGATCAAGCGCGCGGGACTCGGCTGCGACGCGCGGGACAAGAAAGACCTCGAAATGACGCGCGAAGAGTTGATGCAGAAACTCTCACGCCCCAACGAGCACCGCATTTTCGCGACCCGCCTGGCGCTCAAACAAGGTTTCTCGATCGAAGATGTCTGCTCACTGACCCGCATCGATCCGTGGTTCATCAAGAATATCGCGGAGTTGATCGAGCTCGAATCGCGCCTGGAACGCGTGGGTGTTTTGGAGCACGCCGACACCGAGACCCTTTGGGAAGCTAAACGCTGCGGATTCTCCGATATACAACTGGCCACCATCTGGAAAACCACTGAGCCGAAAGTGCGCGCGTGGCGCGTCAGCAAGGGCGTCGTCGCCGGTTTTAAATTGGTCGACACCTGCGCCGCCGAGTTCGAAGCGTACACGCCCTATTATTATTCGTCGTATGACGGTGAAGACGAATGCAAGCCGCGACTGTCGAAGAAGAAGAAAATCATGATCCTCGGCGGCGGGCCGAACCGCATCGGGCAGGGCATCGAATTCGATTACTGTTGTTGCCACGCCGCGTTCGCGATGAAGGAAATCGGCTTCGAGTCGATCATGGTCAATTCAAATCCCGAAACCGTTTCGACCGATTACGACACGTCGGACATTTTGTTCTTTGAGCCGCTCACGTTCGAAGACGTGATGAACATCCACGACATGGTCAAGCCCGACGGCGTGATTGTTCAATACGGCGGGCAGACGCCGCTGAATCTTGCGCGGCGCCTGCACGACGCCGGCGTGAAAATCATCGGCACGTCAGTCGAATCGATTGAAGCGGCGGAAGATCGCAAGCTGTTCAACGCGCTCGTCGAGCGCCTGAAGCTCATGCAGCCGCCCGGCGGCACCGCGACGACGGTCGTCGAAGCGCGCGCCGTCGCCGCCAAAGTCGGTTTCCCCGTGCTGGTCCGGCCGAGTTACGTGCTGGGCGGGCGTGCGATGGAAAAATGCCACGATCCCTCGAAACTCGACGGCTACGTCGAAGCCGCGTTCGAAGCCGCGCCGGAAGCGCCGGTGCTGATCGACAAATTCCTCGAAGACGCCATCGAAGTGGATGTGGACGCGGTCAGTGACGGCGTGGAAGTGCTGATCGCAGGCGTGCTCGAACACATCGAGGAAGCCGGGACCCATTCGGGCGACGCCGCGATGGCGCTCCCGCCGCACAGCCTTTCCGACAGCCAGATTTCGCAGATCAATGCGATCACGAAAAAACTCGCCGCAGAATTGCGCGTCTGCGGGTTGATGAACGTTCAGTACGCGGTGAAGGGCAGCACGGTCTATATACTCGAAGTCAATCCGCGCGCCAGCCGCACGGTGCCGTTCGTCAGCAAGGCGACGGGCGTGCCATGGGCGAAAGTCGCAGCGAAGTGCATGGCCGGAATTTCGCTGAAGGAACAAGGCATAACACACGCGCCGATTCCGGAGCACATCAGCGTCAAGGAATCGGTCTTCCCATTCAATAAATTCCTGGGAAACGACACGATTCTCGGACCGGAAATGCGCTCGACCGGCGAGGTCATGGGCATCGACACCGACTTCGGCCGCGCGTTCGCGAAAGCGCAGATGGCGGCCGGACAGACGCTGCCGTTGAAAGGCAAAATTTTCATCTCGGTATGTGACGCGGACAAGCGCGCGGCGGTGCAACTGGCCAAGCAACTGGTGCAGCTCGGCTTCACCATGGTCACGACCGACGGCACGCACAAGACATTCGCGCGGCACGGCATTCCGTCCGAGCGCGTCAAGAAGATCAGCGAAGGCCGGCCCAACATGCTCGATCTGGTCAAGAATGGCGACATCGCGCTGGTCATCAACACGCCGACCGGCAAAGGTCATCACACGGACGAAGCGCGAATTCGCACTGCGATGGTCGCACACAACATTCCCTGCATCACCACCATCGCCGGAGCGCAGGCTGCCGCGACGGGCATCGAGAGCATGAAGAATGGGTACGGGGTCAAGGCGTTGCAGGAATATTGTGATAAGTAGCATCGACGGAGTATCTCATGATCGCCAAATTCGCACTGTTCGGACTTCTGCTTGCCGCCTGCGCCGGTGGCGCGGAAGTCGCATCCACTTCCGGAAAGTATTCCGTCGACATTCCCGAAGGCTGGGCGTCGCGGACAAAATTCGACGATTCCAGCGTGCCGCTTGCGGTCTTCGCCCCCAAGCAGACGGACCCGAATGCGTTCCGCGAAAATATTGCCATCATGCTGCACGAAAAGGGTGAGGGGATAACGCTGAAATCCGTTGCCGCCGGGCAAGATCAGACCGCGAAAAAGTATCGCCCGGATTTTACGCTCAGCGATGAAAAGGAAGGCAAGATCGGCGAGATGAAGTGCATTTCGCGCCTGTGTAAAATGACCTTTCCGGATGGCGTCTTCAAAAATCGCCAGTACATCGTCGATGCCGGAGACAAGATCGCGGTCATTACCGCTTCCGTGCCGGAAGCTCGATTCAAGGAATTGGACGAAGCGGTCGTCAAAGTAATGATCTCGTTCAAAGTAAAAAAATAGCATTTTGGGGACGTTCAGGTCATGCGTATTACGATCGTTGGAACTGGCTACGTCGGACTCGTCGCGGGCACCTGTTTCGCCGAATCCGGCAACGACGTCACCGGCCTGGACGTCGATGCCGCGAAAGTCGCGAAACTCTCGAACGGCGAAGTGCCGATCTTTGAACCGGGCTTGAACGACCTGTTTGCGCGCGGCATGCGCGAAGGGCGCCTGCGCTTCACCACGAGTTACGACGACGCGATTCCCAGCGCCGAAATCATTTTTCTCTGCCTGCCCACGCCGCCCAGCGAAGACGGTTCGGCGGACACGCGCTACATCCTCGGCGCAGCGCGCGAGATTGCCAAGCGCATGAAGGGGCACAAAGTCATCGTCTCGAAAAGCACCGTGCCGATCGGCACGAGCGCGCTGGTGGAAGCGGAAATCAAGAAACACTACAACGGCGAATTCAGCATCGCCTCGAACCCCGAATTCCTGAAGGAAGGCACCGCGGTCGAGGATTTTCTGCGTCCGGATCGCGTCGTGCTCGGAGTCACCGGCGACCGCGCGTGGAACGCACTGAGCATGTTGTACGAGCCGTTCGTGCGCACGGGCGCGCCGATTATCCGCATGGATCCCACCTCCGCCGAGTTGACCAAGTACGCCGCCAACGGTTTTCTCGCGACGAAGATTTCGTTCATGAACGAGATCGCGCGGCTGTGCGAAAAAACCGGAGCCGACGTCGATCTCGTGCGCGTGGGCATGAGCAAAGACGCGCGCATCGGCGCATCGTTTCTCTTTCCCGGCATCGGCTATGGCGGCTCGTGTTTCCCGAAGGACACCCGCGCGCTGGTCTCGTCGGGTAAACAATTCGGCGTGACCATGTCGATTGTCAACGCGGCCGAGGAAGCCAACGAAATTCAGAAATCCGTTTTGATTCCGCGCATCCTGAAGCACTTCAAAGGTTCGGTCGAAGGAAAAACAATCGCAGTCTGGGGTCTCGCCTTCAAACCGCGCACCGACGACATCCGCGAAGCCCCCGCGCTGGTGCTGATCGAAAAACTGCTCGCCGCGAAAGCAAAGATTCGCGCGTTCGATCCCGAAGCGATGAGCAACGTCAAAAAAATACTAGGTGACAAAATTGTTTTTTCAGCAAACGCATACGACGCGGTCGATGGAGCCGACGCGTTGGTGCTGTGCACGGAATGGAACGAATTCCGCACACCGGACTGGGCACGCGTGAAATCCGCCATGCGCGGCGACGCGGTCTTTGATGGCCGCAATATCTACAAATCGGCGTACATGCGCGAGCAAGGTTTTGCGTACTACGGAATCGGGAAACAGTAGCCGATTTAGCCGGATTTTTCATGCGCGGGTGGCACCGTCAGTTGTATTTTGCGCCTTTTGTAAACGTCAAAGAGCACTTGAAAAATCGTTGAAACAAGAAGTGGGAACGTGAGTCCGAGTGATAAATCGTAAATGAAGTACGGTTGCCATCCAATTTCAAACGAGTTCATAGTAGTGGTAACAAGCTCGTCTTTGCTGACAGTAGGGCCAATTGGTTCCTCTACTTTGATTAGACAAGAATATGGCCAGCCATATTGGACAATTATTCTTGATCTCACATACTTGGTTCCGTGGGAATCAAAATGGATGACTCTCGTTAGAATAGAGCGTCGAGGGGTAAAATTCAAACCGACCATGCAACTGGTTGCGAGAAACAAAACGATCAAGGTAATAAGCGGAATCTGAAACTTAAATTTCATCGCTGCCTCTCGCGCCGCCAAAAACTCATGCTAATATATACCACATGTCTCAACAAAAACGCAGAATGATGATCCTCACCGAGGGCCAGCTCGGCGTCTTCACCGCGAAGACCGCGACGTGCCTCGTGCGTTATTGCCCGGATGAAGTCGCGTGCGTGCTCGACTCCGAAGCCGCGAAAAGCGGTAAGCCGCTCGATTCGTTTCTAAATGTAGGTGCGGGTGTTCCAATCGTTTCGTCTGTCGCCGAGGGACTGAAATTCAATCCAACTCAGCTTGTGATTGGCATCGCGCCCGTCGGCGGAAAATTGCCGGATGCGTGGCGCACGATCGTGCTCGATTCGATTCGTGCGGGGCTTGATGTCGTCAGCGGTCTGCATCACATCCTGGGTGACGATCCTGAATTCGCCGCAGCCGCGAAATCCAAAAACGTTCGTATCCATGACGTGCGTGTCCCGCCGGTCGATCTGGAAGTCGCCACGGACCGCTTGCGCGGACTGAAGCAGCGTCGCGTGTCGCTCGTCGGTTCGGATTGCAGCGTCGGAAAAATGCTCACGGCTCTGGAGCTTTCCAAAGCTCTATGCGCTCGCGGTCACGACAGCGAATGGGTCGCCACCGGCCAGACCGGCATCATGATTCAAGGCAGCGGCATCGCCGTCGATCACGTCCTGAGCGATTACGTCAACGGCGCGGCGGAGCAACTCTGTTACGAGCGGCGCGAACGCGAAATCGTCGTGATCGAAGGGCAGGGGAGCGTCTACCATCCCGCATACAGCGGCGTGACTGTCGGCCTTTTGCACGGCGCGATGCCGCACACGATGGTCTTCGTCCATCAACCGTCGCGCAAAACGATCTGGCATTACGGCGATTTTCCGCTGCCGCCGATCACACAAGGCATCGCCTTGTGCGAAGCCTTGATGGCGCCGATTCACCCGGCAAAAGTCGCGGCGGTGGCGTTGAATACGGTGGACCTCGACGCGGCGGCAGCCGATAAAGCAATGCACGAAATCGAGCGCGAAACCGGACTCCCCGCGTGCGATCCGATTCGGCATGGATCGGAGAAACTGGCGATTGCCGTCGAGCGGGCGCTGAAGCTCTAACAAATTATTTCCCATTTGCCATTTTTCATTTTCCATTCGCACTTCAATCGAAACGCCCGGGAAATGGCAAATGAAAAATGGCAAATGAGAAATGGAAAATGGTTTAAGGAATGATCCTCACCGCAAAAGCCCTGAATCTCACACTTCGCCACGCATTCGCAACGTCGCGCTCTACGCAGCACATCGCCGAAAACGTGCTGCTCGAAATCCGCGACGGCGAACTGACCGGCCTCGGCGAAGCGGCGCCGATCAAGTTTTACAACCAGACTCAAGCCAGTTGCATCCGTGCGTTAAACACGATGGCGAAGCGCATCGCATGGCGCGATCCGTTTGATCTCGAATCCATTCTCTCCGATCTGCGCGCGCGATTTCCGAACGAACCGAGCGCCATTGCCGCCGTGGACATCGCGCTCCACGATCTGCTCGGAAAAAAACTCGGCGTGCCGCTTTGGAAATGGTGGGGTCTCGATCCGAAAAAGACGCCGCAAACGTCGTTCACCATTGGCATCGATTCGCTGGAGAAAGTTGTCGCGAAAGTCGCCGAAGCTGAAAAATACCCGGTGCTGAAAATAAAGATTGGCGTTGCAAACGATCTCGATATTCTGCGCGAAGTCCGCAAACTTGCGCCGAAAAAACTGCTGCGCGTCGATGCCAATTGCGGCTGGAGCGTGAAAGAAACAATTCAAAAAGCGAAGACGCTTGAAGCGCTCGGCATCGAATTCCTCGAGCAGCCGATTCCAGCGGGAAACAACACGGCGCTGAAGAAAATCAAGAATGCGATCGGCCTGCCGCTGATGACCGACGAATCGAGCCTCGTGCCCGGCGACATCCCGGCGCTGGCCGGATGCGTGGACGGAATCAACATCAAGCTGGTGAAATGCGGCGGCCTGCGCGAAGGCCTCAAGATGATCCATCTCGCGCGCGCATGCGGCTTGAAGATCATGCTCGGCTGCATGATCGAATCCAGCGTGCTGATCGGCGCCGCCGCACAACTCGCGCCGCTGGCCGATTACGCCGACCTGGACGGAAACGTGCTGATCGCGGACGATCCGTTCTTAAGCGTCACACTCGACAAAAAAGCCAAGTTGATTTTAAACGATAGGTCGGGAATCGGTTGCGCCACCAAATAAATTAAGCCGTTTCTCCCTGTCTGTTCTTTGCGCCTTTGCGTCTTTGCGAGAGAATCAAATGCGCCCGCGAATAAATCAGCCCCATCGTCATCCAGAATGGCATCGAGTACGCCGGGCCTTCGAGGCTTACCGTAAAGCACGCAAAGACCAGCGTGTATCCGAAGTACAGCAGCAATCCTTCCAATAGCGGATCGCCGTCGTTTTTTCGCAGCGCTTTGAGCGCGTGAAGGAGAGTCCATAAAACTGCGCCGAGCAACAGCGCCAGGCCGATCGCGCCATAGCGGTAAAGCGTGTTCAAATAACTGTTGTGCGGGTCCAAACCTTCGCGGTCGTCGCCGTAGTGAAAGGCGCTTTGATAAAGCGCGCGGTAAATCCACGGTTTTCCCACACCGGCCCCAACGAGCGAGTGGCCTTCGCGCCAATCCGCGAACATGCGCCGCCAAACCAGAAACCGCCACATATTGTTGCGCACGCTGACACTCGACGTCGCGACAAACACCGCTTCAAGCTTGTACACTTCCGCGTCGTCCACCTTGACGTACGGCGGACGACGCGCGGTCATCCACGACGCGGAATCGGGCGGCAGTTGGGCGCGTTCATACACATCGAAGAGTGAGCAATACTGGCCTATATTCCATGCTTTGACTTCACTGGACGTTTCCGTTCCAGGCTGTTCCGGCGTCGCGGAGACAGCGCGCACGACACGATGGCCGATTCCCATTACGGCAAAAACAGCGACACAGAACGCGGCGCGTTTGAGCGTGGCGCGCCGTCCGGCTATCGCCAACAGAATCCCGGTCGAAACGATCAACGCAAGCGCTCCGGCCATGCCGATCGGCACCACCGATTGCATCGGCCGCACGCCCTGCCGCCATCCCGCCAAACACACCCCCGCCATCGCGAGGCCGCGAACGGTCCAGTTGCTCGCGGAGATGGCACAATAAATCAAACCGAGGATCGCGATGGGCAGCGTTTCCTGCCCGTAGACCGGCATCCATTCGCCATAGGGCGGCAGTCCGTTCGCATCAAGTTTCGGATCGAGCCAGCCGGCGGAATCCAACGCAGCACAGAGCAGCGCCGCGGCCACGCCGCCCCATACCGCGAAGCGAGTATTCCGTTCATCGTTGCCGAAAAATAAATAGGCGTAAACGAATATAATCGGGTACATCGCGAGAGCGCTCTGGCGGAAAATGAGGTACGTGTCGCCGCCCGAAAATATCGCGCACAGGGCGTGCAGCGCACCCCAGCCAATCAATGCGAGCGGCACGCTGAAACCCCAGCCTAACACGCGCGAAAATCTCTCGCGCCAGCCGCATCCGTCCGCACGCTTGAAGCGTTCCCACGCCTCCCGGAGAGCCAACGGGAAAAGTGCCAGCAGCGTTGTTTCGGTGACAAACAGTCGCGACGCAAATCCGGGCGGAGCGATGTGAAGCGCGTTCCAGACATCGCCCAAATTCAAATGAGCGAAGTCGCGGCGTCCAATCAACAGGCCAGCCAGCAACAGCAGCAGAATCCCGCGCGCCGCGTCGTTAAGAATTTTTATGCGTTGTACGGGCATGGGTTCATTCATGCGTCATCGTTCTCATTTGCGATTCCATCCAGGCCCGCGCGTTGCAGCGCCAGACGCGTGACGAAATAGGGATTGTAAAACAAGTATCGCCTCCACAAGCGGCGCGGCTCCGAACAAAATCTAAACAGCCATTCAAGCCCCGCACCTTGCATCCACGCGGGCGCTTGCGAGACTGTGCCGGTATGGAAATTGAACGCCGCGCCGACGCCAATTTGAACGGGAACGATCTGCGCTGCGTGGCGCGCCATGAAATATTCCTGCTTGGGTGCGCCGAGCGCAACGAAGAGCAACCGCGCGCCGCTGGAATTGATCGCATCGATTTCCCGCTTTAAGTCCAGATCGTCGTCGGAGCGCGCCCCAAACGCAGGCGCGTGAACGCCGGCGATTTTGAGATTCGGATAACCCTGCGACAGTACGTCGGCAAGCTTTTCGGGAACGCCCGGTGCGCCGCCGTACAAATAAATCGGAATGCCGCGCTGTGCCGCGGCCGCGCACAATTTTAGCATCAGCGTCGGGCCGTACACGCGGTCTAGCAGTCTGCGCCCGCCCAGAAATCGATGCGCCCACACCAGCGGCATGCCGTCAGGCACGGTCAAAAATGCGCCATTCAAGACGGCGCGATACGACGGATTTCGGCGCGCCATTGATACGCAATGTACGTTGGCTGCGCAGACATATGCGCCCGGCTTGTGTTCCAAAGCGCGAGACAGAACGGCCTCGACGGCTTCACCGTACGTGACCGACGCGACGCGCGTGCCCAGTATATTGAGGCGCGTGATGGGAGGTATCGCCAGGATCTCGGAAGCTTCCGGCATCGGCCAAATTCCCGGGTGAACGACGATGACGTTCTTACTTTTCGAATCGCACTTTTTCAAATCATAACCCATTCGGCGCGGTGTAAAAAGTCCGTGGCAATAATTTTCAATCCGGGATAAAAGTTCCGCCGTGAAAACTCCTTCGACAATTGAGCCCACTATTGAAACGCCGCCGCTTGCGCCGGCCAAACCCGCAGCGCGCGCGGACGCGAAAAACATGAGCGAGCTTTCGTCCGCTCAATGGAAATCCGGCATCGCCGCGTGGCTGGGCTGGCTCTTCGATGGGCTGGACATGCATCTGTATGGGCTGGTGGCGGCGCCGTTCGTTGCGCATCTATTGGGTAATCTGGATAAAGCCGATCCGCTTGTAAAATCGAGAGCTTCCTGGATACAGGCCGCGTTTCTTGTGGGCTGGGCATTGGGTGGCGGTTTTTTTGGGCGGCTTGGCGATTTGATCGGCCGCAGCCGCGCTCTCAGCCTGACTATCCTTGCGTATGCATTGTTCACGGGACTTTCCTTTTTTGCGCAAACGTGGTGGCACTTGCTGATCTTCCGCTTTGTTGCCGCGCTGGGAATCGGCGGCGAATGGGCTGTCGGATCCGCGCTGCTCTCCGAAACTTGGCCGCGCAAATGGGGTCCATGGATCGCGGCTGTGCTGCAAACGGGTGTGAACATTGGCGTCATGCTGGCGTGCTTGACGCAGTACCTGATCGCGGGCAAGGGCATTTTGTATGTGCTTCCCGCCAACTCCGCACTGTGGAATTTTACCTCGTCGCTGCTGCAAAAATATCCGGAGAAATACGTTTTTCTCGTGGGCCTGCTGCCAGCGCTGCTGGTGGTATGGATTCGCAAAGCGGTGCCTGAGCCGGAAGAATGGCACGCGGCAAAGAAAGCATCGAAAGGGCCCGCGCCCAGTGTGTTGGAATTATTTCGCGGGGACACGCTGCGGACGACCGTGTTAACCATTATTGTCTGCGCGTGTTCTCTAACGCCTTGGTGGGCGTTCATGTTTTGGAACAACCAGCACATGCGTAATCTGCCTGACGTCGCGCAATGGACGGACGAACAGCGCGAGCAATTGGTCGGCTTGGCATTCTATATTGTGATTACAGCTTCGACCGTTGGCAACTTTTTTGCGGGATTTCTGGCAAAGCAGTGGGGTTACCGGCGCGCCATCGCCTTCATGTGTTTTGGATTTTTCGTGGGGACGTTTTTCACGTTTTACCATGAACGCGATCACGTTTCGATGCTGTGGTGCATCCCCTGCGTCGGATTTTTCTCCGGTGTCTTCGGCCTGTTTACAATGTACATGCCGCCCTTGTTTCCGGTGCTGTTGAGAACGACGGGCGCGGGGTTTTGTTACAACATCGGGCGGATTGCGGCGGCATTCGGCACTGTGTATTTCGGCTTGTTTGCGAAGGTCGGCGATTTCAGGACGCCCTTGCTGTACGCCGGATTTCTCTTCGTGCCGGCGATGATCGTCGCGTGGTTTTTGCCGGATCATAAGAAAATTGAGAGCGAAACGACTTAGCTTAGTCGTTTTTCTTTTCAAAAATAATCGCCGTCAATCCGCGCACCAGATTCTCGCCGCTTAGATGCGGGTCTTCGATAGTCAGTTTTTCGCGGTAATAATTACCCACTTCTTCCATCAAGTCGAAGCGCGGCTTGTCGTCCATCTTGGGCGCGCGGAGGCACAGCGCGAGCAGAAACTCGCGCTCTTCGAGTCCGATTTTGTGCCGGATCGTGCGCATCGAACGCGGATTGCGCAGGCTGTTGAACTGCCGCCCTTCGGCCACGCGGCCGGGAAAGTCGAGCGTCTGCGTTTCGGCCACCACCAACGTGCCGGCGGCGATGTCGCCCAAGCGCCGGCTCTCGGGATGGAGCATCGCGACCCATCCACCGACAGCGCCGAAAACCGGCAGCGAGTCCAGCACGCGGACCACGTTCCGCGTAATCGACTGCGGCACGCTGATCGGCAGCCCGCGCTCATCCACAACCCGCAGACCCATCATCCATTTTCCCGGTGAACGTCCCTGTCCGCGGAGATCGAAGTACACGGGATATCCCCACAAAATGATAAAAGTCGCCGTGGTGAACGCAAAGGATCCGATACCCGCTCCCAACGCACCGAAAAAGAAGTACAACAGGATAAACAGCAGCCCGACCTGAAACACAAAGTCGATGAACCACGCAATAAAGCGGCTGCCCAGCCCCGCCGGGACCAGGCGGACCTGGACGTGCTCGGGCGTCAAAATCAGTACGCCTTCCTCTTTGAACACAGCACGCTCCCTTGTCATCCTGTCATCGCGCGGGCGTCACTCGATAGAGCACTTCCGGCCCCGGATCGGAGACCCGTTCTAGCTTCACATTCACTGGCATGTACTGCGCATTGCCGCCCTCGAACGGAGTGCCTTGCAAAAACAGCGGTTCCGAATCCGCCCACTTCAATACAACGTCCGGGGGAAACTCCGCGTTGAAATTATAATAGGTTTTATGCCACAGGCTGTAGAAAAGTGCGCGCGGATAGAACCGGTGCAAGTCGCGCCCAAAACGTCCGCCTGCGTAACCATTTCCAAACGCCAGCGCCGATTCCAGCGAAGACGACCGGTAATGATAAATCACTTTCGCATCCGGCTGCCGCAGCTGAAATTCGATGGTCTTGAGTTCCGCGAGCCTCATGCCTTGCAGATCGTTCGCGTATGTGGCGGTGTTCCAAATCTGAAAAAAAGTTAACGCCAGCACGGTACACAGCGCGATCACGCATGTTCGACTTGAGGCGAATCGCCGGCTTGCAATGCGAAAAATCAGAAATAAATTCAGGCCCAGCAGGCTCAGTGATGGCTGCAAATAATGCCGTGCGGGATGTTTTGCGACCATCAGAAACTGTGCGACCTGCGCCAAACTCAGTATCCCTAAAACGGCCGCTTCGCGCCGCGCATCGTCTTCTTTTTCTTTTGCGAAAAAGTGCGCGAATCCCACCGCGAGACTCGCCGCGACGATCAGCGCCGCGGCCCATTCCTGTCCGATGATCACCCACAGGCTTTTCACGTAAATCCCAGGGTCCGCAAAACCAGTCGCTCCCGCACCGTAGGTACCTGTGTGCGTCGCGATGTCCCACAGCCAGCCGACGATGCGCGGTATTAATTTGTAAACAGGCAAGAGCAATAGCAGCACTGTCGCCACGAATGCGCCGAGGCCCTGCAACCTCGTGCGCCAGCCCGTCAGCACAAAGAAAAGGATCAACAGCATTGGCGCGAACGTGACCTTGGTCACCACGCCCGCCGCGACAATTGCGCCCATCGCCCACGCGGTGCCGCGCGATGCGGTCGAATTTCGTGCGAGCGCGCAGAGGATCACGAGCGTCAATGCGGTTGCGACCGGCTGCAACAATGCTTCCGCGTTCACACAGGCCAGCGTTTGAACACTGGTGAATGCGGCGAGCGGCGCCGCTTGAAGCAGCAGGCATGCGCTCAATTCGTAACCCAGCCGGCGCGCCGTCCATCCAACGGTCGCCTGTAGAATTGCAAACGACGCGAGAATCGTAAAATTGATTGCGCGAAGATAAAGTTCAGGGCGCAACAGCACGTCCTCGACAATGTTCGTCCGCCCGATAAAAAGATGCATCGCGCGCAGCACCACGGCGCCCAACGCCTGCAAAGTCGTGCCGGGATGATCGGTATGCGCGGGCATTTTTGCGATGGAGAGGCTTAACGCGTTGAGCAAATAGGCGTAATCCGGATCGCTGTTGCTCCCCAGCCAGAACGGGCCTTTTGCGCGTTCGATCCATAGCACGAGCGCCACTGTCATCAGCGGAAAAAGACAGAGAGCGATTCGGGTGAACAGATCGATCCGCGCGGTTGGATTCGACTCCGGAGCGTTACTCATCGCCGAGTTGCTCGCGTTTTAGAATAAACAGATACGCGATCAATGAAACGAACAGACAAAACGCAACGCCGATCTTCACTTCGTAGGACACGATCTTGGTCGAGAACTGCGAGAACGAGCCTTCGATAAGGCCCGCGATCACCAGCATCATCGTGGTCGCGCAGAGCATGCGCCAGACGGGCACGAAGGCCTCGCGGATCGCTGCCTGGCGCGTGAGATTTCCGGGCAGGAGAACGGCCTTTCCAAAGCGCAGTCCTGCCGCCGCGCCAAAAATAATCGCGGGCAATTCAAGCGCGCCGTGCGGCCCGACCCATGCGTAAAAAAATGTTCCCACTCCGTCGTTGTGGTACATGCACGCGACGGCACCCAACTGCACCCCATTGTAAAAAAGCACGCAGACCGCACCGATGAACGTGAGCGCTCCGGCGGCGAACGCGAGGAACGTCACTTTGATGTTGTTCGTATAGAGCATGGAACTGAATTCCAGCGCCTTGCCCGCGCTATCAATGCGCTCGCGATCGGCGCTCTCGATTTCTGCGACCCGCTCTTTCGGGCTGGAGGCGAAGAATTGCTCCGCGATGAACGCCTCGGCATTGGCGGGATTGATCTTGACCGCCACGAAACCGAAGATTGCGCCGGCCAGAAACGGTAATAGCGCCGCCAGCACGTACAGACTTTCTTTTTGAAACGTCTCCGGAATCCGCACCGACACGAATTTCCAGAACGTTTCGCGCAACGTCGATTGTGCGCCTTCGGAATAGACCAGCCGATACGCGCGCCCGGTAATCTGGTTGAGCATGTCGAGAAGTTCTGGATTCGCCGTGTACGAACGCGCCTGATTGAGATCTGTACATGCCTGCCGGTACAGCATCACCAATTCCTTGACACGCTCATGCCCCATGTCCCACTCGGTCGTCCGCTCGAAGGCATCCAGCAGCGCCGCCAAACGTGTCCAGTTGGGCTTGCGTTCGGTGACGAATCGATCGATGTCCATGAATACCCTTGTGGCGGGACCGTCCCGGTCCCGATCCTAAGACGTGAAACGCGAGACTAAGCAAGCCTGCACCGCAACTATTTTTTCGCTTGCGCCATCCATGCCGCGATCTGCGCTTCGACTCGCTTTTCAATGTCTCTCGCGCCGTGTTTCAACTCTCCGATTTCGTTTACAATCGTTGCGCACAACGCCTCCGGCGGGATGATCGCAGTCGACTGCGCGGCGGCGCGTTTGCAAACGGCATCGAAGATCTTGCGCACGATGGCTTCGATCGCGGGCCGGCTCAGCGGCTTGAATTCGACGATTGTGTGAATGCGGCCGAGCAATTCCGGACGGAGATGGACCGCCAGCTTTGTGAGCAAAAGATCGTGATTGTCTTGCGGAGGAGTTGCGCCTTCCGGCCGAAAGCCGACGCGCTTTTCGGCGGCTTCATTGCTCGCGATATTGGAGGTCATCACCACCACCGCTTCGCAGAACGACGCCGTGCGCGATTGACCGTCGGTCAATCGGCCTTCGTCCAGAATCTGCAGCAAAATATTGAGCACGTCCGGATGCGCTTTTTCGATTTCGTCGAATAACACCACGCTCGCGGGACGGCGGCGCAAGGCCGCGGTCAAGATGCCCGACTCCTGGAAACCGACATAGCCCGGCGGCGCGCCGATCAGCCGGGCGAGTTGATGCTTTTCGGAAAACTCCGAAAGATCGATCGCAATCAAGCTTTCCTTCTGGCCGAAAAGATACTCCGCCAGCACCTTGGCGGTTTGGGATTTGCCCACCCCCGTGGGACCGGCGAAGAGAAACGACGCGATCGGGCGCTTCGGGTCGCGCAGGCCGTTGTAGGCCGAACGCAAATCCTGAGCAATGCGCGCCATGACCTCCTGCTGGCCGAAGATGAAATTGTTCAGGTGTTCTTCAAGCGCATTCAGGCGCTGTCCGTCGCTAAGCGTCAAAAGATCCAGCGGAATGCGCGTGCGCGCGGCGATGACGCGCGCGATGTCTTCGCGGCCCATGGAGGCGCACGTATCCGGGCGCGTTCGGTCCGGGCTGATCGTCGGAATCGCGCGCTGCGCGCACGCCTGATCCAGCACGTCGATGGCCTTGTCCGGCAGACGCCGCTCGGGCAGGTAGCGCATCGACAGATCGACCGCGGCTTCCAGCGCATCGTTTGAAATATCGAGCGTGTGATGCGTTTCCAAATTGACCTTCACGCCCTGCAATATTTCAAGCGTTTCGCCGCGCGTCGGTTCCTCGACCCAAATCACGTCGAAGCGCCGCGCGAGGGCCGGATCGCGCGCGATGCAATCTTCGTAAGCCTGTGGCGTCGTCGCCCCAATGACGCGAATGCCGCCGCGCCCCAGCGCAGGCTTGAGAATGTTCGAGGCGTCCTGTGAACCCGAGCCTTTGCCCGCACCCGCTCCGACGGCCGTGTGAAATTCGTCGATGAACAGGATCAAGTTGGGATCGTTCTCGGCTTCTTTGAGAATACCTTCGAGCCGTTCTTCGAAATCGCCGCGATATTGCGCGCCAGCGACAAGCGAGCTCAGCGAGATTTCAACGATGCGCCGGTTCTTGAAAATCGATGGGCAATCGGCCGACGCGATGCGATGCGCCAGGCCTTCCACCAATTGCGTCTTGCCCACGCCCGGATCTCCGACCAGGAGCGCGTTGCATTTTTGCCGCTGGCCGAGAATCTGCGCGAGACGCCGCAACTCGTCTTTGCGTCCGACGACGCCCTGCAGCAGGCCTTTTTTGGCCAACTCAACCAGATCCCTGCCAAATTTGGCCAATATACTGGCCGAAGCGGCCGGCGTGGGCTGGGCTTGAAAAGCCGCGGCCGGACGCGCCGGGGCTTGCTCAGCAGGAGGCGGCACTGCGGCCGGGCGATTTTCGGCGGGGCGCTCAGGTTGCGCGTAAGCCTGGGCCGCGGCTTTCATCTTCTGCTGCATCGCGGTGTCCGGCATCCGCGGATCCAGCTCTTTACCCAGCACGGCGGCAAGAATTCTGGATGGGCGTTCGTGCAGCGCCTGAATCAAATGGGTCATTGTCACCACGTTCTTGGACTCGCTGACCGCGATTTTTTCGGCGATTCGATAAGCCTCTTTGCTGCTGGAGGAACGACGCGGCGGATCCGATTTTCCCGTGCCCAGGCCGACTGACTCGCGCACCGCCCGGCGCACGCCGCTGATCTGGATGCCGCGGCTGCCGAACCAGGCGCACAGATCGCGCCGTTCTTTGATAAATTTGTCCCGGTCTTCGGCCATCTCCAAAAGCTTTCCGGCACTCTCCTCGACCATCTCGGCGACGCGCGAAAGCGCCATCCAGAAGTGTTCGGGCAGAATGCTTGGAAATTCCGCGGCTGTCGCTTCGGATTCCGCGATGGCGCGGGCAATCCGCAGGCCGATCGATTCCTCGTTTTTGCTCATGAATGAATCCCGGATTCGTTTCGTACGCTCATACCATAGCGCATCATCGCGTTCATATTAATTGAATTTTTCGCATTCGTTTTTATTCTCTCGCAAGTTCGCGTATTGTCTCGACGGCTCGCGCCGTCGCCCCCTGCTTTTTTAGAAATCCGCCACGCGCTCGCGCGGCCATCGCAAGGGCTTCGTCGCGATGCGTGAAAAGACGTTCGAGAGCGGGCGCAATGTCTCCGCCGGATAGTTCGACCGAGCCTTTACAGGCGCGCAGAATTTCCATCGCGTCATTGAAATTGTGCATGTGCGGGCCATGGCAAACGGGAACGCCCATGCCGCACGGCTCCATGACATTCTGGCCGCCGTGCGGAATCAACGATCCGCCGACAAACGCGACATCGGCGGCGGAATACATGCGTTTCAATTCGCCCATCGTGTCCACCAGAATCACAGGCGCTGCGAGATTTGAAACGCGAGTCGTACTGCGCCGCACACACGTTTCGCCCGCCGCGTTGATTTCTGCTTCGACGCCGTCGAATCGCTCTGGGTGGCGTGGCACCAAAATCAAACGCAGGCTGGGACATGTGCCTGCCCGCAGCTTTTTGTACGCGCCGAGCAGCGCCGCTTCTTCGCTCGGGTGCGTGCTTCCGCCGATCAACACGGGAGCGTTTTCGTCAATGCCCAGTTCGTGGCGCAGCGCAATGCGCTGCGCGGGATCGGGTGGGGCGGTGTCCACTGCGTCGTATTTGATGTTGCCCGCGACTTCGATCCGCGCAGGATCCACACCGAGATTTTTGAGCCGCGCCGCATACTCGTCGGTTTGCACGAGCCAGCGCGTCGCGCGCAAAAATGCGCCACTGACAAGCCGCCAGCCCAGCTTGTAGCGCTTCGCGGATCGTTCCGTGATGCGGCCGTTGACCACCAGTACCGGGATGTCGCGCGCGACCGCTTCGGCGGTCATGTTGGGCCAGACTTCCAGTTCCATCAATACGACAATCGACGGCTTGATACGATCCAAAAAGCGCCGCACGGTCCATGAAAAATCGTGCGGATAAAAGACGACATTCTCCGCGCCGTATCTTTTTTCAGCCACCGCGTGACCCGTCACCGTGGTCGTCGAGACGACGATGTCGGCATCCGGCAGCGTCGCTTTCAGCGCTTTGACCAGCGGCTCGGCCGCGGTGGCTTCGCCCACGGAGACGGCATGAATCCATATACGCCGAACGCCCGATTTGCGCTCGGGCACCCGGCCCATTTTCGTGCTCCACGGAGCGCTTTTTTTGCCTTTGAATCGGCGATAGATAAAATACGGCAACAACAGCGCGGCGAGCCCGAGATAGAGGAGATCGAAGAGTTTCGAAGCGCCGCGCGAGTTTGGGGACATGGAGTGGGGGTGGGGCTAGGAAATAGGGGTTAGGGATTAGGGATTAGGGATGCTTGGTTTTCGCTCCCCAATACCCTAATCCCTAGCCCCTAATCCCTAATCCCTATTCCTTCTCGAGCGTCAAGAAAACAATGTACGTGCCCTTGGCCATCGGCAGTTCGAGCTGCTTCGTTCTTTCCTTGGCAAACGTGTAGGTCAGCGGACCGAGGACCGTTTTAACCCCGTCTTTTTTGGAGACTTCCTTCACGGTGACGTCGACCTTCGAGCCGCTCTGGCGAATCAATTCAAGCGTATAACCTCCGACAGGCACGGACGCTTTCGGCACCGCCGCCGTGACGTTGACGGTTTGCACACCCACACTCGAAAATTTGGCGAACGCGCTGGCGCCGAGAGCCGCTTTAAATTTCGTGCACTCGCTCGGAATCGCGCCAGGCTTGCCCGGTTCGGTTGCCAAAACGGTATGCACCTCGATGCTCTCCGCGCATGCATTTGCGCAGTACGCCAGGCCCACACACACGGCAAGAATGGTCTTCATCAAAAATGAAATCGAACGCTTAAACCCGCTCACGCACATTTTCCCTCTCTCATCATCATCGTTTCAGGAACAACAAATTGCCGCGCTGGAGTTGCTATTCTCGCGAGTCGAAATCGGAGCCGTTTAACGCATGTTCATTCTTGAAATACAAGCTAACCACCGGATCGCTGCTGCCCGGAACGAATTTAACGCGCACGCCGTAGTGCTCGTCCTGCGCTTCGGGAATGCTCATCGACATCGCCGCCGCCGGCTCGATCGAATTCACGCGCGGCGTTTCAACAAGGGTCGCAGGAAACGTCAGCGCAACTAAAATTGACGCCGCGAGACCGGCTCCGGCCGCCCAAATCCATGCCGACAAATGCGGCGCGAGCATCGTGGCGGATGCAGCCCGTTTCGAGGCACGCGCAACAGACGCGGAAGCCGCGCCGATTTCCGCCGCCGACGTTCGAACTGAAATTTTCTTCCAGACACCGTGCCAACGCACCGCGTGAACGTCCGGCGCGGCTTCGCGCAACGCGGTTGTGTGCACGGCGATTTCGCGCCAAATTCGGTCGCCACCGTCCTTCGAGACAATGGGCACATTTTCGGACACCGCAAGCGCGTGCAAACGCGCCGAGACATCTTCGGGGAATGCTGCCAATCGCGCGGAAATCAACGGCCAAAGTCGTTCTTCCGCGCCGGGACCATCAAGGGACGACTGCGGAACCGGCTCGTTTTGCGCGGCGGCATGAAGCGTCGAAAACGCGTTGAGCGCGTGGCGCATCGCCGGATCGCGGGCCAGCAACGCATCGATTTCGCGCCGCTCCGCATCCGTCGATTCACCGTCCGAATAGACGCTGAGTCTCAGCAATTCCTCGTCCGTCATTATCATGCTCCGAGATCATTCCGCCGCCGCACTCCGTGCTCGTGCGAGTAGCCTTTCGTTTCTATTTAGGGCCAAGGCCCATTGTTCAAGTGCCAATGTGTTCAAATAGCCAATGAAACCATCGACTTTGAACACCCGTGCACACAACTACAAATGCGGTGCCAACAATTCCTGCAGGCGCTTGCGCGCGTAAAACAATCGCGACATCACCGTGCCCATGTTGCAATCCAGCGCCTCGGCGATCTCTTTGTAAGAGAGACCTTCCGCGGCGTGCAGCATGAACACCGTTCTGTGCGCCTCCGACAATTTCTTTACCGCTTCGCCAAACGCCGCGTTGAATTCGGTCAATTCCGCGCGCCGCTGCGGGTTCTCCGCACTGCTCCTGGCCACTACCACGCCCGAACTTTCTTCGTGGGCTTCTTCTCCGCCGCCCACGCGATGCTCGTCCAGCGACACTTCCACGCCGCGCTTCGAATGCCGCAGGCGATCGATCGACAAGTTGATCGCAATACGCCGTATCCATGGAAAAAACCGCCCTCCCACGAGACCGGGGCCGCGCAGCTTTTCCAGTTGTTCGTAAGACTTCACGAACGCGTCCTGAACCACGTCCAACGCCTTGTCTTCGTCCCGCAACAAGCGCCACGCCACCGAAAATACGCGCTGCCGGTATTTCAAAAACAAAGACTCAAATGCCTGCGGGTCGCCATTCAGCGCATGCTCGACCCACTTCGCGTCCTCCATGTCATCGCCGCCGGGCGCTTGCGGCGTCACGGGATCCGGCGTGGTGAACGCTTCTCCGCTTTGAAGTTTTGACGCTGCCATTTCGGGCTTATTCATATCTAATTCGGTCTTTTCAAAAAGTATTTTCAGCCGGCACGCGAGCCGGTTTTTCTTACGAAATTTTTACGCGAACGTGCAGAGTTTTGACCACTATTTGAAGCCACATGAATGAATTGTCATCGAACCCGCGCTATCGTATGATCTCGTGTTCCGATTTATAGTCCGAATCCCACAGTGTGTTCGGTCCCAGTTCCAGCCATTCCGGCGGCAGGCTCGACACCGCGATCACCGTCGTTCCCGGCGCCAGCCGCGGTTCGTCGTGCGCCAGTCCGCAGCGCGCATCGGAGGCCATCGGCACCGAATTCTCTTCGCTGGTCAGCTGCGGCAGCGGCTCCGAACGCAGCACCTTGCCTTTGACCGGCGTGAAACGGCTCGTTTCGGGAACCCGCCATTCAATCGTGCACTCCGCGCCGACCATCGCCACCTGTGGAGTTTGCAGCACGAATATCCCTTTGCCGCCCGCTTTGCGCATGAACCCCGTGACCAGAGCTTCCAGCGGCAGACCGTCGCCGAGCTTTAATTCGCACGGCAAATTCAGCAGCATTTCATTGATGCTGAATTTGTCGATCGTAGATCCCGGCGGCACGATGCCGCGAATCGCGAACAGCGGCGGACAGTGGCGCACGTGTCGCATGGACACCGTTGGAAGACGGAAACCGAACGCGCGCGGCGCGATCTCGGTCCACGTCGAATCCCCCACGAAAACCTGGCCGCGCCCCGCCGCGCATTCAATGCGATTGGCCACGTTCACCACATCGCCGATTACCGTGAATTCAATCTTCTGCGCCCCGCCGATATTGCCCGCGCACACCTTTCCGGTATGCAGCCCGACGCCATGCGCCAGGCCGCCCGGCGGCAACGCGAATCCCGACCGTGCCGGCTCGTCGCGATTGAATTCGTACAGCGCAATCTGCATTTCCAACCCCGCGGCGACAGCGTGCGCGGCGTACTCCGTCTGGTCCCCGAGCACGCCCCAGAACGCCATGATCTGGTCGCCGGCGCACTTGTCCACCGAGCCGCCGCGCCGGAAAACAAGCTGCTGCATCACGTTGAAATAGCGGTTCAACAAGCCGACGACATCCTCGGGCCGCATGTCGGCCGACAGCCTGGTAAAACCGCAGATGTCTGAATAAAAAATAGTGCCGGTGCGCAGTTCGCCGCCGAGCTTCGATTTCAGCGACCCGTTCAACAATCCTTCGGCGATCGAGGGCGCGAAAAAGCGCTGCAAGTTCGCGCGCCGCGTCTGCTCTTCCAGCGCCGTGAAGGCCAGTTCGATATTGCGGATGATCAGCCCGGTTTGCGCCGCGAGCAGGCGCAGGATGTTCACGTCCTCATCGTTGAACACCTTGTAGCTGAAAAGCTGGATCAAACCGAGATTCTTATCGCCCGAGATCATCGGCGATGCCATCACCGCGTTGATCCTGTTAAAGGTGTCGGAACCGACCGCGCTTTTGAACGTGGTCAGCGTTTTCAGGTCTTTGGCGTTGATCCAAAACGCGATCTTTTCGTTCTTGACCCGGTTCAAAATCGTGCGCGAGAGTTTCAATTCGCGCGTGTCCCACTCGTCGTTGGCGCGGAAGCGCGCGCAGGCCAGTCCTTCGGGCGAATAGTTCGCTTCCTGGCGCGCGCTGCGTTTGATCACCGTGGGCAGTTCGCCCTTGCGGTTATACAGCACCAGCAGCACATGGCACGCATCCGAAAACACCGACATCAATTGATCGAGGCAAATTTCGACGATATCGCCCAGATTGCGCGCGTTGCTCATCGCATGGCTGGTTTCGTACAGCCACTTCAAACGGCTTTGCAGAACGGCTTTGTCGTCGGCGGTAAAATCGTTCAGGTTGAGCTTGGCGTCCTGCACGCAACCGGGCTGCTCGTCTTCGAAGCCGAGACCGGCCAGAGTTGGCATCAGGGTCAACTCTGTCTCGGTGGATTCAAGCGTCAATTTCGAGTTGCCGGCCGGCCCGCCCATCGTCAAAAGCTGCCCCGGCAACAGTTCGTATTCTTTGTCGGGAATCAGTTGGTTGCCATTGAGAAACGTCTTGTTCAGCGACTTCAGGTCTTTTACGAATACCTTGTTTTTCTCCATCCAGACCATGCAATGCTGCCGTGAAATGCGGCTGTCGGACGTGAACATGACCGTGCACTTTTCTTCCCGTCCCAGCATGACTGCATTTTCTTTGTTGACGTGCTGGCTCAGATCGATCCGGGTCGGAGCGCTGTTCGTGGGTGAAACGCCCGGATCCCGGACAATCACCAACTCGTATTTCGTGGGCATAGGTTCCTTTCACGCATCGGCCCGAATGTCTGGCGCACCGGCTCGTGACTTACCATATACACTGGCGGCAAAACGTCAATGGTCAATGGTGGCTCTTGGGATCAAACCGGCAATCCCACTGTTACGTATTCTACTTTCACTTTCATCGCCGCGAGAAGCGTGTAAAGTTCTCGAATTATTGACGCTATAATTCAAACGAGAAAATAATAGAGGAGGGAAGCGATGCGAAGCCCCCGCTGGCTGTTTGCATGTCTGTTCATTGCGCTTGGATTCGCCGTACAGGGCGAAGATCTCATCATTGCCGAAGGCGGCAAGACGACGGCGACGATCGTCGTCTCGGCCCAGGCAGGCGAATGGGAAAAGCGCGCGGCCGCGGACTTGGCCCATTACATCGAACTGCTCAGCGGCGCGAAGCCTGCGGTGGCCAACGCGCCGGGAGCCGGCCCCGCGATCTTCGTCGGTTCGGCCGCATTGGACGCCGACCCGTCCCTGAAAGGCGCGCTCGCGCGTGTCGCCAAAAAGAATCCGTCTCTGCGCGCCGACGCCATCGCGATGCGGCGCACCGGCAATCGCGTATTTCTCGCCGGAAGCAACGACGATGCGCATTACTTCGCCGTTGCGCAGTTGCTCCAGGACTGGGGCTGCCGCTGGTACGTCCCGACCGATTTCGGCGAATGTATCCCGGAGCAGCCGCGGCTGGCCATCGGAGCGCTCGATCGCGCCTACGCGCCCCCCTTTGAAATTCGGCACTATTGGCTGAGTTGGAACGGGGACGGCACGGGCGCGAAAGAATTCCGCCTCCGCAATTTCATGACGGAGACGAGCACGGCCGGCATGGGCCACGCGCTCGGCCAATTCACCAAGAAACTCATCCCGCCCGGCAAGTCCATGTTCAATGTGCCGCTCGCCGAAGACGCGACCGCCAAGGAAATCGCCGCGCAGATCGACGCCGACTACGCCAAGGGCGTCGCGGGCATTTCCCTGGCGATCGAAGACGGAAATTACGTCAGCGACTCGCCGCGCGACAAGGAATTGCAAAGCGGAATTTTCGACAAGTACGCGATCCAGCCGTCCAACACCGACGCGATGTTGACCCTCTACAATCAAGTCGCGAAAATAATGCGCGACAAGTATCCGAACAGCAAAACAGTGATCGGCGGCATGGCCTACGCCAATGTCACGCTTCCGCCGCAGCGTGTGATGCGTGTCGAACCGAACGTGGTGCTCTGGCTTGCGCCCATCGATATCGATCCGAATCACGGCATGGACAGCGGGAAATCGCCGCCGCGCGAAGAATACAAAGAGATGCTCTACCGCTGGGCCGAAGTGACGCAGGGGCGGCTGGCCATCTACGATTACGACCAGGGCCAGCTCGTCTGGCGCGACCTGCCCAATCCGTCGCATTTCGCGTTCGCGCAGGACGTCAAACATTACCGCAAGGCGGGGATACTCGGCGTGGGCACCGAAAGCCGCGGCGCGACCGCCACCACATTCTGCAATCTGTTTTTCCGCGGGCAACTGATGTGGAATCCCGATGCGGATGTCGCCGCCATGCTGGCCGATTTTTACCCCAAGTTCTATGGCCCCGCGTCCGCGCCCATGTCCGATTATTGGACCGCGATCTACGCGGCGTGGGAAAACACGATCTGCACTGAACACGAATATTTTGTCGCGCCGGCAATCTACACGCCCGAACTTCTCGCCGCCTTGAAAAGCAATCTCGTCAAAGCGCAGAGCGCGCTGGCAGCGTTGCGCGCAAAGAACGACCCGACTAGGAACGAGAAATTGTACCTCGATCGCCTGCGCTTCACGGAATTGAGCTTCGACGTGCTGGAAAACTACATGGCCATGGTCCGGGCCGCGGCCAGCGAAACCGATTTCAAAGCCGCCGTTGCCGCGGGCGAACGCGGTTTGGCCGCGCGTGAAAAATTGACCGAAATGAATCCCACGTTCACGACATACAAAAGAATCGGTGAGAACGGCCCCGCGTGGTGGCCCGGAGAAGTCGCGCACATGCGCGAACTGGCCGCGCTGACCGACGGCACGAAGGGAACGCTCGTCGCCAAAACGCCGCTGCAGTGGGCCTTCCGCCGCGACCCGCACGACACCGGCCTGCCGCGAGGCTGGGAATACAAAGACGCGGACCTCGCGGTCTGGAACACAAAAGGCAAGAACACGCCGATCGGGGAACGAAAGGATTATCCCGACGCCTGGGAAATGCTCCGCACTGACCTTTATTTCCAGGGCCAGGGCGTGATGCATACGGACGGCCATAGTTACACGGGACACTATTGGTATCAAACCTCGCTGGAGTTGACTGCCGCACAAATCGAAGGTCCGCTCCACCTGATGTTCCCCGGCCTGTTCAACGAATGCTGGATCTATCTGAATGGCGAATTGGTAAAGTACCGATCCTTCCCGGAACCGTGGTGGCGCAACGACTACAAGTTCGAATGCGACGTGGACGTGAAGGGCAAGCTCAAAGCCGGCAAAAACACAATCACGCTGCGCGGCTACAACCCGCATCATTTCGGCGGCATGTTCCGGCGTCCATTTCTATACAGCGCAAAACCGTAGCGCATGACTCAATTGGCCGCAGGCTGAATCACGATGGGTTCAGTCGAAGGGAGCGCTTCGAATTGAAGCGTTCCGCCATTGGCGGTGGCAGCCGTTTTTACAGCCCCCTGAACGACCTGTACTTTCTGCCAGGCAGCCGGCACCTGTGTAATGAGCGTCAGAGGCTGATCGAATAACTGCGCGTCAGCTTTGCACGTCAGGCTGAGCCGAATCTGTTTCGCGCCGGCGTCGAGCACTTTCACTTCGGCGCTGGCGCGCTCGGTTTCGTATTTGTAGGCCGAAATATGGTCGGTGATCCACAGCTTTTCGCGCCGCGTCTCAAGGCCATCAAGCAATTCAATAAACGTAGTCAATGGCACGCTGAGCCATTCCCCGCCGACGCCGTGAAACGCGACGCTGTCCATGCTGCCATCTTCAATGGCCTTGTCGACCACCTTCAACATGTCCGCCGACGTCTTCAAATTGATCAACGCAAAGCGGTCGCCGACATGCGGCCGCTCGACCAGATGATATTTATCGAGCAGTTCCTTGAGCTGCTCCTTGGTGATCAGCCACGCGCCCTTCTTGACGCCGGGAACGCCAAACGAAATCAGGCGCGGGCTCTTGCGCTCGGGAAATACTTTTTGGATCGCTTCGTTGCATTTGCCAATTTCCTGCTCGCCGCCGTCCATGCTGAGAATGCCCTGATGGGTATGAGTATGGTTGCCATACTCCATGCCAGCCGCGGGAATCTCCTTCTCCCACGCATTCTTAAACGCACCCCATTCGCCCTTGCCCGGATTGACATAAAAAGTGCCGACAAGTCCGCGCTTCTTAAGTTCCGGCACGACATTCTTGACATGGCTGGGCATGCTGTCGTCAAACATCAGCAGCAGCGCCGCTTTCTTGTCATGCATCCAGCGCGCCACATGAGTCTCGCCAGCCTCCGCGGCCGCACCTGAAGCATGTAAGAATAAGATTATCGAAAAACAAAGTATGGAGGCAAATCGTCGTACATTTAACATTCGTAGGTTCTCTGAATAAATGATGTTACCGATTACATCTGAAGACTCGTTGCAAAAATGCGAGCGAAGCGAGCCGTTGTCGTTCCCCTCTCCCCCCCGGGAGAGGGCCGACGAGCAGCCGTATCGCTCGCGGGGTGAGGGATTCGCGCGGCGTTGAAAACTCCCGCGTCTATTCCACAAGCTCCCCAATAAGCATAACCGCCCCGGCATACCAGGTCCCGCCATTGTACTTGCCCGCATTCTTATCCATATCCGGCTTGTTATGGACGAACAGAATTTTTGCCTTATCAGGCTTCGCAACGTCCACTTCGATCACCACGGTATGTTCCTTATTCTCAAGATCGGAACCGATGCTGAGATGCGCGATGCGGTGATAGGTGCAATAACCGTCGAACCGCGCGACAACCTTCGCGGGAGCGCCATCAAGCGATATTTTCACCTGTCCGCAATCCGGCCCCAGCAGATCGTAGATGCCCGCGGCGGTGCCTTTGAATTTGAACGACAGCGTCTCGCCGGGCTTCACCGCCCGGTACAGCGAAGCCATGCGGTTGCCAAAGCTTTTCGCCTGATTGTTCGTGATCGGATCGAGCTTCTCCCACCCGGCGGAAAGTTTCGCGCGGTCGAGCGGAAACATGCGCGCCTGTTCGAAATTGTCGGCAATGAACGGCTTCTTGAGTTCGTGCGGTCCAGGCGTCCCGGCAGCCTTCATTTGAACAATGCAGCGCGCGACGACTTGCAAATAAATCTCGTGTCCCGTCGCAACCAGCGGATGCACGCCGTCGGACGAGAACACCAGCTTGCCGCCGAGCGCTTTTTTCTCATCGTCGGTTTTAGGCTCCGGCGCTTTGAAAATCAACTTGCCTTCCTTCTCCTGTTTCGCCACTTCGACGCCCAGATGAATCGACGGAATCGCGTAGTGATCGGCCAGCTCTTCCATGGCGCTGGCCGCGCGTGGAAATTTACCGGCTTGCAGTTCGGGAAGCATTTTATCGGTCAGCGTGTACACAAAGCAGATGT
Organism: Planctomycetota bacterium; assembly: GCA_038227045.1. GTDB lineage: Bacteria > Planctomycetota > SZUA-567 > H5-PLA8 > H5-PLA8 > JANXLS01. Next base: position 37,168 of record JBBRQD010000046.1, read on the forward strand.
CCATGGCGGGGTCGGCCTTCCAAGCCTGCCGCACGATCCCTTCCATCGCTTTGTGAATGCGCGCGGGTTCGGCCCCGCCATCGTTCACGGCAAATTCGACGAACATCAGATCCGGCTTGTGGCGCAGCGCGTCGAACTCGACGCGATACACGCCCAAATCCGATCCAGTGCCGCCAATAGCCGCATTGATCTCGCTGACCTTTGCCTTCGGATACTGATCCTGAAACCACTTCAAAGTCTTGACGCGCCAACCCGGTGCCGCCGTGATGCTGCCGCCCAAATAGGCAATGTGGACTTCCTTGCCCTCGTTAAGCTTGGCAAGAACATTGGGAATGCCCCCGCGCGGATGAAACTCCACCGCATCGCGCAGCGGATAAGCATCAGCGGCAAACGAAACGGCACACAACAAAGTCGCGAAAAGAAACAGAAAGGGAATACGCAAAGCGATTCTCCTGAAATTGAAGCTCGGACTATGGCGTACACCGCAATCCCAACGAATTCCCGATTCGCCCACAGTCCTCAAAACATCTCATAAGCCCCAATCTCCTTAATCTGCCGCTCAATTTCCTCCAAAGAAAGTGGAGCGGGTGCCACGGAGCAGCGCCCTGCTCCGTGCGGCGGAAGCTCGCCTGTCACATTTTTCTCACCCCCGCCACTCTCCCGCAAAAACTCCTCAATAAACCTCATCTCCAACTGATGTGGAGTCATGCTATACAGTTCAATCCGCACGTTTTTTCAAGGTAAATATCTATAGACATGTCAGCGCAATTAAAAATTCCCCTGTAATTTTCTATTTTCAGAGTATAACGTATCGGTGTAACTTAATTGAATCGGAGGGACGCAAAATGGGACGCATTCGAAACCCGATTACACTCAACCGACTCAAAAAAAAGGGAGACCGCTATTTTGTCTATCTGAAACACCCGGTTCGCAAGCGGACGGTGTGCTTTGCAATGGGCAAAGCAGGCGAAGTCACCCAGTCCGTGGAGGCGCTCAATCGGATTTACATGGATGATGGCCTTTGGCTCAATCCACCTCAGGACACGACACCGAGCCGGATTTATTCGCAATGGCTCGGCCCGGACGGAATCCTCAAATTGCATGGTACGGGGCTTGTGGAAAGCGGACAGAAGGCCTTAGAAATAACGCCCGAAAAAGTGGTCGTACAGCAGAGTGTCATCGAGACACTAAAGCGTCAATTGGAAACATTCAAGAATCGATGCGAACAGCAAGGCCGGGAACTTGAGGCCCTCCGCGGAGAGCAATATCAGCCCATCAAATGCCGTACCCTGAGTGACGCACGAGATTTGGTCCTGGAGTCGATTGGAGCGACCGATCCCGATCACGTCAAGCACGTCAGACTCGACTTGGCCCGCTTCATCGCCAAGTTCGAACCGGATACACGTGTCGATGCATTCACGGGGAACGAAACGAAGATTAATAAGTGGCTGCATTCGCTCAAGAAGCGTGACGGCATGTCTCTCGGGCCATCCGCCCGGCAATATATTCGGATTTACGTCCTAAAACTCCTTAAAATGGGAGGTGCCAGAATTGACGCGTCGAAAATTGATCGGATCTCGAAAAAAGAACTCAAAAGCAAGCGCCAGAAAATCCGCTGGCTTACGAATGAACAAGCTCTTGCGGTACTTGAAAAACTTCGTCAACCGTATGCCGATGCGTTTCGAATTCAAGTTCGCATCGGGCTTCGTCCGTTCGAACTGCTTACGTTGCATCGGCACAATTTTACAGAAGATTTCTCCGAATTACGGCTGGAACCTTTAAGTGAGACGTTGACTTTGAAGACCGGTCCACGAAAGAATCCAATCCCCATCCCGCCAGACCTGCGGCCGATTTTTGAAGCACGGGCGCTGGAATGTCCTGTCTTGTTTCCTGAACCCAAGGGACGGGTCGCAAAGAGGCTCACGCCGAAAGAACAACCCACCGCCGCCGTACCGAGACGACGATGCGGTCCGGCCCCAGGGAATCACCCTTGGCGGGATCCGGCGGCATTCTCAAGGCGATTTAATAGTGCCCTTGCCTATGCTGCAGAATCGGCGAACGTAAAAATGCCGATGGATGCGCGAGTCGGTCGAAGGACATGCGCCAGCCTGCTACTTCAAAACGGCGTGCCCGTTGCCACAATAGCGGAATTACTCGGTAATAGTCCGGAACAGGTACTCGCGGCTTACGGCGATCCCAGTATCAAGACGATGTCATTGGCCGCAACCGAATTAAAAAAGTGTGAAGAGCGTATTTAGAGCCAATTTAAAAACGCCCGAACTGATCGAAGCGCTAAAAACCGCACGAAGTGAAAATAATACTGGGGCCTCCTTTGAGTTTATACGGAGGCCCGAAAATGAGAGACATTTTACTCGCCAGTATAGCAGCAAATCGGAACGTCCAATCGTGCCCGCCTTCTGAAGGCGGTTCCACATGAATTTCATTTTCACCGCCATCGACCCCACTGGCAAAACTCACCGGTCGACAAGCCAGGAAGCATTCGAAAAACTGCTCCATGATTTGCGCACGCAATTCCCAACGGATTACGTCCGGGTTCACGCTGACGTACGAGACGAGCAATCGACGAACGGGACAGAAGATGTAGAATATGAATGACCTACGGGATGACAGTTATTCGCATCTATTGCTTCGTGCGCCTTTTCTTGACGCTACCGTTGATCTGTGGCGCGACAGTTCCATCCCGTCCATGCCTGTACGTGTCTTTTCCTACAGCCTTTCGATTTTTGTCCCGCGCTTCCTGCTTGCCATAGTGGTCCAGGGCCTTCTCAAACCATTTAAATAATTCCTCTCGGTTTGCAACCGACGAGCCGCCCTCCCGTGTTTTGATTGGACCATCGTATTCCTTAGAAAGGCTCAGAATCCAATTCCACGTTTCATTGGGCTGATCGAGTGCTTCTAATATGTTGGCTTTTCCAATAATCCATTTCGAAGGAGGCTGTGATCCTTTGGGTCTGGGTGGCTGATAACGGGTGCCTTCTTCAACGGATTTCGGTTTGGCTTGCGCCACTAACTGGCTAAATGCGTAGTGTCCGTTCGCGGTGGCTTGCATAAGCCGATTCCAGTCTGGCGCATGGCCTCCCTCGCCATGGATATAACCGCGTTGCCACAATTGATTCGCCACCGCGTCAAAAATGTGCGAAAGTTCGAGACGTGGATTCATTCGCGACGCAACATCCCGCCCCCCAAACCACCCCTCGTTCGTTGTCGAAGTTTCCGTACATAGCACCCTCATTATCTCAATTTGTATAACGTTCATATTGTTGTGATCCGACTTAAGGCTGAAAATGAAATTCTTCCCGCCAAATTGCCTGACAATTCAATGCCTTCTACAAAAAACCAGCGAAGGGCAAAGCTCGTCAAGCCGCTCGACACCACATTGCAATGCTTGCAATCCCTAATGACGTACACCAAGTGGCACATGTCAACGGCGGCGTAAACACAGCCAAAAAGCAGGCGGTGTGAAAGTCGGCAGGTTTTTGCGTGTGTTGGCCGCGGGGGTGGATGTTGTAAACGGCGGTCGAAAACTGGAGCGGTGGGCGGTCGAAAAACGTAGCACTGTGCCCAAAGTACTGCTTCCTGTTCGAATGTCCATTCGCTCTGTGAGACGACTATTTGGATTCTGATTTTTGAGGATCGTCGCCACCGTTTGCCTTGCGACGGCGTTGGGCGTCTTTGAGCCGGTAACTTTCACCGTTGCATTCAACGATGTGGCAGCGATGCGTC
>JBBRQD010000047.1:0-40375 GCA_038227045.1 Planctomycetota bacterium
CCATGCGCAACGCCATCCTTTCGGTTCTGCGGCAAAACAAAATAAAGAACGTCGCGCGAGCCTTGCGGCGCTTCGCCGCACACCCCGGCGAAGCCATCGCTTTGCTGGCGCGCAAGGCGACGGACTTTTGAAAGGCCCTGTCTTCCTGCTCTGTGTTGAAAAAAATTCATTGACCCCACAAGCCGCGTTGCTTAACATGGTGCGTTCGCAATTCAATATTCGATTTGGAGTTTATACCTTGCGTTACGGAATCTTTGGCGATATTCACGGCAACCACGATGCGCTCGACGCCGTATTGGAAGTTCTCGAACAGGAACGCGTCGACACCTATCTCTGCACGGGCGATGTGGTGGGCTATGGCGCCGAACCCAGCAAATGCATCAAGACGGTGCGCGAAAAATGTATCATCTGCCTGGCGGGCAATCACGATCACGCCGCCTGCGGCAAGCTCGACACCGAATTCTTCAACGTCTTCGCCAAGCAAGTCGCGCAATGGACGCAGGCGCATTTGTCCGACGATGAAAAGAAGTGGCTCGCCGGATTGCCGTTCGTCTGCCACTTCGAAGATTTCACGCTCGCGCACGGCAGCGCGCACAGCCCCGAAGTGTTCAACTACATCACCACAATTTTCGACGCCGAACTCTCCTTCGAATGCCTCGACAAGCCGGTCCTTTTCTACGGCCACACCCACATTCCCCTCGCCTTTTTCGACACGGTTCCGATGACCTACACGATGGATCAGGAGATCGTGATCAATCCGGAAGGCAAAACGCTGATCAATATCGGATCGGTGGGCCAGCCGCGCAACGAAGACCCGCGCGCCAGTTTCGCGGTCTACGATTCGGACGAAGGCATCGTCAGACTGCACCGCGTTCCCTACGATGTGAAAGCGGCGGGAAAGAAAATCATTGATGCGGGATTGCCGGAGGCGCTGGCGATTCGGTTGGAGTTGGGCAAGTAAAAAGGGTTCAGGTTCCAGGTTGTCTTTTTGAAAACCTGAAAGCGTAGTTAATCCCCCAGCACATCCTTCGGCGCATACTTCCACATCAATTTCATTCCGCCGGGTTCCAGTTCTCCTTTGACGTGCGCGATGCCGGCGCGCTTGAAGGCCAGGTCGCCGTGTTCTTCGCCGATTAAATCGCCCAGGATCATGCCGCAATCCGGTTCGTGTCCCACCGTCAGCAGGCGTTTGGGCGGCGGATTTTTCTTGGCGTATTTGATGAGGTCGCGCAGATCCGCGCCGCATTGCAGCGCATCGACAATTTTCAATTTTAGCCCCGTCACCCGTGCCGCAATCTCCGCGGTCTGCCGCGCGCGCGCCAGCGGGCTGGACCAGATTGCATCGATGGGCAAGTCGCCGCTCTTCTTAAGTTTCGTGACAATTTTAAGCGTCCGCTCCATGCCTTCGTTGGTCAACGGACGATCGAATTCCGTTCCGTGCCAGTCCGTCTGATCGAACGCGATCCCGTGGCGCATGATATATAGATTCATACTTTCAATTTCCCGATGCAGTTCACTTACGAAACAATTCGTCTATACAACAGTTGTTGAATACCCCGCCAATATATAGGATGACGTTTGGGGCGGAAAAATGATACGATTATTTGCGGTGCTTCTGCTGCTCATTTTAGCATGTATGGCCGTGCGCGGCGGCGAGGCCGACGCGCCGGCCATCGGCGCACGCACGGTTTCTTCCGCGGAAATGTCGCGCCTGTCCACGAGGCTGAAAGACACCGATGTAAAAATAGCGTCCGACGCCGCCCGTGAACTCGGAGACAGCCGGCAGCCCGGAGCCGTGCCGCTGCTGCTTCGATTTTATGGCGAAAGCGACGGCGAGCGCCGCATGGCCGCGGTCAAAGCACTGGGCGCGTTGAGCGTCTGGAGCGCTGCGAAAAAGCCCGAGACATTTCTGGCCATGGCGCTCGGCGACATCTCCCCCGCGATCCGCCGTCAGGCCGCGCGCGAGCTGGTTCAAGCCGAAGGCGCCGATGCGGCGCTGAAGCGCTTCGTAAATGCCGCTGCCGATACGAAACTGAATTCGCCGCTGGTGCGCAATCGCGCCGTGCATTGTGCCGGAATGATCGGCGGACTGCGCAGCACTCCATTCTTGATCGAGACATTGTTCTCAACGGAAATCGAACCGGCGATCGCCGCCGCCGAGGAACTCGGCGAACTGCGCGGCCCGTCCAGCGCCGACGCGTTGCTCAAAGCGCTCGGATCGGATCAGGCGGAGCTCAAGGCCGCGGCGCTTGAGGCGCTCGAACGGTTGAGCGGAAAAGCATTCAAATACGATCTGATCAAATGGGCCGAATGGCGCGCGGCATTGCGCGATGAAATGGAGAAAGCCGCGGTTTCCGCGACGACGAAGGAATCGGCGCGCCCGGATCGCTATTACGACGATTCGTATGAAAAACGGCCGGTGGATATCGTCATTGCGTTCGATACAACGGGCAGCTTTCTGCATATCTGGCCGCAGGTGAATCAAGCGCTCGATTCGGTGCTGCGCGAGATTGTCCGCAGCGAACTGTCGCCACGAATTGGGCTGGTGCGCTATCGCGCGATTGAACAGCGAGCCACGCTTCGCTACACGCTTCAGCCGTCGCCGCTGACGTGGAATTTCGACGCCATTCAAAAAGAATTGTCAGTCGCCTCGTTTGGCGGAGGATCGGGCGCGCTGCACGAAGGCCTGCGTTACGCGCTGAACGGCATGGTTTGGCGCGAACGCTCGCGAAAGGTAATCGTCCTGATCGGCGACGATTCTCCGGTTTCGCCCGTTGAAGACCCCATGCGAGTCGTTCTGCAATTGACGCATGACGCGTCCGTCCTCGACGGCATTCTCGTGAACACGCTTTATGCCAAGACGACAGCGGGCGAGGAGAACCGCGAAACGTATCGCCGCATTGCGTTCTCCGGCAGCGGACGATTTTACGAGTACAATAAAGCGGAACGGCATCTAGTGGAAATGAGCGCCACGAAAGTCGACGTCAAAGGCAATGAACTGCCGGCGGAAACAGCCCGAAAATGGCTCGTGCCGCGCGCAAAATAATCCCACAATTTTGGAGAGATTCCGACGGTGAAGATTCGCATAAAATTGCTTGCACAAGCGCGCAGCGCGGCGGGATGCGACACCGATGAAATCGACAGCAGCGAACTCGTGACTCTCGACCGCGCACTGCTTCTGCTCGCTGAAAAACACGGAGACGCGTTGCGCCGCATCCTTCTCGACGGCCACGGAAAACCGCACGCGTCGATGCTGCTGTTCGTCAACGAGGAACAGGTCCATCCCGGTACTCCGCTCACGTTTCGCGATGGCGACGAATTGACGATCATGCCGCCGATTTCAGGTGGCTGAGCGGCGATTGCTGTGGATTCATTGGGGCATTGCCGCAAAATTCATTCGGCGCGAACTGAAAATTGAGCTTGATTGCTCCAGGCAATTAAATTAAATTCTCAAACAGCCCTTGACGTTTGATATGGATCGTGTATTATCTATTATGTCGATAGGATAAATAGTCAATGCTCTCGATGAAGACTCGATACGCGATCAAGGCACTCATCGCCTTGGCTCGAGAACCCAATCGCGATCCAGTGTTGATTTCTTCTCTTGCGGAGCATGAAAACATTCCGAAGAAATTCCTTGAGTTGATTCTGTTGGATCTCAAGGCGATGGGAATCCTGGGAAGTCGCAAAGGCAAACACGGCGGGTATTTTCTGCGCTTGGAGCCCGGACAGGTAAAACTGGGTCAAGTCGTCCGCGGAATTGAAGGACCGCTGGCACTGCTCCAATGCGTCAGTCAAACGCAATACGAGCGTTGCGCGGATTGCCCGGACGAAAAACTCTGCGGCCTCAGGCTGGTTTTTAAGGATGTGCGCGACGCGACATCGAAGATTTTGGATAACACCAGTCTCTCCGATGTGATGGCGCGAGTGGATCGTGAGGCGCAACGGTCGGATCTGATGTTCCACATTTAAGCAATTTTTTTTGAGCCTATTTACTACGTAATCGATAGACATAGAATATTTAGATAGAGAATAGAGAGGTGGGAAAACAATGGAACAGACTCTTGCAGCCATCAAACAAGCATTGGAGAATTTGAAGTTCGGTTCGGTTGAAATCTCGCGGCATTTCACTGATGCAAAAGACGGCGCTTTGGAACCAACTGGATTCGTGGCTCGAGCAAGTCAAAATGCCCGCTTGATCCCCGCTTGAGAGCGTTTGCCGATCTGCTCGATAAAGTGAAATATGCATTTTTTTCTCATTGCCTTTTATGGAGATATGGAAATCTCCATTATTTTTATTGATAATTCCTATTAAACCGATAGGATAGATTGAATAAAGGAATACAACATGCGAAAATGGCTTGCTTTAAGCATCGGAATCATCGCTCTGACGGCCCTTCATGGCTGCGGAAATTCTTCAAACGCTGAAACGGCAACGACGCCCCCCGGCACTCGCACACCGCCCACGCAAGTTCGTTTGGGCTACTTCGCCAACATCACACATGCCCAGGCGCTGGTCGGCGTTGCGCGCGGCGATTTTCAAAAAGCAGTCGGCAGCGTGCCACTCAAGACGAGTGTCTTCAACGCCGGCCCGGCGGCGATGGAAGCGCTCTTCGCCGGAGAACTGGACCTTGTCTACGTCGGCCCCGGCCCCGCCGTCAACGCCTATTTCAAAAGCGGCGGGAAGCTGCGGGTCGTCGCCGGAGCCGCCGCGAACGGCGTCGCGATCGTCGCGCGCCAAGGCAGCGGCATCGCTAAACTCGAAGACCTAAAGGGCAAGCGCATCGCCACGCCGCAGTACGGCAACACGCAGGACATCGCCGCTCGCGCGTTCGTCAAGAATCGCTTGCAGGACAAAGACAAAAAAGACGGCGGCACGACGACAATCGAAACCGTGACAAATGCCGAACAGTTCGGCCTCTTCAAGCAAGGCCAGCTCGACGCGGCATGGGCGCCCGAACCCTGGGCCACGCGCTTGATTCACGATGCCGGCGGCGTGCTCATCGAAGAGGAGAAGAATCTCTGGGACGAGAAAAAGTTCAGCATCACCTTGATCGTGGCGTCGAAGAAATTCCTCGACGAACATCCCGACGTGGTCGAGGCGCTTTTGAAAACGCACGCGGAGCTGACCGAGTTCGTCCGCAATTCGCCTGACCTGGCCGCGCCGATCATAAACGAGGAGCTCAAGAAGCTTCAAGGCAAAGCGCTCGCACAGGAGATTCTGAAGGAAGCACTGACACGCGTCGATTTCGACACCGACCCCTTCCCTCGACCGTCGAGAAAATGGCGCAGTGGTACTTTGAATTGGGATTCACGAACAAGAAGCCGGATGTCAAGGATCTCTTCGACCTGACGATTTTAAACAAGCTGAAGGCGGCGAAAAAATAGGCGGCCCTCTGCGTGCCAATTACCTCATGACGCTTTCAACCCTTGCCGAACCGCTGCCGCATTCACGACCAGAGACTCACGGACAGTCTCGCGACACGCGCACACTGAAAATCGACATTCGCAAAGCGACGAAAACCTACACATCCGGCAACAAGCATTTCACCGCGATCGACGGGATCGATTTGCAGGTCCGCGACGGCGAATTCCTCGCGCTCGTCGGCCCCAGCGGCTGCGGAAAATCCACGCTGTTGAATCTGATGGCCGGCTTTGAAAAACCCGATTCGGGAGAGGTGCTCTTCGAAGGCCGGCCCGTCACCGGAGCCGGACCCGAACGCCTCGTGCTCTTTCAGGAACACGGTCTTTTTCCCTGGCTCAACGTGCGGCAGAACGTCGAATTCGGTTTGCGCGTGCGCGGCCTTCCCAAGAAAGAGCGCCGCGAACGCGCTGAGCATTACCTGAAGATGGTCCATTTGCAAAAATTCCGCAACAGCTACCCGTTTCAGCTTTCAGGCGGCATGAAGCAGCGCACGGCCATTGCCCGCGCGCTCGCGGTCGAGCCCACCATGTTGCTGATGGACGAACCCTTCTCCGCGCTCGATCCGCGCACGCGCGACATCCTGCATTTGGAACTGCAACAGCTCTGGATGCAGACCGGCAAAACCATTGTCTTCGTGACGCATTCCGTCGAAGAAGCCACGCGCCTGGCCGATCGCATCGTGGTCATGGCCAGCCAGCCCGGGCGCATCCGCAAGACCTTGAACGTGCCGTTGCCGCACCCGCGCAATTTCCTCGATGCCGCGCTGATCGAACTGCGCAGTACGATTCTCAAAGAATTCGAAGACGAACTTGACAAACTCGTGAAGAAAGAAGGCGACGATGGCTGGGATCTGGAAGAAAAGTCTATTGGCTCTCGCGCTCGTCGCGACGTGGCTCTTGATATGGGAGACGGCATATAGATTCTTCGGTCACGATTCGGTCGGCTTCCCCGCCCCGCGCGACGTCCTGCAATCGTTCTGGGACGGCGTGATCGACTGTTCTTTTTTCAAATCGCTTGCGGCCAGCCTGTTGCGCGTGGCCTACGGATTCGGCATTGCGCTGCTGATCGGCGTCGTGCTGGGGCTGCTGATTTTCTCGAGCCGTTTCGTCGAATGGCTACTGGCGCCGCTGGTGCTGGGCGTCCAATCGCTGCCGAGCATCTGCTGGATGCCCTTCGCCATCTTGTGGTTCGGCCTGAACGAAAAAGCAATTCTATTCATCGTGCTCATGGGCTCAATCGGTTCGATTTGCATCGCCACGCGCGACGGGCTGCGGCAGGTGCCGCTCACCTACCGGCGCGTCGCGGGAACCTTCGGCGCAAACGGCTGGCAGCGCCTGGCGTGGGTCTACATTCCGTCGGCGATGCCGGTCTTCGTCTCGGGATTGAAACAGGGCTGGTCCTTCGCGTGGCGTTCGCTGCTGGCCGGCGAATTGATCAAACACGTCGTCGGCGTCGGCAGCCAATTGGATGAATCGCGCAACAATTTCGAATACCCGCGCATGTTCGCCACGATGTTTTTAATCATCATCGCAAGCGTGCTAGTGGACAAAGTCATCTTCGGGCAACTCGAAAAACGCGTCCGCGCACGCTGGGGAACGTGATATAGCCTCTTATTTCGTTTCCGTTTTCGTCTCGGTTTTCGTCGTCGTTCCATCCGGATTGTCGCGAACGATTTTTTCCTTGGTCTCAACCTTGTCGTCGCTGACCTTGACTTTTTTCTCAACGGTGCGCTCGGTCGGCGTAACAATCGTCGTATCTCCGCAGCCCGCCAGCGCGATCGAGATAGTCAGCATTGGAAAGAATAGTTTCTTGCTCATGGTATGTCCTCCAGTAGGCGCACCATTGCGCTGACAATGGCAAAGCAAGCACAATGCCAAAAATCCGGGCCGCTTCGTCCTGGTAAATTTGATACAGACGCGAAAATTTGACGAGTATTCGGCACGCTTCTGCGAAAGTACGGCTTCACAAGGATTGGCAGAACACTGCCAGTCGTGGCTCAAATTCTCTCCTGACAAATGGCGTCGAGACCGTTAAAATCGCGGCCATGATTGAAACAGATTACGACGAACTCCGCTTGCTCTTCGAACAAAGCCAACCCCAGGCACTCGACGCTCTGATCGCCAAATTGAGCGGCGGCGTCGAACACCACGCGCTCTTTCGCGCGATCCTGTTAAAGAAGCGCGTCGAGCTGGGACTGCCGCTGGTCAATCCTGGCGATTTGAAATCCGCACCGGAAGACGCGCGCAAAACTTACGAGGATTACGTTGAAACGATCTGCCGCGAAATTGGTGCGAAGTACCTCGCCGAAGGAAACATTGCACAGGCATGGCGCTACTTCCGGACCATCGGCGACACCAAGCCTATTCGCGAAGCACTCGAAAAAATCGATCCGAAGAACGCCACCGATGAAATAATCGACATCGCGCTCGGACAGGGAGCGCATCCCATGCGCGGCTTCGAAATCACCCTGGAACGCGACGGGCTGTGCCGCGCGATTTCGACGTTCGACACCGAATTCACATCCGACTTGAACGAAAAGCGGCTTGCCGCCGCCATGCTAATCCGCGCGATTTACAAAGACCTCGTGCTGAACACGCGCAAACAAATCTACGAACGCTTCGGCGAATACCCGCCTGAAATCGATCTGATCGACCTCGTTCGCCACCGCCCGTGGATGTTCGAGAACTCCAACTACCACGCCGATCCATCGCACCTCGCATCCATCTGCCGCATCGGGCTGATCGTCGACACGCAGCCCGAACAGATCATGGCGCTCTCGTTCAGCGAATACGGCAAGCTTCTCGACAAGCGCCTGCAGTACGAAGGCCGCGCGCCGTTTGAAGCCGGCTACATGGATTACGCGAAATATTACCGCGCGCTGCTCGGGCAAAACGTGGACGAGACGATTCAGTTTTTCATGGAAAAATTGGGCACGTACGATCTGCACGGCATGGACAGTTTTGCAATCGAAGCGGTGTTGTGGTTGCACTGGCAGTGTGGGAAGAAGCAGGAAGCGCTGCAATTCTGGCGCGATCGTTTTCAATACACGGCGCCCGAACAGCCAGGACAAATCACGCCGTCATTCTACGATCTGTGCATGTTAGCGGGCGACTTCCAGCAACTGGGCGAAGTCGCCAAGAATCAAGGCGACTCCTCCGCGTGGGCAGCAGCAAAAATTCTGGAAGCTCAAAAAGCAGCGAAGGTTTCCAACCCGCCCAGTAACTGATTTTCCTCAGCGATAGGACAATCGGATTTATTTCGTCGTGTCCGAAACATCCACCTCGTCGCCAATTTGATTGAACGGCCGGGCGTAATCCTGTTTGATTTTCTCCAGATCTTTTTTGAAATCGTCCGTCGCGTGCAGGTCGATGATTGTGGGCGTTACGAAAACCATCAAGTTGGTTCCCGAGTCGCTGCGGCTCTTGTGCTTGAACAACCGCCCGATGACCGGGATATCGCCGAAGACGGGCACCTTTAATTCCGATAGGCTTTCGTTCTCCTGTCGCAAACCCGCAATCACCCCCGTCTCGCCATTGCGCAGCATCATTTTCGTCACCACGATGCGTTGACTGGTCTGCGGCAAGTCCAGCTGAAGACCATTTTCCCCGATAAAACGCTGGAATCCCGGGGGCGCGCCGCCCGTGCCGCCGCGATTCAAGCTGAAGTCTTCCGTCTTTGGAATGATCGTCATCAGCACGTTGTTTTCCGGCCCGGTGACATGCGGAATTATCAAGAGTTGAAAACCCAGCTTGATCGGCGAGCCGGCCGCCTCGCGGAATCCCGAGACATTGCCGCCACCCGTCGTATTGGCGACGAAGGATTCCGCATAGCGCACCAGTTCGCCCACTTGAATCGTCGCTTCCTCGTTATCCAGCGTAATCAACTGCGGTGCCTGTATCACACGGCCGCTCGTTTTCGTCCGGAACAATTCGAAGAGCGCGTTCGTCGCAGCGAATCCCATGCTCCCCAGCGCGATGTTCGGATTCGCGATCGCTGTGGCCGCACCCGCTGTCGCGCCCGAAAACCCGCCCCCTCTATTCACCGCGTTGCGCAAACTGAAGATATCCAGCGACGGCACTATCTGCCGCGTCAACGGATCCACCGCCTGCCGATTCGCCTGCCCCACCGTCAAATCAGCCAGCCACGATTTCGAGATCCCGTTCGACACGTCAAACGGAAACGCCGACGCCCAATTCGACACCGGCGACATCGCGAACTGGATCCCTTGATTCCAATTCACACCAATCCGTTCCGCGTCCGAATCCGACAGTTCCACCACTTTCACCGCCACGTGAATTTGTTTCGGCGGCACGTCCAGTTTGTCGATGATGCTCTGCATCTGATCCAGCGCGTTCGGCGTGTCCCGTGCCACCAGCGCATTCGCCCGCTTCTCAAACGAGATCGAACCCTGCGCCGTCTTCACATGCGACAGCACGTCGATCAGCGACTGCCCCGCGTCTTTCACATCCTTTGAACCCGTCTTCGTCGCAAATTCGCTCGTCAGCGTCGCCGTGTACGACGACCCTTCTGGCGATACATACGCCAGACGGAATATGCGTATATCCAACTGCTGCGCAATCTTGTCTTTTGTCGTGATCCGAATCGTGTTGTTCGCTTCGTTGACCGTCACGAAATCCAGCGTCTTCACGACAATGTTCAGCGCATCGTTCCACGGCACATTCTCCAGCCGCATAGACACTTCACCCGTGATCTCAGGCCCCACCACGATGTTCGCGTTCGATTGTATCGCGATCGTGTTGATCACGTCCCGAATATCCGCCCGCTGGAAGACCATCGACACCCGTTCTGGCGTGTCGATATAAATGATATGCGATGCCGACAGGTCGCGGTCGTCCACGATCATCCCGTACTTTCGAGCGATGAAATCAAGCACCGCTCGATACGTCACGTTTTCAAGCCGGAACGACACCGGAAGTTTGTTGTCTTTTTCCTTCACCACACGGATGTTGATGTTGCTGATCGTCGATAGGTAATCCAGCACCTGCTTCAACGGCCGCTCCGTCACGTCCAGCGTAAACAACGTCCCCCGCTGGCCGCTCGCCTGGATGTTCTTGTCGTTCGTCGTCGCTATCGTCTCCACCCGTTTGATCACTGGAGGCGTTTCGTCTTCGCCGCTCTGCGCCAATCCCAGAGTCGCGGCAAGCATGGCAACGATGCACGGCAGCGAGGGGCTGAGCCTGCTGCGAACCGGCGACGACCGGCGCACATGAATCCTATCCGTATTATTCAAGGTTCTCTCCTGCCTTCTGACGTGTAGCGCCATGATTCCGCGCCTTTCGTTCTTCCAAACATGGCCAATTGCCAAAAACCGAGCGTGCCGATAATGCATTATCGGACATCCGCCGCTCAACTGCCACTAAAACAAAGCAAATGCCATTAAATTCTTCACCGCTGGCGACACCAGGAAAATTTGTCGTGTGCAGAACACCTGTGCGAATCGCTTGCGCGCGCATCGGTTCACACGGCTATTTTCCCGCATCCGAAAGCAGCAGCATCATGCGATATCCTCGAAACACAAAAACGACCCGCTCGGGCAAAATCTCATCGACCATGACGTCCGCGGTTTCGCCCGACGCCTTGACCATGCTGCCCTTGTGCACGATTTCCGAATTGATGATCGCTTGCGAATTTTTCTTCATGGCCATGACGCCTGCGATTTTGATGTTCATTGCGTCAAAGTCGCGTTGAGCCGCCTGGCGGCTCCGCATTTGCTCGCCCGCTTTTCGCGCGCGCAGCAGGCGGCCTTTGACGATTTCAAGATCTGGGTAGAGCGACAAGTTGGGCACGGGCTTAAACGCTTCCATTCCCGAGTCGCATTTGGCGATCGCCGTAGTGGAATCCAATTCCATCAGTGCCGTTTCCGCCTGCGTGCACGCGGCTTCCGCCGCACTCTTGATCTTCTTTAACATTTCAGCAGCAATTACCTTTTCGTCCAGCTCGTCCGGTTCTTTTTCAGGCCCTTCTCCCCTATTATTGATGACCGCGAAAGTTTTTGTAAACGTGAAGGGATCGCGCCGGCCGTTGTCGTCGAATACATAATCCTGATCCAACGGACTGGTCGTAACGGGTTTTTCAGCGTTAGGCGCGTTCGGATCGATGGGCACAGGTGGCGGCGGCGCAATGGGCTCCTCGCCTGCCGGCAGGCTTGTGGCGGAGTGCAGCACCGCGGCAAATACGACAGCCGCAGCCCAGCCCAGCCCGAATTTTTTAGAAGTTGACTTCGCCATCTCGCACCCCGCTTGTCGTAATTTCATCGGCCCTTTTTTGCATCTCGATCATTGACGCTCGGTCGCGCCCACTACAACTAAAACTTTTTTTCACAATGGAGATCGTTTTATTTAATTGCAGATAAATCTATTTATTTACTGTTGGGGCTACGCTGCCGATCTTCTCTTTCGGATACCGATAGGTGATAACATCCACGGTAATATCGTGTCTGGTCCCCGTCGGAATCATACCGTTGTTCGTGATCGAAAACACCATGTTTTCGAATGCCACAAAGCGCGGAAAACGTTCTTCCATTTCGTTCATCAGTTTGCACCAATTGAAGAAATCCGCCTTCCAGCGCGTGTGCCAGACGTCTTTGATATAACGGTTGTTGGCGTCGGGCGTGCCCGGCGCGAACACCACGCTGATCTGTTCGCACTTCCATTTGTTCGCCAGGCGCGAGATTTCATTGATCAAATCGTTGATGCGTTCGCTGTCCGGCAGCTTGCTTTCCTTCGATTTAGATTCTTCGGTGCGATTGCGCAACGTCAATTCCTTCAGCGGCAATTGCGCGACGTATTTATTCAAGACGTCGATTTCACCCTTGAGTTTTCTGTGCTGCTCTTCCTTTACGACATACTCGGATCTCAGTGTCCACAGGTAATAGCCGGCGCAGGCGTTGATCAACACACCCACCGCGGCGGTGACAATCATTTTCTTTTTTTCAGACCATTCAATGGCTGCCATACTCACTCCCCTTCATTCCACATTCATCGTTCGTCGTTTAACTTTCAAAACCTGCCGGCCGTTTAATTCCCCAGACTCTTCGGAGACGGCATGTCGAAGGCAATCTTCACGGAAAAATCAGCGCCTTCCTTGGGCGCATTAATCTTCAGGAGTTGCTTGGGATCCAATCCCGTCGGCGGGTTCAACCCCGCCGTGGAAATGCCGCTCGGTATTGGGCGCTCGAATCGCGCGCCGATGAATTTACAGAATCCATAATCGTCCGGAATCGGGTTCGGCACCGGCGCACTTTCCGGCGGTATGTTGAACTGCTTTTCAAGGTTACTTAGCAGCTCCGTGAACTTGTGATTTCGAACCTGTGTGTTTTCGCCAATCGAGTTTCCGTTCATCGTGACCGCGTAGCGCCGCCCTGCCGCAGCGTAGCGCAGGGAAACCGTCGCGTCGGGCGCGACGGTAAAGGAGCGGAACCACACGCCTTCCGGCATGGAATTCGTCAAGCGGTCGAACAATCTGGCATAACGCACACGGCTCAAATTCAGATCGTCCAAGTCGGCAATCTTTTTATTCAATTCTTCGATTTTTGCGGTCAACTCGTCCACATGCTTCTGTTTCGCCAGCAAAATCTCTTTATCGACGTTAGCGGTCTGAATTTTCCGAATCATCCCCGGAATTTCGACTTGTATATACTTCACAATGAAAAAACTAAGCCCCAGCAGCAGCATCAGGAATCCGACGTATAGCCCAAAACGCCGCGGCGGAGTGCCCTCCGTGGTGCGGACGCTCTGAGGCAATAGATTGATTTCAATCATGGCAAACTCCGGTTATTCATTTAACACTAAGATCAGTCGCAACTCATCATTTCGAAAAAACGCTTATTGCTCGACCCCCAAAGGACGAACTACATGTTCCTCAGCCGGCTGGCCAGTCCCATGGCGATGGCCATGTCGCTGTTCGGCGAGCCGCTTCCCGGCCCGCGGAATTCCAACCCCTCGGTCGGATCCCACGCCTTGATGGGCAGATTGAAAATCTGCGCCAGCATGTTGTCGATCCCCGGAAACAGTACGGTGCCGCCCGAAATGTACACTTCCTTCACTTCCTGGTCGTACTGATTTTCGTGGTAGTCGAACGACAAGCGGATTTCGCTGCCAATGTCTTCGAGCACGGGGAGCATCGCGTCCTGCATGGACTCGAATGCGCCACCCGGATCGCGCTTCATCTTTTCGGCGTCCTTCGGATCCTCGCCAAAGCGCTTTGCAATCGCTTCAGTCAGGTCGTTCCCGGCCATGAATATTTCGCGCTGAAAATACGACGCATTTCCGCGCATGATGTTGATGTCCGTCTTGCTTGCGCCGATGTCCACCAGCGCGCGCGCTTCCATGTCATTGATCCCGAGGCTCAGGTTGCGCAATTCGAACGCATTGCCCAGCGCCAGAAAATCCACGTCCACCACCGCCGGATGTAAACCCACCGACTGGAGCAAATTGATATGTTCCTCAATCAGACTCTTTTTCGCCGCGACCAACAGCACTTTCATCTGCGCCGTCGGCCCGGCCGCGGCCTGCTCCTCGTCGCCAGCCTGCATGTCGCGCAGGCGCTGGGCGTCCAGATGCACTTCGGTCACGTCGAACGGAATGTATTTGTCCGCTTCGTATTCCATCGCCTGCTTGAGTTCGTTGTCGGGAATCACCATCATCGGCACCTGGCGATGAATGACCGACCGGCCGGACACGGCGGAGGCGCAACGCTTGGACTTAATTCCGCCTTCGCGAATAGCCTTCATGATCGCATCGCCCAACTGTTCGGGCGATTCGATCTCGGCTTTGCCCATGCCCGAAATGATCAACCCCTGGCCGACGCGCGTCATTTCGACGGCCTTGACGCTCGATGAGCCGATGTCCAGCCCCAACAGCGATTTCTTGCGTCCGAAAAACATATTTGTCTTCCTGGGTTCGGGCATTTGGATTCCGGCTTCGGGGTCACTTTTTCAGGCACGCAGACCGCCTGAATAGCAACTCATCGAACTTGAACCCGTTAGTTTCTTCTCAACGAATCACTGACTTCGTTTTCGTCCGGGAACCTACCTGTATTTTTTTTCGAGAAAACCGTCCTGCCGTCGGCGACCACTTCGAATACTCCGCCCCGGCTTTCAATCAACTCGGCATTCACTCCAAAATTCGCCTTTAACTCATCCGCCAGACCGGCGGCCTGAGGGAAAAAATTTCACATGACGCAGTACGTTATCGTCACTTTCATTGCAATTCCCTTTCTTTGTCGACCGCAACCACGCTGTTCTTGTATGCTTTACGCATCCAGTTCAGCGTCCGGCGAATCCCTAATTCCAATGGCACAGTTGACTTATGTTGCAAGTCCCGTGCCGCTTTGGAACAGTCCACCAGCTTCTGCTTGGTCGTGAGTATCTCCGAATTGCGGTATTCAACGAGTTTATTATCGGACTTTCCCAAATACTTGAGCACTAAATTCGAACACGTCTCAATGTCATGATAGTCCGTTCCGCCAATATTGTAAATCTCACCCGCCTTAAAATTGTTCGAAATGTTCGCCAGTGTTCGAACCATGTCGTCCACGTAGGTGCTCGTGCGCTTGTGCCCCTTATAGACAATGTACGGGATGTTGTGCAGCGCCCGATAGCAGAACAGGCAGATTACCGACCGATATGGGCTGTAAAATTCGCCAGGCCCGTACGTGTTAAAAAGTCGCACGCGAACGCTCCGGCTCTTAAATTGCGCGGCGGAATTCAAAACCTGTTGTTCGTTCACCCACTTCGACATGGCATAGTCGTTGAGTTGCTTGATCTCGACTTTGTCCATGACGTCTTCGCTCATGACACCCTTATAATCGCCATAAACCTCGGACGACGAGAAGTACACGGCCTTGAATCCCTCGCGCTCCTGCATGCGCAAAATATTTTTGCAGCCGACGGCATTGGTCTTCCAAAGATTTTCGTAATAATCCTCGCCATTCCAGCGCCCGAACTCCGCCGCCAGATGGTATACGATGTCAAACTTGCGAGGTTTCGGCGTGTAGCCGTTGGGCCAGCCGCCACCCGTCCAGAGCCGCTCGACCTGACGAAATTCGCCCACATCGCAGCGTGCATAATTCGGCGCATTATGATGGTGCCGCAGATCGATCACAAAAACACGATGTCCCCGCGATTCCAGTTCCGGAACCAGATGACTCCCCACCGCCCCAAGCCCACCCGTGACGAGAATCGTGAGTGGCTTGGTGGCGCGCGGTTTCAACGTACCCGCAGAGGCGGCACCTTTGGAACGAATCGAAGGCAAAGACCCAATCTCCCACATGAGATCTAAAAATGCACGTTTTCTCATCTCGCCACTGTTTGGACGAAACATGAGAATACACGCCGATAATTGTCGATTTCGATTAACCCTGAGAATAACATATATAACGGAAAACACAAGGGGCATTCTGTTATTTCGAGCTACGACCACCATTTCTTTACAGAAAGTTCGCGTGCGTAATTCTCAAGGTATCCGCATTCGGAACATCGATACGTTTGAACGACTCCGATATTCTTTTCAGTAATTTTCAAACCGAAGAATCCTTCGTCCGGAACTCCCTCAATCCAGCACGACACGTACTGAAAGCCCGAGTCGCCTTTATCCAACGTGAAGCCAATCGTCATGGCAACATCGCAATGACGGCATTTTGGAATACTATTCGTCATGCCATTTTCCCTCCCGAAATTGCGTCGATCGCCCGAATCAACCCCGCGCACTCGTCCTGAGTATGCGCCGCACTCACACTAATCCGCAAGCGCGCCTCGCCTTTCTTCACCGTCGGATAGCGCACCGCTGGAACGAAATAACCGCGCTCCAAGAGTTGCTGCGAGAAAGCCAGCGCTCTTTTTTCATCGCCCATCGAAGCCGGAACAATCGGCCCAATCGTCGATGGTGTCGCAAGCCCCAGCCGCTTGAGTTCGCCGCGAACATACGCCGCCAATTCCGCCAATCGGGCGCGCCGTTCCGGTTCGAAATCAATCAGCGTCAACGCTTCGCGCGCAGCCGCCGCGCTCGCCGGAGCCAAAGCCGTTGAAAATAGATGCGCGCGCCCAGTCAGAATAGTCTGCACAATCCGCTGAGACGCGCAAATAAAACCGCCTTGCGCGCCAAGTGCTTTCGACAGAGTGCCCAGTACGATCACCCGCGAATCGTTGTCCCACTTCCCGCTCAACAATCCTCGCCCGCTCTCGCCAAGAACACCCGTCGCATGCGCCTCATCCACGAGCAACAGCGCTTCCCACTGCTGCGCAAGAGCCACGATTTCGTCAATCGGCGCAACATCGCCATCCATTGAATACAGCGATTCAACAACCACAATGCAGCGCCGAGCGCTCTCCTTTTCAAGCAGCCGCGCCAAGTCCTCCACATCGTTATGTTGGTATGTGCGAACGCGCGCGCCCGAAAGTTTCGCACCATCGATCAAACTCGCATGGGACAATTTATCCAAAAGAATCGACGTCTCGCCATCCGCCAAAGCCCCCAGTGTCGCGAGAGCCGCCTGATAGCCCGACGAAAAAACCAAAGCACTCTCGAAGCCTTTGAATTCAGCCAGCGCGCAAGCCAGCTCGAAGTGAACCGTTCGATTACCGCAAATCAAAGGGCTGGCAGTGGCACCCGCGCCAAATTCATCCAGAGCACACTTTGCCGCCGAAATCACACGAGGATGAGTCGAAAGCCCCAAATAATCATTGGACGCAAACGAAACCACTTCCAGGCCAAGAATGCGCAAACGCACCCCCGCCCCGCCAGCAATTTTCAACTCGCGAGCCAACCCGTCAGCCCGCAAAGAAGCAGAACCCCTATCAAGATATTCCAACCAATCGTCAGCCATAGTCAATCTCGTCGGTCCGCATTCCAACCAAACTCCAAAAATTATCCGCGAAGATTCGCGAAAATCCGCGCGATTCGGTGTTAAAAGCCGTTAGCCGTTTCCGCGGTCAAATCGAAAGAACCGCCGCAGCAATATGCCCCCCAAAACCATAATTCAAAACAAGCGCATTTTCAGCGGCCACTTTTCGCGGCAAGCCCATGACAAAATCGATGTCCGCAAATTCTTCCGCCACCACTTCCAGCCCACTGATCGGCGGTATAAATCCCCCTCGCAACGCCTCCAACGTAAGTCCCAAAGCCACCGCGCCCGACGCTCCCAGCAGATGTCCCGTCGCCCCCTTTGTAGCGGTGACAGGCGGTATTTTCCGCCCAAAAACGCGGCGCAGCGCGGCAATTTCGACGGGATCGTTGTACGCCGTCGCGGTGCCATGAGCGTGGATCCAGCCGATTCGCTCAGGCTCCGCCCCCGCGCGCTCAAGAGCGATCGACACAACCTGAGCCAGCGCCGCGCCGGACGGATCGGGCGTCGTCAGATGATATCCATCGGCGCCGAGCGCAATCCCCGTGATTTTTCCGAGAATCTCCGGACCCGTTCCGCGCGCGGCATTGAATTGTGCACGATCCAAAGTTTCCAGCCGAAAAACGGCCGCACCTTCGCCGACGACAAACCCGTCCCGCCGCGCGTCAAACGGCCGCGTGCGGCCCAGCGGGCTGATCACTCCCAGCCGCTCGAAACTACGCAGAACTAATTCGGAATTCGAACTCTCCGCCGCGCCCGCGAGAACCGTGTCGCACACGCCATCGCGCAGCCAATCCAGGCCCAGTTTGACGCTCGCCAATCCGCTCGCGCATGCCGCCACAGCCGCCGCCGCGGGACCGCCGAGCCGCAATGCGCGCGAAATCTGAACAGCCGCCGCATCGGCCCCACAGGCGGAGATCGCTGGAATCGCTGCAACATCCGCCAATGTTCCGGGCGCGGCTTTCATACGCTCGACGCAGCCTTCAAGTGTATCAATCAAGCCTTTCGAAATCGCGATCGCCGCGCCGCAGATGTCGCGGCTCAAAGACCATTCGCCAGAGGCTTCAATGGCGGCGCGAAATGCAAGTTCGACAGAACGCGCAGTGAACTTCACACCGCCATTATCGCAATTGAATGAATGCGGAAGTTCGACGCCAATGAAACGCGACGATGCGCTCTCGAAACGGCGGCAAACCAGGCCCATGCCGGTGATGGCGGCAGGTTCATGACGCGTGAATTTCATGGCGGAAGAATTATAGCGGAAATTGATTCGCGCGCGCTGTCAGGAGTGCAGACGCACGTGGATAAATGCAGTGAATTACCTATACGAATTATCCGCGTCCCTCCGCGGTAATCTGCCTTCATCAGCGTTTAATTAGAACGTTGATTTCAGAAAAAAGCCCCAATCTCACAGCGTCGGCGCGCTGACTGGAATATCGACTTCGTCCTCTTTCACCGCCGCCTCCGGAACCGGATTTTCAGGCGGCGGATTTTTCGGATTTAAATACGGCCGAATCAAATTTTGGACCATTTCATACGCACCCACCGCCTGCATAATAAAATCAACCGGCGAAAACGGCTTCGGCCCGCTCGGTGCCGCGGAGGTTGCAGCGCCGTGTTGTATCTCGATAACCACGCGTTGCGGCTCGGCGGCATCGGCACTCGGAATGATTGACCGGCGGGTCAAGAGACGCGCCACCACCACGCCCGCGCCCAACGCCACGCCCGCCGCCACAAATGGATGTTCGGCGATCAGCGCCTTGACCGATTCGCCGTCCGTCAGGCGCATGGCCTCGGTCTTGACATTTTCTCCGACGTCGGAAAACATCCTCTTCAGCGCCTTGGCCGATTTGTCGCGCCGGTGCATTTCTCCAAGCAATCGTTCGTCAAAAGTTCCGTCCATGCCGGCTCCCCTCGCACCCGTTTACCGCGCGTGAAAAATTACTCCTTTGACGCAACGCTGCCGATGTGCTGTCTCCAAAACGACCACGCCGCGAACGACGTAAATACAGTGTAAAATCCGCCCCGCACCAGCGGCGAAAACCAGGCGGGATATTGAGCGGTGTCCAGCGCCGCGGCAGCCGATTTGTCGAGAAGAATGAATCCATAGACTGCAAGGCCGAGAAACGCGATCGACAGCGGCACGGCCAGAAGAGAAAGCGCGGCCAGGCGGATCAACTTCATTTTCCAAATGGCCAACTGCGCGTCCGAAATCACCAGGATCTGCGCGGCGATGTTGCGCAGCACATCCAACGTGGCGGTCGTCTTGCCGCCGGGCACGGATGCCGCGGAACTATGCTCGGCCGGCGTCGTTCTGCCAGTCTCGGACGGTTCGCTCATGCTCTTGCCCCTTTAGAAAGCCCCCTAACACTTCAACGAAATTCCACCACAGAGGCACAGAGAACACGGAGAGGGTATTGAACCAGATTCTATTCTGTTCTCTGTGTTCTCTGTGCCTCTGTGCCTCTGTGGTGCAGAAATTTTCGTTGTCATTCTATTGTCTTTAGCGCTTGAACAGGAAAATGCCGGCCAGCGTCCCGATGCCAAACGCAAGCAAGACACTGCGATACGGATTGGCGCGAATGATTTCGTCCGCGGATTTGCAAATCGTTTCAAACTGCTCGGTGCCTTGATCCATGACGGCGCTCTTCAATTCGGACGCGCCTTCCTTGATTTTTTGCGCCGCTGCACTGACGTCGCTGCTCTGAACTTCGTCCATGTTTCTGTTCCTCCGAATTTTGGATTTAACAACAATTGCAGTGTCGGAGTTTAATCTCGCCGCCCGGAAACGCAAGCCCTTTGCCCGACATCCAACCGCCGCGAACCCCTTCCACGCCTCGCGTTCGACCAACGACTTTGAAAATTCATTTTGCATTTCCAGTCGATCCATTTTAATGGTCTGCATGTTGAAACGGTTGTCGGTCTTGCTGGACTCGATCAAGTTCGCGCATTCCATCTTTGCTCTGCCGTTCGCCCTGGTTGCGGCGATCGTGGCTGCGGATGGCTGGCCGCCCTGGAACAAATCGCTTTGGATCGTCATCTGCATGGTCGCGGCTCGCAGTGCAGCCATGGCCTTCAACCGGCTCGTCGACCGCGAGATCGACGCACACAATCCGCGCACGAAATCGCGCCCCACCGTGACCGGCGTCGTCAGTGCCATGTTCATGCTCGCGTTCCTGATCGTTTGTGCGCTCATTTACTTGTGCGGAGCGTGGATGTTGAACACAGTCTGTCTCGTCCTCGCGTTGCCGGTGCTGGCGATTCTGCTGGGCTACTCCTACGCGAAACGCTTCACCGCGTTGTGCCATTTCTGGCTGGGATTCGCACTGGGACTCGCGCCCGTCGCGGCGCATCTGGCCGTGCGTGGAAACCTCGCGCCGCTGGGTCCGGCAGCCGCGAAATGGGGCATGCCTTTCGAGATCTTTCCGATCTTGCTCGGCGCAACCGTGCTCTGCTGGGTTTCTGGCTTCGATTTGATCTACGCGTGCCAGGATTATGAAACCGATTGCGCCGATCCGAGGCTGCATTCAACGCCGAAAACGCTCGGCTTGAAAAAGGCGCTGATGCTTTCTTCCGCAGTGCACGTGGCCGCGGTCGCGCTGCTCATTTTGACCGGGATGTATGCCGGAATGGGAATCTGGTATTATCTCGCCACGGCGCTGGTTGCCGCGCTGCTTTTTTACGAACATTGGATCGTCAGCCCGTCCGATTTAACCCGCGTCAACGTGGCCTTTTTCACGATCAACGGCGCAGTCAGTTTAGTGTTGCTTGCAGCGGTATGGATCGAACGAGTATTATTGAAATAGGAGCGGCGGCACTCCTGCCGCCGTTTCTTACTCAGGACTCCTTAAATAAATGCCCGAATTGCCCGAAGTCGAAACCGTCGTGCGGATGCTCGCCCCTTTAAAGGGGCGCGTCATCCGCACCGTGTCCGTGTTGCACAAGCCGTCGGTCTCGGGGTCGCCCGGAAAACTCAATGATATCTGCGGGCGGCGCATCGAGCGGATTTGGCGGCGCGCGAAATTCATCCGCGTCGATTTGGAAGGTGGACACGGGCTGGCAATTCATCTGCGCATGACCGGCTGGCTCGGCGTGCTCGCCGCGAATGCCAAAGATCCCAAACGCGATCCGTACATCCGCGTGCGCTTTTCGCTTGACGGCGGCGCGGAACAATTGGTCTTCAGCGACATCCGCACGTTTGGCCGCGTGTGGAGCGGAACGCGAGAGTCGCTTGACGCGCTCAAATCGCTGGCGAAACTGGGACCAGAGCCTTTTGATATTTCGGCGGCGGATTTCGCCGCGCGGCTGCGCTCCAGAAAAACACGTTTGAAGTCGCTGTTGTTGAATCAGGAGTTCCTCGCCGGCGTCGGCAATATTTACGCGGACGAATCGCTCTTTGGAGCGGGATTGCATCCGTTGACAACCGCGTCGAAAGTCAGCGGCGCGCGAGCCGAACGCCTGTTGCAATCGATCCAGGACGTGCTGAATGCGGCGATCGCGGCGGGTGGTTCGAGCGTCGAAAATTTCATGCGGCCCGACGGCGAAAGCGGATGGTTTCAGCGCGAACTGCGCATTTACGGCCGCGCGGACGAGGCGTGCGTGGTCTGCGGAACCGCCGTAAAACGTATCCTCGTTGGACAGCGCGGAACGTGTTTTTGTCCGAAGTGCCAGAAAAGATAGGGATTAGGGGCTAGGGGCTAGGGGCTAGGGAACAGGATCGCAATTCTGTTCCCTAGCCCCTAACCCCTAAATCCTATTCCCTGACGCCAGTAGAATAGACGACGGAATATTTGCAAAATAATCATGGCAGGGGAAGGACATGAACATCAAATTCTGGGGCGTGCGCGGAAGCATTCCGACGCCGAGCACGCCGAACTTCTCGACCAGCCGCTACGGCGGAAACACGACTTGCGTGTCGGTGCACGCACCCGGAATTCTCGTCATTCTCGATGGCGGCTCTGGCCTGCGCTCACTGGGCATGTGGCTGAACAGCGACGCGCCCGTGCACGGCACGTTTTTCTTCAGCCACTTGCACTGGGACCATATTCAAGGCTTTCCTTTTTTCACGCCCAATTACTTCCCCGGCAACAGCTTTGACCTGTACGGCCCGAAACTCAGTGTTCGCCCGGGCTCATCTCTGCTCGAGGAAGCCCTGATCAACCAGCAGCAGCACTACAACTTTCCGATCGAGTTCCGCCAGATGCCGGCGAAGTTGAACATCGCCGATTTGGAGGTGGGCCACAGCGTCGAACTGGTCGGCACCGAAAGTACGATTCGCGTGTCGTGCGGCGCGCTGAAACACCCTGGCGGCTGTTTTGGCTACCGCGTCGAAGAAACTCGGAAGGACGGCGTCAAAGCGTTTGTCTTCGCCACCGACATGGAGCACTCCGTCGAAATCTGTCCGACCCTGCAAACGCTTTCGCGAAACGCGGATATTCTTCTGTACGATGGACAATTCACGCTGGATGAATACGAAGGGCGCGCGGGTCCGCCGAAAAAGGGCTGGGGGCATTCGACCTATCTTCACGGAATTCGCGAAGCGAGCGCCGCCGGCGTCCCGCGCCTGCTGCTGACGCACCACGATCCGCAGCGCGACGATTGGGCCGTCGCTCGATTGGAAAACGAAGCCCGCCGCGAAGGACTGCTATACGGTCTCGACGTCGCCGCCGCCTGCGAGGGAATGTCGATCGATTTGTGATTATTTAAGAGTCGCTCTCGTTCAATAATCAAACTTCCGCGATCAGCTTCGTCACCAGCCGCGTCAGCTTCGGCTCCGCTTCATTCGCGACTTTGATGATCTCTTCGAGCACCGCCGGTTCGAGCGCGTCGGGCAGGCAGCGGTCGGTGATGATGCAGGCCGCGAAGATGCGCAGTCCGGCATGCACGCCGACGATCACTTCCGGAACCGTGCTCATGCCGACCACATCCGCGCCAATCGCGCGCAGGAATCGATACTCCGAGCGCGTCTCCAGATTCGGGCCCGATACCGCGACGTACACGCCCAGATGCGCGCGAATTTTTTCCTCGGTCGCGATTTCCAGAGCCTTCGCGAGCAGTACCTTGTCATAAGGCGCGCACATGTCCGGGAAGCGTGGTCCGAGACGCTCGTCGTTCGCGCCGATCAGCGGATTGCCAGGCATCAGATTGATGTGATCTTCGATCAGCACCAGATCGCCCTTGGCGTGCATCGGATTCATGCCGCCCACCGCGCCGCTCAGGAACAGCGCCTGCGCGCCGCACGCTTTCGCCACGCGCACCGGCATCGTAATCTGCTCCCAGTCCCAGCCCTCATAAAGGTGGAAGCGCCCGTCGAACGCGAGCACCGGCGTGCCGTTCAACGTGCCGGCCACTACGCGGCCCGCATGGCTTTTGACCGTCGAATGCGGAAAATACGGAATATCCTGATACGAAATTTCGCGCTGGTTTTCGATCTGCGCCGCGAGTCCTCCCAGCCCGGTCCCCAGCACCACCGCCGCGCGAGGGGGCGCGGGAAGAATCTCGCGGACCACGAGCGCGGCCTGCTGCACTTTATCATAGAGAGACATGTCGGACATAAACTGACTCCAAAAAAGTTCCCGTACCGCAGGCGTCCCGGCTGCCCTTTTCAACACACCAATGCGCCGATTTTTTCCTGCGCCGTTTTAAGCGCAATCCCCAGAATTTCAACGCGCTTGTTGCGCGACGCCGTACCGCTCGCGACCCGCACGCTCTTTTTGTTAGTCCCAAAAAACTCCGCCAAAAGCGATTCAATCTCAGCGTTGGCTTTGCCATTCTCCGGAGCCGCGCGGACAGCCACTTTCAACGCGCCGCCGTGAACGCCCCGTACTTTCGACACTGACGCCCCAGCACTGGCCAGCACGCCAACGGAAACGCCGTTTGGAATTTCAGTCAAAATAGACTCTGTCGTTTGTCCCATTCGATTCGACTTTCGCCATCTTCTAAAATTCTCTTCGCCGTTCTTTGCGCCTTTGCGTCTTCGCGAAAGAATGCTATCGCCAGAGGCGCTTGGAATTCCGCGACCGTTTCCTGGGGATGGGTGTGCGCGAGAAATGCCCGGTCTGCACCCCGTCCTTGATTTGATTCAACGCCACTTCAAGATCGGCGATTAAATTCGCTGCGCTTTGATAGCGCTCGCCCGGCCGCTTGCGCATGAGGCGGTTGAGAATTGTGTAGACCATCGGCGCCAGAGTCGAGTCGATTTTGGCCGGGTCTTCCGGCTCGTCGAAGACCTGGCGTTCCATGATCTCCTTGGCGTCCTTGCCGTTGAAAGGCACGCGCCCCAGCAGAATCCGGTAATACGTGATGCCCAGAGAATACAGGTCGGAACGGTGATCGAGTTGCAATCCGCGCGCCTGTTCGGGAGCCATAAAATGAGGGGAGCCGAACACGCCGTCCGACTGGTCCGCCGACCCTTTTTCATTGGTCTGTTTGGCAATGCCGAGGTCCGCCAGGCGCACGTCGCCCGACTCCGTAAGCATCAGGTTGTCGGGCTTGATGTCGCAATGAACGATGCCGACTTTCTGCGCGTAATCGAGTGCCCGCGCGGCCTGCAGCGCAATCTCCGTCGCGCGATTCTGCGGCAGTGTGCGTCCGCCGGTGATCAGATCCTGAACCGATCCGCCGTCTACATATTCCATCGAAAAATAATACGTGCCTTGATGCTCGCCCGAATCGTGAACCTGGACGATGTTGGGATGATTCAAGCGCCCGGCGGCGCGCGATTCGCGCAAAAAACGTTCGACGAACGTGCGGTCGCTGGTCAGTTCCGGCGAGAGAATTTTCAGCGCGACCTGGCGGCCAAGCGACAGTTGCACCGCCTTGTATACCTCGCCCATCCCGCCCATCCCCAGGCGTTCGACAAGCTGATAGCCGCCGATTTTTTTGCCGGCCAGCGCGCCCTTGTCCGGGTCGCGTTCGGAGAGAAAATTAAAGAGCGTTTCACCCGCGCGAATCGCCGCACCGAATTCGAGCTCGATGGGTCCGTTCACGCGCCGGCCGTTCACGAAAGTTCCATTGTGCGAGCTGAGGTCCGCGAGCGTATAGAAGCCATCGGCGAGTGTGATCGAAAAATGCCGGCGCGACGCCAGTGGATCGGTGATCACCAGATTGCAGCTCTGCAAACGGCCCACGACCACGGCGCCGCCAGGCGCGTCGAACGTGAAGCTCAAGCCCTTCTCATTTCCACGCTCGACAACTATTCTCGGCATAACAGTCGATTCCAAGTCCTGCGATACATAGTTGAAGGTTTGCAAGTTGAAGGTTGAATACCTCAATTGTCAACCGACGTCGAACCAGGAACCTAAACTTTCAACCTTCAACTTGCAAACCTTCAACCGGATTAATTTCCTTTTCCCAACTCCCGGCTGCGTTCGGCCGCGCGGCGGATTGCAGCGGCGATCGTCGATTTTACTCCGCCCGCGTCCATGTGTTCGATCGCAGCTTGCGTCGTGCCGTTCGGACTCGTCACACGGCGGCGCAGTTCCTGCGGCGACTCTTTCGTTTCGTCGAGCAACTTCGCCGCGCCCAGCACGGTGCGCACGGCCAGCGCGCGCGCCTGCCCGGCATTGAATCCTTCGGCGACGCCCGCGTCGATCATCGCTTCAACCAGATAAAACAGATACGCCGGACCGCTACCGGACAAGCCGGTCACGGCGTCCATCATTTTCTCGTCAACGCGCACGGTCATCGACGCCGACGCGAACAGCGCCTCGATCGTTTCGATGTCGCGGCCCGTCGCGTGCGCTCCGCCCGCCACGGCGCTTGCGCCGAGGCCGACGAGCATCGGCGTGTTCGGCATGACGCGAATCACCCGCGCGCCGGGCGGCAATGTCTTTTCGAGACGCGCCGTCGAGACGCCCGCGCAGATCGACGCGAGAATATGCCTGTTCACATCGAACGCCGGCGCAATCTGCGAAATGACCGTCGTCACCAGTTGCGGTTTGACGCACAGCACCAGAATGTCGCCCGACGCCATGACGGCGAGGTTGTCTTCCGTCGCGCGCGCCCCGAGATTGTTGCGAAACAAGTCGCGCCGTTCTGCCGAGACATCGCTGGCAATCACATGGCGAGCCGCGATCACGCGCGATTGAATGATTCCGCGCACAAGCGCTTCGGCCATGTTCCCGGCACCCAATAGGCCCAGCGAGCGGCCTTTCAACAGATCGCTTTGGGAGGATGTGTGTTCCAACGGACTCCTTTCGACTCGCATGAGAGCCATGATACTAGCCGACGCTCGCAAATTTTCAATTCATTCAAAGAGCGCCGAACCGATTCGCACAAGGGTCGCGCCTTCCGCGATGGCAATCTCAAAATCTTGCGTCATGCCCATCGATAATTCAGTAAGCGGATGCGGATAAATTTTCGCGGCGTTCGCATCTTCGAGCAACACGCGCAACCGCTTGAATACGGGCCGCGAAACCGGTTCCGGGTTTTCGGCATACGGCGCCATGCACATCAGTCCAACGATGCGCAGCGTGCGAAGCTCGCCGCATTTTTCAAGCAGTTCGACAAGCGTCTCTTTTTCAGGAGGCAGCCCATATTTGCCATCCTCAAGAGCGGCGTTGATTTCAATCAAGCCTCGAATCGAAAATTCCACGGCGCCGTTTTGCGCCGCGATTTTGCAAGCTTCCTTTTCGAGTTCCAACGCAACGCGAACCGAATCGATTGAATGGATTGTGTGAAAAAGCATGGCTGCCTTGCCGGCTTTATTCGTCTGAAGATGGCCGATCAAATGCCAGCTCAGCGACTCGTTCGACAGCGCCTCGATTTTGCGCTCGGCATCCTGCACGCGCGATTCGCCGAGATCCGCAACGCCCAGCCGGATCAGCGCGGCGGTTTCATCGTTCGTCGCGTATTTCGTGACACCGACAAGCGTGACGGAACCCGGATCGCGCGCCGCTTTCGCCGCGGCCTCACACATGCGCGCACGCACCGTTGACAGATTGCGCGCAATTCTTTCTTCGGGAATGGAGTCGCCTGTTTTACGCAAAAGCGTTATCCTGAAAAGTGAGTGCTGTGTCCTGAGTGCTCGGCACTCCTTTTAAGAAGGATATCAAACATGAACCTTGCCTACAACGCCGATCACGACAGCTTTCGCGAAGCGGCACGCGAATTTGCCGCGCGCGTCGTCGCGCCCGGATTGCGCGAACGCGACGCGGACGCCAAGGCCGATGCCTCCATCTATAAGAAGATGGGCGAAGAAGGCTTTCTCGGATGTAGCATTCCACAGCAATACGGGGGGCTGGGACTCGACTACCACACGCTTGCGATTGCCAGCGAGGAGTTCGAATACATCGATTCATCCGCGCGCGTGATTCTCTCCGTCCACAACGGGCTGCACTCGCTCGCGCTTTTGCAGTGGGGCACCGAGGCGCAGAAACAGAAATATCTCGTGCCGCTCGCGCGCGGCGAAAAATTATCGACGTTCTGTCTGACCGAACCCGCTGCCGGAAGCGACGTCGCAGGCATTCAGTCGTTCGCCGAAAAAAAAGACGGCCGCTACGTGCTGAACGGCGAAAAAATCTGGATCAGCCTCAGCACGGTGGCCGACCAATATCTCGTGATGGCCTACATCGACCGCGACAAGCAAGCAGCGCGCGACCAGAGCGGCATCGCGGCGTTCATTGTCGAGCGAAATTGGAAAGGCGTCGCGCCTTATGAATTGCACGGAAAGCTGGGCGTGCGCGCCGGCATCACCGGCGGCGTCGCGTTTCAAGACGTTGAAATTCCGGAAGAAAACATGCTTGGGATGCCGGACGAGGGTTTCAAGATCGCGATGTCGGCGCTGGACAACGGTCGCTACACTGTCGCCGCGGGAGCGGTCGGATTGATCCGGGCAAGCCTCGATGCCAGCGTGAAATATTGCCACGAACGCGTCGCCTTCAAACGCGAAATCGGCAAGCACGAGCTCGTACAGCAGATGCTCGCATCGATGGCGCAGAGCCACGATATCGGCGATCTGCTCGTGCGAAAATGCGGCTGGATGAAGAACACCGGCCAGCGCTGCACGCGGGAAGTCGCGATGGCTAAATGGACGAACACCGTCGCCGCGCAAACCGCCGCGGACCACGCGATCGAGATCCACGGCGCATACGGTTTCAGCAACGAATTCCCCGTCGAACGGTTCTGGCGCAACAGCCGCGGCGCGGTGATTTACGAAGGCACAAAAGAAATTCAACAAATCATCCAGGCCGAATACGCATTGGGCTACCGCAAAAACGGTCCGCTGCGCTGCGAACTGCCCGCGTTCAAATAGAGAAAGTGGTAGGGCCGTCCCGGCCCTACATTATTAGTTGTATTCAAAATAATGTCGCCAGTACATCATAAGGGACTGAGACTGTTGGGGCAGGACGCCCCAACCATTTTCTCAAAATGAATTCAACCAATCCTAATCGTACAAAAATCATGGGCATCCTGAATCTCACGCCGGATAGTTTTTCCGACGGCGGCAGATTCAAGGATGTTCAAGAAGCCATCGATTGCGCGTTGCAGATGACCGCTGACGGCGCCGCGTTCATCGACATCGGCGCGGAATCGACGCGCCCCGGCAGCACGGCCGTTGCGCCGAAAGAACAACTCGCGCGCATGCTGCCCGTGTTAAAAGGACTCCGCGCGAAAACTGCGGCCGAGATCAGCATCGACACACGCAGCGCCGAAGTGGCGGAAGCGTGTTTGGACGAAGGCGCGAATATTGTTAACGATGTCTCCGCGCTGAGGCACGATTCCGCAATGGCGGACTTGCTGGCAAAACGGAACTGCGGCGTGATTCTGATGCACATGCTCGGCACGCCGGAGACGATGCAGGACAACCCGGTTTATGAAAACGTGATCGGCGACATTCTGACATTTTTCAAATCGAGACTGGCCGCGTGCGAACGCGCCGGAATCGCGCCGCCGCGCGTCTGGCTCGATCCCGGTATTGGATTCGGAAAAACGTTCGAGCATAATTTGGAAATCGTGCGAAGATTCGACGCGTTCGGCGCGTTGAATCGTCCCGTCGTCGCCGGCGTTTCGCGCAAAGGATTTCTGGGCCGTTTGAGTGGCGAGAGCGATCCGTCCCGGCGCGACGAGGCATCCATTGCTGCGGGGCTGTTTCTCGCACGAAAAGGCGCGGCCATATTGCGCGTTCACGATGTAGCGGGACACGTTTCCGCGCTAAAGGTGATGGAGTCGCTCGAGTCATTGTGACGATAAAATGAAATGTAGGACGGGCTGCCAGCCCGTCCAGGAACAACTCATAATCGTTGATTTAATCGGGACACGGGACGGACTGGCAGTCCGCCCTACGGAAAATAATGACTCGTCTTTCAGAACTCATTCGGCGCATACAGGACACCCCGCTGACCGGCCCCGGCGCGGTCGTGGAGGTCGTACTGCTTGCGGCTGTGCTGTATTTGCTGCTGCGCTTTCTGCGCGGTTCGCGCGGCGCGGGCGTGATGCGCGGCATGCTGGTGCTCGCCGTCATCTCGATCGGCGTGGTGTTCGTGGCCGCGCGCGCGTTTCAGCTCGAACACATCGTCTGGGTCTTCGAACGTCTCGCGGCGCTGTCGATTCTCGGCGGCATCATTATCTTTCAACCGGAACTGCGCCGTGGACTGCTGCGCCTGGGCGTCAATCCGTTCATCGGAAAATTCGTGCGCGCCGATTCGCCCGCGATCAACGAAATCGTCGAAGCTTGCGAAAGTATGAGCAAGAGAAATTGCGGTGCGTTGATTGCGATTCAACGCCAAATCCCGCTGGTCGACTATGTCGAGCGCGGCACCGTGATGAACTCCGACATCACCCGCGAGTTGCTCGAAACAATCTTTTACAAAGGCACGATTTTGCACGACGCCGGCGTCATCGTCGTCGGCAACCGCATCGCCGCCGCGGGTTGTCTGTTCCCGCTCTCGGAGAACGCCGAACTGTCCAAATCCATGGGCACGCGCCACCGCGCTGCACTGGGGTTGACTGAAGAGAGCGACGCGGTGACCGTCGCCGTCAGCGAGGAAACCGGCCGCATTTCGCTGGGGGTCGAGGGAAAATTGATGCACGGTTTAACGCCCGACGAATTGCGCAAACAACTGAGCGTGCTGTGCCTGGAAGCGGTCGAGGGAACGCTGCCGGCGGGTGGCGGATCGAATCGGTTCATGAAGCGGGAAGAAGAACAGGTCTGAAATGGGTTTATCGGCGGTCTACTTAATCGCGGATGAACGCAAATAAACGCGGATTACCGCAAATGGAGTTAAGGCGTACTCTCATTTTTATCTGCGGTAATCTGCGTGTGTCCGCGTTTATCTGCGATTAAGTTGGGCCTGGAATTTAATGATTTCGGCGAGGCGTTTCAAATGCGCATGCGTTACATGACGGCTCTATCGTTGTTCGGCCGCTTCCTGCGCGTCGTTTTCATCGACGATCCGGGCTTGAAATTAATTTGCATCGGCCTCGCGTTCCTGATGTGGTTTTACATCGACGGCGAACTGATGAGCCAGAAGGAATACGATTTGCAATTGAAGCCTTCGGACATCGCCAAGACGGATTCGTTGGAAATTGCCAGCCCGGGTACGCTGCCGAAATTCAAGGTCACGGTGCGCGGCCCGCGCCGGAATATCGAGTTCTGGCCGCGCGAGAATCTGCGCTTCAGACGCAAACTGCTGGAGAACGCGCGCGCCGGGCGCAACGCCGTGGTTGTCTCCGCACCGGATGTCGAAGCCGAAAATTTCACGATCGTCTCCGTCGAGCCACGGGATCCCGAAGGAGCATTCGTCGAACTGGTCTCAACGGCGACGGAGATGAAAAACGTCCGGGTCCGCACGCGCAATCGGCCGAAGAACGAATTCCTGGTGGGCCAGCCCACGGTCACGCCGGCGCAAGTGCGCGTCAAAGGCAGCGCGGACGACCTCGCCGCGATTGGCGAAGTATGGACGGAGGAAGTCGACCTCGCCGGAGCCGAAAAAGACGTCAATCTCGAAGTGCCGATCGCCGAACACATGGACATTGCCGACCGAATCGTGAAAATTCAATGCGACGAAAAGGTCCGCGTGACGGTGCCGATCGATCCGCGAAAAGCGGTGCTGATGCAGACGCTCGACGTCTGGGCGCGTGTGCCGCCGGGCCTGGCGATGCGAGTCGTCCCGCAAACCGTGCAGGTCGAGGTCGTCGTCGAGGACCGCGACGTTAAGGAACCGGGGCTGCTGTCGAAGATTTCGTTGTATGTCGAATGGCCTGGCGCGTGGGATCGCCCGAAAGACGCCAAGGCCGTGCTGGGCCCGATCCCGGTTCAGGTCAAAGTATCGGCACCGCCGCGCGTGCAGGTGCGCGGCGTCAACAACGGACCGCTGCCCACGGTTGAAGTCATGGGCGCGCTTGCGGGAGGATTGCAGTAATGGCGAAACTGGGAGTGAACATCGATCACGTCGCGACGGTACGGCAGGCGCGGCGCACATACGAACCCGATCCCGTGTGGGCCGCCGCCGAAGCGGAGCTTGGCGGCGCGGATCAGATCACGGTTCATCTGCGCGAAGACCGCCGGCACATTCAGGACCGCGACGTAGAGATTCTGATTCGCACGGTTCAAACGCGCGTGAATCTGGAAATGGCCGTGGCCAGCGAAGTATTGTCAATCGCGCTTAAATTGAAGCCGCACTGCGTCTGCCTCGTTCCGGAAAAGCGCGAGGAAGTCACGACCGAAGGCGGGCTGGACGTGGCCGGATCGCTCGAACGCGTTCAAGAGACCGTCAAGAAGCTTGCGGGTGCCGGCATCGACGTCAGCCTGTTCATCGATCCCGACCCCAGGCAAATTGAGGCGTCGGCGAAATCCGGCGCCCCCTTTATAGAACTGCATACCGGATCGTACGCGGATGCGCGGGGAGAAATCCAGATTGCACGGCAGTTGGACGCTTTGCGCGAGGGCGCGCGGCTGGCGATTGAGCGCGGCTTGCGCGTAAACGCGGGACACGGCTTGAACTATCGAAACGTTCAAGCGGTAGCGACGCTACCGAAGATGGAGGAGCTCAACATCGGCCACGCAATTATTGCGCGCTCGATTTTTACCGGTTTGCGCGAAGCCGTGCGCGAAATGAAAGCCTTGATAAAATAGGATCTAAATCATGTCCGATGTTGCAGCAGACGCAAAACGCTTCACCGACTCACTGGCGAAAATCCGCGCGGAGATTGCCAAGTCGATCGTCGGCCAGGAAGAAATCGTCGAGGGCGTGCTCACCGCGCTCTTCGCGGGCGGCCACGTGCTGCTGGAAGGCTTGCCGGGCCTCGGCAAAACGCGGCTTGTTCGGGCGCTGGCCGACGCGCTCGATCTGGATTTTGCGCGCATTCAATGCACGCCGGATTTGATGCCGGCGGACATCATCGGCACGACGATTCTGGCGGGCGACGAGCGCGGCGGGCGGCGTTTCGAATTTCAACGCGGCCCCGTCTTCGGCAATCTGCTGCTCGCGGACGAAATTAACCGCGCCACGCCGAAGACCCAGTCCGCGCTGCTGCAAGCGATGCAGGAAAGCGCCGTCACGGTCGGCAACACGACGTACAAACTCGATCAGCCGCATATTGTCCTGGCAACGCAAAACCCGATTGAACTTGAAGGAACCTATCCGTTGCCGGAGGCACAGCTCGATCGTTTCATGCTGAAGCTGCTGGTGCGTCCGGTCGAACTGGACGCGCTGATCGCGATTCTGGGCCTCACGACCACCGGCGCTACCGCGAAGACGGAGAAGGTCTTGAGCAAAGCGGACGTGATCGCCGCGCGCACACTGATCGCTCACGTCCCCGCCGCGCCGCCGGTCGTCGAGTTCGTTGCGCGCTTAGTTCTGGCCACAAATCCGGACGGCAAGAATGCGCCGAAATCGGTGCGCGCCCATGTTCGCTACGGTTCGTCGCCTCGCGGCGCTCAGGCGATTTTGATGTGCGCAAAAGTTCGCGCGCTGGCCGCGGGGCGTTTTAATGTGGCCATCGAGGACGTCAAGAAAGCCGCCCTGCCCGCGCTGCGCCATCGCTTGATGTTGAATTTCGAAGGCGAAGCCGCCGGCATCGGCACCGACCGGCTCGTTGAAGAAATCATTGGAGAAATCGAGGCCGCGCGCACATGAACGACGCGACCTACACACTACCGCAATGCCTCACGCCGCTCCTTGACCGCGCGCGCATCGCCGAGCGGCTCAAGCCGCTTGCCGACGAAATTCGCGCTGCGATTCATCCTGGCGAGTGCCCGATTGCGGTGGTGGTGCTGCAAGGGGGATTTGTCTTTGCGGCCGACTTGCTGCGTGAATTGCCGCCGGATTACCCCATCGACGTGGCCTTTCTGCGCTGCCAGTCGTACGGCGACGCGACGTGTTCGAGCGGCAAAGTTCTCTTGTTAAACGACATCGATGCCGAAATCGATCTGCACGGGCGCACCGTGCTGCTCATCGACGACATTCTCGATACCGGCGGCACGCTGCGTTTTCTGGCGGATCATCTCTTGCGGCGCGGCGCGGCGAACGTGCGGTTGTGCGTGCTGTTGAAGCGCGCCGAAAATGAAGGAAGATCGGCAATTGCCGCGGACTTCGCGGGCTTTGCGATCGGCTCGGAATTTGTGGTGGGCTACGGATTGGATCACGCGGGCCGATATCGTCATCTGCCCTATCTCGCGGCATTGAAGTCCACTTTCTAATTCTGTTTTGGAGCACGACTGACATGGCCGCGCGCTCGGAAGAATTTTATGCGGGCGTTCAAAAAACGCTTCGCACGGAGATGGGCAAAGCGCTCGGGCCGCTCCTGAAGCGCTGGCGCTACACGCAAAGTTCCGACTTCTCCGAGATCGCGCTGAAAAGCGCCACGGCTCGATTTCTGATCCGTTTCGGCTTGATGGACGCCAGCCACGACGACGCCGTGCGGCTAGATACGCATCGCAAATTGCTCGTCGAAATTTCGCGCAGTTCTGGAGACGCGCCGGGCATCGTCGCGGCATGGCTCGATCTTTTCGCGGAGGGCGAATACGGCGCGTTGGAAAAAGGGCTCTGCGCCGACGAGCCGCAATGCGGCCGGTGCGGCTGCAAAGAACACTGCCGCTATCTCGCGACGGGCGGAAAAGACGAGCGCGCGTCCGGCGAGAGCCTCGCGGAAAAACTGGTGCGCACCGCCGAGTCGCCACGCGAAAATCTCGACGCGTCAGATCTGGTGGCGTTTCTGGTCGCCGGCGGCAAATGCGGCGCGGCCGACTACGCGCGTGCCGAAGCCGCGTTGAAATCGTGCGGCGGGCTGCGCGGACTGTTCGACGCGAAAGCCGAGACGCTGAGCGCTATGGGCTACGACGCGCCGGCTCATGCGCGCCTTAACGCCATGGCGCGGCTGTGCGCGCGCTGGGCCGCGGAACAGACGGCGCGCGGGAAAATATTTTCGAAGGGCCAGGATTTCTACGAGCACTTCCACCTGCGCTTGCGCGACCACAAAAAAGAAGTCTTTTATGTCACGCTGCACGACCAGAAAAACGCGCTGATCGCCGAGGAGCGCGTAAGCGAGGGAAGCCTGACGGAGACGCTGGTGCATCCCCGCGAAGTGTTTGCGCTGGCGATTTTAAAGCGCGCGGCATCGCTGGCGGTCGTCCACAATCATCCATCGGGTGACCCTGAACCGAGCGTCCACGACAAGTCGATTACAAAGCGGCTGGATGCGGCCGCACAGTTGCTCGGCATCCGCCTGCTGGATCACGTGATTGTCGGCGACGGACGATATGCAAGTTTCGTCGAGAAGGGTTTATTGCGATAATGAATCCAGACGACGAACCGCCGCCGGACGCCGAAGCGGGCGAGGAAACCGCGCCGCAATCGCCCGAGCGCAAGATTCTGATCTGGGTGGCGATTCTCTTCGGCACGAATCTGCTCTGCCTGCTGATGCTCGCGGCGCGGTCGGAAGGCCCGGCGAATATGCGCGGCTATTTCGACGTGGCCATCTTTTCCTGCCTGTTGAGCGTCGCCACGTTCGCTGTTGTACGGTTCATGTTTTTGTATCCTTTCAGGCTCCTCGATCTACTGGTAATGGTGGTCACGTTGTCGATTGGAATGAAAGGAGCCATTGCGATGGCGCATTGGATTCGATACGCGCAATACCGCGATGTGTTCGCGAATCCAGGCACGCCATCCTTCTCGCAAATCCCCGATGCCTCTCTGTCGGTGCTGTACGTCGAATCGTGCATGTTGACGGCATGCATTCTGATGGGCGGCGCGGCGCTAGGGTTGCGGAATTGCCGTCTGCTGAAAATCGAATCCCCGTTGAAGCGCGCGGCAGTGCTGGTTTTTGGAATGGCGGCTCTGCCCGCTCCCGTGGGTCTGGTGACGATTCCATTTTACTTATTGCATAAATTGGTAACTGAAAAACAGACCTCGGCAGATTCGCTCGACTGGATCGCGGCGCTGGCGTTTTCAGGAATAGCCGCGCTGTCGAACGCCTCGTTTTCAATTCGAACGATGGCACTGAACACGCAGAATTCGACGCAGGAATCGAAGTGGCGGGAGAAGTAAATATCGGGATCTAAGGCAATTCTTCGCCTTTCGCCGGTTTATTTTTTCGCCGCTCGATCATCTCTTTAGCGGTCAGAAATTGCGGGGCCGGTTCGACGGCGTTTTCGAGTTTGACGGCCCGGACAAAATACGCGGGCCGGGTCATCCCATTCCCCGCGTTCACCGACTCCACCTTATCGATCGCGTAGTCGCCGCGCGCCATGCGATACTTGATTTCAGCGAGCGAAAACACACGCTTTCCAGGTCCGGATATTTTGTCGCGCATCGTCGAAAAAAATCCAAGGCGCGACGGTTCCATGAGAATCAACGCCCCGTTCGGAACGAGCACGCGGTGAAATTCGGCGAGCGCCGTCCACGGCGGGCGGATCGAATAGAGCGCTTCGAAAGAGAGCACCGCGTCGAAACCGTGGCGCTTGAACGGAAGGCGCGTCGCCTGTCCCCGTACCCGCCGCACGGTCGCGCACGCCGCGGACAGTTTGCGCAACCGCTCGAGCGAAGACTCCAGCACCGTGAGCGAATGCGCCGCAAACGACGCAACTAGTTCCGGCAGCAATTCCGCGCCATGCGGACCGGGCGTCACCAGCAGGATGCGCTCATGGCCGTGCAGGCGGGCAAGTTCTTTGGCGAGGGCGATAGTTGATTCGAACATCAAGGCGTTTCGATTCTTCCGGCTGAACGACACAGTGCCGCTAAAAAGTGACACGGTTTCTTTTCACGGGCGGGTTTTATACGGGGAGTTGAGTGTAAATGCAAATGATGCGAGCTCATTCCAGCAAACCGCGAAATTCCGCACCACGAACCAATCCATATTTGACCCCGGCGCCGAATCGATTATTCTATTGAAAATGGACACACTGAGTGCCCTCTCCTTCGCCCGCTGCCGGGTGGTGGGTGTTTTTTTGCGTTGCGTGAAAATGAAATTATGAAAATTGCGTCGATCTTCAAGAAAGTTCTCATGGCGATCACCGGGCTGCTGCTCGTCGGCTTCCTGGTTTCGCATCTGGCCGGCAACCTCCTCATCTATGCCGGTGCCGATACATTCAACGGATATGCGTCGCTGCTCGAAAGCAAACCGCTGCTCGTGGACGCGGCGGAGATTGGACTCCTCCTTATATTTCTATTGCATATCATCAACGCGCTTTTCTTGACGCGCGAGAATAGTTCCGCGCGCCCCGCCTCCTACGAATTGCGCAAGACGGCCGGCGAATCGACGCTCGCTTCTCGAACGATGTGGTACACAGGACTGGTCGTGCTCGTTTTCGTTACCCTGCATGTCTATCATTTTAAATTCGGCGAGAAGAAAGTCGGCGGCACTATGGCGCTTTGGGAACTCGTCACCGGCGAATTCCACAAGCCCTGGGTCGTGGGACTCTATGTCGCGGCGATGGCCTTGCTGGGACTTCACATTTCGCACGGCATCGGCAGCATGTTTCAATCGCTGGGATTGTTCAGCGCCAATCGCCGCAAAGTGCGCCTGCTCGGCGCGCTGATCGGCTGGATTCTCGTGATCGGCTTCGCGTCGCTGCCGCTCTATTCTTTTCTGGTGCTGCCCGCCAAAGAAGTGAAAGCGCCAGCAACTGAAAAAGCGCCTCAAAAATAGTTCCTCTCACTTTGCCGTTACTCAGCACTCAGGACTTGGCATTATGCAACTCGATCCAAAAATTTCAAAAATTCCCGACGGCCCGCTTGAGAAAAAGTGGGACAAGTACAAATTCGACACGGATCCCGTCAATCCCGCGAATAAGCGCAAGTATACCGTGATCGTCGTCGGCACGGGTCTGGCGGGCGGGTCGGCGGCGGCCAGTCTCGGGGAGCTGGGCTATAACGTCCTGTCCTTCTGCTTCCAGGATTCGCCGCGGCGCGCGCACAGCATCGCGGCGCAGGGCGGCATCAACGCCGCGAAGAATTATCAGAACGACGGCGACAGCGTCCATAGGCTCGCGTACGACACCTTAAAGGGGGGCGAGTACCGCTCGCGCGAAGCCAACGTCTACCGCCTCGCGCAGAACAGCGTGAACATCATCGATCATTGCGTGGCGCTGGGCGTGCCGTTCGCGCGCGAATACGGCGGGCTGCTTTCCAATCGATCCTTCGGCGGCTCGCTGGTCTCGCGCACGTTTTATGCGCGCGGGCCGACCGGTCAGCAATTGTTGCTGGGCGCGTACAGCGCGATGATGCGGCAGGTCGAGGCGAAGAAAGTCAAGCTGTTCACACGCCACGAAATGCTCGAGTTGGTTTTGATCGACGGCAAGGCGCGCGGCATCGTCACCCGCGATCTGGTGACAGGAAAAATCGAATCGTTCGTCGCCGACGCAGTGGTGCTGGCGACCGGCGGTTATGGGAATCTCTATTACCTCGCGACCTACGCGAAAGGCTGCAACGTCACAGCGATCTGGCGCGCGTATAAAAAAGGCGCGTGGATGGCCAACCCGTGCTACACCCAAATCCATCCGACGTGCATTCCGG
This sequence comes from Planctomycetota bacterium, assembly GCA_038227045.1. Classification (GTDB taxonomy): domain Bacteria; phylum Planctomycetota; class SZUA-567; order H5-PLA8; family H5-PLA8; genus JANXLS01. The sequence continues at coordinate 38,242 of JBBRQD010000047.1, forward strand.
TCAGCGGCGACTATCAAAGCAAATTGACGCTGATGAGCGAATCGCTGCGCAACGACGGCCGCGTCTGGGCACCAAAGAAAGCCGGCGACAATCGTCCGCCGCACGAAATTTCCGACGAGGAACGCGACTACTACCTCGAACGCAAATATCCCAAGTATGGCAATCTCGCGCCGCGCGACATTTCATCCCGCGCCGCCAAAGAAGCCTGCGACGAAGGGCGTGGCGTCGGCCCGGGCGGACGCGGCGTGTACCTCGATTTCCGCGACGCGATCAAGCGCGACGGTGAACACAAGATCAAAGAGCGCTACGGCAATCTGTTCGACATCTACCAGGAAATTACAAGCGAGAACGCCTACAAGCAGCCGATGCGCATTTACCCCGCGGTCCATTACACGATGGGTGGGCTGTGGGTCGATTACAATTTGATGAGCAACATTCCGGGCCTGTTCGTGCTCGGCGAGGCCAACTTCAGCGACCACGGCGCAAACCGTCTCGGCGCGAGCGCGCTGATGCAGGGACTCTCCGACGGCTTCTTCGTCCTTCCCTACACGATCAACGGTTACCTGGGAAAGATCAATCCCGCAGCCGCACAATGGAAAGCTGACGCGACACATTCGGCTGTGAAGGACGCCGAGAAAGAAGTAGACGCGCGCTTGAAAAAACTGCTGGCCGTTCAAGGCAAGCGCAGTGTCGACAGCATTCATCGCGAACTGGGCTTGGCCATGTGGGAAAAATGCGGCATGGCGCGCAACGAAAAAGGCCTGACCGAATTGCTGGCGCAGATTCCGAAAATTCGCGATGAATTCTGGCGGAACGTCAGCGTGACCGGCGGCAACGAAGAATTCAACCAGGCGCTGGAACGCGCCGGTCGCGTCGCCGATTACCTCGAATTCGGCGAGTTGCTCGCGCTGGACGCGCGGGAACGCCGCGAAAGCTGCGGCGGCCATTTCCGCGAAGAGTACCAGATCATGGAAGGCGAAGAAAAGGGCGAGTGCCTCCCGGACCACGAACATTTCCGCCACACGGCGTGCTGGGAACACAAAGGCGCGGGGGAAGCACCTGTTCGGCATACGGAACCGCTGGAATTTGAAGTGTTCCATCCGAAACTGCGAAGTTATAAATAACGGAGACGGTCGAGCGCTGCGCCAGAATGGTTGTATTCAAAAAGGTCAGGGCATTGTTGTTGGCGACACGGGAATCGAAATCATGAACTTCACACTCAAAGTCTGGCGGCAGAAAAATTCCAAGGACGCGGGCGGCTTCAAGACCTATGACGCCAAGAACATCTCCGAGAACGCTTCGTTTCTCGAGATGCTCGACATCGTCAACAACGGCCTCGACGAGAAACACGAGCCTGCCATCGCCTTCGACCACGATTGCCGCGAGGGCATCTGCGGCACGTGTTCGCTGGTCATCGACGGCCAGGCGCACGGCCCGAAGCTCGAACACCAGGAGCCGCCGACCGGGGGCGAGAAACCGCGCGGGCGCACGACCTGCCAGCTTTACATGCGCGACTTTCAGGACGGCACAACCATTGTCATCGAACCGTTTCGCGCGCAGGCCTTCCCGGTCATTCGCGATCTGGTTGTCGATCGTTCGGCGTTCGATCGCATCATCATGAAGGGCGGTTTCATTTCGGTGAGCACCGGCAACGCGCAGGACGCCAATTGCCTGCCCGTGCCGAAAAGGAATGCCGAGTGGGCGATGGACGCGGCCGAATGCGTCGGCTGCGGCGCGTGCGTGGCGGCGTGCAAAAACGCCAGCGCGATGCTCTTCGTTAGCGCCAAAGTCTCGCAATTCGCGCTGTTGCCGCAAGGACAGCCCGAGCGCTACGAACGCGTCGTCAAGATGGTCGATCAGATGGACAAGGAAGGCTTCGGCAACTGCACGAACGAGGGCGAATGCGAAGCCAAGTGTCCGAAACAAATTCCGCTGACCAACATCGCGCGAATGAACCGCGATTACCTCGTCGCGAAGGCGAAGGAGTGGTTGAGCTAAACTCAATCTAAGCAGAAACCCGTAGTTTTTCCTCTTCGGGATCGAGTTCCCAGCGCGGCCAAAGGCGCTCGACCATGGCCAGCGGGGCTTGATTGACGCGGGCCAGAAACTCCCGGCACGCTGCATGAAGCGCTTC
>JBBRQD010000048.1:0-39125 GCA_038227045.1 Planctomycetota bacterium
TGGGGATCCCGGATGGCAAACGATCTGGCGAGGCTGGCAGCGTCTCGTGTTACTCACCGAAGGTTATTCTTTGCGCGAAGAATGGTAAGATGTGGGTAAAGACAAGCCCTCGAGATGGGTGATGGTGTTTATTTACGCGCTTCTTCAAGCCTGCGAAGTTCGCGTTTGCATAATTCGATTTCAGCATCGGCGCGCTTGATGAGCGATTCCCATTGCGCGACATCGCTGGAATTTTCCGGAGTCACGGCGGTTCCCGTGGCAGGAGTAGCGCCTTGCGCCGGCGTGGGGCGATTTTCGATCAGGCTGGTTCTATTAATTTCGGCGGTCGCAAGCCGTGCTTTCCACACTTCCACGCTGGCGGAACGCGCTTTCTCCGTCGTTTCTTTTTCATCCGTGGTCTGGCGTTCGAGAAGTTTGCGCTTCCTCTCGAGTTCAGACTTTTTCAATGCGTAACGTCCAAGAGAACCGGAACCATCCGTTATGCCGTCGATGAAGTCGGAAGTTTCAGCGGCTGATTTATCATCCGCTGGGGAAACCGGTGGCGTAACATCCGATTTCGCGCTGTCCAATCCGTCCGTTTCCTGTAACCCACGATCACCCGGCAACTGGGATTCCTTACGCGTGGGCAGAACTGCAGCGCGCGAAGTCGTGTCCGGTTTCGGCGGAATGTTGGGCGATACCGCGCTTGCCACGGCGTCCGATTTCACGCCGTGCACTCGTTCATTTTGTAATTCGCGGTCAACCTGTGCTTCGCGTTCAGCGCGTACGCGCAGTTCCGCCGCGCGCATATCCGAGACAACTTCCGATGGCGTTTTGGGCGTTGCCACCGTCGCAACTTCATTGGCAGGCTTCGCGTGGGGAGCAACTACTTCAGTTTGCACTTTCACCGGTTTCAAAGAACTCACATGGACCGTTTCATCGCGCGTCGGAGTGTGTGTCACAGGTGCCGCGCTTGCCACCGACGGCGGTGCCACGTCAATCCGTTGTTGCTTGAATTCATTCAAATTTGCGGAATGGAGTGAAACGTGAGAATTGGCAGTTGGTTTCGTGCTGCTCCCAAACAGGAGGAACGCGCCAATGAAAGTAACGCAGACTGCCGTTAAAATCGAAAAAATCGCCGTGTTGCCGATTGGTTTTTTGACATATTGAGGGGGAACGGTGACAGCCCTCAGCGCCGAATTGGAACCGACGGCCCTCAATGATGGATTTGAACCGATCGCCTTCCACGTCGAAGTCGAATTGGGACCGATGGCCCTCGCCTTCGGATTAGAACCGATCGCCTTCCAAGTCGAAGTTGAGTTGGGACCGATGGCCCGCGCTTTCGAATTGGAACCAATGGCTTTCCACGTCGAAGTTGAATTGGGACCGATGGCCTTCGCTTTCGCGTTTGAACCGATGGCCCTCCACGTCGAAGTCGAATTGGGATTGACGGCTTTCAATGCCGGATTGGACCCATTGGCGTTCCGCGTTGAATTCGCACTTGGAGCAACGACCTTGGGTGTTGTATCGGAACCAGAGCCATTCAATGTCGGCTCAAGAGGGATGTCACTCAAATCTGTGATGGGACCGTCGTCATTCAATGACATATCGAATTCATTGGCATTCGACGAGGAATCAGACCCGTGGGCGTCCACTGACGAGTCGGAGCCGCCACTATTCGATGCTGATCTTGACGTGCTTGCGCGGCAATAATGACAGATCTTCGCAGTGCGCATGATCATTTCGCCGCACTCTGAACACGGCCGACGCTGTCCCATATTTCGCATAGCCGATCCCTCCAAATTACATTACTATTGTACCTTATTATCCTGGTCTTCGACGGATAAATCCGCATCCGAGTCAATAGTTTACGCTGCACCTTTTAATTCGTTCGTCGAACCAACCTTGGACATAGACTTTTATTTGCACATGTGCATACTACCCCAGCGCAAGCAAAACCGCAACAAAATTTAATTTTAATTTATAAATTATCGAGCCGCGCACACGAAACCTTTTGAGCGCGGTCCTCACAAGAAAACGAATTTCTACTGCAAATCCTGATCCGTCTAATTGGTTTGATAAGCCAATGTAAAGCTTTTGAAATATTTGATTTGTCGAAACCATTGACCCTCCAAGATACAATAATGACAAAATTGTTAATAAAACGAATCAAAATAGTCAAAACGGTTCAACGCGTTTTTCATCTTCAAGTCAAAGGCTATAAAAGGAGCGGGATTGTTTCACTTTGAACATGTTGGGCGTGATAATTGCTAAAACGAGATGAACTGAAAATGTGCCATTTATGCAATGCGTAACTTTTGTCCCGACTCCCGATGTAGCGGCTGTTTCAAGTATTTCGAATTGACATTCGACACCTTCTATCGTTCCATAGGCCCATGATTTCTTCCCGCGTTTTGATTCTAGGTATCGAATCCTCCTGCGATGAGACGGCGGCTGCCGTGGTCGCGGACGGGCGGACTATTTTGTCCAATGTGGTGGCGAGCCAGTTCGATCTGCATCGGCCCTTTGGCGGGGTGGTTCCGGAGTTGGCGGCTCGGGCGCATTGCGAGCGGGTGACGGCTTTGGTCGATGAGGCGATGGCTGTCTCCGGTGCATGCGGAGCGGATCTGGCGGCGATCAGCGTGGTCAATCGGCCGGGGCTTGTGGGGGCTTTACTGGTGGGCATTGCGGCGGCAAAGGCTCTGGCTCTGGCCTGGGATAAGCCGTTAATTGGGATCGACCATATTTTGGGGCATGTGTATGCTCCGGTTTTGGGAGGCTCCTTTCTTGGGGTGGGGCGCTATCCGCATGTGTCGCTGATCGTTTCCGGCGGGCATACGTCACTGTATCGTGTGACTTCGCCTTTGGACATCGCGACTCTGGGGCAGACGTGCGACGATGCGGTCGGCGAAGCGTTTGATAAGGTTGCAAAGATGCTGGGCCTCGGATTTCCCGGCGGACCGGCGCTGGCTAGGGCGGCTGAGGCTGTTCCCGACGCGGGACGCCGCTTGTTCCGGGACGTCGTTGATTCGTCCCGAACCCATTCCGGCGAGGCCGACAATCCGCTGGATTTTTCGTTCTCTGGATTGAAGACGGCGGTCTACTATCACCTGCGCGGAACCACGCGCGGTCGCGGCCCATTGCGAGTGATTTCAGATGACGAACGCCGGCAGGTTGCAGCGAGCTTCGAAGTGGCGGCATGCACAATCATGGCCGACAAGGCACTCGCGGCGTGTCGTAAAGAAGGCATCGAAGCTCTGACCGTGAGCGGCGGGGTGGCGTGTAACACGCGGTTGCGGCAAGTGATGACCGAGCGTGCGGCTCGTGAGCGGAATCCGGTCGAGGTCCATTTTCCGCCCGCTGCGCTGTGCACCGACAATGCCGCCATGAGCGCTGGATTGGCGTACCATTACTTTGCCAGCAGTCAATTCAGCTCGCTCGACTTGGATGCGGATTCGACGCCTAAACGAGCCAAAGGTTAACGTTCTCAGGATCGCACCCAAAGTATTACCTTAAAAGGCTTTAAAACTTTCGAAAATTGAGTAAAGTCGTAATTTCTTATTGCGATAAAGTTTTTCTCCGAATTTACCGAATGTTAAGATGTCCGAAACGTCATATTTGAGAAGCGGTATGTCCGGTTAATAGCGCACTCGGAAGTTCATCGATCCCTTGGAGGAATTGTAATGCGTAATTTGTGGACCTGGTGTTTGGCGGCGAGTTTCGGGCTGGCACTTTTTTCCGGGCAGGGGAGGGCGTCGGAAGGGTTCGACGATGTTGCCAAACTGGCCAAATCGGGCATCGCCGAAGATGTTCTCGTTGCATTCGTACAGGCATCTCCAGTGGCCTATGAGCTAACAGTCGACGAAATCCTGTATCTCAACGATCTCGGCGTTGCACCCAAATCAATTCAAGAAATTCTGAATCACGGACGCGATATTCGCGCCGGGAAGGAAACGGTCGTGACCGCAGTTCCGGACGATAACGCGGCCAACGTTCAAACAGATGATCTATTGGCAGTGCCTGTCAATCTGGAAACGCGCGGCGATCCCAACGCGAATCAGCCCACGGCGGTTGATCCCGCTTCCGATAGAGCCGCAACCTACGTGTCGCCCTTGACCGGCGCTGTGAGCTACACTCCGGAAGCATTTCACGAAAAAGAAATTGTTCGTGAAACTGTTTACACCCCCACGCCGGTGACGGCCTGCACGGACTGCACGGTCTCGCATTTCTACGAAACGCTGACTCCATATGGTACGTGGGTCAACATTGACGGAACGTGGTGCTGGCAGCCGAGCGTCGGATGCGCCGATTCGAATTGGCGCCCGTACGGCAACCGCGGGCACTGGGTGTGGACGGATTCGGGATGGTGCTGGGAGTCGGATTATTCCTGGGGCTGGGCGCCGTTTCATTACGGCCGCTGGTGGCGCGCTCCGGGTTATGGCTGGATGTGGACGCCTGACACGGTCTGGGGACCGTCGTGGGTCAACTGGCGGCAGAACGATTCGCACTGGGGCTGGGCGCCATTGCCTCCCGCGGCCCGCTTTGAAGCAGGTGTGGGTATCGGAGCTGGATTCCACTTCGGCGGCAAGCATTTCGGCCTCGACGTTGGAGTTGGCCTGGATTTTGGCTTGAGCGAACGCGACTATTGTTTCGTCCCGCAGGATCGTTTTTGCGACCGGAATTTGCACTCGTTCTTCGTTCCTCGCGATCAACAGGTCGCGCTCTATAGTCAAACCACGATCATTCAAAACAACATCACCATCAACAAGACCACGAACAATATTTTCGTGAACGGTCCGTCGTCAAGACTGGTCGAACAGCGAATCAATCGTCCGCTTCGCCAAGTGCGCATTGCCGACAACGACGTTCAGGCCGGCAGCGTGCTGGGCAGGGCCACGGTGGAAGACAAAGAAAATGGGACGCTACGGATCTATCGCCCGCACGTGACCGCCGTCGCTGCGGAGACGCCTGTCGAAATTGCCGCCCGTCAGGTCGCCAGGTCGGCAGCCAACGCGCGCCCCGTTGCGGACGCCAGGGTTCTGGCCGCGGCGGCTCGTGCCGACGAACTTCGCGAGCGTCATTTTGCGACGCAAGACGCGAAGCGCCAGGAATCGCTGACACGGCAGTCGGCGCATATCGAAGAAATCGCGGCACGCCGGTCCGATGGAGAACAGAAGCGCTTGAACACGCTGATGGCGACTGAAAACAACGCGGAACGAAAAGCTGAATTTGCCGCCAAAATTGCCGCCGAACGGCAGAAGGCGGAAGAGGCTCGCTTGCAAAAGGTCGAATTGGAAAAGCAGGCGGCCGAACAGCGCAAACTGACCCGGCAACTGGCGGTCGAGCAGAACCAGGTCGCTCAAGCTAAGGCCAGTACCGAATCCGCACACGCAGCGGCCGAAACGAAAGCCCGCTTGGCGGCGGAACGAGCCGCGCGCGAAAAAGCCAACAAGGATGCAGCGGCCGAGTCCGAAAAAATGCTTGCCGATCATCGTGCCAAAGCCGCCGAACTGAAGGCCGGTGGAAAAAACGACGCCGAAGCCAAAGCGCTTGCCGCGGAAACAGATCGCAAAGCACGTCTCGACGCAGACCGTGCCGCGCGCGAGACGAACCGCAAAGCCCAGTTGGAACTGGCGGCCAAGCAAAGAGCGCAACTGGACGCGGATAAGGCCGCCCGCTTGAAGTCGAACGTCGAAAGACCAGCAAACGTGCCGCCGACGAAGGTAGGCACCGAAATCGCGCCGCTCGACAAGACTCCGCGCGAACCGAATACCGTAAAAGGTCCCACCATCAAACAGCCAGTCGAGGAGAGGATCACCGACCGGACAGCCGAGCGGACGGCCGATAAGGCGGCGCGCGAAGCCGCGCTTGAAGCTCAGCGCCAAAAGAACGCGGCGGAACGAGCCGCTGCCGAGAAACTTGCAGCGGATAGAGCCGCCGAAAGAGCAGCTGATAGAGCTGCCAACAAGGCCGAGCGCCAGCAGCCTAAGACGCCCGTGCAGCCACAAAAGGACTTTCCAATCAATCCGAAAACCGGGCAGCCCTATGATCCCAGCAATCCCAACGATCCGAACAACCCGCGCAAACGCAATTAACGCGAGTGGATTGAATTGTCATTTTCTCAAGAGCCGCCGCGTCCTTTATTGGATGCGGCGGTTTGCTTTGGTGGAATTGAATATGGCAAAAAAATATGGCTGGTGTCGTCGGTGTGTCGATTTTGGCATGTTTCTTTTATTTCGTTACTGCTCTTCCGCTGCAAAAAATAACTGCTCGGTCGAATTATGCCTGACTTTTGACAGTCCCTCTTCAATCGGCAAGTGTATACAAATTGTCCGGTAGCTCTAAAAAATGTAGACGCATGTTTCGTTGGAAATATATGCCAATGTTCCGTCGATTGCCCTTTACTCTTTTTGCCTTCGTTCTCAGCAGCGCCACAACGCTGAGTGCCGCCGCTGGCGACACTGAAAAATTGGCGGTGCCGCCGCGCCCGGTCAGCTTTGTCAACGACGTCATGCCCACCATGACCAAAACCGGTTGCAACGGAGGGGCGTGTCATGGCAAGGCCACCGGCCAGAATGGATTCAAACTTTCGCTCTTCGGTTTTGAACCGCAGGATGATTTCGAACATCTCGTCTACGAGCAGCGCGGACGGCGTGTCACGCCATCGGCTCCCGAAGCCAGTCTATTGCTGACCAAGGGCTCGGGCATCGTTCCGCATGGCGGCGGCAAACGGCTGGAACCCGGCACCGAAGCTTATGAGACCATCCGAAACTGGATCGCACAGGGAATGCCGAACGATGTGGATGATCCTAAACGCGCAGTGCTGCAAAGTATCGAAGTGACACCGGCCGTTCGAATCATGAAAAAAGGCGAAAGTCAGAAACTTGTCGTTACGGCTCTTTTCTCAGATGGACACAAAGCCGACGTGACCGCGCAGACAGTGATTGAGCCGAACACGAAAGGCATGGCCGGCGTGGACGAGCACGGCGTCGTCAGCGTCTTCAACCAGACCGGCGATGTTGCGGTCATGGCGCGTTATCAGGACAAAGTCGCGGTCTTCCGGGCCACGATTCCGCTCGGCGCGCCCGTGGAGAATCTTCCGCCGGTCGCTAATTTTATCGACATCGCGATTTTTGCGCGGCTGAAAGAAGTCGGCATGCCGCCGTCGAAAGTGTGCGACGATGCGACATTTCTGCGCCGCGTGACTCTTGATGTGGCCGGCCGCCTGCCCAGCGTTTCGGAAGCGGAGCAGTTCAGCGCGGACAAGGGGCCAGACAAGCGCGCGCGCTGGATCGATCGTCTGCTCGAAAGCGGCGAATACGCCGACACGTTTGCCAACTATTGGAGTGCCCTGTTGCGCAATCGCCGGGGTGAGATTGAGAACACTCCGGATCGCGCGCATATCTATGGCAACTTCGCGTTCCACGGCTGGATTCGCGAGAGCCTCTATCAGAACAAGCCGTTCGACAAATTCGTCCGCGAACTGCTGACCGCCAGTGGCAAGATCGTGGATTGCCCGCCGACGACGTGGTATCGCCAGGTGCGCACCAACATCCAGCAAATCGAAGACACCGCGCAGCTCTTTTTGGGCGTGCGGATTCAATGCGCGCAATGCCATCATCATCCATACGAGCGCTGGAGCCAGCGGGATTACTACTCGCTCGGAGCCTACTTCGCACAGCTCGAACGCCAGCCCACATCCCGCATGGCCGAAGAGATCATTTTCCCGAAGCGCGTGCTTCCCGTGGGCATTCACAAGAAGACCGGCGAGAAGCTTGCGCCGTCCGCGATGGGCACGCTCGCCGAGCCGCTCGGCCCGGACGACGACGCCCGCATTGCGCTGGCAAACTGGCTGGCGAACAAGAACAATCCGTTCTTCGCCAAAGCGGTGGTGAACCGCTATTGGAAGCTCTTGTTCAATCGCGGCATCGTCGATCCGGAGGATGACATTCGCGACACCAATCCGCCGTCGCATCCCGAATTGCTGGACGCGCTGGCGGCCGATTTCGTGCGCAGCGGTTACGATTTGAAACACCTCGTGCGGGTGCTGACCAACTCGACGACCTATCAACTCGATTCCGCACCCAACGCTCACAACGGCGACGACGGCCACTATTTTTCGCGCTACTACGCGCGGCGTCTTCCGGCCGAAGTGATGTACGACGCCATGAACGCCTGCGCCGGAGCCGACGGCAATTGGGCCAACCAACCGACGGGCACGCGCGCGATGCAACTGCCCGACAATTCGTACAACGGCACAAGCTTCCTGAAGGCCTTCGGCCGCCCGGATTCCGCCACGGCATGCAGTTGCGAGCGCCAGAGCACGGCCAGTCTCGAACAAATTCTGTTTCTCGACATTTCCAGCGATATGCAGGGCAAACTCACCAACAGCAGTGTGGCGAAAGCGTTTGCCAACGATGTGAAGCGCACCGATGAGGAAAAGATGAAAGAACTGTACCTGCGCGCTTATTCCCGGCTGCCGCTCGCCGAGGAAATCAAGGTCACGCGCGCGTATCTGGCGCGTAAAGTCAGTTCGGTTCCAGCAACCGACGCCAATGCGCAAGACGCGGCGCGACGCCAGGGTTGGGAAGACGTGCTGTGGTCGACGATGAGCAGCGGGGAGTTTTTGTTTAATCACTAATAACACCATGGCAAACCGCGCGTCAATCGGTCACGACCCCGTTTCGTCATCCGCACGGATGGCGGTGTTATTCTGTGTCTGCGCGATTCGGCTCGCAATCTCCGCCGAAATTCCCGACCCGCAACTCGCTCTGATTTTTCCCTCCGGCGGAAAGATTGGCGAGACTGTGCCGGTGGCCATTACTGGAACGGATATCGACGAAGCCCGCCTGCGTTTTTCGCATCCAGGCCTCGTCGCCACGGCCGATGCGAAAGATCCCAAGAAGTTCAACGTGTCGATCGCATCGGAAGTCCCGCCGGGCCGCTACGATGTGCGGGTAGCTGGGAAATATGGCATCTCCAATCCGCGGATTTTCGAAGTGGGCACGGCCCCGGAATTCGCGTGCAATACAAAATGCTTTGAACGCGACATCGCACAGGAGGCCGCGTGGCCTTGCGTCATTAATGGAACGGCTCAATCTCAGCGCACATTCTGGTTCAAGATCCCGCTTACCAAAGGCCGGAAAGTATCCATCGATTGCCAGGCTTCGCTGCTCGATTCCAAGCTCTTTCCCCTATTGATCCTGTTTGACTCCAACGGCCGGGAACTCATCCGCGCGCGGGATGCCGTGATTTTCTGGGAAGCCGTGGCGGACGGAGCGGTCTTTCTTGCGCTCCGCGATTTCATGGCAAACGGCGGTCCCGAAAATTTCTTCCGTCTCCAAATAAAGGAGGCGAGCAACGCGCCACAACCCCCGCCGGAAAGTTCTTTGGTGTTCTGGCCTTCCACTGGAAAAGCCGCGACGCCTGAAACTGAACCCAACGATCTCGCGCACCCCACCGCGATCGTTCCGCCGTGCGAACTGCAAGGCCAATTCTTTCCAGCAGGCGATGTGGACAGCTACCGATTCGACGCAAAGAAAGGCGATGTCTGGTGGATGGAAGTGCTCTCGCAACGCCTGGGTCTGCCGACCAATCCGCGCCTGATTGTGCAGCTTCTCGGCAAAGACGCCACAGGCATTGAAACGGCTGCGGATGTGTTGGAACTCAACGACGGTCCGGTCGTGCCTGGCGCTCCGGATTTCGACGGCAATCATCTCGACCCGATTGGAAAATTTGAAGCAAAAGAGGATGGCACGTATCGCATCGCGCTGCGCGATCTCAACAACACCTTCAACGACGATCCGCGGCGTCGCTATACGCTCAGCATCCGGCGCGAAACGCCCGACTTCGCGCTCGTAGCCATGCCTGTTCCGCCTACCGATAACAAGCCGGGGCTTCGCGCCAATGGGCCGGAAGTAGTCGTGCGCGGATCGAATATTCGTCCCGGCGAAATGCTTCCGATACATGTGATCGTGCTGCGGCGTGACGGCTTTAAAGGGGAGGTGAGTCTTAGCGCCGAGGGCTTGCCCGAAGTCGTCTCCGCGCTGCCAACCACGCTCGGCGGCGAGGCTCAGGAGACGATGCTTTTCCTGCAAGCCGCTTCGGCCGACAAGATAAAAGCGTGGGCGGGATCCATCAACATTGTCGGCAAAGCCACGATCGATGGGCACGAAATCGTTCATCAAGCGCGAACGTCCACTCCAATCTGGAATGTCAAATCACCCGATTCCGCCGATTCCGCGCGTTCGCGCTTCGCCCAGGAATTCACTCTCGGTGTAGTCACGGAGGCAGCGATTCCCACGGCTGTTTCGATCGATTCAAAACCCATTGAGACGACTGTCGGATCGAAGATAAAGTTCGCGTTTCAGATCACTCGCGGCGGCGAATTTAAGGACGCGTTCAAGCTGAAGCCTTACGGCGTGCCAGGGCTTGAAAAGGCCAAGGAACTGGATGTTCCGGCCGGCGCGGCCAAGGCCGAATATGAACTCGATCTCGCGCCATTGAAACTGACGAAAGGCACGTTCACTTTTTGGTTCAAGGGCCAGGACAAAGGCAAATTGTCCGTCAAAGGCAAGCTTGAAGACCTCACGATAAATGTGTATTCGGGTCCGGTGATTGTGCGGCTTAAGGATGCAAAATAGGTGGCGACGAAGCGAATTCAATTCCTCTATCTCGCGTTCGCTGGCGCGCTTCTTCTGCTGGCCGCGCACGCACACGCCGCCGCGCCGCTCTCGTTTGCCGATGACATCCAGCCGATTTTGGAACGCAATTGCCTGCCGTGCCACAACGCCACGAAAGCGGAAGGTGGCCTGCAGTTGGAGACGCCCCAACTGATGGAACACGGCGGAGATTCCGGCCCCGCGCTCAAACCAAACCGCGCGCTCGACAGCGATATTTTTCTCATGGCGTCGCGGCAGAAGAAACCGCACATGCCGCCGGACGGCAACAAGTCCAAGGCGCAGCCGTTGAGCTCCAATCAATTGGAAATTCTGCGGCGCTGGATCGACGAAGGCGCGCTCGGCAATCCCAAGCCCAAACAAGCCGTCGCCTGGAAGAACATGCCCGCCAGCGTACAGCGCGTGAGCGCCGTGGCGGTCTCGCCGGACGGCCAGTTTGCCGCGTGTGGCCGGGGCCGCGAAACAACCGTGTACTATCTGCCTCTTCAGCGGCCTGTCGCCGCGCTGCAAGCGCACCCAGATATCGTCAGCGCGCTGGCTTTCAGTCCCGAGGGGAACGTGCTGGCCACCGGCAGCCATGGCGAAGTGAAGCTCTGGAAAAAAGTGCCGTCGCCGCCACCCTCGTTGCCGATTGTGCCCGCCGCGCCGGATCGCGCCGCGCTCGCCGCCGACATTCCGGAACTGGCGAAAGCATCGGTTGTGATCGCGTTTCAATCCGGAGCCGACGCGCTGGTCGTCTGGGGAGGCGACGACGGCAAAGTGTCCGTGTGGAATCGCGCCACAAAGAAAATCGTCCGCACCATCGCCGCCGAAGGACCGGTGAAATTGCTCGCGTCCAGTCTTGACGGAAAGATTCTGGTGGTGGCCGCGGAAGGCCGTCCAGTCCGGCTGGTGAATGTGGCCGATGGAAAAACAATCGCCGAACTGAAATCCGATCGCGCGGCGTGGGATCGATCCGCGTCCGCCGATCTCGCGGTTTCGGGAGCCGCGTTTGAACTCGCGTTTCTGCAAGGTGAATTGAAACTCACGCAAGATCGATTGACGAAACTCACCGAGGAATCCAAGAAAGCGGACAAGGACGCGGCTGAACTCGGCGCGAAACGCGCGGCGCTTGAAAAGGCGCGTGCAGACGCATTGGTAAAACGCGATGCGTTATCCAAGCCGCGAGACGACGCCGAAGATGCGTTGATGGCCGCAACCACCGCTCAGGAGACTGCGAAGCAAACCGAGAAGAACGCGCTGAGCGCGGCGCAAGCGGCCGACGCGGCGCTCGCAAAAGCCGACGATGCCCAAAAGGACGCCGCAACCAAAGCCGCCGGAGCGGCGCGCGCGGCTGCTACCAAAGCAACCGATGTGCGCACCGCCGCCGACAAAGCTGCCGCTGCCACCGCTGAAAAACAGAAGAAGACAAAGACCGACCACGAGGAAGCCGTCAAAGCGTTCACGGAGGCCACCGGCGAAGTGCTGCGCGTCAACGTGGCTGAAACAAACGCGAAGAATCTCGTCGATACGTTGATCGTTCTGCGCGCGGACGAAAAGACTCTTCAAGGCTCCGTCGCCAATGCGCAGAAAATCAACGACGCCGCGCTCAAGGCTCAGGTGGACGCGCGCGCGCAGTCCGCGCAAAACGCGGTTCCTCCCGTCACGTCGCTGGCCTTCAGCCGGGAGTCCGCGATGCTTGTCACGCTGCATGATGACGGGCGAATCCGCGCGTGGCAGGCCGAAACGGGCCAGCCATTGGACAGTGTCAACATCGACGCGAAATGGGAGTTGCTGCGCACGCTGGGCGACGCCAGCAAATTGGATTCTCCGCTTTCGTATCGAGTGAACGCGTTGGCGTTTTCGCCCGACGGAAAACTGCTGGCCACGGGCAGTGGCGAGCCTTCGCGCAGCGGCGAAATTAAGCTCTGGGATCCGGCGACGGGCAAACTCATTCGCGAAGTTCCCAAACCGCACAAGGACTGCGTGCTGACGCTCGATTTTTCAAGCGACGGAAAACTGCTTGCGAGCGGTGCCGCCGACAAAGCCGTGCGTATTTGGGATGTGGCCACCGGCGCGATGTCGCGCAATCTCGAAGCGCACTCCAGTCACGTGCTGGCCGTGGCGTTTCGACACGACATGCGGCGTCTGGTCAGCGCCAGTTCGGACAACAGCATGAAGACCTGGGATTTGCGGACCTCCGACGTGCTCAAGACCTTCGCCGATTTTACCAAGGAAGTGAACTCGATTCGCTACCTCGGGCAGGGCGATCAAGTGCTGGCCGCCAGCGGCGCGCCACTCGTGCGAATCGTCAAAGATCAGGGCGGGGACATCCGTTCGAAAACAGACGGCTTTCCAAAATTCATCACGGCGGCGGCGGCAAATCGCGATGGCCAGATTCAGGCGGTTGGCGACGTGGCGGGAACGCTGCGTGTTCTCAGCCCGGATGGAAAAATTATCGCGCAATGGCCGTTGATTACCGATACACTTGCTCAACACTGAACTGGAGCCAATCATGTCCAACTTCTGTCCCGGTCCCGTTTCTCGACGCAGCTTCCTGCAATTCGGCGGACTGTCGCTGGCCGGCATGTCGCTGGCCGACGCGCTGCAATTCAAGGCCATGGCGGCCGACGATCCCGCGAACCCAGCTGTGGCGGCGCGCGACACGTCCGTGATTTTTATCTGGCTTCCCGGCGGTCCTCCTCACATGGAGACCTACGACATGAAGCCCAACGCGCCGCTGGAGTATCGCGGCATCTTCAATCCGATCAAAACCAATGTGCCCGGCATGGAGATCTGTGAGTTGTTTCCGATGCAGGCCAAGATCGCCGACAAGTTCAACATCATCCGCTCGGTCAGCCACGAATTCGCCGACCACGGCGGCGGGCACAAGCGCTTGATGACCGGACGCGTCCCGGCTACACCGACCGGAACCGTCAACGACGCGCCCGCCGTCACCAGCATCGTTCACAAATGCATGGTCGAAAAGAACGGCTTCAAAGGCGGCATGCCGCCGGTCGTGGTGGGCACGGATTCCGGGCGTCAAGGCATCGACGTCTTCGCGCTCGGCGCGGCGTATCTCGGAGGCGCAAACACCCCGTTCATTTTCAACGGCGATCCCAGCGCAAAAGATTTCAAGATCCAAAATCTCGGCATCACGCGCGAAATGGAAACGCGTTTGGAAGACCGCATGGCGCTGCGCAAAAGCCTCGATCATCTGCGCCGCGACGTGGATCAGGCCGGCGTGCTGTCGGCGATGGACAGCTTCAGCCAGAACGCATTTCAGATGCTCACCAGCGACAAAGTCCGCGACGCGTTCGATCTCGGCAAGGAACCCGCGCGCGTCCGCGAACGCTATGGCATGCACGCCTACGGACAGCGCGGCCTGATGGCGCGGCGACTCGTGGAAGCCGGCTGCCGATTCGTGGAAATGATCTGGGAGAATCCATTCCCCGGCAAGCCCATGCCGAAAGAGTGCTCGTACAATTGGGACAGTCACGCGGTCAACTGCCACATTTTCAACGACGCCCGCTGGCGCTTCGCGCCCTACGATCAGGCCGTCTCGGCGCTGATCGAAGACTTGTACGCGCGCGGCCTGTCCAAGAGTACGCTGCTGATCGTCACCGGCGAATTCGGGCGCACGCCGAAGCTGAGCAATTCGGTCGGAACCGCGTCGAAGATCATGCAGCCCGGGCGCGATCACTGGCCCGGCGCGATGTCCATGATCGTCTCCGGCGGAGGCATGCGCACGGGTCAGGTCATCGGCGCGACCAACAGCAAAGGCGAGTACCCGGTCGAACGCCCGCTCAGCCCGAACGATCTCTGGGCAACGGTGTATCAGCACCTGGGCATCGATTCCGGACGAGCCTTCCTGGATCACCAGGGCCGTCCAATGCCGATCCTGCCGTTCGGCGAACCGATGCAGGAATTGTTGCCGAGCGCACGTTAAGGGATCTCGCATGCGTCCGATAGTCGCACTAATTTTTGGGTCGATTTTTGCGCTGTGCCTCTCCGGCTGCGGGGTTCCCGCTGCTGAAACGACCGAGGCCGAGCGTGGCACGCAGCGCATCCATCTGGAGATTTCCGGCAGAGTCCAGGGTGTGGGCTTTCGCGATTTTACGCAGCGCGCGGCCCGGCAACTTTCGATCGTCGGGTGGGTTCGCAACATTCCGAACGGCCGCGTCGAACTCGTCGCCGAAGGCAAAGAAGCCGCGATTCAGAAACTTCAAGAGCAAGTCAGGAAAGGACCGCTCGGTGCGCGCGTGGACGGAATCAAAACGTTGACGGTTGACGACGCCGAGAAATTAAAAGACTTTGACATCAAAGAATCGTTGTGAAACAGCACATATCGGGTCAATTTTTTGTGGGAGTTTAACGACGGAGAGGTTCCCGTTAGGTTTTACCAATCGTACACGGTGTGGCAGATAAGAACACGGAGATTTCAAGCAAACAGCGACGCAAGTGAACGAAGGTTCTCATGACGCTTAACACCAAATCTCCAATTCCCGCCGTGTCACATCGCGAACAATTCGCAGCAGAGCATCTCGACGTCACGCGCCGCTATTTCCTGCAGAATGGCGCCGCAGGCATAGCCGCACTCAGTTTGTTGCCGTGGCTGGCTCGCGCGGATGAAGCGTCGGCGAAAGAAGCGCTCGCTCAAGCCATTGCCAAGCTCGAATACTTCACGCCACCCGACAAATTCGGCACAGTCGAACGCGGCAATCCATTGCCGTACGCGCTTCCCCCCGAAAAACTGCGCGAAGCTGGATTGACACGCGAGACGTGGCGCTTGGAGGTTGTGCCGGATGTTGAGAACAAGGCTGACGTACAGAACCCGCTGTCGAAGGAACTCGGGACGGCGTTGGACTGGGATGGACTGATGAAGCTGGCCGAGAAAAAGGCCGTGCGCTTCTTGAAGGTCATCACATGCAACAATATCGGTGCGCCGCTGGGCATGGGGTTGTGGGAGGGCGTGCCGCTGCGCGAGGTTGTTTGGCTGGCAAAACCCGTCCGCAACGTGCGCCGCGTCTTCTACGACGGCTATCACAACGACGACCCGAAGCAACTATTTCGAAGCTCACTGCCGATTGGCCGCGTGCTGGAAGACCCGCCGGGCGAATATCCGGTCATCCTGTGTTACAAGCTCAACGGCGATTGGCTGTCAGGCAAGCGCGGCGGTCCGGTGCGGATGCTGGTGCCGGAGACTTACGGTTTCAAATCGGTGAAATGGTTGCAGCGCGTCGTACTCACGAACGCGCCCTTTGGCAATGACACTTACGCCGACGAGAACAACGACGTGGACAGCGGGATGAAGACGTTTGCGAAGTTCATTCTGCATCCCGATAAAATGAAAGCAGGCGAGGTTGTGCCACTGACCGGGATGGCTCAGGTTGGAATCTCCGGGCTGAGCAAAGTACAATACTGGCTGAACCCAAAGGGAGCGGAACTCCCCGCCGACGATCCATACTTCACGAAGGCTCCGTGGAAAGACGCTGAGATTCTGCCAGCTCCGGCGCGCTGGCCAACGCTGTCAAACAACGAACTTCCCGATGGCGTAAACGGCTTCGACCCCGCGACGAAGCGTCCTCGTGTCTGGCCGATGCGATACGCGCTGGCTCATTGGGCCACGCTGCTGAAAGACATTTCCGCCGGCGAGTACGAACTTCGCTGCCGCTCCATCGATGCCAACGGCATAGCCCAACCGATGCCACGCCCCTTCGCCAAATCCGGCCGCAACGCGATCGAAAAAGTATCGCTGACAGTGGCAGCCGACTGAGTGCGGCAATTCGATTTCCAATTTCCAGCAGGGTGGGCACGGAACGCATAAATGTCAGGGGGCTTTTCCCGGATCCGGGCTATGGTAGATGTTCTTGGGCGAGTAGGTGCTCTGAAATGTGCGCCAATGGAAATCGATCATGGCCGGAGATGTATCCCTCCAATACTTGTATTCGTGCTTGCCCGGGCTCTCCTGGTACTCCAGCGTTATCTGCGGGTTTGCGGACAGCACATCCCTGGCGTTGCGCACGGCGTTGATATCTTCGTCTTCCGTGCCGCAGGGAAAGTAGAGGGGCGGCAGTTTCGTTTTATTGATGCGCGCGGTTTCAAAGCGATCGAGAAGCGAGACCCGCTCGTACTCGGCCTTGTTTTCCTCGTAGGCTCCTAACAGCGCGACCACGACATGGCTGGGCTTTCCCCGCAAGCCTTTGCCTGGCCACTGATCACCCTCGTTGGGCCAGTACAGTGCTTCGCTGATGCTGCTCACCCCGACGAAGAAGTCCGGACGTGTGAGCATGTAGTGCAGAGCGCCCAACCCGCCCATGGAAAATCCAGTCGCGCCACGAAGTTTTGGATCGATTCGGTAGGCGTGATCGAGAAAGGGTACGAGTTCCTTGAAGAAAAAAGTGGTGAATAACGAGCGTGGGCGCTTGGTGGCATCGAAAAAGCAGCTATCCCGGTCGCCGTTGAAGACGACGACAATCATGGGTTTTTCGGTGATGGCCTGAAGTAACGGAAACATGGTGGTCCACGTCAGATATGGGGCGCTCATGCCGTGCATGGCGTAGAGCACGGGAAAGCGCTGATTGGGGTTTTTGGCATAGGCGGGGGGCAGCAGCACTCCAACCTCGATGTCGCGGGTCATCGCAGGGCTGTGGAGCTTGAAAGTTTCCAGCGAACACTGCCGCATACCGGGCCCGTCCTCGATCTTCTTTTCGCCGACCATGCTCACCGGCGTGCCTGCTGGGCATGCGCAAGGGGGCGGAGCTGTTTCGGCGCAGCCGAAGCCCGTGTAGGCGCAGATGAGGCCAATGATGAGACGCGAGAAGATGCTATTGGGCAAGGGATTCCTTTCCGTGAGGCGCAGTTGCCTCCGAATACACCGGGAACTCGAATCTTTGCCATTCCAGCCGCCCCGCATCCGTGGCGCGGGTCGAACCGAGGTTTCACTGTTAAATAAATCCCGCGCATTGTGATTAAAACAATCCCATTGTCGGGGTAGTCCATGGTGACGAGGCCAGTAAGCTGCTGTTATTTTCAGACGTTGACTCCCAATGGATGAGTCATCCCGCATGTCTACCCCCACTGACCCATCGCCAACAGCACCCGGCGGAAGCACAAACGCCACGCCGAGTCGTATCAAGGAAATCGGTGGATTTGAAATTCTCGGCAAACTCGGCCAAGGTGGGATGGGGGCCGTCTACAAAGCTCGCCAGAAATCGCTCGACCGCGTTGTCGCGCTGAAAGTGCTGCCTCCCAGCATCGCCAAAGACGCCGTCTTTACCGAGCGTTTTCAGCGCGAAGCCCGCGCTTCCGCAAAACTGAATCACCCCAACATCGTTCGGGGCATTGATGTCGGCAAAGACGCCGCCACCGGCCTGTGGTATTTCGCCATGGAATACATCGATGGCTCCACGCTGAAGAAAGTTCTCGACGAGCAGAAGATCGTCACGGAAGAGCGCGCCCTCGCGATCATCCGGCAGATCGCGCTCGCGCTGGAAACCGTGAATGCGCATGGCATGGTTCACCGGGACGTCAAGCCCGACAACATCCTGTTGACAAAGGACGGAGAAGCCAAACTCGCCGATCTGGGCCTCGTCAAGCAACTCAACAACGAAGACGGCAGTCTCACGCAATCCGGCCAGGCCGTTGGAACACCTTTTTACATGGCAACCGAACAGATTCGCGGTGCTGCCGCCGAAATCGACATTCGCACCGACATATACGCCCTTGGTGCCACGCTGTACCACCTCGTCGTTGGCGCGCCTCCTTATAAAGGCCTGACCACCGCGGCCATCATGTCCATGCACCTGACTGATCCGGTTCCCAACGCACGCAAAGCCAACCCGGATGTCAGCGAAGCCTGCAGCCGTCTGATCGAAAAGATGATGCAGAAAAAACGCGAACAGCGCGTGCAGACCCCGGCAGAGTTGCTGACGCTGATCGACAAGGCGAGCAGGGGAGAGGTTGCGACCGGACTACGCCAAGCCGCCAGCGCACGTCTGCACGAAGTCGCCTCCAAGAACAGGAAACTTCTTTACGCTGCAAGCGTTGTCGCGGTCCTGGTCGTGCTGGCGATTGCGCTCAAATGGACCGGCAAATTCGAATGGGTTGCAAAGGCCAATCCCAAGCCTGCACCGCTATCCAATGCCGAGCATCCCCAAGCGGAGACAGGGGGCTCCGCGACCCCGAATCCCAAGACCGCTCCAGCAACCTCCACACCGGTTGTCAAGACCAGCGCCAGCGATGTCTTCGGCTTCGGCATCGTCGTCGGCAAGAAACCGGACGTCGCGGAGCCCGACAGCACCCTTAAGCCCTCGGTTGCCAAACCTAAAGTGCAGGAGAGCAAAGTGGCGGCAGCTCCACATGTTGAAACCATCTCTCCAGTTCTCGCTGCCGACGCCGCGAAAGATTTGAAAGCGCCTGCTCCCGAGAACGATCCGGCAAAAGCAGCCGCGCCAGTGGCCGTTGCGCCAGTTAAAAAAACATCCATGGGGCCAGACGCAGCCGTGTTGATTGCGAAAGCCGTGGCGCTGGCCAATGAGAGCCGCTTCGAGGAAGCGGCGGATGTTTTCAAACTGCCGGCTGCCAGGATGGAACAGTTTGATGAGTTTGACCGCGATGTGCTGACGCAGCACGCCGAGGGTTATGCGGGGCTGCCCGAAATGAAGCAGGCCATCCTGGAACGGTTAAAGCGCGAGCCTGAAAAAGTGGAGAGTGATCGCGTTTTTCTGACCAAGCGGCTGGGTGGTAAAATGGCCGGCGGCGACGCGAAGATTCTACACATCAGGCAGGGCAGCCAGTTGGAGGTCAGTTACAAATGGCAACTGCTGTCGATCCAGGAACTCAGCAATCTGGCCGAAGAGAGTCTGATTAAGATTCCAATCAAGACGTCGTTGGCGCTGGGACTATACGCTTTTGATCGCGGTGAGGATACGCTTGCGCGCAAACTTCTTGAGGACTCCGCACACGTCAGTCCATCTGCGCGAAAGATCATGGAACAGATCGAGGCACGCGACCAGCTCGCTATTCTGAAACGCTCGCAGGAAAACGCGGCAATGGTCGAGAAATTGTTCGGGGACGTTGAGATTGCGCTGAATGAAATGAAATTCCCGACCGTGCTCGCCAAGGCCACCGTGCTGAAAACGAAGTATTCAGATTCCGACGCGGTAAAAAAACGCGCCATTGAGATCGAGGCCTGGATCGAAGCGGCCAAATGTGCGCAAAGCGGCATGGCCATGACGGCGGGTAACGTGGCGCTCGCCACAAAGGGCGCCACCGTGACGGGCCCCACATCAAATGCCGCCGCATTGATCGATGGCATTGTCAAGGGGTATACAGGCGGTACTGGTTTTGCCATAGGCAGTTTTCCATGCGAATGGACAGTCACGCTGGCGAAGCCATACTTGTTGCGCGAGATTCGCATGCTATTGTGGGACATTGATGACCGCTATTACCGGTATCAGATCGAAACATCGGCCGATGGAACTACGTTCAGCATGCTGGCCGACCATAGCAAAGGCCAGCCCCGAAGCTGGCAGACGATCAGTTTTGCGCCGCGGCCGGTGAAGGCGATTCGCATCAAAGGACTCTACAATTCTTCGAACAGTGGATTCCACGTCGTTGAACTTGAGGCGTACTGCATTCCGCCCGAACTGCCTGCAAAGTCAAAATTCGCCCGCGTGCCCGCCGAGTAGGCGGAATCCTTTGCCAGGGCCGTTTTGACAGGCTCCGGTTCAAAGGCGACCGACGCCTATTTATCCAGTCTCGTCACCGTCACGCTATGGACGAAATACTTGCCAGAGTTCAGGGTGAAATTGTACGCCCACATGCTGACGAATTGCGCATCGTCGATCTTCCATTTTGCGGTATGCCACTCTTTGTTGTCTGGCACATCGTAGGGGTCGGCCTTCTTATAGCCGCTGGTAGACTCGTATGTAAGCGTGAGGTTGGCGGGATCGTCGGCATCGTTCCGGCGGACTACGACGCTGATTTCGATTGGGACAGTAGTGTAGGAGAGGAAATTCGGATCGACCATGAACACATTCCCGCCGGGGACGCCGCCTGATCGGGCCGAGCCGCCGTAGGCGAGAACATCTTTGGCAATGGAGTCCGCCGACTTGGTGTGCAGGCCATTCTCCACATTCTTCTCGCCCATGGTCACCGAGACCGATTTCCCGCCGGTATAATCGCCACCCCATAGGAACGGCTTTGTCTTGTTGTCCTTGGCCTGCTGTAGCAGTTTGTCGGGTACGCCGTCGATCAAAATTGGCGCGATGGTCAACGCGCAAGTGGCGGACTCGGCGACCTCTCCAGTGACAGGATTCACGATCTTCACCGCTTGGCCGAAATCGACGGCGTCGCTTGCCGAGGTCGCTGCCCAGGTGGCAAGGATTGTGCCTTTGGCGCCTTGAAAGATGAAGCCGTAATGCTTGTCGTTGAGCAGCGTCCACCCCAGGTAAGCGGGATGTTGCCCGAGATACTTGATCATCTGGGCCAGCGCAGTGTAACTCGGGCGCTTTTCGCCCTTTCCTGTTAACAGGCCCATGGGCCCGCTGTCGCCGTCCATCGCCTCGAACCATTGGATGCTGTTGATGCCCTGCGCGATACCCATGGCATAAAATTTGACCACGGCATGAGCTTGCACGTCGAGGGCGCTGAAGTTGCCGATCTTAGTACTGTACTTGCCGCCGGCAGCGTAGCCAAGTTCAGTGAAAATGATCGGGCAATTCGCTTTTGCGGGATCCTGAGCGGCCAGCATCTTTCGCAGTGTGCCGGCGATCTGCAGGTAGACCATTTCACTACCGGGATGAGTGATGGTGCAACCGGCAACCTCGTAGGGATGCAGCGTCACATAGTCGAAATGGCCCTTTGCGCCTGCTTTGATCGCCTGATCGAGGTAATTGATCGCCACGGACTTTGCGGCAATGCCGACCAGACAGTCCGGGTCGGCGGCTTTGGCGGCGTCGTAGGCAGCGATAACGATCTTGGCATAATCAGCCGCCGTTTGGTCCCGGCCAGTACCATTGGGCGGTTCGTTCCACACCTCCCAATACCGGATCCGTCCTTTGGCATGTTTCACGACCTCCGAACAATACTTGGACCAGCCGGCAATATTGTTGACAGGCAACGTGCCACCTTTATCTTTTGTGTTCCACTTCGGAGTTCCGGCAAAGATGCCGCCAAACGCGACGTGCTGTTCCTCCAGATAGTCCATTTGTTTATCCAACGCATCCCAAGCCCATTTCCCCTCCTCGGGCTCGATTGCCCCCCAGCTTGTGTGGCAGGTACGTTGATGCGTTATGCCTATCGCGGTCATCTGCGGAATCCACCTGGCGTTGGCCTGTGCGGAGGTATTGTTTGTATGACAACTGCCTATGCCGAATGGACTCTGGGTCACATCTGCGGAATGCTCTGGCTTTTCCGCCGACAAAGTGGCGATGGCGATCAGCATCAGGCTGGCCGCCACAAGCGCGTCGAGTCTCTTCATGGTTCGGGTCACGTCTTTTGGCTCCGAGATATTGTCCCATTTTTTCATTACTGAGATGTAAACGAAACTCGATTGCTACCGTTCCATACCTTACGCTCGCACCCTCACTTTCGCTACACTCCTGTTCGCCTTCATACACCACGATGAACCCCATGTTGATCGCGGTTGCGTCGGTGTAGTCGGTTTGCGAGCCTCCATTGAAAGCGAGACCCGCATGAAAGTCACCCGACTGTTGATTGCCACATTGATCGTCTTGGGAATGAGCGTCACCAGCAGCATTGCCGCCGACGCAACCAAGCCCAACATCGTTTTTATCCTGTGCGACGATCTGGGCATCAACGATCTTCACTGCTACGGGCGGCAGGACCACCACACGCCAAACCTGGACAAACTAGCACTACAAGGCACGCGTTTTACTTCGGCCTACTGCGCACAAGCGATTTGTTCGCCGTCGCGCGCCGCTATACTCACCGGCAAAACGCCCGCGCGGCTGCATCTAACGACTTACCTGCCGGGGCGTCCTGACTGTGCGTCGCAGCAAGTGCTGCATCCGGAAATTGAGATGCACGTACCCCTCACGGAGAAAATGCTGCCCCGCTATTTCAAGGAATCCGGCGGTGCCGGAGCCGGAGGCGGTGCCGGAGTCGGAGGCGGTGCCGGACCCGGAGGCTACATTACCGCCGCCATCGGAAAGTGGCACGTCGGCGAAAAGGGCTTTGGCCCGCTGGAACATGGCTTTGACGTGTATCATGCCGGACAGGCCAATACCAAGCCATCGCTCACGGAGGGCGGCAAAGGCGAATACGACCTCACGGCGTTTGCCGAACAGTTCATCGAGACGAACAAAGACCGCCCATTCCTGATCTATCTGGCACACAACGCGCCGCATATTCCGTATGACGCGCAGAAGCCGCGGATCGTCGAAAACGCCGGCGCGTTCGAGCCGGTATATGCGGCCGTAATTGAAACCATCGACGACACAGTCGGCCGCTTGCTGGCGAAGCTCGAAGCACTGAAACTCGCGGACAATACCATTGTCATCTTCACCTCGGACAATGGTGGATTGCATGTGCCGGAAGGCCCGCATCCGAAGGTCACCCACAACACGCCCTATCGCGCGGGGAAGGGTTTCGACTATGAAGGCGGTCTGCGTATTCCTCTGATTGTGCGCTGGCCCGGACACGTGCCCGCCGGCGTGGTCGTGGATGCCCCGGTCATCAATACCGACTGGATTCCAACCTTGCTGGAGCTGGCCGGACAACCTGCTCCAATCGGCTTGGATGGCGTAAGTTTTGCTGCCCTGCTGACTGGTAATGGCCCGGCTCCGCAGCGCAGCCTGTTTTGGCATTTCCCGCACTACACCAATCAAGGCAGCCGTCCCAGCGGCGCAATGCGCGAAGGCAACTGGGCATTGGTCGAGTATTATGACGACGGAGGCATTGAACTCTACGACCTCAGCGCCGATATTTCCGAAGCGACAAACCTCGCCGCGCAACAACCCGACCGAGTTACAAAGATGCGCGCCGCCCTCGCTGCATGGCGCACGGACGTCGGCGCTCAATCCAACAAACCCAATCCCAATTTTGATCCGGTCAAATTCCGCGCCTTGTATCGCGATGTTGACCCCAGCCGATTTGAACCCGCACATGCAGACCAAGCCCAGTGGGAAAAGATATGGGCTTGGCGCAAGGAAATGAACGAGGTGGTGCCGCGGAATCCGAAGGCCCCTTCCACGGGGCACTGATGAATGCCTTGATAGCACCGTACTTGAAAATGAGTACGGAAATACAGCGACAGAGCAGTCACTTTTTCAGAATCCGTTCATGCGCCATGGTTTCACTTTTGAACGAGAATTGCTGATTTTCTCCGCATAATCCAATAATAATCCGGAAAACATTTTGGGGAATAAAATGCCAAACGATTCAACGCTTCCCTGTACGAGCAACCTGACGTCCAGCGCTGCGGCAAGGGTTGACGTGCGGGTCTCGAGCATCGGCGTGCTCGGTGCTGGCCAGATGGGCGCGGCGGCTGCGGTCATGTTCAAGCGCGCGGGTTTTCGCGTAAAGCTGTGGACGCGGCAGGCCGAGAGACTTCAGGCGGCGACCGTCACGATTGACGCGGTGGACAAGTTTCTCAACGAACACTTCGGTGCGCCTCCAAAGACGGGTGGTGAGCTTCAATTGGAGCCAAACTTCGCGGTCGTGGATTCCACCTCCGACTCCGTGCTCGAATGCGTCGTGGAAGACATGGCGCAGAAGATTGATCTGCTGCGCCGGCTTGAAAGTTGCCGCGAGCGGGGCGCACTCGTGATGTCGTGTACCAGTGCGTTGTGTATCACGGAAATGGCGCGTGGCAGCAGGCTTGAAAGCGTGCTGGTGGGCGCGCATTTTTGGAACCCACCGCATCTCATCCCCGTCGTCGAAGTCATCGCCGGAAAGGACACGCCGGCTGAACAGGCCGAACGAGCGATGGCACTCATGCGCCGCGTTGGCAAACTGCCAGTGCGCAGTGCGGACGTGCCGGGATTTATCGGCAATCGGCTCATGCACGCGATGTAGCGGGAGGCTCTGGCGCTCGTCGATGCAGGCGTGTGCTCCGCCGAGGACATCGACCGCGTCGTGAAATGGACGTTCGCCTTGCGGCTTCCCGCGCTGGGGCCGATGGAGAACATGGACCTCGTGGGCCTTGGACTGGTCGAAAGCGTCGAGCGCTATTTGCTTCCGCATCTGGCGACGAATGCCACGCCGGCAGACGCGTTGACCACACGGCTGCGCTCTGGAGAAAGCGGCATGCATGCCGGGCATGGCTTCTATGACTGGACCCAACGGGACGCCGCTGCGGTTGTCGCGTTGAGGGACAAGCAAATCGTTCGGCAGTTGCAGTTCCTTCGTGAAAACGGCGTCTTCGATAACGAGAAATAAAGGAATCAGTCAACCCATGAAACCCAATTACTTGACTCTGCTTGCGTGCTACATTTTTTCGGCCGCTATCGTTTACGGACAGGAGCCTGAACGCATCCGCGATGTAATCTATGCCAAGCACGATGGCGTCGCCCTCACGATGGATATTTTCAAGCCGGCTCAACCCAACGGCGCGGGGATTATCAAGATCGTCAGCGGCGGATGGAAGTCGAACCACCAGGGGATCAACGATGGTGGCTGGCCAAAGGCAGGCTACACGACGTTCGTCGTCGTTCACGGTTCGCAGCCGCGTTTTCAGGTCGAGGAGATCGTCGCCGACCTGAATCGCGCCGTGCGGTTTGTTCGCGCGAACGCAGCCCAGTGCGGCGTGGACCCGATGAAACTCGGTGTTACTGGAAGCAGCGCCGGTGGGCATCTCAGTTTGATGCTGGCCACGCGCGGCGGACCGGGCAACGATAAGGCCGTCGATCCGATCGATCGCGAAAGCAGCGCCATTCAAGCCGTGGCGTGTTTCTATGCGCCCACCGATTATCTGAATTGGTTTGAGGACGGAGACAACGCCGTCGGTATTGGTCGGCTCTCAGCGTATGCGGGTGCTTTTGGACCGAAGGCCGCCACGGCGGAAGGCCGCGAAAAGCTCGGTCGCGAACTGTCGCCCATTTATTGGGTGAACAAGGATCAACCGCCCGTGTACATCGTTCACGGCGACGCCGATTTACAGGTGTCGGTCACGCAGGCGCATCGGTTTTTCAAACGCTGCGGGGAAGTCGGCGCGAAGTGCGAAGTGCTCATCCGCCAAGGTGCGGGCCACGGCGGCTGGCAGGAAATGAGCGCGGATACCGCTCGCATGACGGAGTGGTTTGACTTGCAACTGCTCGGCAAGCAGCCTGAAAAGCCCTTCACGCTGACGGTAACTTCTGCGCCCAGCACTCCGGTCAAGAAATGAGCGAAGCAGTCGAAGGAATCGAAGAACGCCATTGTCATCTCGCGTGTTCGCCCGATTTCGGGCCTTTGTTTTCAAAAAAACTTACGAGGAAAGTCCTCAATGAGGAGAGTAAGATATAAAGTAGGACAAAGCGACAAAAAAAAGAGCCCGCCTATTTTGAGGTCGGCTCTTTTTTTGAGTTACAAGTCTTTATTGCTGGTTGACTTGTATTGAGAGCGGGCGGCGGGAATCGAACCCGCGTAAATAGCTTGGAAGGCTATCGCACTACCATTGTGCTACGCCCGCGATGCGTTTATCATTTATCCAGACGCCTTCGCGTTGTCAAGCCGATTCCTCGTTTCGTCAAAAATAATCGCGCCCTTAACTCTGGCTTTCAGTGAAACAAATGTTAAACTGATCGCCTTGTTTCGACGGTTGAATGATGGGCTTTGGCTCGTCAGCGACTCCAGTGCGCCAATCGTGAAGCGGTGTGAAAATACCGTTTCGCGCGAGTGCGTAAGCGGAGTGCGCCGTCGGAGAATTAGCCGTTTATTTCGGGGGACGCCGTTCATGTTCCGTTTCTTTATGTGCATTTGTCTTGCGGCGATGTGTGCCGGCACCGCGCTCGCGCAGAGCGCCACTGGCGGCAACGGAGCATTCCCGACACCCGGCGGCGGCGAGGGCGGCAATATTTTCGAGGACCTCAATAAAAGTTACGATCAAATCAAACGAAAGGGCAACGGTAAGAACATCAACGATGTTCGGAAAATGCTCGACGACAATTTAAATGGGCAGCCGAAAGGGCCGGTCGCGAAAAGCGCCGCCGCGATTTGTCCGATCTGCAAGGAAATGCTGTATCGCCACAGCGAAGATGGCTTCAGGTGCATTCCAAAAGACGTCGATGGCAACGCCATGTCGATGGCCGAAATCGCGTGGAAGAAAACGCAATGCCCCGTTTGCCAGGCGCAATTTTTAGGTGCAATGCCCGGAAACACCAATAGCAAGAATGGCCTGGACCGCGACTTCTGTGCCCACAGCATCGGCAAAGCCTGCGTCCAAAGCAACGTCTGGACCTGTCCGGACTGCGGCTACGCGGCGCAGATTGGTTCTTTCGGTTTGTCGTGGGACGGGAAACCCATCAGCGAGGAAACGAAAGCGTTTGTGCGCAAGGACGTGTCGCCCGTGATGTTCGTTCGGATGTGCAAGCTATCCGGCATCAAAGAGGATTTTATTAAAAAAGGCGACGCACACAACCTGCGCCATTTCTCCGAATTCATTTACCGCGACGACATGCAGCAGGATCCGATCACCGACTGGATCAAGTACGACAACGCCATCAAAATTTACAAGCAGCAGAAAGCCCCGAGCACGCTGATGGCGCAACTTTACTACGAAGCCGCCTGCGCGTGCCGCCGCGAAATGAACGGTGAAATCGCCGTGCCGGTGCTCCATTCGACGCTCGAAGAACGGCTCAGCTATTCGATCCGCCGCATCCAGCACGATCTGACCGCCGCCACGATTGAAATCCGCCGGCAGCGCAACGAGACGAAAATGATCGACCCCAACAAGTCCGACACCGATTCGCAGATTCTGTGCGAAGCGGCCGAGATGATCATTAAGATGGGCGAATTCACCGAAGAACGCATCACCGCGGCGCGCAACCCGCGGGCGGGCGTTACTCAAGGCTACACGACCGGCGACATGTTCGTGCTCTGCCTGCGCTACGCCGGATTTCTGGATCGGATGGGGCGTTTCGAGGATGCCAACAAGGCCTTGAATAAAGCCAAAGGCTTCATCCCGCCCGATGCAAATTCGGAAGCGATGGACGCCGAACGCGAAGCGGTGGAGTTCGCAACCAAGCAGCTCCGGTTGCTGCGCGATTTCGTGGACGGCCGGAAAAAATGCCTCGAACTTGAAAACGAATGCCTTAATCGCGCCATGTGGGAAAACTTGGTTGCCATTCATCACAAGCAGGTGCGCTTCGTCAATCCAAACAGCGTGCTGGCCGTTCCGGAAAAAGGGCAATTGGATTCCGCCTGGACCGCCTACATGATCGGCGAACTGGCGCGCCGTTGCAACGAACCGGGGGCCACTCCCGCGTTTTTCGCGGCCACGGATGCAATCCTCGACCGCCAGTTCGCGGAGTTGGACAAGGAAGAAAAAGCCATCGCGTTGAAGAAAGACGCGCCCGAAGTTCAGAGCGCGGCCATCGATCGCTCGAAGAAACTGGGTGAACGCTGGAGCATGTTGCGCGTCTGGGTTGCCGAACAGCGCAAACTGGCGCTGGCCGGCGGAAAGCTCGACGCAACCGTCAAAGAAGTCCTCGATGAAGTCCTGCAGTCCGCGGGTATCGATCCGGCAAAGTTCACGCTTCCAAACATCGCGGTGGAAACCGCAGTGCCTTCAGCCCCCGCGCCCAAAGCCGGCGCGACGGCAGCGAACGCCACGCCTGCCGCGCCGGCGACGGCCAACGCGGGCGGGATCAAGACGCGCGACGCTCTTTACGCGATGTACTACGACGCCATTTCGCGCTACATAAAGGATAAGAAGTCCAACCCGCCGAGCCTCAACGCGCTCGTTCAAGCCAACTATATTTCGGCGGAGAATTCGTGCCTGACCGAAAAAGGCAGCTTGATTTGTCCGGAGACGAACGAACCATTGCAATATTCAAAAGGGTTTACTTTCGGCGACGCGCAAGGATTTGTGCTCTATCGAACCAACAATCCCATCACGTCGAAAATCCTTTTCGCGAATGGAGAAGTGCGCACGCCCGTTCAGAAAA
This sequence comes from Planctomycetota bacterium, assembly GCA_038227045.1. Classification (GTDB taxonomy): domain Bacteria; phylum Planctomycetota; class SZUA-567; order H5-PLA8; family H5-PLA8; genus JANXLS01. The sequence goes on from JBBRQD010000048.1 coordinate 28,751, forward strand.
AATAACGCATTCCGTTCGTAGTTCCGCCTTCAGGCGGTTCCCCGAACCGCCTGAAGGCGGAACTACAAACAATTGACACCGAAAGTTGAAAGCACTGAATGAGCACTCCTGTTTCTCTCGACGAATCCTATGCCCTCTGCGACAAAATAACGGCCGAACGCGCGCGCAATTTTCACTTCGCGTTCAGCGTGCTGCCCAAGGAACGCTACAAAGCGATCTGCGCGCTGTATGCGTTCACGCGCACCGCCGACGATCTTTCCGATGACGAGAGCGATCCGGCGAAGGCGCTCGAAAATGCCCGCCAATGGCGTGAGACGTTCGACGCTGCACTGGCCGGCGATGTCTCGCGGCACGCGATCATGCCGGCGCTCGCCGACACCTTCAAACGCTACAAAATTCCACCGGAATACATGCACGACCTGATCACCGGCACTGAGATGGACGCGCGCCAGAACCGCTATGAAACGTGGGCGGATACATACGTCTATTGCTACCGCGTCGCGTCGGTGATCGGGATGATGACGATTCATGTATTCGGCTTCGACGACCCGCGCGCCATGCCGCTCGCCGAAAAAATGGGCATTGCGTTTCAGATGACCAATATCCTGCGCGATGTCAAAGAGGACTCGGGCCGCAACCGGATTTACCTGCCGCTTGAGGATATGAAGTCGCACGGCATTTCGGAAGCGCAAATGCTCGAATGCAAAGACACTCCCGCGTTGCGCGCGCTCGTGAAATTCGAAACCGACCGCGCCTGGCAGCACTACGAAAACGCGCAGCCCCTGATCCCAATGATCTACGAAGAGAGCCGCGACGCACTGGGCAGCCTGGTGGCGATTTACAAGCGCTTGTTGGAGGAAATCAAGCGCCGCGACCACGACGTGTTTTCAAAGCGCGTATCGCTGAGCACGGCGGAGAAATTGAGTCTTGCTGCGGGGATGGCTTGGAAGAAGTTTCTGAAGATTGGGAGCTGAGGACGCGGGCACGAGGATTGGCGATGGATACAAAAAACTTTTGGAAAATGGTTGAGCATGCGAAAGCTCATGCTCAACAGTTGGGTAACGATGCCAACATTCAAATTGCAATTTTGCGTGGTCTATTACAGAAATTAAGTCTCGATGAAATTGTTGAATTTGATTACATACTCAACACTATGATGGCGCGATCGTACCATCGTGAACTTTGGGGAGCGGCATACATTATTAACGGAGGTTGTTCTGACGATGGGTTTGAGTATTTTCGGGGGTGGTTAATTCTTCAGGGAGAAAAGTCCTTCGAAGATGCACTAAAGGACCCGGAATCGTTGGTAGAAATCGCAAAATGTGATGTGGAAAATGAAGACATACTCGGTTTAGCTGTAGAAGCATATCTGCAGCAGACCGGCAAAGAGTTTCCGCGAAAAGATGTAGTGGATAGATTTGAATTGAAGGGAACGGCATGGACCGAAGATGAAGTCTATGAAAAGTATCCAAAACTCGCTGAAAAGTTTGGCTAAAATCTTGGGACGAGGTTGAGCGATATTGCATCGATATTCCAATCGACCAGTTCGATTATTTCGTAATTTAATGGCTCATTTCTCCTCGCTGCCCAATCCCATCACAATCTTCCACTCATCCGCCGTCACCGGTTGAACCGAGAGCCGCGAGCCGCGCCGGGTCAGCATCATCTTTTCCAATCCCGGCGTGTGCTTCAATTCTTCGAGCGTGACGTCGCGTTTGAATTCTTTGACGAACTCGATTTCAACCATGATCCACGTGGGATTCGCGCGCGTGCTCTTCGGATCGAAGTAATCGCTTTCGGGATCGAACTGCGCGGGATCGGGCACGCCGGTGCGGCTGACTTTCGCCACGCCGACGACCGCTTTCGGCTCGGCGTTGCTGTGATAGAAAAATACGCCGTCGCCGACTTTCATCGAATCGCGCATCAAATTCCGCGCCTGATAATTCCGCACGCCGGTCCAGCCGGTCGAGCCGTCTTTCTTCAATTGCGCGAACGGATAGGCGTCCGGTTCGGATTTGACGAGCCAATATTGTTTCATGTGCGATCCTTAAAAAGGGGTTAGTGGCAGGCTTCGCCTGTTGAGGGGTTAGTGGTTAGGGAAAAAATGCGCTGCGGACATTCGTGTCGAGCAACGGTGGAGTGAGGCTCCGGAAATTGCTCTTCCCTAGCCACTAACCCCTAAGCGGCTTTGCCGCCCACTAACCACTTCAACCGTCTTTTTTCTTTCCTTCCTTCAGCGTCGGCTGGACTGTCCGCAGCACGAACGCGATCGCCTCTTTCGCACTATCGTCATTGTAGCGGTATTTCTCGCGCATGACGCGCAGCGCTCCTTCGATCTTTGGAAGTTCCTGCGCCGGGATCAGGCTTGCATCGTCGCCGCCGAAGACGAGGACGTAACGCGCCAGCGACATGAACGCGCGCGTCTGCGCTTTGTAGAAACTTTCTTCGAGCGCGTCGAAGATGTCGCTGAAGACTTCGTGGTAATCGATCTTTTCGTTGGGGTGTTCCAATGAATAAGCGGCGATGCGCGTGATCAGATTGCGGCGGTAGGAGTCTGCCGGTTCTTTCAGCGACATCATCTTTTCGACGCCTTCCATCACCGCGCTGCTGGGATCTTCGTACGATCCGGTGCGCGGATTCAGGATCTTCTCGCTGGAGACGTACGCGCGGACGTGCTTGAAATAATCCTCGATCTGCCGGTTGTATTCGCTCTCCGCGATCAGGCCCATTGAGTCGTACACTTCGCGCGACACCCAGCGGAAATATTCGCTGCGCACCGAATCGATGAACGCCTCGCAGTCGTGGTACTGGTCTTCGGCTTCGAGGCGCAGGAAGTCGTACACAGTCTTGTCGTGAAGCAGCTTTTCCATCGCCTCGAAAATGCCCAGCGGCGACAGGAATTTGCGGTCCGGATTCGCGGCGGCGTCGGAGAGCAGCGATTTCATTTCGCGTGCGGACGCGCCGCGCCGGCCCTCGTATGCCGCGCAGACAAAGTCCTCGAATTCCGCCATCGCGTCGCGGTGTTCGTCGCGCAGCGTGGGAATATGCGCGCGCAACAGCTTTTTCTCTTCGGAGTTCAAGCCTTCCGGCACGGTGGCGTCGTCGTAAAGCTTGGCCTTGTCGAGCGGCGTCAGGCGGCGGATCACGGAGGAAATCTCCGCCGGATAATGCCCCGGCTCAGGCTTGCGCAAGCGCGTCATCACGGCCCAAAGCGCCGCCACGTCGGCGGTGTGCGGCGCGACGTGCATCGTCTCGCGGGTCTCGTCGATGAACGGCGTATAGATCGCACGCTCCTTGCGCCACTCCAATAGATACGCCGCGCGAACCAGTTCGATGCGCCCCTTATAGCTCGTGAAATCCGGTGTCTGTTTGAACGCGGAGAGCTGCTTTTCGTTGCACGTGCCGATCATCACGAGGTTGAGTTTCGCCAGCACGCCCGGCAGCGTCACTTCGCCGCGCTCGACGGTGCTGAGCAGATATTTGTTTAACTCGAGATTGCGTTTCAGAAAATCGGAATATTCGACAACGCCGCCGCTGGCTTCGATCAGCTCGCCGCTGAGGTCCATCATTTGCAACCCTTGCAGCATGACCGGCAACTGCACGCCGCCCTCGTAGGCCGTCGGCCGCGCGCCGGCGTCCACGGCTTGCTGCGGTTCGATCGCCGACGCGCCGGTGCGGTAGCGCTTCGAAATAAAATAGCGCTCGACTTGCACGTGGCGAATCACTTTCAGCCAGTCGCCGCGATAGGCCGTCAGGATCGCGTCGAAGATCTGCTTGTTCTTCATCGACAGCGTGCCTTCGCGCAGGTAAGGGGAGTGCAGGCGCTCGGCCACTTGCGGATCGTTCGGAAAACGCGCGATTAATTCGTCGAGCAGCCGCACGCGGTGTTCGACCGGGATCAGAAAAATCGGCGGCTCGCGCAGTTCGCTGCCGATTTTGCACGAGATCAGCGCTTCGTCGATGAACGCGAGCGTTTCGCGCGGCAGGTCGTCGGTCTTCGCGCTGAACCCCATGCCCTTGCCTTCGCCCTTTTCGGTGAAGATCCAATTGAAGCGGAAGAGCGCGCCCTCTTCGAGCGTCGAATAATGTTCGAGCGCGCGGAAGAGCAGGTTCATCACCGTGCTCTTCGCCGATCCATTCGGGCCGTGCAGCAGCACCAGCTTGTCGCAGACTCCAGAGAGCGCGAAGCGGCGGATGTGCCGGACCAATTCGAGCTGAATGGCTTCCTGGCCCTCGAGCGCGCCGCGCCCTTCGTCCCAGGGCGCATCGAAGAGAATGTAGCGCGTAAACTTGCCGCCGATCCCGCTGACTTTGCGCGTGCCGAAATGCTTGAAGACGTCGAAGACATACTGCGGCGCATTTCGCCCCAGCGAAACGGGTTTCGCGCAGAACGAATCCAGGTACTGCTGAAACGACAGAATCCGTTTCTGATTGCGGAAACTCGACAGCGAGTTGTCGTTGACCTGTTTATAAAATTCAGGCAAGTTGAGGGTGCGGGGGCCGTCGTCAGGCATGTTTGTAATGCGAGTGTTGTCGGCCATAATTGTTTATCCAATCGGAGTTAAACGTGCGCGAGACACGTGTGCTTTTGGGACACGTGCGGACGGAAGAATCCTAACAAGTTCGGCGCAAAGAAAAACGCAAAAAGCAGGGCGGGTTCACGTCTCCACTCTCGGAATTCCGCCGATTTCAGCCGGCGCTTTCACTTCGAGCGCGCTTTCTTTCGGGGTTTCGATCGGCGCGAGCATGCCGCCGGAGACCACCAGTTTCAGCGCGTCTTGCACGGACATGTCGAGTTCCAGCGTTTCGGATGCAGGCACCACCAGCATGAATCCAGCCGTGGGCAGCGGCGAAGTGGGCACAAAAACGGTGATTGTCTTTTCGAAGCGGCCCGTGTCTTTTTCACTGGAGACATAACGCAGGACGTTGTCGCCCGGCCCCGTCACAAAACCGATTGCCCATGCGCCGGGGTAGGGGAATTGCACGGCCACGGCGCGCTGAAATTTCGATTTTCCATCGTGGCTGATGAACGCATCGCCCAATTGTTTTACGGAGCCGTACAACATGCCGATCACCGGCAGCCGGCCGACACCCGCTTCGATTTTTTTCAATAGCATGCGGCCGAAAACGCTGCGCATGATCACGCCGAGCGCGGTGACCATCATCACGCTCACTAGAAAGCCAATCAACGGAACGACGGTTGTCCTGTATTTGGACCACGGTCCTTCTTGAGTCTCCGTGCCCGTGACAATCCGAAAGACCGTACTGAGCGGCGGATCGATCTGCTGCCACACCCACGCCAGACACGCGATCGTCACCGCGAACGGCACCGCGACAATCAGGCCGGTTACAAAATGGGTGCGAAGGAATTTGCGGATCTCTTTGTAGTCGGTTTGCAAGGCTATTCACACCCTATGAGTGGTAAGCGCGAATTATGACACTGGAGAATCTATCTCACCTTCGAGGGGATTCAAGAATTAACCGTTTCGCCGGCGCGGCTTGAACGCCTTCTTCGGTGCTTTCGCGCGCGTCGATTCAAGTCCAATGAACGAAGCCATCGCGGCGGGCATGGGAGATTCGAAGCGCAGGGGCTGGCCGGTCGCCGGATGTGTGAATCCCAGCACGGCCGCGTGAAGCGCCAGACGCTTGACGCGCCAATGCGAGTGCGCGGATAAATCCGGGCGATAGCGCGGGTCGCCCAGCACCGGATATCCCGCTTCGGCGAAGTGCACGCGAATTTGGTTGCGCCGTCCCGTCTCCAGCCAGACGCGGACGTAAGATGCGTTGCGCACGGAGCGGGCCAACTGATAATGCGTGATCGCCAACTGGCCCTCGTCGGGGCGGTTCGTCGAGAACTGCTGAAGGCTTTTGGAGGTTGCCAGGTAACTTTCGAACGTGCCCGACGCGTCCGGCACGCGGCCGTTGACAATGGCCATGTATTCGCGTTCGGGCTTGCGCTCCTCGAACTGCCCTTGCAGCGCGTCGGCCATCGCGCGGTTCTTGCCGAAGACCAGCAGACCCGACGCGCCGCGGTCAAGGCGATGCACCAATTGCGCGCGGTCGCGGCCGCCGCGATGCGACAAGTAACGCGAAATCGCGTGCAGCAGGCTGTCGGTTTCGCCGGGATTCGTCGGCACGGTCAGGACGTTTGCCGCTTTGTCGGCGACGAGCAGATGCTTGTCTTCGAAGACAATCTGAAAAGCCTCGTCCTCCCACTCGCGCGCGCGTTCGCGGTAGCGCGTGTGCATGTCGTAATGAACCTCGACCACATCGCCGCTCCGGACGAGCGCGCCCATGTCGCCGCAGAGTTCTCCATTGATAGTGACGCAATCGTGATCGAAGAGGCCGCGGATTTCAGAGCGCGACTTTTCAGTCAAAGTTTGAGCCACGCGATCCGCGCGCCCGGCGAGGTCGGGGGAGACGGTTGTTTGTTTTCGAATCATGGCCATAGACCGGTGATAATCCCTGTTTATGGCGCGCGCGGCAATGAAAATTGAATCCGTCTTTACTTTTCGCCTCTCGCCATTAATCTTTATTGCCCAAATTTCTAAACGAACGATTCTGAAACCGAGGCCGTGTTTTCATGCTGACCGTTTGCAACGAACCTGTTACGCCGCTGGCGACGATGCGCTCGCCGCACGTGTGGCAGACTATTTTGAATCCGGAGTTGCCGGGGAAAATTCTCCTGGCCCAAGTGCAGCTCAATCACGCGCTGGTGGATGAAGACAATCAGAATTTGGACAAGCGGCTGCTCGCGCTATATACCGGGCTGATTCAAAAATTCGCAGCCCTGCATGGCGAAGGTACACGCTGTTTTTTAGTTCGCGCGCCGGAGAGTTTGAATCTTGTTGGCCACCATATTAGAGCTTTCGGTGGATCGACCAATGGCATCGCGTGTTTCGAGACGGTCTTTTGCGTCTCACCCCGCACCGATGGAAAAGTCTCCATTGCGCATGTTGAAGAACGATTCGGAGCCGTAGAGTTCGATTTGCTCGACGGTCTGCCGAAAGCGCGTGTGTTGAATTGGACTGCGCACGTTCAGGCGAGTCGCGCGAAAGCGTCCGCGGCGGGTGCCGCTGACAAGAGCAAGGCGTGGTGCGGCGTCGTCAGGAACGCGCTGCAATATTATGTCAATCGCCACAAAGGCCCGACGGGGCAGATTGAACTGCCGATTTCCGGCTTGAATATCGTCGTGGGCGCGATTCGGCCGGGCGGTTGTTCAGGCCATTCGGAAACAACGCTGGCGGCTGCGGCTCTGGTGTCGGTCATGGCGTCGACTGGCGAATGGGGCAAACTGCCGCTGAGTGAATTCGCGGCGTGGCTCGACGAAGCGCAAGTCGGCGGACACGGCCGGCGCAGCGAATCTGGGCCGATCGTATTCGGAATGCCCGGCGACGTCGTTCACGTCGATTGGCACCCCGCGCGCGCCAAGACAAAAGCGCTGGCGCACGGCTTCAGTTTTCTGGTCGCTCACACCGGGCCGATCAAAGATGCCGCGCACAGCAAAGAAAGCGTCGATGTGCTGAAAACGCCGTCCGTCCGCGCCGCGACGACGGCCATTGGATTGGAGCTGTATAAGAAAATTGCGCTCGATTCAAAGACCCTTCCGCTGAACGACGAAGATGTCTACAAACTGCTCTTGCAGATTCCGGAGCGGGCCACGCGCGCGCAGCTTGAAAAATCATTCAGCGGCGCACTTCCGCAAACAAATGCTCATCCTGAACCCGCGGACGGTTACAATCTGCGCGAGAAATTGCTGTTTGTGCTCTCCGAAATGCGCCGCGCGGATCGCGCCGCGAACGTCATCCGTTCCGGAGACGCCGCTGCTTTTGGCGCGCTGATGAACATCGGCCAATCTGGTGAAGCCAACGTGTTCCACGAGATCGCGCCGATGGGCCTGATCGAACAGACGTTCGCGATTCCAGCGTGTGTGAGCGACGCGGAGATTCTCTCGTTGGCGGACCATTGCGATCCGCTCTGGCAGCAGTCGGGCAAGTCCGGCGCCAGTTCGGTGGAGACGGATCTGTTGTGCGACATCGCCTCGGGCGTCAGCGGCGTGATGGGCGCGCGCTATTGCGAACCGATGCGCGTTGCGTTTCTGTGCAAAACGGAAGTCGTTCAAATTTTAAAGGACCAACTGATTTCGGGCTACTACTCGCCGCGCGGCCTGCCTGTGGAATTGGTCGAGCAGGTGTACCCATGCCAGGGCTTGGGCGTTTTGGCGATTTAATGGGCAGGTCTCAAAAATGGCTGGTAGAATGGTGCCTGCTATTTGGAGAGCAAGTGAAGCCATGAATATGAAATGCGTCCTGCTGGCGTGCACGTTCATTCTGTGTTCGGTGCTTGCCAGTGAAGAGAAAGAGAAACCCGCGCCGGCCGTGCTGTCGGCATCGGTGGCGTATTACAATTTTTCGGATCTGATCAACAAGGCCGAGCGCATCGTTCTGGGCGAAATTGGCGAGAAAAAAGACGGCGTATTCACGATCAAGGCGATTGAAACGCTCAAGGCGCCGACGCGCGATACGAAGCAGATTTCACCGGACGCATATAAGCGCGCTGAGGAACTGCTCAACAGCGGCAAAAGCAGCGTGCCGCCCGCACCCAAGCCCACGAGCGCGATTGAGAACATCAGCGTCGGCGTGATCCCCGTAAGCGAAAAAGTATTGCCGCCGCCGGGCACGCAAGCGGTCTTTTTTCTCTGGGAGGGTGACGCGCACCAAGATGGCAAGATGCCGGTATACAAAATCAATCATCCGCAATGCGTGTACGACAGCAAAGTGCTGCCGCAGGTTCGCGCGGGGCTGCTCGCGCCGCGCAGCATCTCCGACGGGCGCTTCCTGCGCGAATGGGACGAACGCGCGTCCGCGCGCGCGGCTCAGCGCAAAGAAGACGATGAACTCAAAAAGGCCGCGGGCGGCGAACCCGTGCTGGGCTTGCAGATCGAAAGCGTGCGCCCCAAACTGATGATTCGCGGCGACAACAGCTTTCAAATCGCGACGCACTTGATCAACAATTTCAGCAAGGAAATCATGGTCTACGACGGGCCGGCGTCAGCCTACGGAATCGTCATTCGGGCCAAAGACGCGGCACCGGAGTCGGCGATCGTCGTGCGCCTAAACAAGTACGACGACATCGACCCCGTCTCGCTGAACATCACCAGCCTGACGGACTTCGAAGGCGTGCCGGCAAGCAACATGCTCACGCGCGAACACCTCCTTGACGCCAAAAAGATCCCGGCGCTCAAGACGCTGGCTGGAGAATACACGATCAAAATGTTTTACATCAACACAAAAAATGGAGTCAAAGACGGCCTGAACGTGCCGGCCTGGACGGGAACGATGATGTCGAAAGAGATTCCGTTTGTATTTAAGAAAGTAGAATAAACGGGGTTGAAGGTTGAACGATCGATACTTAACTTTCAACTTTCTAACCTTTAAACATTCAACCAACACGTATTATCGACGCTATCCACGCGCGTGCGCCGCCGGGATGAATGTGGCTTTCGAAGCGTGCTTCGCGGATATAGTCGAACGTCCAGCCCGATTTAAATGCGTCGCGCAGTTCCGCATGAGTGACGCGGCGCGGGCCGATGCCGGTTTCATGTTCGCTGAAGCACATCAGGATCAAGCGTCCGCCCGGCCGCACGACGGCTCCTAGAGCCCGCACGTATTTCGCGCGGTTTTCGTCCGAGAAGCAATGAAACAATCCGGAATCGAGCGCCGAATCGAAGGTCTCGCCAAGCGTGTCGAGCGCCGTGGCGTCGTGGACCGCGAAGCGCGCAGTGCTGCCGCGTTCGCGCACCTTGATCAGAGCTTTTGCAATCGCGGCCGGAGCGAAATCGACGCCGAGCACGGTGTGGCCTCGCGCCGCGAGAAAGATCGCGTGCTCGCCCGTTCCGCAGCCGGCGTCAAGAACGGAGCCTTTAATTTCACCGTGGTCGAAAACACTGACGAACTCGGGCTGCGGCCGCCCGATATCCCAGGGCGGGATGCCGGAGTACGACGCATCGAAGGAGCCTTCGGCGGGTTTAACGTCGGCGCCTTGTTCGGATGGCATAGCTGGAAACTCCTTGGCGTTTGGATTTATCAGCGGTCCACTCAATCGCGGATGAACGCAAATTAACGCCGATTACCGCAGATGGAAGTAGGGGGTTGAGTTACTATTGGCAGCGAATCAAGCACCTGTCACAATAACTCGGCGTTCATCATTTTCCATTATTTATCTGCGGTAATCGGCGTTATTGACCCGCGCATTTCTAAAGCATCATTCTCGCTTGCGGCGGGCGGCGTTGAACTTCGTTGGTCTCGCACGGCGTATCTTCCCAATACGCCTTTGCTCGACCGCCTCGTTCAACTTGCCCGGCGCGGCGCGATAA
>JBBRQD010000049.1:0-38152 GCA_038227045.1 Planctomycetota bacterium
AACAGCTTCAACCGCCGGTGCAAATCGCTGATATCTCCCACGGCCACACTCGCATCGTCCATAGGCAAATCTCCAATGTCCCGGTTATGACATCGGCATTTACAATTTGAAAAATGAGCTTAACTTAGCGTTGTAGTGTTAGGGGTTAGGGGTTAGGGGTTAGGGGTTAGAACAAGGGCGTAGAAACGAAATCGATTGGAGGAAGCAAAACGAAAATCCACGTTTCCTATCCCCTATTCCCTAAGCGGCGAAGCCGCCCACTAACCACTAAGCGAAAGCAATGAGCGACTACCGCGACGACGACAACGAATACAGCCCCATCTCATGGCGCATGATGCTGCGCCTGATGGGCTGGCTGAGGCCTTATCGCTGGCTCTATGTGCTGGGAGCCGTGTGCGGCGTCGCGTCTGTTTTGCTTGAACTGGCGAGTCCTGAATTTCTGCGGCGCATCGCCGATGAAGCGCTGCCCAATCGCAGTCCCGACTTGATCGTGCGGCTGAGCTTGTTCTGGGGCGGCGCGATGCTTCTTTCTTTGCTCTTCGATGCCATCCAGATTGGCGCGACTCGGAGCTGCGGCGAGAAGGTCATCAACGATATTCGGCAGGCGCTTTTCGCGCAGTTGCAGCGCCTGTCGATGTCCTTCTATGACCGCACGAAACTCGGCCGGATCATCACGCGCGGCACCAGCGACATGGACGCGCTGCGCGAGCCGGTCGTCTCGGGCGTCAATACCGTCGCCTTCAGTGCGCTGATGATGCTTGGCGCCGCTGCGATGATCCTGCACACCGATTGGCGCTTATTTTTAGCAATTGCGTGGCTGGCCCCGGTCATGGCTTACAGCAATTTCGTGTACCGAAAAAAGATCGGGGCGCAGCACCAGATCGCGCGCGCTGGGTATTCCAGCGTCGCGGCAAATCTTGCGGAAAATGTGGTCGGCGTGCGCGTCGTGTCGGCTTTCAACCGGCAGGATGAGAATCTCGAAAAGTTCAACGAACTGCAGGTGCAGAACACGCGCAACAACGTTCAAGCGGCGAATATTTCGGGCATCTACCAGCCGTTCCTCGAATTCATCAAATTCCTGGGGCAGGTCATCGTGCTGGCTTACGGCGGCGCGCTGGTCATGAGCGGCAAACTGACCGCCGGGCAGGTGATCAAAGTCTTTTTCTATTGGGACTTTTACATGCGCCCGACGATCAACATGGGCAATTTTTACAACACGCTGATGTCCGCCATGGCCTCGTGCGAACGCATCTTTGGACTGCTGGATATGCAGCCCGACTTGCAGGATAAGCCCGGCGCAATTCCGCTGCCGCGCATCACGGGGCACGTGGTTTTCGAACACGTGACTTTCGGCTACAACCCCGAACGCCCGGTGCTGCTCGACCTCTCTCTGGATATTCCGGCCGGAAAAACCTACGCGCTCGTCGGCGCGACGGGATCGGGAAAATCGAGCACCGTATCGCTGCTGGCCCGGTTCTACGAATTTCAGCAGGGGCGGATTCTCGTCGATGGCCAGGACATCCGCGGCGCGACGATCCAAAGCCTGCACAAACAGATGGGGCTTGTGCTGCAATCGAATTATTTATTCACCGGCACAATCCTCGACAACATCCGCTACTCGCGCCCGGAAAGTTCGGACGAGGACGTTTTCGCCGCCGCGAAATCGCTGGGTCTGCACGACACGTTTTTAGCGTTGGCGGACGGCTACAATACGACGGTGGGCGAACGCGGCTCGTCGATTTCGTTGGGCCTGCGGCAACTGATCTGCTTCACGCGCGTCCTGGTCGCAAACCCCAGCATCTTCATGCTCGATGAAGCCACGTCGTCGATCGACACGGTCACCGAAATGAAAGTCCAGGCTGCCTTGGAGCAATTGGTAAAGGGGCGCACGACGATTATCGTGGCGCACCGGCTTTCGACGATTGTGAAAGCCGATTGCATCGTGGTCCTGGAGCACGGTAAAATTATTGAGCAGGGGACGCACGCGGAGTTGGTCGCGGCGAAGGGACATTATGCGAATCTTTATGAGCGGTTTGTGGCGCAGACGTCGTAGAAAATTGATCTTTCTTACCGCCAAATAGCGGGTATTATCAAGTTCCCTAGAAAGGGGCGTGCTATGGAATCCGTAGCGGAGAAAACCGACGTAAAAAATCCAACCGCGAAAGAGCCGGTCTACTTGAAGACCTCAGAGGAGGTCGGAGAGTATTTGGCCACACATCTGACACCCGTGCGATGGGGTCCCAAAGGCCAGCCGATCTACGCGCTGGCGGACATTGAAGCGTTAAACATTATTCTTCCCGAAGACGTGTAAGCGCGATGGTGCACGCGGGACAAATCTATTTCATGCCGAGCGTCGATGTCGGCCGAGTAAATTATGGTCGCCCTTGCTTGGTGCTGCGCACGTCTTCAACGGACGCGTCAGTATGTTACTTTACCACAAAAATCGATTACAATTCAGCCGGACGCCAAGTCATCGTTTATTCCAACGATCCGGATTTTCCAGCATCCGGCCTGAGTGAATCTTCCTGTATCATGGATAAACCTATTTCCGATGTTCCATTGAGTTATTTCAACAAAGGGAAGCTTCGCGGGATCGCTTCGGGAGATTTTAAGAAGAGAATCGAAGAATGGTACGGCGCACCGTTGTAGTCACATTCGCAGGAATCCTCATGAATCTCATCTTCGAACAAATCCGCGTCGGTGGTGATCGCAACTTCGGCTATCTTCTTGGCGACCGTGCCGCGAAGCAGGCCGTGCTGATTGATCCGTCGTTTGCGCCCGAAATTCTCGTTCAGCGCGCTACCGAACAAGGCCTGACGGTCACGCTCATCATCAACACGCATGGCCATTCGGACCATATCAATGGGAATGCGAAGGCCGTCGAACTGACCCATGCGCCGGTTGCTGCGCATCCCGACTGTCCCTCGATGCCGGACATTCAGCTCAAGGACGGCGCAGAATTTTCGGTCGGTTCGCTGCGGCTTCAGTTCGTCTATACGCCGGGGCATATCGACGACCATCTGGTGGTATTCGAGAAGACCCACACGCTGCTGATCACCGGCGATCTTTTGTTCGTTGGAAAAGTCGGCGGTACGCACAGCGACGACGACGCGCGCACCGAATGGGGAAGTCTGCAACGCATGTTGAACACTTTTCCCGATCACGCGACGGTCTGGCCCGGCCACGATTACGGAGTGCGCCCGGTGTCAACGCTGGCGCTTGAAAAAGTCTCGAATCCTTTTTTGCTCTGCAAGGACGTTGAGGAATTCATTTGCTTGAAGAATGGCTGGGCGGAGTACAAGAAGCAGATGGGATTGAAGTGACGCGGCGGCAATAACTGCCGCCGCATCTTATGCCGTTCATTTTACCGTGCCGTACTTCACCAGCACCATCTCGCCATATTTGACCATGCCGATTTCCGGCGCGTAATATTTGTATTCTTTTTCATCGGGTTCCAGAGGTGTGGTCTCCTCGGTCTTCAGGCAGTCCTTGAACGTTCCGGCGGGCGTCGTCACCGTTTCGCTGACGCTGACATTCAGCGCGCGGTCTTGCGCTTTCTTTGCGATTTCCTGGCAATATTTGTCGCCGACTTTTACCGTGCCCGGCATCATCAATCCGAACTTCGCGCCGTCTTCTCCCGAAAGCCATTTACCGCCCACGTCTTCGCCGAAGTAGTACACATCCTGCGTCGTCTTGTCGATCGCGAAATAATTGCGCGACTTCTCCGTCTGTTTGCCATCGGTCGTTTCGTACTCTTCGACCACACGGGTCTCAACGCTTCCGATCTTCTTGGTTTCGGCCAGCACCGTGATTTCAAGCCTCAGGTTCTTGCCTTTTTCCTTGCCTTCGAGGATCAACTGAAAGCCCGGTTCGAGAATGAAAAATTTATTGCGCCCGGTCGAAACCAAATTGCGTTCGTCGACTTTAAAGTCCGAACGGAAGGACGCGTCGTCCGCCGCCTTTTTCGCGTCCTCCGCACCGATCGCACAACGCGCCAGCGCCACCACGGCCATGCAACACATCACGGCCTGACGCATGTTCGCATTAATCTTCATCTTCAACCCTCCTTTAATTGTGTTTGCCATCCGAATCGAAAACGTCACCCGCGAACTCTCTCATAGCGCGGTTAAAGGAACATGAAAGCAGCATTAGAACGATTTAATTTCAGCGGCCGTATTATGTTGCCCTTGACGGTCGCGTCACTATAATCATTCCCTCGATTCGCGCGTGGGTGCGGGCGGTTTTATCATTATCAGAAGGGGTTGTGTCATGCCGATCAAGTTCAACGAAGTAAAGCAGGGCGAAGCGATTATGTTCAACGACGAAATCTGGATTGTCTTCAAAAAAGACCTCCAGACGCGCGGCAATTTGCGCAGCTATTATCAGGTGCTGCTGAAGAACCTCGCCCGCGGAAACGTGTACAATCAGCGTTTCTCGCCCGAAGACAACGTCGAACAGGCGATGCTGCTCCGCGATCAGTACGAATTTCTGTACATGGACGGCGACATGCTCGTCGTCATGCACCCGGAAACCTACGACCAGATTAATCTGCACAAGGACCTCGCCGGCGACGCGGTGAAATATCTGATGCCGAATCAACAGGTCACGATTCTGAGCCACAACGAAAAACCGCTGAGCATCGAAATGCCGCAGTTCGTCGAACTGACCATCACCGAAACGCCCGACGCGGCGCGCGGCGACACCGCGACCAGCGTCTTCAAACTCGCGCAGACCGACTCCGGCGCGGAAGTCAAAGTGCCCGGACACATCAAAGCCGGCGACCGCGTGCGCATCCGGACGGAGGATGGCGAATTTATGGGCCGCGTGAATTAATCAGAATTGTGGTGCAGGCTTCCAGCCTGCATTGCCCAAATGCAGGCTGGAAGCCTGCACCACAATTTTTCGGACCGCTTTGAGAAAACGATGCTCAAGAAATAAAGTTAAGGATCGAACCATGTCAAACGCATTGCGAGTAGGCTGGATCGGAACTGGCGTCATGGGCGGACCGATGGCGGGTCATCTCCTCGCGGCGGGGCATCCGGTTACCGTTTATAATCGAAGCAGAGTGAAGACGGCGAAGCTTGTTGAACTGGGTGCGACGTACGCGGCGACTCCTGCGGATGTCACGAAAAACAGCGACGTGATTTTCACCATTGTCGGTTTTCCCAGCGATGTGCGCGAAACGTACCTGGGCAAGAACGGCGTCTGTTCGGTGCTTCAAAAAGGTCAGATCGTCGTCGATATGACGACCAGCCAACCGTCACTCGCCAAAGAAATCGCGGCGGCGGCTGTTGAAAAAGGTGCCGTGTCACTTGACGCGCCCGTCTCTGGCGGGCAAGCGGGGGCGGAAGGCGCCAAGCTCACGATTATGGTCGGCGGCAATGCGGCGGCCTTTGAAAAAGTGCTGCCGCTCTTTCAAAAATTGGGCAAGAGCGTCACGCGCCTTGGCGAAGCCGGCTGCGGCCAGCATTGCAAACTGGTCAACCAGATTTTGATCGCCGGCCACATGCTGGCGCTTGCCGAATCGCTGACGTACGCGAAGAATTGCGGCATCGATGCGAAGACCGCGCTGGATGCTGTGTCGGCTGGAGCCGCCGGATCGTGGGCGCTTTCGAATCTTGGACCGCGCATTTTGAAAGACGACTACGCGGCGGGATTCTATGTCGATCATTTCGTCAAAGATCTGGGTATTGCGCTGGACGAAGCGAAGGAATTGAAGCTTTCTCTGCCCATGGTCGCGCTGGCGGAACAGCTTTATATCGCGCTTCAGGCGCAGGGACACGGGCGGCTGGGCACGCAGGCGATTACGAAAGTTTATGAAGCGATTCGGAAGTAATCGTCGTCTCTCCTTGTGGGAGAAATCACAATGCCGACAGAAGTCGCGCCAAAGCCAGCGGTCAAACGCGGGCGATTTCAATTCTCGTTGCGCATGCTGATCGCGACCGTATTGGTTTACGCCGCCCTTTGGCTGCTGACAATCAAAGTGGGCGGTCCCTCGCTGGCGCATGCGTACGCCTCTTTCTACCGCAATGAACTCGTCACGCTTTCGAGCAACGATAAGATCGCACTGGAGATTTCGCCAAATCCAAAGCCACGTCATCAGATTTTTCCAAAGGCACTTCGTGGCGTTATGTACGCACCGGCGCCATTTGTCGTGATCTGGAACTGGGAACGAAAAATGGGTGCGGAAGCGGAGTGGCAAGCTGTTCCCGAATGCGGTGCAATCCATTTTTGGTTCCCAGGTTGCGAGGCAACAATTGGAAAGCAAATACCGAAATTTGAAGACTACAGTGTCATCCTTTATTAATCAGCTATCTCGATGTCATTTCACGATTTGAATTGAACGCGCGCCGTCGATCGTTATAATGCAAATCCTTTTTGAAGTTGCCTGCGCGGATGGGGGAGGTTCGCGCGGGTCGTTCTTTTTTCTCCTTTGGCGAACGACGCGTTTGACGCTTCGCCGCCCGTACGAGGTTCATAGGGAGTTCAGGCAATGGCCACTACGTTGTTCACGTCCGAATCCGTGTTTCCGGGTCATCCGGACAAGGTTGCGGACCAAATTTCAGACGCCGTCCTCGACGCGATGCTCGCCGGCGATCCGCTTTCGCGCGTTGCGTGCGAAACGCTGGTCACCACCGGTGTCGCGATCATCGCCGGCGAAGTCACCACCGAAACTTATGTACACATTCCCGACGTCGTGCGAAAGGTCGTGGCGGGCATCGGCTATACCGATCCGCGCATGGGCTTCGACGCCAACAGTTGCGCCGTGATGGTCACGATTGACCGCCAGAGTCCCGACATCGCTCAAGGCGTCGACGAAGACGCGTCGAAGGGCAAGGAGATGGGCGCCGGCGATCAGGGCATGATGTTCGGGTACGCCAACCGCGACACCAAAACGCTGATGCCGCTGCCGATTTCCCTCTCACACGCCATCAGCGAGAAATCGTTCGAGATCCGCCGCAGCGGCGAACTGAGCTATCTGCGCCCGGACGGCAAATGCCAGGTCACCATCGAATACAACGGCCGCAAACCGGTCCGCGTGCACACGGTGGTCGTCAGCCTTCAACACACGCCGGAAGTGAACGACAAACAGGACCAGCTCAAAAAAGACGTGATCGAAAAAATCGTCAAAGCCGTCATCCCCGCTCATTTACTCGACAACCAGACGATCTACCACGTGAACCCGACGGGCCGCTTCGAAATCGGCGGACCGCACGGAGACTGCGGCTTGACCGGCCGCAAGATCATCGTCGATACCTACGGCGGTTATGCGCCGCACGGTGGCGGCGCGTTCTCGGGCAAGGATCCGACAAAGGTCGATCGCAGCGCCGCGTACTTCGCACGCTACGTCGCAAAGAATATCGTCGCCGCGGATCTGGCCGACGAAGCACAGGTGCAGGTCGCGTATGCGATCGGCGTCGCGAAGCCTGTCAGCGTGCTGGTTGAAACGCGCGGAACCGGAAAGGTCTCCGACGAAGCCATCGCCGGCCTGGTCCGCGAGTTCTTCGATTTCCGCCCGCGCGCGATCATCGAAACGCTGAATCTGCGCCGACCGATCTACCTCGAAACGGCCCGCAACGGCCACTTCGGCCGCGAGCTCCCGAACTTCACCTGGGAGAAAACGGACAAAGCCGAGGCGCTCAAACGGGCCGCGAAGAAATAACTACTTTTCACCGCGGAGGACGCAGAGGTTCGCGGAGGACGGCAAGACGGAAAAGGAGTCATCGGGTCTGGCGTCATCGCCAGACCCGTTCTTTTGCGGCCGTTCGGATTATGGGTCCTTGGAGCGCAAGCCATGGTCGAAACCATTGTTGCCGTTTCCAGTCCGCCAACTGGCAATTCACTCCATACGGCGGGAACGCTGCCGTTTGCCATGGTCCGGCTTTCGGGGCCGAACGCAGCAATGTGTGCTGACGCGGTATTTGTAATCAATCGTCCAGAAACTTCCACCCGTTCTCGCGAAAAAAATGATTCGGCTCCTGGTCTGGCGACTCTCGTCGCGGCCCTCGTTGAAAAAAAATGGCGCCGAATTGCGGGGCGCGTGCGCTGGCGCGCGACTGAGTTGATGGCGCACGCTTATCTTATGCCCTCTCCGCGCAGCTACACGCGCGACGATGTCGTCGAACTGCACGTGCCGGGCCTTCCGTGGCTGATCGACGATCTGCTCGACGCCTTGATCGCCGCCGGCGCGCGCGCGGCTCAGCCTGGCGAATTCACGCGACGCGCGTTTGAAAACGGGCGCATTACTCTGGAACAAGCGGAAACTGTCGGCAAGCTCATCGCCAGTTCCTCTGCCCAGGAAGCGCGCGCGCACGCCGCCAATCTCACGGCGCACGCCGGAGTTCAGCGCCGCAAATTGAAGAAAGACCTCGAAGATCTCCTCGCTCAAGTCGAGCTCGGATTGGATTTCGCGCACGAAGATGTCGTCGTGATTTCGCTCGACGACATGGCCGCGCGCATGGAAGAGCTGCGCGCCCGCGCCGTGAAACTCGCCGAAGATTCCACGCGCGAAACAGAACGCGCGGTCACCTCGCGCGCGCCGCGCATCGTCATTGCCGGTCCCACCAATGCGGGCAAGAGTCTGCTGTTCAACACGCTGTTGAAGCGTGAGGCCGCGATCGTCAGCGCCGAGCGGCACACCACGCGCGACGCGGTTGAAGCGCCGCTCTTTTTTCAAGACGGGGCGTTGAGCGCTGTGCTGGTCGATAGCGCGGGTAGCGGGGGAACGGCAGACAGAGAGACAGGAAATTCCGGGGCGCGTGAGGAGATTTTTTCTGCGGCTTGGTCCGCTACGCGCGGCGAGTTGGCCACAGCGGACGTTCTGCTTCTGGCGCTGGATCGCTCTGTTCCGCTGGACGATCAGGAGGGTTTGCCGGCGTTGTTTGATGCAATCCGGAAACTCAAGCCGGCTGTCGCGGCGGTTGTGTGGACAAAAAGCGATCTGCCTGCGGCGACAAATTGGAGCGCCGATGCGCCGATCGAATTTGCAGCGACGGCGCGATTCGACGTTTCCGCATTCACGGGAAAAGGCATTGATGCGTTGAGCGCGTTTCTCGCTCAAAGAACTGGCGAATTGACGCTCCGCATCGCGGAGGCCCATGCCGCAGCGGGTGCGTCGATCCGAGCCGCCGCGCATGCCGCCGCTGAAGCGCTTACGCGCGCTTCGGAAGCTTTGCGCGATGGCTGCGGCGAAGATGTCGTCGCCGTCGAACTGCGCGAAGCGATCCACGCGTTCTGGCGCGCCGAAGGCATTTTGATGCGCCACGACGCGGTGACGGAAGCCGCGCTCGACACGATTTTTTCGCAGTTTTGTATAGGGAAGTGACGCGACTTTAAACGCCCGATGCGCCTTCATTTCGCAGCCGGTCGATCAATTCTTGTCCGCCCGATTGAAGTAGATTGAGTGCCACGCACTGACCCAGTTCAACCGGATTCTTCAGTGAGCCGGTGCGTCCGCAGCGCACCAATGCGGAGCCGTCGGGATGTCCGAGTCTGGCTTCAAGACGCAGCATTTTAGTTGCGGGCAAATGGGACGCCACGAGCGATCCGAGCGCGCCGAGCGGCAGATGACATCCGCCGCCGAGCGCTTCCAAAAGGGAGCGTTCGGCCGTCACGCACGCGGCGGTGTTCTCATCGTGAAACGCTTTCAACACCTGGCGCACGCGCACATCATCCGTGCGGCATTCGATGCCGAGCGCGCCCTGGCCCGGCGCGGGCAGCACCACATCGTACGGAATAATTTCGGTGGCGCGCGCGTCCAAACCGAGGCGCTTCAGCCCGGCGAGCGCCAGGATCGTGCCGGCGTATTGGCCTTCGTCCACTTTGCGGATGCGCGTGTCCACATTGCCGCGAATTTCGGCGAATTCCAGATTTGGGAATGATGCTTTCAACTGAGCGCGCCGGCGCGGACTGCCGCATCCAATCACGCTTCCGCGAGGCAGCTTGACGAGTTCCACGCCGCCATGAACAACGGCCGCATCGCGGGCATCCTCGCGTTCTGAAATCGCTCCAATGATCAGCCCTTCGGGCTGTTTCGTCGGCATGTCTTTCAAACTGTGGACCGCGAAATCGACGCGCTTGTCGAGCAGCGCGGCTTCGAGTTCTTTCACGAAGACGCCGGCTCCGCCGAAACTGGCGAGCGGCTGGCCCGTCACGCGATCGCCGGTGGTCGAGATTTCGACCAATTCGACGACCAGACCCGGATGGGCGCGTTCAAGCGCGCGCGCCACCGTTCCGGATTGAGTCATCGCCAGCGGACTTGAACGCGTGCCTAGTTTCAAAACCAATTGATCGCTCATAACTCCCATTCTAAAAGCAAAACGGCGAAGATATTTTAACCGCGAATTGCGCGAATTTTCGCGAATAAGCGCGAATGGGAAAAATTTTTAGTGTCAAGGAGACGACGGATATCCTATGGCGGATCGAACAACTCCAACCAATCCTCTCAAGAATTTATTCGCGTCAATTCGCGGTTAAAAAAGCTGTTTTCGCGGTCACTTCCGCGGAGGCGACTCGCCGTCGGGCATGTACAGCTTGCCGGTCACCGTGTCGCGGCGCATCTTGCCGTGCTGATTCATCAGGTCTTTGAGTTCGTCGAAATAGCGCTGATAGACATCGAGCGGCGGGCAGTCGTATTTCACGCAAATCGACGCGGCCTTGCCGACGACTTCGCCGGTCATCCCGCCGGTCTTCATCACGCGCACCGTGCCGAGCGCTTCATGCGTGACGCTTAGACAGCGGCCCGCCATGAACAGGTTGGGAATGTTGCGCGAGTACAGGCAGCGGTACGGCACCGGGTAGCCTTCCTTTTTGTCCACGCCGGCTCCAAATTCAGCTTTCGAAATGAATGGATCGTCCGGGAATTTCTTGGCGTACTGCTCCTTCGGATAATGCAGATCGATGTCCCACGTCGTCGGCACGCAGCCGTCCTCGTACTGCTTTTTTGCGACGATGTCTTCGCGAGAGAGAATCACGTCGCCGAGCAGTTGCCGGGACTCGCGCGTGCCGCCGACGTACGCGACCCATTCAAGCTTTGCATTGACGTGCTTGTCCTTCTCCTCTTTCGTTTTCATCGCGCCGAACGCGCCGAACGCCGCGCGCAGATTCCAATCGCGCACGTACTCGAGATCGTTGAGCGGATGCTTGTTGAAACCGGTCTCCCAGAACCATTCCGCGTGATTGCGCTTGGGATAGGGGAAGTCGGCCATTTCCAGCGGCAGCGCCCATGGCACTTCGGGGAAGGGCTGCGGCGCGCCGGCGTCTTTGAAGCGCCACATGTTGCTCATGCCCATGTGCCCGGTTTCCTTAATAGTGAGGTCGGCGCCGGCCAGCGCGCCGACACTTCCATGGCCGGTGGTGTCGGTAAAATATTTTCCGGCGAAGCGCGTCTGCACGGACGTACGCGTGTCGAAGCCGATGACGGCGGCGATTTTTCCGGCGTTCATTTCGACACCGGTCATGCGCGTGTTTAAGAACAGCGAAATGTTTTTCTCCGCGCGCACCAGCGCCTCTTTTTTCGCATCGCCAAATTCTTCAAACGTGCCGGGTGACGCTTTCGCGTGGTCGCAAAATTCGTCGATGATCTCGCCGAGATTCGGGTAAAGCCCTCGGCGCGTGCCGCCCATCGCCCAGACGCGCACCTCCGAACTGCCGTTGCCGCCGAGCACCGCGCGGTCCTGAATCAAGGCGACTTTGCAACCCAGCCGCGCTGCTGAAATCGCCGCGCCGACACCGGCATAACCGCCGCCGATGACCACCAGATCGAACGTGCCTCCGTCAACAGGCTTCTCCGGCAGACCGAGTTGCTGTTTGCGAAATTGAGCCAGCGGCGCGGCCTCGTTGGGCGGCGTGAAATTCAGATCGGTGGTGAAAAAAATGGCGTCGCAGCGGCCGTCGAAACCGGTCAAATCATGCAGCGAAATTCTGACGCTCTTGTCCTTGACCTCCATCGTGCCGCCGTCGTGCCAGAACCAATCGGCGCTCTTCGTCCCAAACGTTTCGGCGAGCGGATTGCCGTTGAGCAGAAGCTGGAATTTTCCGGGCGTGCCGGGCGCGTTCCAATGCGCGACCCAATCTTTCGTGCGCACAAACACGCGGTAGGGTCCATGCGCCGGAAAAGTCACGAGCGTCGTCGCATCCTTCACCGGCTCGCCAAGCCCGTGCGCGAGCAGATAGGGCGAACCCATGATGTCGACAAACTGCGTATCGAGTTCCCACCCGCCGCGGTCCTGAAAACTCTCGGCTTCGACGAGCATGGATTCGGCGCGCAGGGAGGAAACGAAAGATTGGAGAATAACGGCAAGCGCGAAGGCGCGGGAGTATTTAAACGACATTCTAAAATCCTAAAGATAGGCAAAATGACATTTGACTGACTTCCTCTTAATTGCCGAATACACCTCGACAATTCAACCAACTGGTTGATTATGGATTCAATAACGTCAAGGCTTTACGAAGAACCTCGGCTACCGTTTCGGTGGGTAAAGCACAAAGAAACTCTGCTTTTCTCGTTCGCCAATCGAAACTCTTGATCTGATCCGACAACACGACTCCGTGAACCGGCAACCCATTTGGAATCGCGACTTCAAACGAAAAGTTTTTGATTTTGCTTGTAATTGGGCAGATCAGAATCAATCCGACCATTCTATTATATTTTACATCGGACAACACAATTGCGGGACGCCTCCCCGCCTGCTCATGCCCGGACTGCGGATCGAAGTCGATCCATACGACGTCGCCTCTTTGAGGAACACGAGGCATCATGGCTTATACTCTACGATTTCATTGCCAACGGGCGGACCAAAATCGATTTCGCCGTGCAAATTTTCTTTGGTCACGCCTTTCAGCAACTCATCAAGGGTGTACTTCTTTTTTTTTCGAACTGGCAGGATCACGATTTTTCCTTCTTCAACCGTAATGTCGATCAATGCATTTTTCTTAAGTTTGGATTGATCCAAAAAAGATTTCGGAATGCGCACCGCCAAACTGTTGCCCCATTGTTGAACGCGAGATTGCATTGAAGGTCTCCTGAATGTCTACAATGTATATACTATTATCGGGGCCGAATTCAATTTCTTTCCGCGTTTCTATTGAAGGGAGTCGCTCGTTTGATTCTTGAACCCACCGTTTTCGCTCAATAGAATGCGGATTCGACAACGGTTCCTATTCATCCGCGCACAAAAGGACTGCATGGCCAATTTTCTGCTGATGCCCTTCGGAAGTTCTGGCGATACGCACCCCTTTGTTGGCATTGGCAGCGAATTGCGCAGGCGGGGCCATGGTGTCACTATCTTCGTCAATGGCTATTTCCGTAAAACGGTCGAACGCGCCGGACTTGATTATATAGAGGCCGGGACCGCGGACGAGTATCTGGGGATGTTGAACAATGCCGACATCTGGGATCCGCGCAAGGGTTTTGAGTCGATTATCGACAATCCGTTTATGCCCAGGGCGCTTCGCGCGCAATACTCATTGATCGAATCTCGTTTCAAGGCCGATCCGGGATTGACTGTGGTTGCTGGTTCGCTGGCCATGGGCGCGCGCATTGCCGAGGAAAAGCTTGGCGTGCGATTTGTGAGCCTGGCGCTGCAGCCGATGATGTTCTTCAGCATCAAAAGTCCTCCCGTCGCACCGGCCGGCAGAGTTCCCTCATGGCTGCCGCGCTCATTCGTGCGAATGATGTATTGGCTTGCGGACAACCATGTTTTTGGCCCGGTCATTGGCCGCGTGGTGGAACCGCTTCGCAGGGAGCTTGGACTGGCCAAGACTTCGCGGTATCTCAGCAAATGGATCCACAGTCCGAAACTTGAAATCGGCCTGTTTCCGAAATGGTTCGGATACGCCGACGATTGGCCCACGCAGTTGCGCTTGACCGGTTTTCCGCTCTTTGACGACGGCGCGGACCAGCCGCTGTCCGCTGAAGTCGAAGACTATCTCGCGAAGGGCGAGCCGCCAGTCGTGTACACGTTCGGCTCGGGGATGCGGCGCGGCGAGAAGCTCTTTGCCGCGGCGGCCGACGCGTGCGAACGGCTTGGACGGCGCGGAATTTTGCTGACGCCGTTTCGCGAACAATTGCCCGCGGCCTTGCCCGCGAAGGCGATGCATTTCAGCTACATCCCGCTGGGCCGCCTGCTGCCGCGCGCGGCGGCGATCGTGCATCACGGCGGAATCGGCACGATGTCCCAGGCGCTTCGCGCGGGGGTTCCGCAAATTGTTACGCACATGTCGCACGACCAGCCCGACAACGCCGACCGAGCGGCCCGCCTCGGCGTGGGGCGCTCCGTGCCTTCGCTGGCTATCACGGGAAAAAAACTGGCGGACGAATTGGGCCATGTGCTGGACAAGCCCGCGGTTACCGCCGCGTGCAACGAGGCGGCGCGGCGCTTGGAAAATCACAATGGAATCGGCGAGACCTGCGACATGCTGGAGGCATTCTCACGAACGGGTGAAACGCCGCCTGTAGTTCCGTTGCGTTAAATGCGCACTTTTTCGAAATGCGGAATTGGGCGACATGCTGTACTATTCGCGTACTCCGAATGGGTACTGAAACGCACGCGCCGCGTGTATTTTTTCGCAAGGGCTTGTCGCATGGATGGTGCTGATCCCGAAGCTGTATTCTCGATCTTTCACCTGATCATTCCGGCGACGGTGGTCCTACTTCAAATTGCCTGCATCGTGCATGTGCTGATCAAGCGCAAGGATTATTACTGGCTCTGGCTGCTGTTCATGATGCCCGGCATCAGCGCAATCATTTACTTCATCACGCAAGTGCTGCCCAGCGTCCGATACACGAACCTCAATCAGATTCAATTGCCGTTCTTTCAAAAGATGAAAATGAAGCAGCTCGAGAGTCTGCTGGAGGATTGCGATTCGGTCGACAACCGCGTCAATCTCGCCGAAATGTACGCGAAATTCCACCGCGATGAGGAAGCGCTGGAACTGATCAAGGACTGCATGACCGGCCCGTGCAAGGACAGCCCCGATCTGATTTTTACCTATGCGATTGTCCAATTTCAAAACGGCCACGCCGCCGAAGCGCTGGTGCAATTGGACAAGCTCGATGCCATGGGCGCAAAGAACAAACGCAAAGACCGCCAGTTGCTTCGCGCGCGAATTCTGGACAAGCTGGAACGATTCGACGAGGCTGAGGAGAAATACAAAGAGGCGCTGAAAGGTTTCGACGGCGAGGAGGCGCGCTACTGGTATGCCGATTTTTTGATGCGCCGAAAGCGTTA
The DNA here is from genome assembly GCA_038227045.1 of Planctomycetota bacterium. GTDB lineage: Bacteria > Planctomycetota > SZUA-567 > H5-PLA8 > H5-PLA8 > JANXLS01. Next base: position 15,231 of record JBBRQD010000049.1, read on the forward strand.
CGCCGAATCGCTCGCGCTCGCCGAACTTGGCATTCGCTACTATAAGAAATCGGAAAGCCTTTACCGCCGCGTCGAATCGTATTGGTTCTCCGCGCTGAAAATGGTCGCCACCGCGAGCCGCAAACAGCAATCGGCTAAAACGAATTAACGGCATTTTTAAACCGCGGATAACGCGGATAGTTTTTGGGGCGGGAAACGTCGATGTTTCCGGCAGCCGGCCGAGCAATCGCGTCCAATTCCAACTCACAATTTATCCGCGTTTATCCTCGAAGATCTGCGTTATTCGCGGTTAAAAATTGTTAGTCCCCGAATCGCCAGTTCGCCTTTGAGTCGCGCGTCAGAGGCGTCATTTGCATTCCGGCTCGGATGAATTCTATGGGTATTGGGCCGTACTTCAGCACGGCGTCGTTGAATTCTTTCTCGCCCATTTTTCCCGCACCTACCGTGTCCTTATGCAGCGCGCGCAATTGCAGCGCGCCGAGCATGTAGCCGCATTGATAGAGCGGCGAGGCTTGGATGAAGCGCCGCACTTCGCTTGTCGCGCCGAAGCGTTCATGGCCCACACGGTCCACCAGAAAGTCGATCATTTCTTTCGGCTGCATTCTGCCGAGATGATATTTCAGCGACACAATGATGCGGGCGCAGCGGTGCATGCGCCAGAAGAGCATGCCCATTTTGTCCTCCGGGCTGCGCGCAAAGCCGAGATCCCACAGCTTCATCTCCCAATACAGCGCCCAGCCTTCCACGTAAAACGAGGTCCAGAACATTTCGCGGTATTGCCGGTAACGCTGGGCGTAATACGCCTGCAAGTGATGCCCCGGAATCAATTCGTGCGCCGTCACGATCCGCTGGAAATGGCGGTTGTTGCCGCGCATCGACATCAGTTTGTCGTCGTTGCGCATGTCCTGTCGCGGATAGGCGGCGAGAATTTGCAGGCCGCCATAAGCGGCATAAGGCATTGTCTTCTGTCCGTCGATTCCCAGCATCATCACGCGCCAGGTCTCTTCGCAAAATTTCGGCACCGTCACCAGGTCTCTGCTCTTGACGAAATCGATGGCCTCGTGCGCCTGCTGCGCGATCAACAGGTCCTGCTTGCCCGGCGGTTCGTGCTGTTCCTTGACCTTCGCCAGCGCCGTTTTCCAATCGTCGCCGAGGCCCATCTCGCGCGACGCTTCTTTCAGGCGCGCTTCGCACCAGGCAAATTCGCGTTCGCCAATCGCGATCAGTTCGTCGGGCGTGTACGGGATCGATTCGCGCGCGAGATCTTCCGTCAGCGCCTCCGCGCCGATGGGTTCACCCAGCAGAGGATCGTCGTCCTTGCCCTTCAAACCGGCGATCTCTTCGCGCAGGTATTTCACGTACTCTTCGAGCGATTTGTGCGCGTCTTCGAAGGGCTTCTTCATCCACCAACTGTATTCCGGCACATAACCGTCGTAGAACGCGTTCCAATTCTTCAATGTGTTGTGCAGCTCCTCCGCCGCGTCCGCCGCGCGCTTTGCTTGGAGCGGTTCGAGTTTCAGTGCCGCTTCGTCGGGTTTGGCTGGCGCGTCGGGTTTGGATTTGCCCTCTTCAGTCTTTGGCTCCTTCTTCGGCTCCTTTTCTTTCTCTTTTTCTTTGCGCCCCTTTTCGATGCGTTCGCGGATTTTTTTGATCTGTTCGGGAATGGCCGCGATCTTGGTTGCCGCGTTCTGTGCGTCCAGCGGCGTCATGCGGCTGCGCGCGGTTTCTAGTTCCTGAATGGGGGCGCGGAACGGCAGCAGCGGATCGATTGTGGAGAATTTTGTGCGTTGCCGCGCGATGCTCGCGCGTTCGTGTTGCAGTGAATCGCGGAGCATCAAAAAGTCGATGCGCCCTTGTTGATCGAGGGAATCGAAGTTGTATGCGGCGAGTTTTTCGAGCCATTCGCCATAGAGCGCATTCATGCGATCTTGAAGAAAATCCGACGGGTGCATGGCCTCGTAGAAACTGTGCAAGCCGTCGCGATCCGCGCGAAAGCGCGCGATGACTTGGTCCATTGGCTGGCTCGGTTCGGGCTCGGCGGCCGCGCATCCGAACGCGGCGGCCAGGATGAAGAGGACTTGAATGCAATGAGAATTTTTAGAAGGCATACGGACCTCAAATTGTGGCGGGACCGTCTCGGTCCCGATGGTGTTGAAATTCTCAATATACCAGAAGCAGCCAAAATTTCGGGACCGAGACGGTCCCGCCACGATTTACCGAAACACGATTGCCGGCTCAATATTTAGCACGCGCCGGATGCTCACCAGCGCCGCCGCCAGCACAGTCAGGATCATGATGAAAAAGGAGATCAGGAGCAATTGAGGCGTCATTAAGAATGCGATGATTGTGCGCGGGCTGGTTCTCAATCCGAACAGCGCGGTCAAGCCCACGCCGATGCCCCAGCCGATGATGCCGACCAGAAATGCCTGGAGCATGACCATCTTGACCAACTTCCAATTCGATACGCCCATGGCTTTCAGCGCGCCGAATTGCTTGGTGTTCTCGATCGTGAACGTGAAAAATGTCTGGCCCGCAATGGCGATGCCGACAATCATTCCCAATGCGATGGTGATGCCGAAATTGATGGTGATACCGGTGTTCTTGAGAAAAAAGACGACTGTCGACCAGAAGAATTCGTCGGTGGTTTTCGCGCCGAGATCGGTGACGCGTTCGATGTTGCGCGCGACTTTTTTCTTGTCCGCGCCGGGCTTACAATGAACCACCACGAACGTCAGGCGTTTGCGCTCGCCGGGCGCGTATTCCAGCGCGCGTTCGTAGGTCGTGTAGATTGTTGGATTGGAAAGGAACGCGCGCTTGGCCGCGACCTGACCGACGACGATCGCGCGGCGGTCGTTGATCTCCAGAATGTCGCCGTCCTTGATTTTTTTGTACAGTTCCAGCCCCAGGTTGTCCCACAGAACGCCGTCCGGAAGTTCGATTCCCGCAGGCTTGCCGGAGTTGAACATGTCGGGCAGGCCGATTTTCGAATTGCGATCCACACCCACGATCAAACAATGCGCGAACGTGCCGTCCGGCAGCGAGGCTTCGCCGCCGCCGAGAAAAAGCTTCTCGGCCCAATCGACGCCATCGACGCCGCGCACGCGGTTGAGCGCGGTGTCTTCGATCGGCTTGTGTTCGTCGTAATACCGCGTCGCCGGATGCATCACCCAAATGTCCGCCTGCGGAATGGTCTCGATGTTCGCCGACGTGCGGCGCATGATGCCGGTGAAAATAGAGCCTTGCTGAACGACCAGCAGCGTGGAAAACGCCAGGCCGAACACCAGCGCGAGGTATTTGACCGTATCGCCCATCAGCATTCGCAGTGCGACGTAATACACGATTTGAATTCCTTAAAATTAGGGATTATTCGGCAGAATGCATTGAAGATCCACGCCTACCCCTCACCCCGCGCAGGAGTACCTGCGTCGGCCCTCTCCCCCAAGGGGAGAGGGAAACTGCAACCGTGCCTGCGTGATGCGCCCTCTATCATGTAACAAGTCACGTCCAGTATCTTGTCACGCCCCGTCCCCGGTCTCCTTCTTCTTGCTCTTCACTACCGAAAGCAAAAGTCCGCCGGTGCCTTTTAGGATCGCCTGGACCAGCGGGAGGTTCTCGACGAGTTTTGCATCGACGGCGATTTTGGGATCGGGGGCGCGCGTTCGATCGACGAGCGGCGGGTCAAATTTTTGGGTGCTTGGCGACGGCGGTTCGTCGCTTTCCGAATCTTCTGACGGCATGGGGGCGGCTTCGGCTTCGGCCGATGGGATTGACGCTTCGAGTGACAGCGAACCGGCATCGACGTAGTCGTCCTCCGGCTGCCATTCCTCTTGCGGCGATTTTACAAGCGCAACAGGGCGCGCCGCCATGTTCGTTCCGGGCGAGACTAGCGGCGCGGTCGCGGCGGGCATCGTGGCGCGCGCGGAATTTGACGGGGGCGGCGCATCCGTTACGCGGACGATCCACTCGCGCCCATATACCTGCGCAAGAACGTTCTTCAGCGCCGATTGGTTCTGCGGATTGGTGAGGGCATCGCGATAGAATTTGGAGTCCGTGCCGATCGCCACTTCGCCGCGGCCCGCATCGAATGTCACCGCCGAATGCGCGAGGGCGCTGGCCAGCACCGGGCCGCCTTTTTGCGCCTTGATCGCTTCAATCGCGCGGGGCAATGTGTCGAGAGGATTTGCGGACGCGACGGGCGCACTGTGGACCATTTGAGCGGCCGCCGGCTGAAGTTTATCGGTAGCCGGTCGGCCTTCCCAGTTTGGGCGGGCGCCCTCCGTGTTGAACGCATTCGGCGGACGCGCACTCGGATTGGGCGGCGCGCCTCCTTGCACGGATTTTCCAGCACCGGATTCCAGGACGCTGGCCAGCTTGCTCAAATCGATCAAGTCGCGTGCGCGCGACGCGCGGATCAGCGCGACTTCCAATGGCAAACGCGTCTGGGCAGAGTCGCGCATTTGCCGCCGCGCGTTCGTAAACAATTGAATGAGCATCAGGCACTGGTCTTCGCTCAGCACTTTGCCCAACTCAACGTAAGCGTCCTTCAGATGCGTCTGTCCTTCCAGGAGCGGCGATTCCGCGCCGCAGACTTTTGAGAGCACAGTCGAGCGCAGCCGTTCGCTCAAGACCGACAGCATGTCGTCGGGATCGGCGCCCGCTTCGAGCGCTTGGTGCGACTTGGCGAGCACCTCCGATGTCTTGCCAGCCGCGCACGCTTTCAGCATTTCGAAGATCAGCTCGTCCGGCGCAGCGCCTGAAAGGTCGCGGATGATTGCGTCGGTGATCTTTCCGCCGCCGAGATTCACAGCCTGGTCGAGCATGCCTTCGGCGTCGCGTAAGCCGCCTTTTGCCAGGCTGGCGATGCGCGAGAGCGCGGCTTCCTCGAACGCGATGCTGTCCGCTTCGCAGATTTTCCGCAGGCGTTTGACGATGTCGGAGAGCGATATGCGGCGCAGGTCGAAGCGCTGGCAGCGGCTTAAGATGGTTTCCGGCACGTCGTTGGGATCGGTTGTCGCGAAGATGAATTTCACGTGCGCGGGCGGCTCTTCGAGCGTCTTGAGAAACGCGTTCCAGGCCTCGCGCGTGAGCATGTGGACTTCGTCGATGATGTAGACTTTGTAGCGCAGTTCCGCCGGGGCGATGCCGACGTTTTCACGCAGCGAGCGGACTTCCTCGATGCCGCGGTTCGTCGCGGCGTCCATCTCGATGACATCGAGGCTGCTGCCTTCCTGAATCGAGGTGCACGCGCCGCACACATTGCAGGGTTCTTCCGCCGCGCCGTTGGGTCCGGTGCCATTGAGGCAATTGCAGGCTTTGGCAAAAATGCGCGCAAGACTGGTCTTGCCGACACCGCGCGGGCCGCAGAGCAGATACGCCTGCGCGAGCCGGCCGGATACGAGGGCCTGGCGCAGAGCCGCGGTGACCGCGGTTTGTCCGGCGACATCCGCAAACGTCTGAGGACGAAAGCGCCGCGCGAAGACGACGTAGGGCTTCGGGGCATCGGCGGTCTTTAATTTTGCGGCAGTCGCTTTCGCGGCCATGTCTGGGCATCCATTGAATTCGAATATCTTAACACGAATCGACAGCGCCCAAAAACGAAAAAAGCCGCTCGAAATTCGAAGCGGCTTTATTCATTTTCTGGAGGCGTCAAACCAGAGCCAGGTGATCCACGAACACGAGTTAAAAGACTTATGGCTGCTGCTTTCGCCCTGACCAGGTTCATCCCCACCCGTTGCATGGGGCCTGGCTCCGGATCGACGCCTCCAGCGAAGCGAGAGGAAGGACTATAGATAGAAATCACAAAACGTCAAGCCCAATACCGGATCTTTATTCACGTAGAAGTTCAACTATTGCTTCTTCTCCGCTGTCAGTATTCTACCACAGCTTGGGCAGCAGACCAACTCGCGGCCGATCAATGCGAGATTTTGAATTTGGGCGGGGAGCCGCATGTAGCACAGCGAGCAATTGCCGCCTTTTACAAACGCGATCGCCACTACGCCGCGGTTCGCGATCCGCGAATAAATGGCCAGCTCACTTTCGGGAATTTCCGGCGCGAGCTTGTTGCGCTCGGCAGTCAATTCGTCGATGCGAGCGCCCAGTTCAGCCAGCTCCTTCTCAATCCGCTGGGCTTCCGCTCCCGTTGTCAGTTCGAGTTCGGCCAGCGCCGCCTGGTTCTTTTCAATTTCTTTTTGCTTTGCCTCGACTTGTTCGAGCAGCTTCAATTCCTTCTCGTCGTTCTCCTTGTTCCATCCGCGCTGCGCGTCCATCTGGCGGCGGATGGTGTCGAATTCCTTGGTGGTCTTCAGAATGTTCATTTGATTGGCCAGACGCTTCAGCGCTTCTTCGCCGGCTTTGACGTCCAGGTCCGCCGAGTCGGCATCAATCTTCAGTTTGAGAATGTCCGCTTTGGCGCGTTCGATCGCCGCCGCCAGCGATTTAATGGGCGCTTGCTTTTCGGCCAGTTCCCGCGGCAGACGTTCGACATCCTTGTTGACAATCCCGATTCGCACGTCGATTTCATTGAGCGTTCGCAGTTGTTCGATTATGGCTTTCATAGTTCCTCGCGCCGCTGTTTGTATTCTTACCGCAAGTATAGCGAAAATTGCGGCTGCGTACAGTCCTCAATCCGCCAGTCCTCTGATCTTTCGCAACTTGTCGCGCCGCAGCCGGGCCAAATCGTCAGGGCTCGGCGGAAAATCGTCGCGGAAGCGCAGGTCCATGACCACGCCGAGCGCGTGCAGATCGCTCAAGCACGAATCGAGCGTCAACATGCTGCCGTCCTTAAATCCCAGCGCGCCCTCCAATGCGCCGACCGTTCCGGGGCGCACGACGCACGCGCGCGTCACGTCGCGGGCATTGAACGTCGCGATGTGTTTACCGTGAACGAGGCGAAACTGGCTGTTTTCGAGGGTCAATTCGAAATCCTTGGCGCGCAGGTATGCCTGCAGTCCGCGCGTGGAGAGCGCGCCGAAAAGAGCCGCGGAAAAAAGACCCGTCACCAGCGTTGCGGCGGGATGGCCGAATTTCCAGATGCCCGCAATTGCCGCGGCGGGCAGCAGAAACGCCAAGATGCTCGCCAGAAACTTGGCCGCGCCGGTCCCCTTCCCTTCGTCCTTTTTTAAGACAAAAAATACCGCGCCCACCAGAACAAATACCGCCAGCATGTACGCGGCCAGGTATTCCATGGGCAGCGACGCGCGAAAATATTGGACGCATCCAAACAGGGCGACACCCACTCCGCCAATTGCGATGCACAGCGGAAACACAAACGACAACCGGCGCACGCTCAATTCCATGGGCTGATAGCGCATCGTCAATTTGGGATGCTTCTCGATCCATTTCACGAACGGTTCGCCGGTCTCCATCTCGAACGCATCTGTGGCCATGCTCTCACAACATGCGGCACAATACTCCAGCGCATCGGGAAGGCGGACGGGTTTTTCAGCGGAAAGATTGCGATGGCAGCGGGCACATGAACTCATGCGGAGAGTATACAAAAAATCGCGCGTGCCGCACATTGAAATTGAAACTACACATTGTGATGGGGTGGCCCACCCCGCAGGCGGGTGGGTCGCGAAGCGACAAGAAGTCTCTCCCTTGTCATACGAAAAATAGAAATGCGCGCGGTTAGGGTGGGGTTTCTTGCGCCTGCGGCGCCCAGCCCGATGGGCTAGGCCACCCAAGTTCTCACGGTTTTTCGTCGCGTTTCATGCGGGCGTAGCTCAGCATGTTTGCCAGCATCCGGTATGCGCCGGGCACTCCCGTGCGCAATTGGTGGTGCCAGAAATAGCTGGTGTAAATGAATGCGCCGCGGCCCACGTCGGCGGCGAGCAATCCGCCGTCGAGCGGCTTTTCGCCGGGATCGTGGCTCGACAGCAGCGGCGTGTATTCGGGTGCCCACTTCTTTGGAAAATATGCGCCGCGCTCCTGTGCCCAGCCTTCGAAATCTTTCGCCCAGATTCTGCATGGCCGCAGGAGCAGCGGGTGCCGCGCATCGAGAATCGCGACCGGCGCGTCTTCCCGCGTGACGCGATCGAATGAAAGCTCGATGGAAAACGGCGCGAGTTCGCCGCCGCCGCCCACGCCGCGAAAAAATCCGACGCCGCGCGCGCCGCTGCTGTTCCAATCGAAATCTTTTTGATACATGCACACGACCGTGCCGCCTTCGTTCATGAACGCCTTCAACCGCTCCTTCATTTTGCGGATCGCCGGGCGCTGCTGCGTCGTGCGGATGTCCAGAATGATGGCCTGGTATTTGTTGAGATCCGCCGTGAGCAATTCGTCGTCCGACGGTGTTTCGACGATCAGCGTGCCGCGCGCGACGCCCGCGTCCTGCATGCGCTTCAGCGCATTTTGCATCTGCGTGTCGACTCCTTTGACCAGCGCCACGCGCATGTTGACCGGCATGTCCATTGGCACGCGCCGCACAGTGAGAACAGGCGTCACGTAGAATCCGCTGGCGTCCCAGACGTGCGTTTGAATCTCGACACCCGCGTTCAATTTTTCGACGGAGAACCATTGGTTGAACTGCCAGACCGCCGTGTCGCCTTTGAATTCGAGCGGCAGCACTTTTCCGGTCTCGCCGGGCTTGGGCTTGTCGCCGATGGCGGCGGCGAGGAAGACGGGCTCCTTGATTTTCTTGTTGCATTTGGCGAGCAGTTTGAAATGCGCCGCGTCCTTGTCGTCGTTCGCCATCGCCGAATCGCTGAAAATCAGCAGGGGATTGGGCGAGAGCGAAAACGTGTACGGGGCCGCCAGCCCGAGAGGAACCGATGCTTCGAGCGTGATTGGCGTGCTGTGCTGGGGGCCATCCAGCGGCCCGATCAAGAATTCGCACTCCGCAACCGCCGTGAGCACCGTGCCAGCGGTTTCGTGCTCGAAGATGTGCTCTTCGGGCGGATACGACAGTGGTGCGTCGTTGCCGGCACTCACTTCGATTTCCTGAGTCTCGGCATCGCCGCTCTTCAATTCCTTTGCGGGTTTCGCTTCGGCGAACGCCCATCCTTTTGCTTCTGTTTTGAATGAAAGCTTCTGCACCAACACGCGCAACGGTCCCGTGTTTGCCGCGCGCACTGAAATTTTCGCGGTCTCGCCCGGCGTGATGAATTCGTCTTCGCTGCGAACTTCCAATTTTAGCCCCAGCGCCTCGACGAGCGCGCGATTGAAATGGACGCTTGAATCGGCATTGAGTTTCATCGACTCGCGCGTCGCGGCGAGTTGTTGCGCCAGCGCGCCGCTCTCGAGCATTTTGGCATCGATTGAATCGGCGAGTTTCGACGCTGTTTCCGATCCGGATCCATCGGGCGTTTTGATGCCTTCGAGCATCGACGCGGCTTTCGCATCGTCGGGCGTTCGCGATTTGAGAATCGAGAAGTGGCGCAGTTCGCGTTCGCCGGCTTTTAAATCGCGGAGCATGCCCTGGCTGAAGTGCCGCGAGAGGGCGAACGCGCCGATCTCCGAGGGACTCAGCCCGGACGCTCCGTCGCGCTTTGAAACGTCGACGCTGAATGCCGCGCCCTCCGCGGTAAAGGAGCGTAGGTAAATGCGCGAGATTGCCCAGGGCTTTAACCCTTGTTCGATGTGCGCTGTAAATTTTGCCGGATCAGCGGCAGCGTCGAATGCTTCGACGAGCAGCTTTCCGGCAGTTCGATGGTGTCCGTGATCGGTGCCGTCCGGATTGTGATTGGTGATTATTATGTGCGGACGAATACGCCGGATAACGCGCACGAGCCGTTCGAGCGCGACGTCGTGTTTCCAGACGTCCATCGTCTCCTCGACGGATTTTGAAAATCCGAAATCGGGCAGATTCAGATACCACGGTTTTGCGCCGAGAATCGCCGCCGCTTCTTCAATTTCCTTCGTGCGCAGCGCCGCCAATTGAAGGCCTGTTTCCGGCCCGATTTCATTCTGTCCGCCGTCGCCTCGCGTGCAGAAACAGATATGCGTTTCGACGCCGGCCCGCCGCAAGAAACTCAGCGTGGCACCGTCTTCGTCGTCGGGATGCGCGGCGAGCGCCAGCGCCCGGATGCCGCTTGCGGCCGCGCGCAATTCGTTGCGGATAAAATCCGCGCCGCGTTCGAAGGAGGGGTCGGCGGCGCGAAGTGGCTGCGCGAACCACGCACAAAAAACGATTGCAAGAACGAAGGCGTTTCGATGGCGCATCATGTTTCAGCACTTTCAGGAATTGAGGGCGAACGGGATTCTCTGTACCTTTAATCGATGACATTACAAGACCGATCTCATGGATTCAACTTTCAGGATTGTGAATTCCAGCGCCGCGATCCAAAGAAACGCGACGCCAGCGCTCCCGCCGCGCACGCCGCCATCAGGCACATCGCCAGTGCGTGCGCCTTCGGCGCGTCTTCGCGCCATACTTCGTAGATGCGCACGCTGGCCGGTTGCGTGTCTGGGCTATAAAGGAGTGTTGAGGCCACGTACTCGCCCGCAGCGGTGATGAAACACAGCAGGCCGCCGGCCAGCAGCGATGGAAAAATCAGCGGCAGCGTGATTGAGAAAAAAATGCGTCCGGTGCGCGCGCCGAGACTGCTTGCTGCGTCGGAATAATCGTTGCCGAGGGCGTCATACGCGGCGCGCGCGGGGCGGACCGCGAGCGGCAGAGTTCGAATGACATACGCGAGAATCAGAATCGCGTGTCCGCCGCCCAGCGCCAGGCCGAACGCTGGCCACGATGACTGGTTGAATGCGCTCAACAAGGCCACCGCGACCGCGCTGCCCGGGAGCGCCATGGCGAGCATTACTCCGAATTCCACTGGGAACGCGGCCCATTTGTTTGCGGATTTCAACGCCACCGCAATCGACGCGGCGAGGGTCATGCAGATCAGCGCTGTCGCCACGCCATACACCATGCTACGGGCGAGCGCGCGCCAATCGTCTGCATTCAGGCTGCGAAACACGCCGAATGGCGTTGTGGAATTTTCGCTGTTGCCGCCGCTGGTCCATACCCCCGCGACGGCCATTAGCGGAGGCAGGAGCAATGGAACTGACGCGAGCAGCGACAGCACAACTCGTGAACCGCTTGATTTGGCGGCCGGCAACCCGCGTCGCAATTCGCCCTTGATTCCCTGCTCCGCGCCGGATTGGTTCGCGCCGCGCTTTGCGTAGTAGAGAAACAGCGGGAGGGCCGACAGCGAGATCGTGGCGAGGATCACGCTCAAGCCGCGCTGCAAGCCGGCGTCGCCTTGTTCGTTGAGGACTTCAACGGTCAAATATCGCGATGCGTTGTCGAGCATGTACGGTGCGCTGAAACTGGCTGCGGAGGCCATGAATGTCACCAGGGCCGCCGCCAGCAAGGGCGCGCGCACGGCAGGCCACGTCGCGGCGAAAAAAGTTCTCGCGCGGCCGGCACCCAGGCTTCGCGCGGCTTCCTCGCGCGACGCGTCCAAATTTTCCAGCGCCGCCGACACGAACGCGAATGTGTAGCAGCCGAACGAATACGTGTGAACCAATAGCACGCGCAGAAACGGCGTGACCCAGAATTTGGCGTCCGGAGAAATCCGCCACAGGACGCCGGCTTCGCCCAGCAGCGCGTCGAAGGCGAGCGTGCCGACGAGCGGCGGCATTAACATTGGCGAAAAGCCCAGCGCCGCGAAAAACCGACGCCCTGGGAATTCACGGCGTGTCCAGAGCAGCGCAAGACCCAGCCCCCATGCGCCCGAGGTCAGAACGCTGAGCGCGGAAAGTTTCAGCGTGCCGCCGATGGCTTCGCGCGTTTTGCTTTCAAAGATTGCCCGTCGAATGCCCGCGGCGAACGGTTGATTCGCCGGATCCCAGCCCATTTGGCGCGCACGAAAATCGAGCACCGGCAGCGTCAGGCTCTGAGAGAGCATCGCGCCCAGCGGGTTGACGATGTAGAGAATTATCGGCAGCGCCAGCACCAGGGCGAATGTGGATTTGCGGAATTGCATCCGCCACTTTTACCATATTGCGAATCATTCGTCTTTCACGCGTCGCGCTTTTTCCAATTCGGCAGACTTGCGCACGAGCACCATACTGGATTCCATGAATGCCGCCTCCTCTTTCAATCCGTGCTTCGCATAAAACGCGCGCAACGCTTCGCCGCGTTTCTCCGCGTCGCAACCGATATTCCAGAGCAGCTTTTTCTGGCATACTGGACAGAAATGAATCGGGGCCGCGTCTGTCTCCGGAAGGCTCATCGAGCCGTTCATCGAGCAGTCGTAGAACACGCAATGCTGCATGCCGAACATGTGGCCGGATTCGTGGTTGAGGACTTTGCAGGCGCGGCGCAGCGCGGTGACTTCAGCGTCCGGACGGCGCTTCTGGTTCCAGAATTCGGGGAAGTAGCGGCAGAGGCTGTAGACGCCGACGCGCTGTTCGATGCTTCCCAATCCGAAGACGTAATGGAGATCGCCGGAGAATAAATCTTCCATCGTGATGCCCAGATAGACCACCGCGTCGGCGGGGATTTTTTTGATTAAGATGGAATCGAGAATGACATCGGCGTTGTATTGCGCGTCGTAGCCCTCGCGGCGTACGCTGTGAAATGGCGGACGCTTTAAGTCTTTTCCGGGGACGTCGGTTTTCAACTCCATTGGCTTTTCAATGCGCGCCGGAAGTTGGAAAAACGCTTCGGCGTATTCGCGCATGTCTTCGACCATCTGCTTCTGTTCGGCGTTCATCCCGCCCAGCGGCTGCAGGACGATGGTGCGGCGTTCCGCCGTGGGGCGCACGCGCGTGTTGACGCGGTATTGCTCGAAAGGTTGCGGGCGTTCGTGCTGCGTGAAAAGCCATTCGCCTGGTTTTGGCGGATTTTTTCGGGCGAAGCCTTTTTCTTCGTCGCGGGAAACGCCTTCATATACGCGGCGCTTGATCGTGTCGTCTTCGGCTGATTCGCCGACGTCGTTTTCGGTCGCTCCAAGAGCGACGCGAAAAGCAAGCATTGCCATGAGCGTTGGCAGGATTAATAAGAAAGGTCTGGCGGAGCGACGCATATTTTCGTCCCCTGTCGCAATAAACTCTTGTCGCTGCTGATACGAATCGATTACGAAAAGCTTGCGTGAAAAATATTTTGCGCGTTCTGTCTTCTGAAAAAAACGCCCTCGCACAAAGACACAAAGGACACGAAGAGGCACAAAGAATGCTTTTGGGGTTTGCGTTCTTCTTGGGGCGGAACGGTTATACACTTTTTTACTCCCGTGTGCCGTTGTCGAACACTCGGTGCACGGGTACTATTCAGGCATTCCAATTTGATCAAGCGCTGTGGAGAAATTTCATGAGCATTGAAAAGAGCGCTCCGATGCCGTGGTTTGTGCGCGGAGATATTGATGGCTTTTTCGGCCTGGCGCTGGACAACTTCGTCCAATTGCTGCTGATTAAATCCCTGTGTTCGTTTGTGCTGGGATTCAGCGACGAGCTGCTGTACGGGCGCGTCCTTCCCGGCGCGGCGATTTCACTGATCGTCGGCAATGTCTTTTACGCGTGGCAGGCGCGGCAGCTCAGCATTCAAACCGGGCGCAAGGACATCTGCGCTTTGCCCTATGGAATTAACACTGTTTCGGTCTTTGCACATGTATTTCTGGTCATGCTTCCGGCGAAATTGTACGCGCTCAACGAACTTCATTTGACTGCCGACGAAGCCTCGCTTGAAGCGTGGCGTGCGGGATTGATTGCCTGTTTTGGATCTGGCGCGATTGAAATGGCGGGGTCGTTTTTCGCCGAAAAAATTCGCAAGAGCACACCGCGCGCGGCACTGCTTTCGACGCTCGCCGGCATTGCATTGACTTTCATTTCGCTGGGATTTTTGTTTCGAACGTATGCTCACCCCATCGTGGGCTTGACGACGCTGGGCATTGTGTTGCTGGCGTATTTCGGGCGCGTTCGTTTCAAGGGCGGACTGCCCAGCGGACTCATCGCCGTGGCGCTGGGCGCGATACTTTCGTGGATCACCGGACTTGCGCCCGTCGGTGTGCGGCCGGGCGGGATCAGCTTTCATCCGCCCATTCCCGTCGTCGCGGATTTCATCGCGTCGTTTCACGGAAAATACTGGCTGCAATATGTCTCGGTGATCATCCCGATGGGTTTGTTCAATTTGATCGGGTCGCTGCAAAACATCGAATCGGCCGAGGCGGCGGGCGACAGTTATCCGACGCGCCCGTCGCTGCTGGTCAACGGCTGCGGATCGATTGCGGCGGCGCTCTTCGGGTCGTGCTTTCCGACGACGATTTACATCGGCCACCCCGGCTGGAAGGCGATGGGCGCGCGGGCGGGTTATTCGATTCTCAACTGCGTTGCGATCGCACTGGTGTGCGTGACGGGGACGCTGGCGCATCTGGCCTGGGCGGTGCCCATCGATGCCGGCATGGCGATTGTTTTGTGGATCGGCATCGTGATCACCGCGCAGGCGTTTCAAACGGTCCCGCATGACCATGCGCCCGCGGTCGTGATTGGTCTTTTGCCGGGCGTTGCGGCGTGGGGCGCGGTGATGATGAAATCGAGTCTGCGCGCGGCGCTGGATTACAAGCTTCAGGATGGACCGTTGTTCGCCGCGCCGCTGATCGATGTGTTCAAGAAACAAGACCTTTGGATTCATGGGGCGTTTGCGCTGGAACAGGGATTTATTTTTTCGGCGATGATTTTGTCGGCGGCGACGGTAGCGGTGATCGAGCGCAAGTTCAGGACCGCCGCGTATTGGTGCGCGGCGGGTGTGATCTTGTGCCTTGCCGGGCTGATGCATTCGTATCAATTCACGCCTGGCGACACGGCGATTTTGCTGCGGCCCGCGTATGAATGGGCCGTGGGTTATGGGATTATGGGGGGGATTTTTTTTGTTGCGCCGTGGTTGACGGTGGAGGGGGAAGGGCATTGAAAAGTGCTGAATCAACGGTCGCGAAAGATTGTCTTAAGATCTTCGCGCTCAATCAATTTCTTTGCCCACCATAGTTCATCGTATGGCTCTTCAAGATCGGCAATGGGCTGGCCCGCGCCGGGCAGGTTGTCGAATGCGCCGTCGGCCGCCGCCTTCTTGAAAAGATAATCGACGAGCCTTTCGTGCCGACCGTTTGGATCGGGGAGTGCCATTTCGTTCGCGTTCTGCATCGAATCCTCCCATTTTTACGTGGACTTTGCTTCTTTCTCTTCCATCTGCAAAACGCGGTCCACAATTTCCATTGGCGCACCTATGGGAGCAACCAGTACGCTCCCCAAGACTTCTTGTGCGGAGTGGTTTTTAAATCCGATTTTTCGAGCAACAAAAGTAACGGTCAAATGGGCTCGAATCGTCGGCTTCGCAGGAATCCCCGTGTCGCAGTCCAACCCCGAAGGTATATCCACTGCAAGCACAATAGGTCGAATCGGCGAATACGATGCCGCATTGATCGCCGCAATCACCTCAGCGACATGCGGTCTTAGCGGGCCGGCAAAGCCGGTACCTAGAATCGCGTCAATGATGAGTTTCGAATTTTGCCATTCAAGCGCCGCAGCCTTGATTCCAGCGGAGTCCAGCACAGCAACGCATTCCAAATTCATCTTATCTACAATTTGCCGAGCGAGTGCAGCGTCACCGCCTAATTTTTGGGGATCAGACACGGCAAAAATTTTGACATTGAGACCGGAAATGCTCAAATGCCGGGCAGCAGCATAGCCGTCGCCACCGTTATTGCCTCCGCCACAAATGACAGAAATTTTTACGGATTCCGGTTTTACTGTCAAGTCCGCGAGAAGGTATTCCAACGCCTTGAATGAATAATCAGAGATTTCGTGCGCCGCGTTTTCCATCAACACGATGCCGGGAATTCCATACTCCTCAATCGCAATTTTATCGACGAGACGTACTTGAGCACGGCTGAGAGCAGGAGGCACGATTTGAATCTCCGAAAAAGAAACAGGCGTCAACGCTGCGCGCCGATGCCTGTTTCTTTTAATCCGCACTCCGCCGATTTTCCAGAACTATCGTCCGGCCGGCGTGTTGACATTGTCGCTGGGATTGGCCACAGCGGGCTTGTTCAGGCGCAAATTGTTCGTGTTGGGATTCTTCGGATTGTATTCGCGGATATCGATGTAATTCGCGTCGTTGCTTGTGGGGATGTTGCTTTTCGAGGACTTCGATTTGGGCACGTCGGCATTCGCGTCGGGCGGGAGGATTTCCTTGCCGATCAAGCGGCCGCCGCTGTAACGCAGCCGGAGGCGTTCGGAGGTCGGCGTGCCGTCCGAGTTGTAATAGTGCGTCTCCACGCCGTTGCCTTCGTCGACCACATTGTCCGGCTGCCGGCCTATTGCACGCTTCGCTCTTTCGGGCGACGAGTAGACGGCGACGTTGTTCGAGCGCTCGATGAGCTGCGCGTCCTGCGCTCTGTATTCGTTCGGATTGCGCTCTGCCGCGGTGCCGCTGCTGAACGAACTCTTCTGCGTGCTTCCGCAGCCCGACACAAGCCATGGCAACGCGATTAGGCACGCCGTCGCCATTGAAATCTTTTTTGATCCGACTGTAAACATGATCGCACTCCTTCTATGACATGATCGACTGCGTCAGGCCCACCGACACTACCGGAAATTTCGCGCTGGCTATTTCAGCCCAAGCACGTCGCGGTTCTTTCGATCCAGCTTGATTCCGAATTCCGTCGCGCGCGCCGGTAATGTTATCGTCAATTTTCCTTCTTTCGCTAAGGCAGGATGCGTACTTAGCAATTTTCCGTCCTTTGCGTTCCAGAGTTCAAGCGAGTACAAGCCGTCGTTCATGCCGGTCAATTCGACGGGCTGCGGGTTCGGCAGCAGCGGCCCTTTGCGAGCGCTTGGAGTCTTCACCCATTCCGGATTGTGGACGTAAAAACGGCCGCCTTGCGAGTCCATGATGCCGCTGACTTCCACGCCGTAGTCGTACATTTTTTTGACCCACTGCCCATAGCGTCCGCGCCGGTCGTCGCCCTCGACGAATTTTTTCGCTGCGGCCATGACGGGATAGAGATTGCGCGTTTCGATGTAGGTGTCCCACCACCAGGGCATCGCCGCGCCGCTCGATGGCGAACACGCGGTGAGCCACAGCGACGCTTGCAGACGCGCGCCGTCCTGGTCGGGGATGTCGTCGCGCGATTCCGTGCCGCCGCCGAATTCGCCCATCAGCACCGGCTTCTGCAAACTTTGAAACGGGCTCAAGCGCTCGAACATCAGGTTCGAGACGTCCGTTCCGTACGCGTGAATCTGCACCCAATCGATGCGCGAATCCGTCCACAGATCGATGGGCGTGTTCGGCATCGTCGCGCTGACCGTCACCAAATGCCCGTGCGAATCGACGCCCTTCAAATGTCCCGCCATTTCGCGCGCCCAATGAATGGCGTCGTCCGGCCACGTGTACTTCGCAAGGTCGATTTCGTTCATCAATTCCCAGGACATCAGCGCCGGCGACGAACCCCAGCGCGCCGCCGCGTACGACAGCAGCCGCTTGAATTGCTGCTTCGCTTTCCAGTTCGTAAAAAATTCTTCCGGCCGGCCGCACGGCCCGCCGTTGGCCGAGTTGTACGGCGAATCGCCCCAATTGCTTTGCGTCATACCGTGGAACGTGAAACAGAAAATGATGCGAATGCCTTTTGCGTCGGCGTCGGCGAAGAGCTTGTCGATGCGCTCGGCGGTCTCGAGATCGTAGCTGCCGGGTTCGGTCTTGCGCTCAAGAGCCAGACCCCACGGGCACAGCCAAACGCGCACCGTGTTTGCGCCGTAGTCTTTCATTTTGTCGAGGTACGGCGTCCAGTCGCGCGTCCAGCAGACGTTCTGCCCGTAGATAAAAAACGGATCGCCGCTGGCCAATTCGAATTGATGCGGATCGCGCTTCGAGACGCGCACGTTGCCGCCCCAGCGCCCGGGCGTTTTCGGATTCTTGATCTCTGGAAGAACGGTCAGCTTGCGTTCCTCGCTGCGCGTTTCGCCGGCGGAATTGCGGACGTAAATTTGCAGCGTGTACTGGCCCGTTTCGAACGGCGTGAAGCGCAGGCCCCAGACGGGCATCAAGCGAGTGGATCGGATTCGCGCTGCGGCCGTGAGATCAATAAGCTTCTGCGCCTCCGCTTCTTTCGCCGGATCCTTCGGTTCTTCTTTTTCTTCTTTCTTCTCGCCCTGCTTGGCACCCTTTTTCTTTTTCTTTTCGCCCGGCGGTTTGGGCAGATCGATCGGACCCCACAGCGGCGGCACGGCTTCGCCGTCGTTTTGCGCCAGAACATCCTTGGGCGCGTTCATCATTCCCGCGAAAAAGCCGCGCACGTCCAGCGTTTTTCCGGAGGGCGTGTAGACGCGGATTCCGGTGGCGATGTCGCCGTAGTCGAAGAAATCGCGGTAGCTCGCGCGGAAAAACGCGTACGCGTCCACGCTCTGATATTGCGCCACCGTCGCCGGCACGCCGAGCACGCCCAGGAGTTGTGGCCGCCATTCGCGCAATGCCAGCGAGCCGGACGAGAGCAGCGGCGTTTCGTCGGGTTCCACGCGCAAATTGTCGATCAGAATCGAGCCGCTCGATTCGCCGTTCGTGAAAATCAGCAGGCAGATGCGTTGCACGTACTGAAGATTCACCGGCGGCGAGGAGTATTCCCACTTCGATTTTTCATTCTTCCAGGAATTGCCCGTCAGCGGAATGCGCACGCTCGCGTTTGCGCCTTTCTTCAGATCGACGATTTTGGATTCCTGGTAAATATCGTGCGGCCCGCATGTCAGCGCCACGGCCAGCGAAAATTTATCCGAGGGGGCGGTGAAATCGATCAGCAGCGATGCGGCGTGCGAAAGATCCAGCGGAACGTCGCGGCGCAGATTGAATTTGCCGGACTTGCCCTTGTCGCGCAGGGTAATCTTGAGCGCCTTCTTGCCCTGCGTCGCGCCGGTTTCGACGTACTGCGCGGTGCCTTCGTCGTCGGCGGAATCAAAGCCCCAAACGGTGAACTCCGGGCCTTCGAAACCGTCGAGCAAATATCCCGTGTACGCGATGGGCAACTCGCTCTTCGGAGCATCGGATTTATCGCCATCCGATTTGACTGGGTTGCCGTTGGAATCTTTTGGCGTGGTTGAGTTCGACTTAGTGCCCGCTGTCTTGTCCGCGGATCCGGTGGACGTTGAGCTGATAATTGCGGGGGCTTGCTCGCGTTCGACGACGTATTCTTGCCGGTCGCAGCCGCTCAAAAAAAGTAGCGGCAACAGGGCAGCAAATATGAGCGGACGATTGTTTTGCATATAGGACACGATAAAACAGAAACGGCGAAGAGTGAAGCGCAATTTGCGTTTCACTCTTCGCCGTTGATTTTAAACGGACAACCGATGAACCATTATTCATCCTTCAATTCGTTCTTACTTCGCGGCCTTCGCCTTCGCGATCGCGTCCGCCAGCTTCTTTTCGACGATGGCCTTGTGGACCAGTACGTAGCCGCCGTTCGCGCCCGGGACCGCGCCTTTGACCAGCAGAATGTTGTTTTCGAGATCGACGCGGACGACTTTCAAGCCCTGGATCGTCACCCGTTCTGAACCCATGTGCCCGGCCATCTTCTTGCCTCTCGGCACGCCCTTATTAATGGAGTTCTGACGGCCCAATCCGCCCGGTGCGCGATGGCGCTTCGAACAGCCGTGCGATGCCGGCATGCCGTGGAAGTTGTGGCGCTTCATGACGCCCTGAAAACCTTTGCCCTTGCTGATGCCGGTCACGTCGACGAATTTGATCGTGTCGAAAATGCTGACCGTGACGTCGTCGCCCAGCTTGTCGACCGCTTCGGCGCCCAGGCGAATTTCGCGGATGAAGCGCTTCGGGCCGGAGCCGGCTTTGTCGCAGTGACCCACGACAGGCTTCGGCGTGTTCTTTTCCTTGGCGTCGGAGAAGCCGAGTTGAATGGCGTTGTAGCCGTCCGACTTGACCGACTTGACCTGCAATACCTTGCACGGACCCGCCTCGATCACGGTGACCGGAATGCGTTCGCCTTTGTCTGAGAAAATCTGAGTCATGCCAATTTTACGGCCCAAAATCGCTGTAGCTGAGGACATGGTGTGTCTCCCGTGGTTGAGGTCCGCGCCCTTTTCATCCAATAAATTGGCAGAGGCGTCGGTCCGTGTTCTGGGCGGAGGTCACAAAAAGAGGCAACACAAGCCGCTTTGTACGCGCCCGAAATTTGGAGGAAGGATAGTAACGTGATGCCGCCGGGAAGCAATAGAATTTTTCCCGAATTCCAGAGCCAACCAGTCGACGAAAGCTATTTCACGATTTCAAACGATGCGGTGTTCGAAACGACTCGGCCTTCCCACCCACCTTGTTTTTCTTCGTAAATGAGTTCAACGGTATATTTCCCCAGCTTTGACAGGTCGAAGCAGCGCAGGAGGTCCTGGCTGCCTTCGGTCGCGTCTTCGGTGTCGGGCTTCACTTCAATCGAATAGTTCTTATCGCGACCACCGCCGGGGCTGAACGCGTCGCGCGTTTGCTTGCCAAATGCGGTCAATGCGGCGTTCTGGCCTTGGGCGTCCTTTACAACGATTTGGTGATTCGGCCAGAATCCGCTGTGCCAGACGACGAGATTCTCTTTCGAAACATTGCGCTTGGCGAACCGGATTTCAACCGGCTGCCCCGCCGCAATCACCGCTTTGACCAGCGAGACTTTGGTGCGCAAGCCTTTCACTTCGGCTCCGAAATCCTTCAACGCATCGCCGGGAATGTCGGCGGCCATTGCGGGCATGATGTGAACGACGAACAATAAGACGGTGATGTGCCATAAGCGCATGGTGTCAGTTCTCCATTCCGTATTTGACGCGACCGGCGCGAAATTGTTTCGAATATTCCTTCACCCCTTCCCTTCACCCCCCTAAAATTATCCGCGTCCATCCGCGAAAATCTGCGCGATTCGATGTTAAAAAGCCGTTGCTGTTTCCGCGGTCAAACCACCAACTTTCGTTTCCCATCCGACCGGTACATTTCCCAGATCAGCCACGCCCCCGAAACCAGCGCAAAAATCAGCGCGCACGACCCAAGCCCGCGCGTCAAAAATCCGATGGTCTTGTCTTCACCCAACACGCCGAGTTTCGTAAACAGGTAGCGCCAGTCGTGACCCACAACCTGGTTCTCCGACGAACCGCCGACCGTGACCAGTGGCAGGACCATGTCCTGCGCATCGGCCATGTAGACGCCGACGCCGATCAGGTTGGTGCTCAGCCAGCCGAAGCACACGGAGATGCCGAAGTAATCGCGCTGCTTGAAAAAAATCCACATCGAAATCACCGGTGCGCTGAGTTGCGCGATCGTGCCGCCCGCGACGCAGATAAATCGCCCGAAGAACGCGAAGAGCAGATGCCCGCCTTCGTGAATACCCAGATTGATGCCGCCAAAAAGGCTGGTGTACATCACGGGGTCCATGAATTGGTTCACGCCGATGTACGCGAGCCACAACCAGACGGGCACCCGCAAAAACCACATGCGGCCGTTGCACCATTCGCGCGCGTCGGCGATTAGGAAGTTGATGAGGTTTGAGAGGAATGAGGGTGTTTCGTTGTCCATTGTGGGCTTCCCGTTCGAAATCTGGACGCGGCTCCTACTGAAATACACACTTAGAAGATAGAAGATGATAAGGGGACGATAAAGGGACAGTGCACTCGATTATTGATCGGAAAAAGTTGAGCGCACTGTCCTCTTATCGACAAATCACGACGCGCCGAACATGGCGCGGGTAATGCGTTCTCCGGTGGAATCGAAGATCTCCTGTGCCTCCTGCGGTTTGAGGCTTTCAAGCGTACGCGAAATAAACCAGCCGATCAGAGCGAGACCGGCGCCGATCGCAAAGCCTATGAATATCGCGATGATAAGGTTTCGAAAATCATCCTTGAAGGCACCGATTTGGAAACCGTAGCCCACGGCCGCGACGATGCCCGCCAGCACACCAGAAATTCCGATGATAACTGACAACGGCGACTCACGAAGCACGTTGAGTTGGAGGCCGGTCATCTCCCGTTCAGTGGTTTGAATGTCCATAGTGAGTCCCCATCTGAGACCCTTTGTCACGCGGATGCCCCGGCGAAACGCGCATTTGACAGTCTGGGGGTCGAGTGTGCGCAGAAGTTCCCGCTCCGACATTTTCGTGCCGCTCGGCCAAGCCCAACTGGCAAGCCGGTCTTGGACTTTATAGACAAAGCCTTGAGACTCGGGGTACCGTTCCTTCAGGCCGACGACGATGTCCGCCGTTGCCACTTCCATTTTTGCGCGCCGATCCAGAGTGTCGAGTTTCGCCAGCGAAATAACCTTATTCATAGACCCACCTCCTGTATCTTGTCTTTATACACATCTGTCGCTTAGAGCTACCGGACAAAACCCTCGCACCGATTTTTCGGCGGGACAGGCCCGTCTGCTTCGTTGCGGACTTCAAACTGACGCTGAATATGCAATTTGTAGAGCAAAAACGGCGACAGGCCACTCTAATTTTCAGGATGATCTGGACCGGAGTTTAGCACGCGGTGATTTATTAATTATTCGGCTTGACAATCGAATTATAATAGGGTAATATTTACAGTAATGGTGATCGGCACTTTGCGCGCAAGCGCAAGTCCTTGGAATCCGATCAAAAATGCCCTTTTTTAGGGGGCTTTTTGATTGCTTTTTCGGGAGTGCCATAATGATTAAGTCTGATTCTACTTCTTCGACAAATTCTTCTCCGGACCGCCTGAAGGCGGAACTACGAACTTCTTCTTTGGTTGATGAGGATGGCGTTGAGCGCAGCCGGACTGTTGTTTTGATTGAGCAGGCGGCTTCGTTGGGGATGCGGTGGGAGGATTTGGATGTTTTTTTGCAGGCTGGGTTTTCGGTGGAGGATGTTTGTCCAGCGACAATCATTCCTCCGGCCGACGACAATTAGATTTCCCGGTTCGCCTGGGCAACGATCGTTGCGCTGAAGCAGGCTTTCTTTACGATCCAACTTGACCAGCGAAACGGAAGCGAGCTCTGCTGAGGAGCA
>JBBRQD010000050.1:0-38049 GCA_038227045.1 Planctomycetota bacterium
AAACACGAACGATTTGCGCACACGCCTGCATGGCGAACTGACCCATCTGCGCAATCGGAAAGACCTGCTTGCGTCATTCGTCCAGCATTCCAGTCCGCTCTTGGAATGAGCGTCTACTTTGACTATGCTGTAGTCAATAATTCCCTTTTCGCATTCGAAACGGTTCGCTCTTGACGATCTCGATGGCCAGCGTTGAAAAGTGATAATTGTCCTTCGCCAACGCTTCCATGATGCGCTCAACGCTCTGATTGTCATACACCTCAACGCCGCGCCCAATCGCATAAGTCAGCATTTTTTCGGAGACGCAGCGGCTAAACAGATCCTTTTTCTTTTTTAAGATCGCTTTCAGTTCCGCTGCGCCGGCAAACGTCTGGCCGTTCGGCAGCGCGCCGGAGGCATCGATGGGCTTGCCGCCGTCCTGCGTCCGAAATGCTCCGGTCGAATCGTAATTCTCAAATGCAAAACCAATCGGGTCCATGCGCGCATGGCAATTGGCGCAGCTCGGATTGGCGCGGTGTTGTTCCAAACGTTCGCGCATCGTTCCCTTGAGCTCTTCTTTTTCGAGGCTGGGAATGTCGGGTGGAGGTGGGGGCGGGGGAGTGCCGAGCAATTGATCGAGCACCCATTTGCCGCGCTTGACCGGCGAGGTCCGCGTCGGATTCGACGTCACGGCCAGCACGCTCGCCTGCGTCAGCAACCCGCCGCGTTCGGGGTCGCTCAATTCGACGCGCACGAAGTCGTTGCCCTTGATGGGCTCCCCCGGATTCTTGACGCCCTTTTGTCCCGCGCGGTTGCCGTGCGTGTCGGCAATGCGGTAGTGCTGCGCGAGCGGCTCGTTCAAGTACGTGAAATTGCCGTCGATTATGTCCAGAATGCTGCGGTTCTCGCGAATGATGGCGTCGATGAAGAGCGCCGATTCTTCAAGCATCGCGCTCTTGAGCTGGGCGTTGAATTTTGGAAAAAGTTTCGCGTCCGGATTGAAGTTGTTCAAGCGGCGCAGTTGCAGCCATTGCATCGCGAAGTTGTCGGTGAGCGCGCGCGACTTCGGGTCTTTCAACATGCGGCGGACTTGCGCTTCCAGATTCGCGCTGAGCGTTTTCTTTTCGGCCAGCGCGAACAGTTCCTCGTCCGGCATGCTGCTCCAGAGA
Organism: Planctomycetota bacterium; assembly: GCA_038227045.1. GTDB lineage: Bacteria > Planctomycetota > SZUA-567 > H5-PLA8 > H5-PLA8 > JANXLS01. The sequence continues at coordinate 1,149 of JBBRQD010000050.1, forward strand.
AAATACGACAGGCGCGACGCCAGTTCGTACTCGCCAAGCGGCTGCAGGCCGGGGCTGGCGGATTGCGATTCGAGTTCCGGACGGAAGAGGAATTTCGGCGAGACCAGGATGGCCTGAATGGCCTGCCGCAAACCGGTTTCCCACTGTTCGCCGTGCGCTTCAGCTTCCTCAATGGCATTGATATAACGACTCACTTCCTCCGGCCGGGCGGGACGCCTGAATGCTTTGGAAACGAAACGCGGCAGGAACTCGTGCGTGAACACGTCCGTGGGTTTCTCCGCCGGACGTTCGAGGGACTTGCGCTGAAACGGCGGGCGCGTGTCGAGCGGGCCTTCGAGCGACAGGTACTCGACAAAAACCTTTGGAATCGGTTCGCCTTCGGGCGGCTTCACGATGGCCAGCGCGCCGCGCTCCATGACGAAGCCGGCGGGCAGTTTAATCTCCAGCTTTTGAGCGTCTTTTTCGGTCCGGGCTTTGATTTCGACGATTTCAAGAATCTGAAACGGGCGCAGGTTCTTCACCGCGGCACCAAACAGAGTCGCGGCGTCCGCGTCCGATGCGGGTTTAGGAACATTCTTCCCGCACCCCAAGAGCGCCACACGCACGGTCTTTCCGGCTTCGACCGTGCCGTACATTTTTGCGCGAAAAATGTAGCGGCCGTCAGGCGCCATTTTATAGGGCGTGTGAAGCGGGCCGGTGGAGATGGCATCGGCGGGTTTCTCGCCGCTGATGAGTCTGAATTTATCTTTTGGCACTTGCGGGCCTGCGGGCTCGAGATACGGCCCGCCTTGCTGGTGGAGCGGGGGCTTGACGAATTCGACGGCAACGGCGCGCTGGGCGACGGCTTCCGCGGCGGCAAGGAAACGCTCCATGTGGGCGGCGGAAATCCATTGAACGTCGCTGATGTTGTCGAAACCGTGCCCGACTTCATCGGCGGGAAAATCTTCCGACGCGTTGAAATCGATGTCGAGCAGGTCGCGGACGGTGTTGTTGTATTCGGTGCGATTCAAGCGCCGCATGGCGACATGCCCGGCGCTGGTCTTCGAATCGCGGTCGCCGCGTTCGAAAACGCCCCCGACGGAGCGCGCAAACGCGTCGATTTCGGCGGGTGTCGGACGAGGTTTTTTTTCAGGCGGCATCTCGCCGGAGAGCACCATCGTCAGCGCCATTTTCCACAGCGTCCGATCCTTCGCGACGGTGGCTTCGTCTTTGTATTGAATCAGCGAAACGCCGGACTTCTTCACCTTCTCGCCGTGGCATTCAATGCAATGCTTTTCGATGAACGGATAGCCGGCTTTCGCATAGTCAACGGCAACATCTGAAGAATGGAGCTTGGCCGCCGCGCATAAAAGCGCGGCACAGGAGAGGAACTTTGAGAAATGCATTAATTTTGAAACCATCGGCATTCGTATTGATTCCATTTGCGCGAGTGTGACACCCTATCTAAACCGACTAGCCGCAAAAAAAGTGCGAATAAACTAAGAGCGACACCATGCGGGCTTCCAGCTTGCATGGCATCAGGCCAACAATTTCACCGTCCGTTTTTCGCGCGCGCTCAGCACGGCCGTATCGACAATGCGCTGGCCGATGCGGCTTAACTCGGGTGACAGCGGACCTTTGATCGGCTTGTCTTTTTCGATGCAATCGAGCACGTATTGCACGGGGTTCTGACCGGGAAATTGCAGCGTGTCGAGCGGCATGTCGAAGCCTTCGGGACGCTGGCGCGTCTGCACGCGGAGCGTTTTGTCGTAGTCGTACGCGCTCACCGTTCCTTCCGTGCCGACCACCACGAATCCGCAGCGCGGCTGCGGCTGCAGAATCCACGGATCGGTGAACGTGCCCCAGCGCGTTTCCATCTTCGAAAGCCCGTGAGCGTAGCGCGCGACCGTGATGCTGTGTTCGTCGACTTCGAGTCCGGCGGGTTCGTCGACGACAGCCGTGACTTCGATCGGCGCGCGGCCGTTCTGGAACCACGTGCCCATCGTCGCGCCATAACCCATGTAATCCAGCAGCGAGCCGCCGCCTTCGGATTTCTTGTAGAACCAACTGTGCGGCTTCTGCTTCGCGACGTCGTCGGCGGTCACTTCGATCTTGTCGGCCAGATGCCACAGCGGCCCGCGGTTGCCGCCGTAGTGATGGAACTCGACGGTTTCGCCGATGGTGCCTTCGTCGAGCAGGCGGCGCACGGTGACGTACGGCGCGAACCAGCGCAATGGCCAGTTGATCGCGAGCCGTTTGCCCGATTTTTTCATCGCCGCGATCATGGCATCGGCTTCGGTCAGCGACGCGGCAAAGGGTTTTTCAACGATGACGTGGACGCCAAACGGCGCCACTTTTTCGACCCACTCGCCATGCTTCGCCGTGGCGGGGCAGAGCAGCACGAGGTCCGGGCGCGTCTGTTCGAGGCACGCGCGGTAATCGGTGTACGCGCGCTCGGCGGGAAGCTTGAAATTGCACAGCGCGCTTAGCATGCGCGCCGGCTGTTCGTCGCACAGCGCAACGATCTCGGCGTTGGGATGTTCGAACGCCATGCGCAAGTTGTCGCCCATGTGCATGTGATCGAAATTGATTCCGGCAATGCGCCATTTTCGCATGATAAGCTCCAGTGATCTTTCTTAAAATACACCAGTGAGCGACCACATTAATCATGAATGCAAAAATGCCACTCCTTCACTGGTGCGGCGCACAAAAAAACATCCAAGAATTATCCGTGAAGATTCGCGAAGATCCGCGCGATTTGATGTTTAAGGCTGTTTCTTCGCCGTTCAACTGCCATGAGCCAGGCGGTCGGCGAGGCGCTTGTCGAGGTCGGGGATTGCGGCCATTTTTTTCATGGTGGTTTCGACGTCGTACGGCACGCGCTGGTAGCGCACCGATTTTCCATCGAAGAGCACGTAACAGGAGTCTTTGTTTTTGTCGCGCGGCTGGCCGACCGCGCCGATGTTCACCAGCGTCTTTTTGTTTTGCGGAAGCGTGTAGCTCATCTCCGCCAGATCCGCCGGTTTGATCCATTTGAAATCGTGCGTGGCTACTCCGGGCCTGTGCGAGTGGCCGACGAAGCACAACCAATCGAAATGCTCGAACATTTCCGTGGCTTTTTCAGACGCGCCGAAACCGTTGTCCGTGAAGTCTTCTTCGAGGACGTATTCCATGAGCGGATCGCGCGGAGAGGCGTGAACATACAGCACCTTGCCCTCCCGGCGCAGGGAAGGGAGATTTTCGAGCCACATCCAGCGCGCAAGCTTTCCGGGAAGACTGAAGACTCCGGGCCTCATTTTATTGCGCTGCCACGAGATGGCCTTGGCGGCGCTTTCGTTGAAACCCAGCGCGTGAGTCATGAAGAGCGCCGCGTCGTGATTGCCGCAGAGACTCCAGCGGCACGTCTTGCGGACGATTTTGACGCATTCGATGGGATTCGGGCCGTAGCCGACCACGTCTCCCAGGCACACTATTTCGTCGACGTGGCGCTTTTCGATATCGGCAAGAACCGCGCGCAACGCTTCCAAATTACCATGGATATCGCTGATAATGGCGCGCAGAAGCATAGAGAACCATCAGGGGGAGGTGTCTGAAAAGAACCGTGCGGTTAAAGAGGGACGTTGACGCATGCAAACGGCCCCTTTCTGCAACTTATTCCGATCTACCACCGAACACACTGCTGCCATGCCGTGCTTCATTCCGCCGGTTTGATGAACTTGACTTTGCGGCGGCCACCGGAGTGCGTGATGACCTTCTTGAAGCCTGCTTCGACTTTGCGTTTCGCGCGCTTCTTGCGCTTGATCCGAATTTCCATCCTGCGTTTGCGTTTGTCTGCCAAAGTACTCTCCCTCGTTCCGGCACTGCCGGCGAACGGCAATCTGTAAACCACTCTTCGTGCGCCGGTCAAAGGCTCACAGCCCTGGACTCCCCCGGCAATTGAAAAAAACATTCTAGTCAATCCCATGCGCTTGCAAGCAAAAACCGGATACATTTACCATTTTCCATTTGCCATTTATCGCGTAGATCAACCGAAGGAAATGGCAAATGAGAAATGGCAAATGAAAAATGGTAAATGAAAAATGGTAAATAGAGTGTCCTATTTCGGTGCCGGCTTATCACCCGTCTTCGGCGCATTGTCTCCCCGTTTTGGAAGCCCATCGCCAGGTTTGGGCGGGCCATCTCCCGGCTTGGGCGGCTCGTCGCCGGGCTTGGGCGGGTCATTGCCGGGCGGGTTGTCTTCTCCCGGCGGCTTGTCCGTGCTTTCGGGCAGCTTTTGGCCGCAATCCTTTTCCCGAATCTTGACGCCGCCCGCGCCCACTTTCATCAAGTCCGCGATGGACACAAACCGGTCGCGTGTCTGATGCGATTTGTCGTGGTAGATGTGGCATTCGATGCAATCCATGCGCGCGCCTTTTGGATTGTGGCATTCCTGGCATTTTTGAATTCCAGGCAGAAGCACGTCGGCTGTTTTTTCGCTGGTTCTCGATTGGGCGTGACAGGACTCGCAATCGATCACGCGGTGCGTTTCGTGATTGAAGACGGAGTGGTTCAGCCAGCGCACCGAAATGTGGACATCGGCCACGACTTCGCTGTTGTCCGACCTGGACGACGGCTTGGCCGTGGGTTCGTGACAGAACAGGCACGCGCCTTTTTCGTTTCGCGAGCGCACCCCTTCTTTGGGCTCAAAAAGTTTCTTCGTCGCCTCCGCCAGTTTCTCTTCGGCCAGCGCATTGATCGCGGCCGCATTCAACGGGCGCTCTTCCACGAATGCCTTGATCAACTCCTCCATTTTGTTGAGCATATTCTCATTAAGCGTGCCCTTCTTGTCGTCCTTCAATTTCGAATAGCGCTTCATGGTATTCTGATCGAGCAGCCCGCCCATGATCTGGATGCTTTCGTCGGGATTGAACATGCCGGTCAGGAAAACATAGGGTTCCTTGGCGGTTTTATTGAGCGTCTCGACCAGCGCATTGTTCTTTGCGGTTTTGTCTTTGCCTGCGAGCGCAGTGGCGTCCGACTTCTTTTCCAGTTCGTCGCGCAACCGCTTGACGAGCTCCTTCGTGGCTTTTTCATCCGGCGACAGCACGGGCGGATTCAACGCCTGGCGCACCGCGTCGGCGTAGATCGCGCTGCGCAAAACCCGCCGCGCCTCCGCAGCCTTGCCATGGGGCGGCGTGACGACCGAATTGTCGCTCAATTTCACGGCCGGCAGTTTGTGCCAATGGCACTCCGTCGCGCAACTCCGCTCGTATGTGATGGGAATCATGTAGCGGTTTTGTCCGTGTCCGGCGATGTTGCCGAGGCGTTCCTGGATCAGGCTCGCGAGCGCTTTTTCGACCATCGCCTTGAAGGCTTTTTTATCAACCAGTTCGATCAGCCGGTCGTTGAACTCCCGGTTGTCGAACGCGTCCACGGCCAATTTGCGAATCTCCGCACGCTCCAATTTGGCCTTGACCACTCCGTTTTGGAATGTGCCTTCGGCGACTCCGTCCAGGAATTTATTGAGTTCCTCCGGCGTGACCAAATTCTCGAAAAGTTTCAATTCGTCCGAATCGGCCTTCATGGAGGCGAGGGCCGAATTGGGACCGCCGCCGATGCGGTCGCGGATCGCATTCAACAGCGCGTTGAACAGCAATTGCCTCCAGCCCCCTTTGTCGCGCAATTTTTCAAGCCGGTCGCTTAACGCCGCGTTGCCCAGAACGTCCGCCGCGAGTTTGCGCATGTCCGCGCGGGTCAATTTGTATTTCAAGATATCGTGCGCTTCGGCGTTCGGCAGAAGATTGTCGTAAAACGCGTCGAGATCGGAGGACGGAATGAGCGCTTCGAACGCTTTCAGCCGCGTCGAGTCTTCGCACATCGGCTCGAGGTTGCTTTCGGTCGACTTGTGGCAATCCGCGCAGAGCATGGCCCGCACGCCGAATTTCGACGAGGGATCGTAAAGCAGAGGCATGTGTTTCTTGTGGTTGAACCGGATCGGTGTCGGATCGTTTCCATCGGGATGGCTCGGTTCGGGCTTGAGCACGCGCCATTCGGGGTGGCCGTCGGCGAAGCTTGCTATTTTTGGGGCGGTGGCCGGCGTGCCGCCGCCCGCGATCGTCAGATTGGCGTGGCATTGCGTGCAGTGGTTGTCGTGCATCTGAACGAGTTTCTGGCTGCCCTTGTGTTCGGTGTGGCAGCTCGCGCAGCGCGGTTCCTCGTACGTCACCAGCTTGTCCGCCGTGTCTTTCCCATGGCCGGTGGAGCTGACCGTCTCGTGCCGGATAAGTTTTTCGCCGCCGGGGCAGACCTGGTTTGTGTTGTGCAGCGGCCCGTCGTGGCAGACGCGGCACTTGGCGTTCGAAACCAGGCCAAACTTGCCCTTCTGGTTTTCATGGCAATCTTCACAGCGGTGATTGAACCAGATGTGCTGGCTGGAAACCGGTCCGGGTTCGTACACCACCTTGCCGGACGAATTGAACGGATAGAACGTCAGGGCGGCCAGCGCCGCCAGGCCGGCGAGCGGCAGTAAAAAGGACATCACCCTCATCCAGCGCCGCGCAGGGTGAGACTTTGCGAGATAGTCGTGGTCGATGCGAAGCGCGCGGTCTTTCTGCTGCTTGACGAGCTGGCTTTCGTTGGGATCGCTCATGACAGCCTCGCTCGCATTTACTTGGGTGCCGGCTTGTCTTCCGGTTTGGGCAATCCTTCTTTCGGCACCACTACGCCGGCCGGTGGCGGCAGGCCTTCGCCGGGTTTCGGCGCTCCCTCGCCGGGCGCCTTTCGCGGCCCCTTCATATCTTTTGTCTTGACGCCGGCCGCGCCTTTGGTCATCAGGTCTTCAATTGCCACAGTACGATCCTGCAGTTGATGGGTCTTGTCGTGGTAGAGATGGCATTCGATGCAATCCATGCGCGCCTCTTTATGGTTGTGACATTGCTGGCAGTTCTTGATGCCCGGCAACAGCACGTCGGAGGTCTTCTCGCTGGTCCGCGCATTGGCGTGGCACGATTCGCACTCGACCACGCGATGCGTTTCGTGATTGAAAATGGCGTGATTCAGCCAGCGCGGCGGGATGTTTGTGTCCGCGACGACCTCGTCCTCTTCGGGCTTTGCGGCTTTTTTCTCGATGGGTTCGTGGCAGAACAGGCAGGCTCCGCGCTCGTTTTTGTTGCGCACGTCGTCCGCTTTTCCAAAGATCTTGTCCAGACCTTCCTTGAGCTTCCCGTCCAGCGCCGCGTCGATTGACGCGAGCGAAACGGGTTTGTCGTCGACATAGCTGGAAATGAGTTTTCCGACAGCATCGCCCAGCGCTTCGTTGAATTTCTTCTTCTTGGCGCCCTTTAGTTTTTCGTAGCCCTTAATATCTTTCTCTTCCACGTCGCCACCCAGCATTTTCACCATCTCGTCTTCTCCGACCGCGGTCTTAAGCGTTTCGAACATCTTTTCGTCGTCGGACGTGGCTGTTTCGGTGAGCAATTTGTCGGCGTCGGCCTTCGCCGGCGGCAAGGGCTTTCCCGCCTGTTTCAGAAGCTCCGCGCGATACTTCGCGATCAGCTTCATCTTGGCCTTGTCGGCTTCCGAGAGGCTGGCGCTGGATAGCGTTTGTTTTACCGTTTCAGGGTAAAGCGTGTTGCGCAGGAACTCGCGCGCGACTGTAGCCGCGCCGTGCGGCACCACGATTCCGGCCGCTTTGATTTCGTGCTTGTGGCATTCCGAGGCGCAATTCCGTTCATAAGTAATCGGCACCATGTAGCGGTTTTGGCCCGAGGCCGCGGTGTTGCCCAGGCGTTCGCGGATGACGCCGATCAGGGCCGCTTCGAAAGTGGCCTTGATTAACTCGGGGTTGCCGCCCGTCTTGCGCAAACTGCGGTCGAACGAATCGCGGCTCAGCGATTCGACCGCCAGCTTTTTCAAATCCAGTTGCGTCAATTTGAATTTGACCACGCCGCTGGCTTCGACTCGGGCGATGATGCCGTTGTAATAGGCGTCCCGCTCGGACGGTTTGAGCAGTTCCTCGAATTCGGTCAGACGCGAGGATTCCTCGCGCATCGTTTCGAGATTGCTTTCGGACGTCTTGTGGCAGTCGACGCATTCCATCGTGCGCGCGCCATATTTCGAATACGGATCGTACGCCACCTTCATGTGCTTGGAGTGATTGAAGCGCAGCTTCGTCGGGTCGTTGCCGGCCGGCTTTTCAGTCAGCGGCCGCAGGGCGCGCCATTCCTGATGTCCATCCATGAAACTGACGATTTTGTCCGCATAAGCAGTCTTGCCGCCGCCCTGAATTTTCAGATCGGCGTGGCATTGCGTGCAATTGTTGTCGGTCATTTGAACCAGCTCCTGATTGCCTTTGTGCTCCGTGTGGCAACTGGCGCAGCGCGGTTCTTCAATCTTGATTTTTTGTTCCGTCAATTCCTTGTCGTGACCGGTGGCATTGAACAACGCCGTCTTTTCAAAATAATCTTTTGCGCCCGGACAAACCTGGTTGGCGTTGTGCAGCGGGCCGTCGTGGCAGGCGCGGCATTTTGCATTGGTGACGACGCCGAACTTTCCGTTGGCTTTTTCGTGGCAGTCCTCGCAGCGGTGATTGAACCAGATGTGCCGATTGGACACCGGCCCCGGCTCGTAGACCACATGGCCATTCGGCGAGAACACGTTGAACGTCAGCGCCGCAATCACGGCGATGCCGATCGCGGGCAGCACGATCGTCAGAATGCGCATCCAGCTTCGCCCGGAATGCGGCTTCTTGTGGTAGTCGTGATCGATGCGCTGCGCGCGGTATTTCTGCTGCTTGACGAGGAGGTTTTCGTTGGGGTCGCTCATGTAAGCCTCAGTCTCGATTCCAGCGGATTTAGGATTTAGGGGCTAGTGGCTAGGGATTAGGGAAAAGAAATATCTTGCCGTTCCCTAATCCCTAGCCCCTAAATCCTAGCCCCTCATAGTGCCACAACAGACGAATGAACGATTTCAATTTGCTACTTGTTCAGAACTCCCGAATATCCGGTCGTCGCGACGATGACATGAAATGCGGACAGCGCCAACAGCAAATAGGAGAGCGGGATGTGAATGTATTCCCAGGAATGCAGATACCAGTGCAGACGAATCTGGGTCTGCAATTGGCGGCGTTCCTCGCACAAACTATGAATTTCGTCCAGCGCGGGGTGCAATTTTTTCGGCAGCAATGTCTGAATGTGATTGAAGACGGCCAGCGATTTCCGCAGTTCGGCGAGCTTGCTGGTGCGCGCGTAAACCGGATCGAGAAAGGGTTCGACCTCTTCCAGGAAAAAATTCATAAGCGGCACGGCGGCCTTCTCTTCGTCGGGATTCGCCGGCGCTATGGCACCGAATTTCCGGGCGAAATCGGCATCTTTGCTGGGCTTCAAGCGCTCCGCTTTGCGCTTGTCGATTTCGTCCAGTTTCGCCGAGTCGAATTTGTCCGTATTGATCTTTCCGCAGCAGACGGAAGTGAGGACCGCGGCGTCCAATTTGAGTTTTCGGATCACTTCCGGAATCTGTTCATAAGTGGATTCGTTCTTGACCATTTGAAGCATGATTGTCGGAATATACTGCTGGAATAGAACGCCGATGATGCCGGTCACTTCCACGATGACGAAGAGCACCATCAGCCAGAACGTCAACTGATGGCCCCATAATAGTGCGGAATGACAGAGAATCAGCGGGAACGCCAGCAGCCCCAGCCAGATATGAGCGTTCAACCAGGCTTTCGCGCGGCCCAGACGCCAAATGCGGACGCGGCGGCGCATGCCAAGGAGTCCGCAAAAGAGCATCAATAGAAAACCGGCTGTTCCATAAGCCAAGCCTGGGAGCGTTGAACCGGAGGGGATGCCGCCACTCTTCAGCACGGCCTGGCTGTAATACGCATAACTCACGCCGGCCAGCACCGTCGCGAAAATGGTGAACAGGATCCAATTTCTTTGCTTTTTGAATTCAATTAGCACGGGTCGGTTAATCCTTCCTCACGCACGGGACGGCCAGGCAGCCCGTCCCATATCCCATCCAATCGTTGAACTTGCAGACGAACGCAGCACCCCCGGTTCGCCAAGGGCACGGCACTTCGCCGGTCGAGCCGACGTATTTTCCAATGCGCGCTCGCCTTTTCCCTCCACTATGGCCGGACGCGGCGAATTGAAACGCGCGCGGTTTTGGGGCGAGCGCTGCTTTAGAGAGTGCTAGTAAGGCGTGAACTAATCTCTTTTCACAGATTTCGTCCTATCTTTCAACGAACTTTTCCTGACAATTTCAAAAAAATCGCGCGCGTTGACGCGCATTGCGGCTTCGTGCGGACAGGCATAAACGCAACTGGGTTCCTGCAATGTGCTGCATTGATCGCAGGTTACCGCGATGTCCTTGACCAGCGCGACTTTGAGCGCGGGATCCTTGGCCGGTGCCGCGGGATTTCCAGGAGCGGCCTTGGCGGGCGGGGCTTTCATCGCGGCCTGCTCGTTTTTGCGTTTTGCCGCTTCGATATCCTTATCGATTTCTTCCTTCGTGCGCGGGAATTCGTGCATCTTGATGTTGCCGTACGGGCATTGCTTGGCGCATTTTTCGCAGCCGATGCACCAATCTTCGATGATGATTTCAAACGTTTCTTCGCGGCGGATCGAGCCGACCGGGCAGCCGATCATGCAGACCGGGTCCATGCAACTGCGGCAGGACGTGGCCAACAGGTATTTGTCGAACCGCAGCCCTTCGCGCACGAGCCGGGTCTTGCCGTCGTCGTGGCTGTCGATGCACGCCTGAACGCATTCGTCGCAGCGCGTGCATTTTTCAAGATCGAGCAGCAGGACGTTTTGCGCCTGCATCAATTCCTGGTCGATGAACTCGTTCAGCGCCCGGGCGGGCGGACGCGCGGCGACGCTGCGTCCGGTTGCGAGGCGTTCATCGATTTCTTTCTCCATGCGCGCCTTGAATTCGTCGTAGCAATGCGTCAGGAAATCGAAATGCACTTTCTCGATCTTGACGACCTCGACGTGATCCAGCGCCGTGCAGGTGGCGGTGCGTTTGACGTTGCGCAGCAAGCCGATTTCGCCGAACGAATCGTTCTGCCCCAAATAAGTCAGCACGAGTTCGCCGCCGGGCTGCATCTGTGTGACCTTGATGCAGCCGCGCCGCACGAGATAAAACGCGTCCGGAGTATCCCCTTGCCTGAAGATTATTTCGCCGGGCTCAAAGTCCTGAAGTTTGACTTTCTTGCGCAACTGGTCGATGAATTCGGGATCGAGATCTTTGAACAAGGGGATGGTGTTGAGATGCTGCGCCAGCGAGCGTTCGCGGTAATTCTTCTCCAGCTTTTCCTTATACTTTCCCTTCCGGGTTCTGATCGTGTCGAGCACCGTGCGGATGATTTCGAGCATCACGCAGTCTTCGGAGGCGCGCACGTTCATGGAGCGCGGATAGAAGTTGATGCATGACATTTCGCCGAACAAATCGCCCGGGCTCAATTCGGCGCGGCGCAATTCAGGAGGGAGATGCGACTGGTCGTTTTCAATATCGGGACGCCGGCCTGTGATCGATTTGCGCGGGCCTTCTTTGCGGCCTTGAACCCAGAATTTCAGCCGTTCGAGGATGCCGCTGGCGCCATTGTTTTTCTTTTTCTTCAAGGTTCCCAGGGCGATCTGGTCGGGCGTTAGGATGTAGACTTCGGCTTTTCCGGAAAGGACGTAAAACGCGGTCGACGCGTATTCGCCCTGTTTGCAGATGATGTCGCCGCGTTTGAACTCGCGCCGGACGATCCCGCCGTACAGCATTTTCAAAGCGCCTTCGGGAATGCCTTCCAGAATCTCCAGGTGCTTCATTTCATCCATGGACAGCGGTTCGCCAGGCTGCAGCGGAATCCGCAACTTCATTTCTTCTTCTTCGGCCACCGCTTTGGCGGCTGCGGCCGCGGGTTTGGCTGCGGCGGCAACCGGCGGTTTAGGAGGGGCCGCGGGCGGTGGTTTCGCGGCTGCGGCAACGGGCAGTTTGGCGCTGGGAACCGCGGGCGCCGGCGGCTTCGCAACCGGTGGAACCGGGGCCGCTTTTGGCACTTCGGGTTTAAACGGCTCCGAGTCCAGAATGGTCCGATCGAGTGCAGCCGCGCGCGCAATGGCTGGCGCGGACGCTTTTTTCTCCGGTTCGGCGATGACTTTGGGTGGATTGGCTAAAGCGGCTCGCAGGAACGCGGATTCGGAAACCGTAGGTGGCGCGGGCGGTTTGGGTTCAGCGGCTTTGGGTGCCTCAACTTTTTTCTGTTCAACGGGCTGCTTTTGCTCAGCGGCGGGTTCGGGTTTTTGTGGAGCAGTGGGCACAGCCGGTTTGGCGATTTCGTCCGGCGCAACTTGCTTCTTCGCGGCTTCGGCAACTATCGCAATAGGAACTTGCGCACTATCGCGGTTCTCTGCCGGGACTGCGGCAGCGGGCACATTCGGCGGCGCGGCCGGTTTCGGCTCGGCATCCTTTTGGGCCTTTTGCGGCTGAGGCTGCGGGTCGTTTTTTCGAACGGCAGCGCCCAGCACGACTGGCTTGCCTCCTTCGCCGGGTGCTTCGTCATGTTTCGTTGCAATGTCTTTAAGCAGCGCCTTGAGAGGTTCATTCGGAGTCAAACCCGCGGGCTTAGGCGCGACGGGCTGCACGAGCGGTTTCTCGCCGGGAATCGGGAGCACAGTGGATGCCAGCAACGCGTCTTTGATCGGCGAATCCTTGGGCTTGTCCACCGGTGGCGGTGCTTTTGCGACAGCTGGTGGCGGAGCAACGACCGGCTTTGGAACATTGACCGGCGCGGCTGGACTCGCTTTCGCCGGAGGAGTGTTGGCTGCATTCGGAAGCTTGATGACTTGGCCCGCGTGTTTGTCGGGCGCTTTGGGAATGTCGCGAGGGGCAACCGGATTTTGCGCAGGGATGACGGGCGGCACGGGGGCCGCCGCGGTGAACTCGCCGGGCGGCATGGGGTCTGGCTTCAAGCCGAGACGCTGCGCGTTTACTTTGAGATACGGCCGGCCGCCAGACCAGATCGCTTTTCCCTGAGCAAAAAACTCAAGCGGAATTCGATCCTGACTATCTGCGCAATAAATGGGCCTCATTCGCAACCCTCAATTCGCAGCCGTTGTGCCAAGGTGTGAGCGTTCATTCATACTCGGCGAGTTCGAACTTTTAAAGCTCAAGCGCCCAAAATTATTATTTAAAAATTGTGCGGCACACCCTTGGATACGAATGGCTGCAATTCCTTCGACCCGTGTTGCGACGCGCTGCCCGGCCAGAAACCGCCGACACCCACACAATACCGATTATCGCTCTGCCGCTTCATTTTTCAAGCACGCCTGATTCGACAGTCCAAGTCCACCCTTCCTGTTGGCTTTTTACGCCGCTGCGATTAAACTATGCTTATGAAACAGACTTTTAAAAAAGATTCGCCGCCGGTGATCAGTCTCGTCAATCTCGGCTGTGCCAAGAATCTCGTCGACAGCGAACGCATTCTCGGCAATCTCGCCGAGCAGGGATTCCTCATCGCGCAAGATCCCGCGGCTGCGGAAATCTGCCTGGTCAACACCTGCGGATTCATCGACGCCGCCCGCGAGGAAACCTGCGGTGTGCTCACTGAATTGGCGGACCTTAAAAACAGCGGCAGCCTCACCACGCTCGTCGCACTGGGCTGCCTCGTCGAACGCGTCGCCGACGCCCCGGAACTCAACCACTTTCTCAAAGCCGCCGACGTGCGCCTGGGATTCAAAGAATACCCGCGCATCGCGCAAATCTGCCACGACCTAATTGACGAAGCGCGCGCCAAGAAATCCGGTGCCGGTACTGGAACCGCACGCGCCGGCGACGCGCAGCGCCAGGGGCCGACCGTCAGCGCCGCGAAGAAACCCGTGCCGCAAAGCTACAACGATTTCCTGGTCCATCCGCGCATGCGCATCGGTTCACCGCATTCCGCTTACCTGAAGATTTCAGAAGGTTGCAGCAACCCCTGCCGCTTCTGCGCCATTCCGCGCATGAGAGGATTGCAAGTCTCGCGCCCGATCGAAAAAATCGCGGACGAAGCGCGCGAATTGGCCGAAGGCGGCGCGACTGAAATTTTGCTGATCGCGCAGGACACGACCAGTTACGGCAAAGACATCTATGGCGAATACCGCCTGCCCCAACTCTTGCGCGCGTTGAAGAAAGTGAAAGGCCCGCGCTGGTTCCGGCTGATGTACGCGTACCCGAAGTTCCTGACCGAAGAGATGCTCGACTGTCTCGCGGACGACGAGCGCTTCTGCCCGTACATCGACATCCCGCTGCAACACATTTCCGATCCGATGCTGAAGGGCATGGCGCGCGGCGTGACGAAAAGACAGACCGTGGACTTGATGGATTTGATCGCAAAGAAATTGCCGGGCGGTGCGATCCGCACGACGTTCATCGTCGGCTTCCCGGGCGAAACGGAGACCGATCATCGCGAGATGCTCGATTTCATCAACGAAGGCCGCTTTACACACGCAGGCTGTTTTATGTATTCGACCGAACCGCTGACGCCCGCCGCGAAAATGCCCGACACGATTCCGCTCGTTGAAAAGAAAGCGCGGCGCGACGCGCTGTATTTGGCGCAGCGCGAAATCAGCCTCAAGCGGACGACCGCGCGCGTCGGAACGAAAGCCGAATTAATCGTTGACGGAGCGCTGGAAGAAAGCCCGGTCAAAGGTGCCAAAATGCTTTGCCGCAGCAACCTCGAAGCGCCCGAAGTGGACGGCGTGGTCTATCTAAGGGGGAAAGGCGCGGCAAAATTGTCGCCCGGGGATTTTGTCGAGGCGGAGATTGTCGAGGCGATGGATTATGATGTGGTGGCGAAGATTTAGAACGTGAAGGCAATGAAATCGTAAGGAGTACGAAATGCCGTTCATCACGGAACGAAAGGCGTCCAGCACTGGCGGCGGCGGTCCTTCGCGTCGCGTTGAGAAGGGCGCTGTTGAGAATGCGCGCAAATCGTTGTTCGCCGTGTTGGAAGAACGCTTCGGCGCTATTTCGGAATACGATGCGGATGCGCTCTCCGCGATCGACGATCCGCAACGCCTGACCATTCTGATGCGCGCCGCGGTCAAGGCGCAGTCGTTGAAAGAATTTCTCAGCGTGTTAAAAGGATAGTGGGAAGAATGAGTTTTCAACCCGGCCTGTGAGGCCGAGTTTTTCACGCTCTCAAGGTTCACGCGCACTATGAGCGACCCAGAGTCTTCAGTTCCGGCGTGCTCTGACTACGATAATTTCGTTTTCATCAGTTACGCACCCGAAGACCGCGCGACCGTCCACCCGATTCTAAAACGATTGCACGAGGGCGGTTTTCGCGTCTGGCATCACGATGGAACTGCTTCAGCCGCGACTGTCGCCGGGCGGATCGCAGCCTGTTCGATTCTGATTGTCTTCGTCTCGAAGTGTTCGGTGGCTTCAAAAAATGTCGTTGCCGAAATCGAACAGGCCACCGGACGCGGGAAGGAAATTCTGCCGGTGCGTTTGGAGCCCGGCGACTTTTCGGGGCCGATCGCGGCTCTCTTGAAACGAACGCCGGCCATTGAAAAGCACGCACTGAGCGACGACAACTTTCGGCGCACATTGGTCGAACGGCTCGCCGCGCGCGGCCTGAGCGCCGATTCCGCTAAAAAAGTGCGCGGCGTCATATCGACGATAGGCGAAGATTGTCCGGCGACTTTGACGGTTAATTCGAAAGGCGATGGCGACAAAACATACCCGCTCGAAAAGCCGCGCCTCGTGGTGGGACGCGATAAAAAATGCGACATTCAGCTCGACAACCTGGCGATTTCGCGCGAACACTGCGCGTTTTCGCGGCGCGGCGAAGCGTATGTCGTCCGGGATTTGAATTCGGCCAACGGCACGTTCATCAATGGAAAAAAAATCACCGAACATTTTCTGAACGATGGCGACGAAATCGTCGTCGGCCAATTCAAACTGTTCTTTAAGAACCACGCGATGCAAACCGCGCCTAAAGCGATGCCCATTAAAGCGCCTCCGGAAGACGAGGCTTTAAATACGTACATCATGGACGGGCCGAAACTACGCCAGTCGCTGGAGCAACTGCGCTCCGGGATTCCCGCGGCCGATCAATCCGCTCCGAAGCCTGCCCAGCCGTCCGTCGCAGCCGGGGCGAAGGAAACCACACAGGTCGGAAAAAACGCTAAAAAAACAGGATCGAGCAAACCGGAGGCTCCGGCCAAAAAGAACGCCGGCGATCCCCCCGCGAATAAACCGGCGGTGGCAGCGCCTCCTACCGTCTCCGCGCCCGCAACGCTTCCCGTCGCCGCACAGCCGCCTCGTCCGGCTGCCCCTTCGTTTTCGTTCGGGTCTTTTGTCGGCGCGATAAAGTCGGGCCTTCATTCAATGGTTCCAAAAACGTCCCGAGCGAACGCTCCGAACGATGACGACTCAGTGCATTTTTCGCTCGTCTCGCCGACCGTCATGAAACCCGGATATCGGTACGCGCTGCTTGTGTGGGCGTATTTGGAATCGCAGAAGAGCCGGGTCTTGCAGTTGACGCGCGAAACGCCGAACGATCCGCACCCGCGTATCCAGACGAAAGCCGGCGGTGCCGGAGCCGGAGGGGTGCTGCTAGCACGCGGGACGCGGGTCACGGCCAGGATCATTTTTCCGGCGATGACATTGATGGAAGCGGATGACGACATCGTGTGGAACGGCACGCCGGCCAATGCGAGTTTTTCCGTGCTAGTGCCGCCGACTATCGAGCCTGGAACGCACGAAGGGAAAATTTTGTTCCTTGTCGAGGGTCTGCCTGTCGCCAAGCTCCATTTCGTCGTCACCACCGGCGGAAAACCGGGCAAAAAACGCGATGTTCAGACGCACACGCGCATCTACCGCTCGGCCTTTGCGTCATATTCCAGCGAAGACCGCAAGGACGTGCTCGCGCGCATTCAGGGCATTCAAAAGGCGATACCCGGCTTCGACATTTTTCTCGATGTCGCGTCGCTGCGGGCGGGCGATAAATGGCAGGAACGGGTGGCCGGTGAAATCAAGAATTGCGACGTGCTTTATCTGTTCTGGTCGAAGACGGCCAGTGAATCCAAATATGTCGATTTCGAATGGCGCACGGCGCTGTCGCTGAACGGAAAGGAGCGCATCGATCCGGTGCCGCTCTCGCCGCCCGGCCTCGTGCCGCCGCCGAAGGAACTGAACGACCTGCATTTCAACGATTGGACGCTCGCCTACATCAACAGCGAAAATTGGATGAAACAACAGTCGGAATAATGCCGGTGGAGAGTGTCGCGCATGGGGCCAATCTATTGCACCGAGAGTTTGGAACGCATACCGCTCGCGTTTTTCACTCAGGGGAAAGCCATCTGGTCGGGCGGGCGGCCCTATTTGATGGAACATGCGGCCCGGCTGGGCTTGAGGCCCGACCCGGCGCCTCAAGCCGAAATCACCCCGGCGACAGGCATTTCGCCGGCGGTGAACGCCGCGCCGCCTGTCCCGAAAAACAGCGAGAAACCCGTTTCGCCGGACGCGCGCGAAGGCAAAATCGGCAAGCTGCGAAATGCGAGCGCGGCTGAAAAGCCCAAATGCGAACTGGTGATTTTGCAGGATTCAGACGGCTTGAACAGAGCGCGACCCCCACTGCGAATCGACCTCAGCCAGTACGCCACAAAAGAAACCGCGGTCGTTCTGGGACGGGACGGGATTTGTGGAGCGGTTTTTA
This sequence comes from Planctomycetota bacterium, assembly GCA_038227045.1. Lineage (GTDB taxonomy): Bacteria > Planctomycetota > SZUA-567 > H5-PLA8 > H5-PLA8 > JANXLS01. The sequence goes on from JBBRQD010000050.1 coordinate 18,799, forward strand.
TTTCCAACTCACGAATCTCGCGGCGGCATTGCATGATCTGGCTGGAGAGCGGCGGGGTCAAAGTCAAAGATCTGGGCTCAATAAACAGCACATTTCTCGACGGTGTTCCTTTGCCCCCCCAGCAGGAATATCCGTTTCTTCCCGGACAATTATTGACGCTGGGAGCCAAGCACAGCGCCACGCGAGTGCTGGTTGAGGTGCCGATTTCCGAGGCACACATTGAGACGGTGTAAGAAATTAACCCCCAAAAACATCCGCGATTATCCGCGTTATCCGCGGTTAAAAAGCCGTTGCTGTTTGCAGTTTCAAATTCATTTCGGCCATTCGCCGTTGACGATGGGAGGCAGTTCGCATTTTGCGGGATCGATGACGACGTGTTTGATTTTAGTGCGATGCCAGGTATACGCCGCATGAATCAGCCCGTCGCTCGTCTGGATCATGCAGGGGTAGCTGTATTCGCCGGGATCTTTTTCAAGCACCAGCGCGGCGGACCATTCCTTGCCGTCTTTAGAAATCGCGATGTTGAGCGGCGAGCGGCCTTTTGGCGTGTGATTGTAGATAAGCAAATGCCGTCCGTCTTTCAGAGAGACGGCATCGGTTCCGGAATTCGGGTTGGGCAGTTGCGTCAACGCCAACGCGCTCCAAGTTGCGCCGTTGTCTTTGGAAGTGGTTTCGAAGAGCTTCCCATCGCGTGTGCGTCCGATAGCTTGCAAATGGCCATTGGGGAGAATCAGCACGCTGGGCTGAATGGCGTTGATCGACTTGCCGCCCGGATCGGGAGCGACATCCGGCGGAGCGGCCTTTCGCCATGTCTTCCCAAGGTCCGACGAAAGTTCAAAATGCACGCGCCACTGACTCGGCGACTCGCGCGTTTCGGTGCTCGTCGGACAGAGGATATCTCCGTTGGCGAGTTGCACCGGCTTGTTCTTGATTGGTCCGAGGAAACCATCAGGAAGTTTATCGCCAACACTCCAGGTCTTGCCATCATCGGTCGATGTCCGCAGCAGCCCCCACCAAGTCGAGGGCGACGGACCGATTTTGTAGAAGAGCATCAGCGGCCCTGTCTTCGGTTGAAATAACACCGGATTCCAACACGGCACGCTTTGCCCGGTTCCACCCTGAATTCCGTTTGCGACTTCAACCGGTTCGGACCATTTTCCATCGGATTTGCGCGCAGTCCAGATGCCCACATCCGGCGCACCTTCGCGCGCCCCGCCGAACCACGCAGCAAGGATGCCGGATTTAGTTTCGACAAGCGTCGAGGCGTGGCAACTGGGGAAGGGCGCGGTGTCGAAAATGAATTCCGAGGAGATGAAACCGGGCGGCAGCGGGGCATCGGCGGCGGAGAGCGTTCTAACAAAGAGAATGAGCAAGGCTAAAACAAAAGATTTTTTCATAGTCCTCGCCCGGATTAACCGCGATATACATCTTTGCGGTGACGTACGCGTTGAATCTCAATCACATTTTCGTTGTCGAAGATCTCATAAACAACTCGATAATCCCCGACACGAATGCGATAGCTGCGGTCTGTATCCACAAGTTTTTTGCTTCCTTGCGGCATCGGATCCGCGGGAAGCGTGCTGATCTTTTCAAGGATTCGCGCGACTACGTTATGCGGCAATTGGCGCAATTGCTTCTTCGTGACCGGCAACCACCGCAATTCAAACGATGCCATCGCGCTTTAACTCTGCGATAAAATCGTCGTGGGCGATGGCGGGCTCTTTTTTGGCTTCCGCAATGGCCGCCAAATCGGACATATCGGCCAATTCTTCAAGCAACTTTTCGTAATCCTCAATAGGCAGAACAACTGCCTTCTTCACGCCCTTTTCATCCGTCAAGTATTGTACTTCAGCGATCATGTTGATTTCTCCTTCACCGGAGGATCGGAACAGCGGAAAATACCGCTGCTCCACACCGCTTTCATTCTACCACGTCACCGCCCCTTTGCTCGACGAACTCACCGTCCGCGCGTATTTCGCCAGCACGCCGCGCTTTTCGCGAATTTCCGGCTTTGTCCACGCGGCCTTGCGCTTTTTCCATTCGGCGTCCGTGAGCTTCGCGTTCAAACTCTTTGTTTCCGCGTCGATGGTCACGAGGTCGCCGTCCTTCAACAGGCCGATCGGACCGCCCACCCATGCTTCCGGCGATATGTGGCCCACGACCAAGCCGTGCGTGCCGCCGGAGAAACGGCCGTCGGTGATTAACCCGATGCTCTCGCCCAAACCCTGCCCGACCAGCGCGGCCGTCACCGCCAGCATTTCTCTCATGCCTGGCCCGCCCACCGGACCTTCGCCGCGGATCACCACCACGTCGCCGGCTTTAATCTTTCTTTTCTGGATCGCGTCGAAACAATCTTCTTCGCTGTCGTACACCTTGGCCGGCCCGGTCATGCTGCGCTTCTTCAGACCCGCGACTTTGGCGACCGCGCCCTCCGGGGCCAGGTTGCCGTGGAGAATGACGATGTGCCCGGTCGGGTGCATCGGCGCATCAATGGGCTTGATGACGCTCTGCTTGCGCTTGTAGATGCTTGTGACGTCCTTCAAATTTTCCGCCAGCGTTTTGCCCGTGACGGTCATGCAGTCGCCGTGCAGGAAACCGGCATCGAGCAGCGCTTTCAAGACCGCAGGCGTCCCGCCTCCTCGATGCAGGTCGTTCATGACGTAGCGCCCGCCGGGTTTGAGATCCGCGAGATGCGGCACTTTCGCGCCGAGGCGGTCGAAATCTGCGAGCGTCCATTCGACTTCCGCTTCGTGGGCGATTGCCATGAGATGCAGCACGGCGTTCGTCGATCCGCCCAGCGCGAGCACGAATGTGTACGCGTTCTCCAGCGACTTGCGGGTGATCAAATCGCGCGGTCGAATGTTCTTTTCTATCAAACTGATCAGCGCCTTGCCGGCCATGAAGGATTCGCGTTCCTTGTGCGCGCTCACCGCCGGATTGCTCGCACCGTAAGGAAGCGAGAGGCCCAGTGCTTCAATCGCGGAACTCATCGTGTTGGCCGTGTACATGCCGCCGCACGAGCCGGCGCCGGGGCACGATTCGCTCTCGATTTTGTAGACGCCTTTTTCGTCCAGCTTGCCGGCCTGAAACTGCCCTACGGCTTCGAATATCGAGACGATGTCGAGGTCCGCGCCGTTCTCCGCCGTGCCGGGCAGAATGCTGCCGCCGTAGACGAAGATGCTGGGAATATTGAGCCGCGCCATGGCCATGACGCAGCCGGGCATGTTCTTGTCGCAGCCGCCGAATGCGAGCAGCCCGTCGTGGTTCATGCCGCCGCAGACGACTTCGATGCTGTCGGCGATGACTTCGCGGGAGACCAGCGAATAGCGCATGCCTTGATGGCCCATCATGATGCCGTCGCTGGCCGTGGGTGCGCCGAAAATCTGCGGCACACCCCCACCGGCTCGAATACCTTCGATGCCTTTGCGCGCGAGGCGGTCGAGGTGCGCGTTGCACGGTGTGATGTCGCTGTGCAGCGAGGCTACGCCGATCATCGGCTTTGAGAAGTCGTCGTCGAGAAATCCGACGGCTCGCAGCATCGCCCGATTTGGCGCGCGACCCATGCCGCCGGTGGTCATCTTGCTTTTGGAATTCTGATCGTGTGCCATGCCCTGTCATCCTCGCCAAATTGCAGTCAAATTACAATGCTGTGGACTCAGTTGCTTATACGGGAAGTTATGATGATTGGCAAGTAGGCGACTATAAATGCACAGTTCGTCACAATTAATTCCATTAATTCCATTCTTGCTTTTCTCGTGATTTAGTGTATAAATATCAATGTGCAGTGGAGTGATAATTCCGGCATTGTGCGTCGCAAGGAACAACGTGCACTAAATATAAATGGTGCATAATTAAGGACTATTTTAAAAATACTGATAATCAATTCGTAGCAACGACATAATACAGGTGGAGAGGCTTGCGAAAAAGAGTTCTGTGAATGCCTTGTTGGGGGCATTTTTCAGTAAGCCAAATTCCAACGATGTGCACTAATGAAGGCACCAAGGTCTGCGGAGATTTAAGCAGATGCGTTTTTTAAGCTAGAAAGTGTGGCGCACGAACGAATAATTGCACGTTTTGTTCCAAATACAAATAAATTGAGCATTTTGTGATTGATTTTGAAATTAGACGCAGGGCTCGAATTGAAGCAGTTGAAAAAAAAGAGGTGCATCGGGAATAAATTCACGTTGTCGCGCGACTAAAATAAAGCAGAATTTCCGTTTAAACACGAGGTCTTGATAATGTCAGGAAAGCTCCATTCAGAAAGTTGCAGTTTAGCCATGAATTCGACGGGTTTCGCTCATCAGAACACAAAATACACCGCACCGCAATACCAACAAGTCCCTCCACAGGGTGCGGCGTTCGAAAAATTTCTGGCTCTTGATACGGATCAAACAATGATAAAACTCATCACGAAAAACTCCCAGCGTTCCGCATTCGCAATGCTTTGCGTGGCGTCGCTAGTGCTGGCCGGATACACCCATAACGCCTCAGCGGCGGCGGGCACCAGCAGAATCGCAAATGCCCCCGAATCCGCCGGGTACACCGTCGTCTATCAGGTCGATATCGGCAACGGGAATAATTTCAACCCAACGGTCCCCTATGCGATCGACAATTCGGCCACTATCCAGGTGGGTGCCTACACCCGAATCGGCTACTACCTCGAAGTCCAACAGGGTGCCGGGCCGTTGCAGTGGATTTACGTGTCGTTTGATGCCGGTCCGTTTCAAACCGATCCCACAAAAATCGGTGTGCCTAATCAAGCATCGGGCGAATTCTACCATTACGACGTTAATGCTTTCAATAACAACACGCAAAATGCAGGCCAAGTCAAAAACATGAACGTGCTTTCCAATGTCGCGGGAATCGTTACCGGAACCAACATTGCCACGGGGAATGTCGAATTCTGGCCCAGCAATTACGGCGGTAATAACGACTATGGCGTCCCGAATTCCCCCGCCGGTAGTTATGATTTTGGCGACGGTGGTGCAAACACGGGGCTAGGCTACGGCTCGATGCAAATTCACAACTATGGAGCCAGTCAGACGCTGTTTGCTTTTAACGCTTGGAACGGCGGAGGCGGCGATTTGGGTATTGGTAATCAAGTAGGCGGCAGCGGCCAGCCCGATTGGACGTTTGCCGGCAACACTGGTACCTACTCGGTAAAGACGTTGCAAATCGTTGTCGATGACAACCCGGCTATCACAAGCGTTTCGCCGCCCGGCGGCTATCCCGCGGGTGGAACGCTGGTCACGGTTAAAGGAACCGGTTTCAAAGCCGGCGCCCAGTCGATCACGTTTGGCGGTGTACCGGGGATCAGCCCTGTTTTCGTGAATGGCACGAAATATACGGTCGTGGCGCCCGCCAACGCTGCGGGGGCCGTGGACGTGGTCATGACAGACGTGAATGGAAAAGTTGCCACGCTGACAAATGGGTTTACATACTCTGCAACTCCGCCCCCATTCATCGACAACGTTTCCCCCAGTACGGATACGATCGCGGGCGGAACGACCGTGACTGTTAACGGTCAGAATTTCAGAGCCGGTGCGGTCGTGACGTTTGGAGGGTCTGATGGATTTACGGAAAGTGCTCAGGTGACCCCGACGTCGATCACCCCCACCGCTATCACGGTTGTTGTTCCCGCCGCTATTCCCGTGACCGCCTCCGGGCCGACTGCCGTGACGGTCATCAATACCGATAACAACTCGACATTCATTCTGGCAAAAGCATTCACGTATACGGCACCCGCGCCAACCGTAACGAGTGTGACCAATTCCGGAAGCGGCTTCAACAATGGGCCATACAATGCCAATACATCGGTGAATATCAACGGCACTGGATTCTCGTCGAATTTCACGACAAACACGGACAGTATCGGCAAAATTACGCTCGGTGGCCAAACCTTGACTGGGATCACGTATCAATCCCCAACGTTATTGCTCGGCACCGTCCAGCCCATGACGATCGCCTTGCCGACCTTTACGCAGGATCTCGTTGTGACCAATCCGGACGGCACCGCCAGCGCGGTCAGCGCCGCGGATCAGTTTGTCTACACGGGCGCGCGCACGCCGGAGAACGACACGAACTTCCAGAACCTGGTTCACTACTGCTATTTTCACGATGGCCAGATTGGCCCGCAATTGCCTTTCACCGGTAATCAGGGAACGCAATCGGACAATGCCATTCTTCCATTGGCGTACAGCAGCCCCGTGATTGCTCCGACCAAGTCGGGATTCACGTCGAGTATGCAATTCAACAGCAATCCAATCAACAATCCACCCGATGGCACGGACAACTACTCGATCGAATATGCGGGCTTTTTGAACGTTCCAGCGGACGGCGTGTACACCTTGTTTACGGCGTCCGACGACGGCACTTATTTCGCGATTGGCGATTACAACAGCAATGTCACGGTCGTGCGCAATAATTTCGCTCAAGGCACCACGGAGCGCAGTGGGACCATCGGTTTGAAAGCGGGCCGGCATCGGTTCGTGGTGCAATATTCCGAAGGCGGCGGCGGCAACAACAATTTTGTGCGCTGGCAGGGTCCGACATTCGGTAAGGAAGATATTCCGCAAGGCTCGGCCGACGGAACCGCGCGCGGATTCTATGGCGAATTGCCCATCACCGTCAGCAGCGCAATTTCAACGCCCTCCATTATGCCGCTGGCTGGCGGAAGTCCCGTCACGCTGACCGGTACCAATTTCGCGGCCTATGTGCTCACCTTGGTTGTCAATGATTCCAACAACGCCGTATTGGGCACCTTTACCAATCCGGGTGCCGCGCCCAATTTTACTGTGGCAAGTCCCACCAGCATTACCTTTAATTCCCCGCCCGACGCCCTGCGTCCAGGCGCCGCGAGCGTGACAATTACCACCGCGGGCGGCCAAACCGCCACGGTGCCGGGCGGCTTGCCCAATGGGTTGTTCTATGACGTCACTACGATCTCCGTGACTTGGACCGGCAATGCTGGAAATCCCAATTGGAGCGATGCCGGCAATTGGATCGATGGTTCCAATGTGATGCGCATCCCTGCCAATAACGACTATGTGGTCCTTACCAGCGCCGGCCAGATGCCGACAAACATGGACATATTGAATCTAACGCTTGCGTCACTGAGCTACAGTGCGGCGGCAAATACGTCCTTTACTGTCGCCGATGGAACAGTAGGGCCAACGGGATTGAGTTTTGCTGGTGGCGGAGCAAATATCACCTTGGCCTCGGGTGCCGCGGATCAGACAATAAGTGCCGGAATTATCCTTGTCGATCCGACAACGCTCGCATCTGGAACCGGCCGTAATTTGACTCTTTCCGGCGTCGTAAGCGGCGCAGGCGCCCCGACCATCAACGGGGGCGGAACCGTCACATTGTCGAACGTGGCGAATACGTACACGGGTGGGACGACCATCAGCGGTGCGACACTCGTTGCCGCGACCATCGCAAACGGTGGCGTGAACAGCTCCATCGGCGCTTCTTCAAGTGCCACAGCCAATCTGCAAATTAATAACGCGACGCTGAGTGTCGGTTCCACCAGTTCAACCGATCGCCAAATGACGTTGGGCACGGGAACGGATACGATCGATACCGGAGCCAACACGGTTACCTTGAACGGAAACCTGACAGGTCCCGGCAATCTCCGAAAGATTGGTGCGGGTACGTTGAATTTGGCCAGCAGCAACAGCTATGCGGGTTCGACGATTATCGATGTGGGCACATTGAAGTTGACTCCTCCAGTTTCGCCGCCCGGGCTGTATGAACAAGCGCTGCCTGGCGGGTTTGATACGACTACTCCAATTAACACAAACACGGCCGCGGTGACACAAGGCACGCCCAGAGCCAACAGTACGCTCAGCCAGTCTCAGGATCCTATTAATGGATTCCCGGACAACACGACCTACGTTTACCAGGGCTTTATTAATACACCCTCAGACGTTACATGGACTTTTGCCGAGAATTTCGACGATTCTGTTTTACTGAAGATCGATGGCGTACAGCTCCTGCTCGATGGCGCATATAACAACCCGACAATGTCCACACGTCTGCTCACAGCGGGCAGTCATACTTTTGAGTTGCGGCTGGGCGAAGGTGGCGGCGGTGTTGGACCGAGCAACCAAGGCTGGTTCAACAACAACATTGGCTTCGGATACGACAAACAAGGGCGCAACGCGCAAGTCGCGAGTAATTATACGATCACGGACAATGCCCTGGATCCGGGACTATTCACGCTCTCTCCCACCGCGTTCCCTTTGCCCATTGCAACATCGGTCATCATGAACGCCAACACGGTTCTCGACGTCAACGGTTCCAGTCCCACGATTGGATCGCTGACGGATGCCGCCGGAAATCCGACCACCGCCCAGGTTCATCTCGGCACCGGCACGCTGACGCTCGGCAACGACAATACCTCGACGAACTTTTCCGGCGTAATCGACGGCACCGGTGCAACGGCGGGATTGAGCAAGATCGGCACAGGCACACAAACGCTGAGCAACGCCAACACGTTTGCGGGTCCCACGGCCATTGCGGCGGGAAAAATTCAGTTGGGTAATGCCAATTCACTGGTCAATAGCACGGTGAATCTCAACATCGACAACGGGCTGACGTTCTCGCCCAGCGCCGCCGCGTACAACATTGGAGCATTGTCGAGTTCGAAGAATGACGTGTTGCAGGACACGAACGGTGCGGCCATCACGTTGGTTGCGGGCGGCGGACCCACTAATCCAAGCACCACATTCAGTGGCGTGCTCTCCGGGCCGGGCAGTTTCACCAAGGCGGGAAGCGGGACGCTGAGATTGACGAACAATAATACATACGCGGGAAACACCGCGATTACGGGTGGCACGTTGAAATTGCGCAACACCTCACTTCCAGTCCCCGGCGCGAGTCTCTGGCTGAATGCAGACGATAGCGAGGCGCTCACGTTCGGCGTGGGAAATGCCGTTACGGCGTGGGGTAACGAAATTTCCTCTACCGGTTCAATGGCCGGCACCGGAACCTATGTACCCAGCGATGTCAACGGAAAAGGGGCGGTTCATTTTAATTTCAATGATGGCAGTTCAAATGGCGCCAATCCCGCGCAATTCATGCGGAACACTGTTCCTTATCAGGCACCCGTCACGATGTTTGCGGTCGCTCGCATGACGGGCGGCTCCAACGGCAGAATCATTGGCTCAAACGACAGCAATTTCCTGCTCGGCTGGTGGGCTGGCAGGCAGGACGTCAATCATTTCTCCAGGTGGGTTACAAAGCCCGATGGCGCCGGCCCGGGTGCCGATACGCTTCCGCACATGTACGAGGCCTTGATTACCGGTCCAAACAACGTCACCGCCCAGGCACAAGTCTATGTCATTGACGCCGCGCGTCCCGCGGCCACACTGATCGCCGATTTCTCCGATCAATACAATGCTCCTCAAAATTTGCAGCTCAACGGCAATGGCGGCGGGGACTTTTCCGATTGCAATGTTTCGGAAGTCATTATTTACCCAGGCCTTTTGAACGCCGCCAACCGGGCGACGATCGAGAACTATCTAGCCGCCAAGTATTTTGGTTCAGGCGCGACGTTGGGACAAAACATCCTTCCCTCGACGACGAACCTCACGCTGTCCGGGACGGCCCTTCTGGATTCGGCTGTTGACCAGACGGTCGTCTCGGTTGCATCGGCTGCCGCCGGAACCGGAGTGCTGCTGCACGGCACCAAACTAACCACGGGCGGCGCGAGCGCCACCTCCGCATTTGCCGGCGTGTTAAGCGGCACTGGCAACGTGACTAAAACGGGCACTGGAACCTTTACCCTCACTGGAACGAACACCTTCACCGGGACGACCAATATCAATGGCGGAACACTAGCGGTGAACACATCCAGCATTGGCACCGTAACCGCTATCGCCATTGACAATACCGCGGCACAAAATTCAACTCTTCTAGCGCTCCCCAACGGCATTGTCAGTTCCGCGCCGGTTGTGCTGACAGGAGCCGCGACCGTAGACACGAATGGAAATGATTCAACATTGAGCGGTTCAATCAGCGGAACGGGCGACTTGAATAAAGCCGGCGCGGGCATTTTAAGTTTGTCCGGAAACAACACGTACGCGGGCGCGACCCGCATTCAAGCCGGAACCCTTAAGCTCTTGGGAAGCATTATCGCCGGCTTATACGAAGGCTCCGTCGGGGGCAATTTCAACATCGGCACGCCTATACCGCACAGTGCCGTGCGGATCAATGCGAAGATCAAGCCTTCCGATCCGGCATCCTCGGTAACGCCACGAGCAAACAACAACGATAACGCTGGCGTTCCTGGCGGATTCCCTGACAACACGACCTATGGATATGTCGGGTTCCTCGTCACCACAGGAACCACCCATAACTACACATTTGCCGCGAATTTCGACGACAATACTTATTTGAATATCGATGGCACTGTCGTATTAAATGTGGGTTTCAACGGAGGTGGCGCTGCGTTTAAAGGAAACATTGTCCTTGCTCCTGGAACGCATACGTTTGAAGTGCGCTTCGGTGAAGGCGGCGGCGGCGTTGGACCTGCCGGCGACCGCGTATTTGGCACGGGCTTGGGCTTCGGCTGGGATCCGCAGGGGAGAGACTCGACAAACGGCGCAGATTTCCAGGCGTTGAACGATCCGGGCGACGGTTCAGTCTTTAACACCGGCATGTTCCAGTCGAGTTTGCCTCCCACAACGGCGGTCATCATTTCAAGCAACGCGACATTGGATGTCGGCACAGTCCCTCAATCAGCCGGGTCCCTGGCCGATGCAGGTCCAGGCACCACAGGGCACATGGTTCTTCTGGGCACTGGCGGGCTTACCATTGGCGGCAACAATTCCACGACCAGTTTCTCCGGCATCATTTCAGGCGCGGCCGGTTTGACCAAAGTAGGCACAGGCATACAGACCCTTGCCGCAGCGAACACCTTCACGGGCGCTACAGCCATCAACAACGGCGCGGTGCAATTGGCCGACGCAAATGCACTTCAAAACAGTACCGTGACGTTGAACGCCAACAACACACTGCTCTTCTCGCCCATCGTTGGATCAACGTTCAACATTGGCGGTTTGGCAGGCAACGGCAATTTCGCATTGCAGGACACGGGTGCGGCGGCGGTTTCGCTGGTTGTCGGTGGCGGCGTCAACCCCTCTACTTCTTCCTACAGTGGCGTGATGTCGGGGCCGGGCAGGTTCACCAAAGCGGGAAGCGGGACGCTCAGCCTTTTAAATATCAGCACGTATGCGGGGACGACGGCGATCACGGGCGGCACGTTGAAATTGGCGAGCAATCTCCCCGCATTGGGTGCCAGTATTTGGCTGAATGCAAACGACACGGCAAAGATGGATGTGGGGGCGCTCAACGCCATCACGACATGGGGAAGTGAAACGGGTGCAGACAGCGTGTCGGGCAGCGGCACATACGTGCCGAATTCCCTTAATGGACAGGCTGTGGTCCATTTCAACAACACCCAATTCATGAAGAATAATACGAACTATCCAGCACCGTGCACAATTTTCGCAGTGGAGCGGCTGACCGGCGGGCAGAACCAGCGTGTCGTTGGTTCAACGAACTCCAACTGGCTGTTCGGTTTCCACGGCAATCAGGAAGACCGGTTCTACTTCGAAGGTTGGGTGTACGGCAACGGCAATAGCATTAATCCCGACACGAACCCTCACATGTACGAAGGGGGAATTCCCGGTACAGGTCCGAGCACGGCTGCGGTCTATGATTACCGCGCTTCCACCGTTCAAGATTTTGTCACGAACACAGGTGCCAACACCGGCGGTACGACTGGGCCCAATGGACTGGAGCTCAATGGATACGCCAATGGAAATGAGTTGTCCGACGCCGATGTGGCCGAAGTGCTGATTTTCCCGCGTATCTTGAGCCCTCAAGACCGGGTCAAAACAGAGGCGTATTTAATCTCGAAGTATTTTGGATCCGGAGTGCTGGTCCCCGGCGGAAACTTGCCTTCCACAACGGCGGTAACAATCTCCGGCGGCGGTATCTTGGATGTGGCCAATGATCAGACGGTAGCTTCCATTTCAACCGTGGATCCATCGACCGGCCTCATACTTGACAGCGCAAATTTGACCACAGGCGGCGGCAACACTTCAACATCCTTTAACGGTGTTGTCAGCGGCGTGGGTTCATTGTTCAAAACGGGCACGGGAACTTTTACCCTCTCCGGTAACGACACGTTCACTGGCGCAACAACGATCACAGGCGGCACGCTGGAAGCGAACACAGCCAGCATCGGCACGTCAACCGCGCTCGCTATCGACAACACCGCGGCTCAGAATTCGAAACTGCGAGCGCTGGCCAACGGCTTCGCCAGTTCAGCGCCGGTCGTGCTGACCGGAACCGGTATTGTAATCGATACCAATGGCTTCGACTCGTCATTGACCGGGCCGATCAGTGGAACAGGCGATCTGACCAAAATTGGATTGGGCGCGTTGACATTGACCGGCGGCAACAGCTACGCCGGGGATACGACAGTGACCGCCGGAACGCTTGTGTCCGGCCCCTATACCGACGCGACTAAAACGCCCCTGAGCACCGGAACGGTCCGGCTGACCGGTGGAAATCTGTCGTTGGAAGGTTCAATTGTCAACGGATTAAAAGGCGAATTCTACTCTAGTAATTTAAATCCCGGCGGTGGCAATGGTGTGGGTGGTGATGCCGACTTCAACGATTATGCCTCATTTACAACTTCGCGCTCCGCATTGACTCCGGCATTGACCATTGCCGGAACAAGCGTCGGCGGCAAACTGGACCTTAATTTCAGCACCAGCGGTTACACGGGCAACGGCGAGGTGCCTTTTAACGGTCCGAACGATGCGACCCATGCCGCTTACGGTTTCCCGAATCACGACAACATCGAAGTTCGATTCTCAGGCTTTTTCCAGGCGACGGAAACAGGCACCTATGCGTTCGGCACCACCAGCGACGACGGCAGCGTGTTGTTCATCGATCCGGGAACGGGGTATCAGACGGTTGTCAGCAACAACTTCTATCAGGGAGGGACGCGGCGCGCCGGCACTATCGCGCTGACTCCCGGCCTCTATCCCATCACCATCGGTTTCTACCAGGGTGGCGGCGGTTTGGGCTTGCTGGTCGACTACACTCCGCCTTCTGCGAGCACACCTGTTGTGGTCCCCAACTCCGTTTTGTTCCCATCGGTTGCGGTGAGCTATCAGCCTACGCAGGCGTATTCGAACAACGTCGTGATCAGCGCCAACTCCATTATCACGGTCAACAATTCAGTGAACGCGACGATGGGCACTCTGTCCATCGGAACCAACACGCTTTCGTTGACTGGCGATGCGAATTCAAGCTTGACGCTGGGAGCTGGAACGCTCACCGGAAGTCCGACATTCAACGCGGCGGCCACCACGACGATCAGCGTCGGCGTGCTCAGCGATGCCGGCAATAACTTCCAAATCACCAAGACGGGATTGGGAACGCTGGCCATGACTGGCCAGAGCACATACGGCGGAAACACGAACATCACCGGCGGCACAATTCAACTCAACGGCCCGCCCGCGGCGCAAAACGTCTTGCCGCCCGCGACCAGCGTATTCCTTAGCACTACCGGCAAACTGGATGTCAACGGTATTATCCAAACCGTCAAAATACTGTCGGGCACCGATGGTTCCGGCACTGCTTTGGCGCTGGGCACTGGATTGCTGACCTTGGGCGACGCGTCCAACCAAACGTTTGACGGCGTCATCTCCGGAGTGGGCGGATTGACCAAAATCGGCACCGGCACACAGACGATCTCCGGCAACAATACCTATACTGGAACGACCACGATTGACGCAGGCACGTGGGCTACGAATACAGCGGGCATCGGCACCAGCGCGACTATTGTCATTGACAACACGCTGGGTCAGGCTTCGACGCTTCAGGCCACAGCCGGGGGAATTACGACGGCATCGGCCATGACGCTGACCTTGACGGCAACCGTTGATACCAATGGCAACGACTCGACATTGAGCGGCGCGATCAGCGGCACCGGTGACCTTCGAAAGATCGGTGCGGGTACGCTGACGCTTTCCGGGACCAGCACCTATGCGGGTTCGACTATTATCGCGGTGGGCACGGTGAAGTTGGCGGCGCCAATCGCTCCGCCGGGGCTGTATGAACAAGCGCTGCCTGGCGGGTTCGATACAACCACCCCGATTAACATAAATACTGCTGCGGTGAAGCAAGGCACCCCCAGAGCCAACAGCACGCTCAGCCAGTCTCAGGATCCTATTAATGGATTCCCGGACAACACGACTTACGTTTACCAGGGCTTTATCAATACGCTGTCAGACGTCACGTGGACTTTCGCCGAGAATTTCGACGATTCCGTTTTGCTGAAGATCGATGGCGTACAGCTCCTCCTCGACGGCGGTTATGCCAACCCGACAATGTCCACACGTCTGCTCACAGCGGGCAGTCATACTTTTGAGTTGCGGTTGGGCGAAGGTGGCGGCGGTGTTGGACCGAGCAACCAAGGCTGGTTCAACAACAACATTGGCTTCGGATACGACAAACAAGGGCGCAACGCGCAAGTCGCGAGCAACTATACGATCACGGACAATGCCTTGGATCCAGGGCTGTTTACCCTCTCGCCCATCTCGATTCCGTTGCCGATCAAGACGTCTGTGATCATGAGCGCCAACACCGTTCTCGATTTGAACGGCGTCAGTTCCACAATAGGGTCGCTGGCCGATGCGGCGGGCAATCCGTCGTCCGCGCAGGTCCATCTCGGCACTGCAACGCTGACGCTCGGCAACGACAACACTAACACAAATTTCTCAGGTGTGATCGATGGCGCAAACGCGACGGCGGGTTTGGCCAAGATCGGCACCGGGATACAGATGCTCAGCAACGCCAACACGTTTACGGGTCCGACGACTCTTTCGGCCGGCAGCCTTGAATTGGCCAATACCAACGCGCTTGAAAACAGCACGGTGACGTTGAACGCCAACAACCTGCTGAACTTCTCGGCCATTATCGGAGCGACATTCAACATCGGCGGTCTCGCAGGCACAGGGAACGTAGCATTGCAGGACACCGATCCTGGTATGGGCGCCATCTCTTTGGTCGTCGGCGGCGGAGTCAACCCTTCTACCACAACATACAGCGGTGTGTTGTCCGGGCCGGGTAGTTTCACCAAGGCGGGAACAGGCACGTTGAAACTGACGAATAATAGCACCTATACAGGGGACACCGCGATTACGGGTGGCACGCTGAAATTGCGCAATACCTCACCCCCAGTGCCTGGCGCAAGTCTGTGGCTGAATGCAGACGATAGCGAGTCGCTCACGTTTGGCGTAGGAAATGCTGTTACAGGATGGACCAATGAGATTTCTTCCACCGGGTCCATGTCCGGCAACGGCACCTATCTTTCCAGCGACATCAATGGAAAGGGTGCGGTGCATTTCAATTACAATAACGGCACTACCGGCGGCGCCAGTCCCGCTCAATTTATGCGCAACACCATCCCCTACCAAGCGCCTGTTACGATGTTTGCAGTCGCTCGCATGACGGGCGGGGCTAACGGCAGAATTATTGGTTCGAATGACAGCAACTTCCTGCTCGGCTGGTGGGCGGGCAGACAGGATGTCAACCATTTTTCCAGATGGGTTACAAAGCCCGATGGAAACGGTCCTAATGCCGATGTGCTTCCGCACATGTACGAGGCCTTGATCACCGGTCCAAACAACGTCAACGCTCAGGCACAAGTCTATGTGATCGACAGCGCGCGTCCCGCGGCCACACTGATCGCCGACTTCTCCGATCAGTACAATGCTCCTCAGAATTTACAACTCAACGGCAATGGCGGCGGGGACTTTTCCGATTGCAATGTTTCGGAAGTCCTCATATACCCGACTCTTTTAAATGCCGCTGATCGGGCGACGGTCGAGACTTATCTTGCCACCAAGTATTTTGGTTCAGGCACGACGTTGGGGCTAAACATCCTGCCCGCGACGACCAATCTCACGCTCTCCGGGACGGGTGTTCTGGATACGAAAGTCAATCAGACCGTTGCCTCGATTGCTTCAACCGATGCGACATCCGATTTGTTTTTGAACAGCGCCACCGTGACCACCGGTGGAACGAACACCTCCACATCGTTCGCGGGTGTCGTGAGCGGGTCCGGTAACTTGACCAAGGTAGGCACAGGAACCTTTGGCCTTACTGGCGTCAACACCTATACCGGGTCAGTGATTATCGATGCCGGCACCTTGCAGGCCAACTCCACAGCGCTCTCAAACACCGGCAAAGTTGTGATCGACAATACCTTGAATCTCGCTTCAACGCTTCAGGCCGCGGGGGGCGGCGCGGGCGGACAAATCGCTTCCGCGTCATCCGTTGTTCTGATTGGAAGCGCGACCGTGGACTCGAATAATACGCTGTCGCAATTGGACGGGGCCGTCAGCGGTACCGGTAGTCTCAGCAAAGTCGGACTGGGCACGCTGACGTTGACGGGAAGCAACACCTTCAGCGGTGGCGCGACGGTCACGGCCGGAGTTCTCGCGGCGGGAGCCAGCCATCTCATTGGAACTGATCCGCTCGGCGCCAGCAGCGTGACGCTCGCGGGCGGAAATTTGGCGCTCCAAGGCGCGGCAATTCCGAATGCAACAGGATTAAACATCGAATTGCACGACCACACGGGGTCAAATCCAAATCAAGGCGATTTCGTGAGCCTTACCGCATTGAACAGTCACTTCGATCCCTTGAATCTGCCCAAGATTCTAACGACGACTGGGGGCAAGACGAACCTCGACTTCAGCAACAGTGGCTATAATGGTGGCGCGCCTTTCAATGGGCCCAACGACGCGACTCACGCCGCTTACGGTTTCCCGAATACCGGTAACAATAACGGCGATTCGTATGAAGTCCGCATTTCCGGTTATTTCTTCGCCGCTGAGTCGGGCGTTTACAATTTTGGAACTACCAGTGACGATGGCAGTGTCTTATTCCTCGACGGAGTCGATGCACCGTTGGTGAATAACAATAATTATCAGGGAGCCACCCGGAAAGAAGGCAACATTACGTTGAGCGGCGGGTTGCATTCAATCTCGATTGGATTCTATCAAGGCGGCGGCGGCGCGGGATTGCTGGTGGACTATACACCTCCTTCCGGCACGCGCGTCACCATGTCGAATTCAGTGCTTTTCGCAACCAATGTGTTCTCGACCACGCCCGCGACGACCCAGTCTTACCCCAACAATGTGGTGATCAATCAAAATGCGACGATTACCGTGACCAACGCACTGACCGCGTCGCTGGGCAATCTCACGATTGGCGCCAAGACGCTGGTTCTGAACGGCGACATCAACGCGAATCTGACGCTCGCGAATGGAACGTTGACCGGCAACGCCATCTTCGCCCCGGTTGCGACGACGACGCTGGCGGTGGGTGTGCTGAGCGACAGTGTTCCCGCGAGTCCGAATTCAATCACGAAAAACGATGCTGGGATACTCTTATTGACGGGCCAGAGCACGTATGGTCTCGGGACTAACATCAATGGCGGCTCAATACAGCTCTTCCACTCTAATCTTCCGACCGGGGTCAGCCCTCAAGTATGGTTTGACGCATCGGTCACTTCGACACTCGTTTTAAGCGGAAGCAATGTCACCGGTTGGAACGATCGAAGCGGCAACAACGAAAATGTGACGGCACCTGGCACTCCTCCGACGTTTAATCCAGCCAACGCCGCATTCAATGGATTGCCGACCGTAACGTTTGCCGGAAACAACGCGCTGACCGGATTCGATGCGACGTTCTTAAACAACACGTCATATACGATTTTTGCGGTCGAAGGAAAAACAAACACAAACAACAACTATTTCCTCGGAACGGGCCCTGGCGGCACAAACAATCAGGCTCTTCATTTTGGTTATCGCGACGATACCACTTTCACACTTGCTCAATACGGAAACGATTTGGATTGCCCCGCGCCAGGGTTCGTCACTCAGGTTCCGCGCGAATGGACCGGCAAGTTTGACAGCACGACCGGGCACTTCATTTATCTCAATGGCGCGTTCCAGCAAAGCAATGGCAACACCACGGGATTGAATGGCCAGGGAACGGGATTTGGATACGTGGGCGCCGCATTCGGCAACAACGCTCCGTACACCGGCGATCTCGCTGAAATCTTGATCTTTGCCAGTGCTCTGACCGACGCACAACGCACTTCAGTTGACTCGTACTTGCAGCAGAAATGGGGTCTAACGCCATCGCTCAGCGGCCAGTTGCCGAGTGGCACGACCGTGACATTGTCGAACAGCGGAAAGCTGGATCTCAATGGAGCCTCCCAGACAATCGGAGGTCTGGCCAGTGCCGCCGCGACGACAAATGTCGTATTGGGCTCGGGAACCCTGACCGTGAACAGCATCGTTGCCGACACCACGTTCGCGGGCGGGATCGTTGATTTGGGCGGCGCAAATGCTCAGACGGGTGGCGGGCTGGTCATAAAGGGAACTTTCGCACTCATGTTCACAGGCTCCGGCACCTATACCGGCTCGACTACGATCAGTGCCGGAACATTTGTCATGGATGGATTGCTCAATGGAACCAGCAACACGATCGTGGCCAACGGCGCAACCTTGAGGGGCACTGGAAATGGCACGACCACCGGCAGGATCCAAACCGGAATCGTCACCGTCAGCGGCACGATTTTCCCTGGCGACACGCCCAATCCGAAGGACGCCAAAGGAACACTGACCATTAACGGGTTGGCGATCAACGCGAACGGTATCATGAAAGTGCGGACGTCTGGAACCCCAGGAAGTGTGACATCGGATAATCTGGTGATCGGCGGCAGCACGGCAACTCTGGCAAATGGAGCCAGTCTCGAATTGCACAACGCGCTGCCGGACGGGGACTACGCCAATGCCTTGTTCCCATTCATTACGATGACTGGCGCGCCGTTGACCACCACGTTCACCAATATCAGCGTTCCGAACCAGACAATTCTTCCCAGCGGGAATAAGGGTATCTCGGTTGTCTACGACGGTGGAAACGCGCAGAGTATCGCCACCGACGGAACGTTTACGGGTGGAGGCAACACGATTGCCGGAGTGAATTTGGTGCAAATCAAACTCGGCAACACCGTCACGCCGGTCACGATCGATTCCATCGCCGCGACAGCCGAAGGCGCGGGTGTGGTGGTTGAATGGAAGTTGGTTTCGGAATACATGAATCTCGGATTCAATGTGTATCGCCGGCCGGTCGAACTCGGGTCCAAGGCCT
>JBBRQD010000051.1:0-37934 GCA_038227045.1 Planctomycetota bacterium
ATGATAACGTTTTTCATCTGGGCCTGGCCTCCTGATTATTGGGTCAATGGGTTGTGAGAGACTTCATTGACTTTTTATCTCGAGGCTATGGCTCTTTCTATTCCATTACATGGTAACTCTCCCCCGCTGGGGAGAGGGCGGACGAGCGCGGCCGTTTGCGCTCGCCGGGTGAGGGGTAGACACGGATTAATATTGCAATCCACGCCTGCCCCTCACCCCGCGCATGAGTACATGCGTCGGCCCTCTCCCTCAAGGGGAGAGGGAGAACCAATCCACTTGTCCGGTGATCCCCACCGTTTTCAAACCTCATTTTCTCTTTTGCAACGCGCGAAAAAGCTTAGCATAATCGTTTTGGGAACAATCGATAGACATGGATGCACCCGTTTCACCGGCGGATTCGGTTTCAGCCGAAATCCCCGCCCCCAGCTCCGCCACCTCGCACGCTTTCTATCGGCAGCTTTCGCCTTCCGCGGTCAAGCGCAGCCTGATCGTCTCGGCGGTCGGCAGCACTATCGGCATGGCGATGTTCGGCGTGGTCCAGGGCACGGTCATCAATTTTTTCCTCGAGGATTTGAATCTCAAAGAGCGCATCCCGTGGTTCACGGCGCTGCTGTGGCTTTCGGGAGTCGGATCGATCTTCGGATCGTGGATTCAGGAACGCTGGGGCCATCGGCGCGCGCTGATGATTTCATGCTGCGGGCTCTCGCGCCTGACGTGGCTCGTGATCGGCTTGCTGCCGCTGATCTGGCCGGAGAAGATCAAGACCGGTGGCCTGTTTATCTGGATCTCGGCGGGTACCGTCGTCTTTTATTTCGTGCATTCCGTCGGCGCGAACGCATGGCTCGCGTGGATGTCGGATCTCGTTCCGCCCGAGCATCAATCGAAGTTCTGGAGCCTGCGCCAGGTCGCCACGTACACCAGCAATTCGGCGGCGCGGCTGGGGTTCGGCTGGTACCTCGAACAGCACCGCGATATGCGTGGCTACGCGATTATTTTCGGGCTGGCAAGCCTTGCGGGCTTGCTGGATATCGCGACTTATTTTTTCGTCGCGCATCGGGAACCGGCACCCGTCCAGAACCGGCACAGTATTCTCGTCGAATCGCTGAAGCGCATGAAGGATTCGTCGTTCCGGAAATTGTGCGGCATTTACGCGTGCTGGCTGGCGGCGAATTGCATCATGGCGCCGACGGTCTATTATTTTTTTCGCGACCATGTCCAGATGGGGCCGTACAGCATTTCCCAGTGCATGACGATTTCGATGGCCGGTTTCGCCATTTCAAGTTTCTTCTGGGGGCGCTTTGCACACCGCGAAGGCCACCGTCGCGCGGTGCTCGCATGTTTGATTCTGCAGAATTCGTCCACGCTTTTTTATTGGTTCTGCGGCGCGAATTCAACGCTGCTGGCGACGGTGGCCTCGACGCTGGAACAGATCGGCTGGGGCGGCGTGACCCTGTTCATGTTCCCCATGCTGATCGACTACACGAAAGGCAAAGGTGGCGGCCGCGCCGTGGGCATGGCGGCGTTTACCGTTCTGCTGAGCGTCGTCGGCTGCGGCGCGAGCCTTGTCGCCGACAGACGGCTGTTCAACTGGGTGGCCGCATTGTTTAACGCGCTGAGTGCCGGAACGCAGTACGGACCGGGCAGCGTTCAAGTTTATCTTGCCGTCATGCTGATCGCGTTTTGTTTGCGTGGCGCGGCATTGGTGCTGGCCTGGATGTTGCCGCCGTGCGAAACACAACTCGCGGCCGGTCCCGGCACAAGAATCTTGCGGCGCATGTCGGAAGGCCCCTTGCGCGCGGCGCAGAATATCGCGGCATTTACGGCAGGACGGCTCGACGACGACGATTCCGACGGCACAAATTCCAATGCGCCAATGGAGAAATGACGGCGTTTCCGCTATAGTGTGGGCGCACTATTGTGGTGCAGGCTTCCAGCCTGCGCAGGCAAGATGCCGCAGCACAAAAGTAAGGAGCCATGATGTTGAAACATTTGTTTATCTGCCTGCTTGTCTGCACGACGCTGAATATCCGCGCGTCTGACGACGTGACTTTTGAAAAAGATGTCGTCTACGGCAACGCCGGCGGCGTTGAATTAAAACTCGATCTTTCGCATCCCGTGACCGGCAATGGACCCTTTCCGTGCCTCGTATTCCTTCACGGCGGCGGCTGGGCGATGGGCAGCAAGTCCATGTATGACGGCACCATTAAAGATTTCGCCAAGCACGGTTACGTCGTCGCCACCGTCGAATACCGCTTCGCGCCGCAATTCAGATTTCCCGCGCAAGTCGAAGACGCGAAATGTGCTGTGCGCTATCTGCGCGCGCACGCGAAAGAACTGCATATCAATACCGAGAAATTCGGAGCGCTCGGCGAATCCGCCGGTGGCCACTTGTCGCTGATGCTGGGACTCATGAACAAAGAAGACGGCCTGGATGGCGATGGCGGCAACCCCGAGCAATCGAGCAAGGTTCAGTGCGTCGTCAATTATTTTGGGCCGGGGGATTTTACGACGCCGGGCGACTTCAACCAGACCGGACACGCTATCGTCAGCAATTTCCTGGGCACCGACGACGTCAAAAACCCGATAGTCGCAAAAGCGTCGCCTGCCACATACATCGACAAAAGCGATCCGCCGGTCCTGACCTTCCACGGCAGCAAAGATCCGCTCGTACCGCTGATCATGTCGACGCACCTGCACGAGCAACTGAAGAAAGCCGGCGTCGAAGAAAAACTCGAAGTGCAGGAAGGTTTGTTTCACGGCTGGGGTGGCAAAGACCGCGAACGGACGATGAAAGAATCGCTCGAATTTTTCGACAAGCATTTGAAAACGGAATCCGCGCCGAAGGAAAAATAATGGGACGAAACGTTCTGATAGTTGCGATACTTCTTGCGCTGGCCGGCTCGGTTTACTTCGTCGTCGACCGGATGTTTTGGCTCACCTGTACTATCGTCAATGAATTCGGCCAAGATGTGAAGGATGTCAGCGTAACATATCCGGGCGGAACGGTCTCGATTCCACTGCTTCGCAATGGCTCGAGTGTTCGCTCCGCTGTTACGCTAAAACAAGTCGGAATAGGAAATTGGGCCGGTTCTGTTACCGACTTGAACGGTGCCATCCATTCTCAACCGTTTGATACATATATCGAGACTGGTTACAAGGGAAAAGTTATCGTGCGAATAAAGCCGGGGCGATCAATGACTTTCGAAAACCATACATACGTTAAATTATCCGCAATAAAATCTGAAGCGGCATGGCTCGAAACGCCGTGTTATTCCTCTTCTTTCTTGGTTTCAGCGAACGTCAGCGGCAAATCCTTGTACTCCGGGAACGCCGCCGGATCGATTCCTGTTTTCTTGAGCATTTCGTACAGGCCGCGCTGCAACACTTTGTCTTCCTCCAAGTCCGCCGCGAACTCGCTCTTCCTCCATTCCTGAGCCAGATGCCGCGCAATATAACGCAGTTCCGCGCGCACGTCGTCGCGCGGCGCGGTCGTCTTCAAGCCCTTGTAAAACTCCTCGAAGCCGGGCCACGCGTTGCAATCGCGGCAATCGAATTGCGCCAGTTTAGAGTACAGCTCTTTGTTCGGGTCCCAAGATTTGCGGATGAAATCCTCGAACACATTGGTGCGCCGCAATTCGGCCAGCGTTTCCAGAATCCAGCCGTTCGAATCGCGCGGTTTGACCAGAATATCCGGTTCGATGCCCTTCTCGTGAATGCTGCGCCCGGACGGCAGATAATACTTCGCGATCGTGAGCCGCAAGCGCGTTTCGTTGCCTGTCGCACGGACGTCCAGAATCTGCTGCACCGAGCCTTTGCCGAACGTCTTCTCGCCGATCAGCGGTGCGCGCTTGTGATCCTGCAACGCCCCCGACACGATCTCAGATGCCGACGCCGTGCCGTTGTTCACCAGCACGGCCATGGGCAGCGTCTCGTCTTCCGCGCCGCCCGTCGCAAAGAAATCCTTGCGCGGCGAGAATTCCTTGCGGCCTTCGGAGTACACGATCAGCTTGTGGTCGCCCAGAAACAAGTCGGCGATCTCGACGCCCGCTCTCAACAAGCCGCCGCCGTTGTCGCGCAGATCGAATACCAATGCCTTGGCGTTCTGCTTCTTGACCAGATCGTCCATCGCCGCGCGCATTTCATCCGCGCTGCGTTCGCCGAATTTAATCAGGCGAATGTAGGCGATGTTTCCCGGAAACATCGTTGCGAATACGCTCTGCACTTTGATGTCCTGCCGCACGATCGCCACTTCGATCGGTTTGCCGAAGCCGCGCCGCCGGTATTTCACATTGACCGTCGTGCCGATTTTTCCCTTGAGCTTGTCAATCACGGCGTTCATTCCGCCGGCCTCAAGCAGACTCGACACCTTTTGTCCGTCTATTTCCTGAATTACGTCGAGCGCGCGCAGCCCCGCTTCGTACGCCGGCGATTTGAAAATCGGGCTTGTGATAATGAACGCATTGTCGCGCATTCCGACGAACGCGCCGATTCCCGCGTAATCCTGATGCAGCGAATCCTGAAGATTTTTCACTTCGCCGGGTTCGAGGTATTGCGAGAACGGATCGAGACCACGGACCATGCCTTTCGCGGCGTTTTGAAACAGCTTGTCGAAATTGATTTTCGTCTCGTCGGCGTATGCCGCGCGGATCGCGTTGGTCAGTTCTTGAATCAATTCGATGCCTTTCGCATAAGCGGGATCGGACGGCGCGGCTTTCGCTGTGGTGTCGGCGTGCTTGAGCAAATTGAGCGCGCGTTCACCGCGTTCGGTCGGTTCGGCAAAGAGGCTGAAGACGCGCGCGCGAACTTCCGGAATCAGCAGGCCGCCGTTCTCCCCAAGCACCAGCGCGGCTTCGTCGCGCACGGCCGGATCGGCCGAATTCGAGAGCAGGCTTTTCAACGCGTCTCCGCCGTCAAGATTCTTCGAAACGCGCATGAGGCTTCGCGCCAGAACAATCCTGGTCATCTCGTCGCGTTCGTTTTTCAACGCGTTCTGGAGCGCTTGAAGGATACGTTCGTTTCCATGAAGTGAAATCGCAAGCGCGATAGCGCTTCCGGCCAGACGGCGTGTGTCGGTGCCCTCGCCGTGTTCGACGAGTTCGGCCAGCGCAACTCCGGCTTTCTCCGTTTTGTTAAGCTGGCAAAGCGCCCGCGCGCAGGCAAGGCGCACTTTCTCGTTTTTGGAAGACGCAAGTTTTTCCTCCAGCCGCGCGACGATCGCGCCGCCGTCGCTGCGCCCGAATTTAACGAGCCGGCCTGCCGCTTCCCAAATATCGTCCGCGGTTTGAGATTCGATGCGCTCAAACAATTGATCGACACTCGCGGATGCGAGCGGCACTTTGTCCTTGGAAGCTTCGGCGCAGAAACCGATCGACGACAGAATTAAGACAGCCAGAATCGAAGGGAGTAAATCGAAATATCGTTTCATAAGAAGCAATCCTGGAGTGATGACGCCCAGCGTATTATCCATTCTCGTATTTCGATACGGAAATACAATGCTGAATGCTCAGAAAGTTGGGCAGAGAAATTCCTCAAACAACCTCTCATGTTCTGCTGTCCTTTGCGAACCTCTGCGCCCTCATTCGGTGAATCCCGCCACTTTTCCCTGAAAGCCATTTGTGCTATATCGTAATGCAACTAAATTAACGAATTCGACACGACATCGCTCCGGCGAATCAAAAAGGACTGGGTAAGCATGCCGACCGCCACCGCGGACAACTCGATCAAGCTCAAACTGCTCACGCTGATGCTCGAATCCCGTTTCAACGACGAGGCCGAGCAGACGCTCAAACGCCGCGGGCAGGGATATTTTCAGCTTTCGTCGGAAGGGCACGAAGCGCTGGCCGGCGTGGCAATCGCCATGCGGACAGATGATTGGCTGCACCCGCATTATCGCGACCGCGCCATCGTGATGGGGCGCGGCGTCGAACACGAAGAGTTTTTCCTCGATTTTTACAGCAAGGCCGGCGGCCCATCGGGCGGACGCCAGATGCCCGTGCACTTCAATTCGCGCCGGCACCGCATCGTCTCGCTGAGCTCCCCTGTCGCCACCAATTTACTGCAAGCCGTCGGCATGGCGATGAGCCTGAAAGAGCGCGGATTGGACGAAGTCGTCGTCGCGTCGGTGGGCGATGCGTCCACGCGCGAGGGCGAATCGCTCGAAGCCTTCGCTCAAGCGGCCGTTGACAAACTGCCAATCGTTTTTTTGATCGAAGACAATCGCTACGGCATCTCGACGCCCACCGATGGCAAGACGTTTTGGACGATCAAACACGGCCTCGCCGAAGCGGAACAAACCCATTGGTTCTACGGCTGCCGGGTCGAGCTGATCGACGGACTCGATCCCGTCGCGGTCTACGAGGCGTCGGCCGCCGCCATCGAACGCGCGCGAAAAGGAGAAGGTCCGACATGTCTCGTGGCGCGCCTTGAGCGCTTAAAAAGCCATTCGAGTTCCGACGATCAGCGCCAGTACCGCAGCGTGGAAGAATTGAAGTCGATTCAAGAAAATGACCCGGTCAAGCATTTCGTCGAGCGCTGCCTGCTGGAAAAGATTTTGTCGCGCTCGGAATTGGAAACGCTGAAAACAAAGATCAAGGCCGAGATTCAGGTTGCCGTCGAACGCGCTCATCGCGCGCCCGAACCCGACACAGGGAACGTCAAAGGCACCGCCTTCGCCAAGCTGCCGGACGGACTTCCGGCGCGCGATCAGCACATGCCGCCGTATCTGTCGAAACGTTCCGGCGGTTTTACGATGGCGCAATGCATCGACGTGACCCTGGAGCAGGAGATGCGGCTCAACACGCGAATATGCGTGTTCGGGGAAGACATCGAGGATCCGAAGGGCGACGTCTTCGGGACAACGCGCGGGTTGTCGAAACATTTTCCGGGGCGCGTGAAGAATTCTCCGCTGGCCGAAGCGACAATCATCGGCAGCGCGGTGGGCCGTTCGATCATGGGCGACCTGCCCGTGGCCGCAATCCAGTTCATCGATTTCATGGGCCCGGCGCTCAATCAGCTTTTCAACGAAGTAACGACACTCTGCTGGCGCAGCCAGGGGCAGTGGAATTGCCCGATGGTCATCATGGCTCCGTATGGCGCCTATTTGCCGGGGCTGGGGCCGTGGCACAGCCAGACCAATGAAGCGATCTTTGCGCATTTACCGGGCCTGCATGTCGTGATTCCGTCAAGCCCCGGCGACGCGGCGGGGCTGTTGCGCTTCGCGCTGCGCTGCAATCGTCCGGTGCTTTATCTGTATCCGAAAGCGCTGCTGCACAGCGCCGAAGACACCGTGCACGAGCCCAGCCTCGATTGCACCGTGCCGTTCGGAATAGCGCGGATCGTGCGCTCGGGGAGCGACCTGACTGTCGTGACGTGGGGCAACGGCGTGTCGCTGTGCCGGGCCGCCGCCGTTCAAGCCGCGAAAGAAGGCATCGAAGCGGAGATCGTCGATCTGCGCACGATGACGCCGTGGGACTCGAAAGCCGTGATGGAATCGGTGATCAAAACCGGGCGGCTGCTGGTCGTTCACGAAGACAGCAAAACCTGCGGCATGGGCGCCGAAGTGATCGCGGAGATTGTCAGCGAGGCGTTCGAACAGTTGCGCGCCGTGCCCGCGCGCGTGACCAAGAGCGACGATCACAATCCCTTTAATTATGCGCTGGAACTGGCGTTGCTGCCGAGCGTCGACAACGTGCTGAAAGCGATGCGCGAACAGGCTCGCCAGGATTTGCGACCAGGGCGCAGAGCGCTCGACTCCGCCGGTGGAATCGGCATTTCCGCGACGGCCTCGAAGATGGAAGCATCCAAACGCCTTACCGGGGTTTTCGCGCCGCCCGTTGCAAAGCCTCAGCCCGAGGAGACACTGCCGGCCGCCGCGCGGCAGATCGACGTCGAAGCGCCGCGGCAATCGCCGACTGACGAAGACGCGACGGTGCTGCGCTTCCTTGTCAAGATCGGACAAAAAGTCAAAGCCGGCGCGCCGCTCGCCGAAATGGAAGCAAACAAAGGATCGTTCGAAGTCGAAGCGCCGCAAGACGGCACGGTGGCAAAATTCTACGCAAAAGAAGGCGACCGCGTGCGCGTTGAAACGCCGCTCGTGGCGCTGGACGTGGCCGAGGGCGCGGCGGTTTCAAAAGATCAGGGCACGGGTGCGGATGCGCCCGCTGCGGTGTCCGCCGGCCCCCGCGAAATTATTCTTAGCCCCGCTCAAATGCAGGTCGGCGCGCTGGCGCTGAAGAGCCAGTTGGAAATTCCGCGCGTGTCTGTCGATTGCGAAGTGGACATGACCGGCGTCGCACGCCAGCGCGATGCGCTGAAGTCCGAGTTCGAAACCAAGTTCCGATTGCGCCCGACCTACACGCACATGATCCTATGGGCGATCGCGCAAGCGATGCATGACGAGAGACATGAAGGTTTCCGCGGGAGGCTTGCGCCTTCGTCCGACCGGCTTTTGGTTGATGAAAGCGTCAACGTCGGTTTCGCCGCAGTCGGTCCGCACGAAAATCTGTATTCGCCGGTGGTCAAGGGCGCGGAGAAATTGTCGTTCATCGATTTCGCGCGGCGCATTCACGATCTCACTGAAAAAGTCCGCAGCGGCGAGATCCATTCGTCCGACTTGCAGGGCGCGACCGTGACGCTGACGAACATCGGCGCGTTCGAAGCGACGAGCGGCACGCCGTTCATCATCCCGGGGCAATTGGCGATGATCGCGGCCGGATCGATGCTGGAACGTCCGCGCTTCGTCGATGCGCTCGACAGCGAAGGCCACCGCCGCGTCGAACCGCGCATGCTACTGAATTTGAAGCTGGTCTTCGACCACCGCCCTTTCAACGGCTCACATTCGGCAAGTTTTCTGCGGACGATCAAGCACAATCTGGAAAATATGGATTTGAAGAAGTTTTTGGAATAACACTCCAGAGCCGCGCACGTAAGTAAGCGGCCAAGCAAGATAAAGCCGCTTACTCACGTGCGCGGCTCTGTTGGCACCCAATTAAATGCTTCCGATTTATATTCTCTCCGGCGGAAAGAGCTCGCGCTTTGGCTCGGATAAGGCGCGCGCCGAATTGAACGGCGAGCCGCTGCTGAAACGGATCGCGCGCATCTTGCAGCCGTGCGCGGAGAGCTTTACCGCGGTTGCCGATGTCGCTGACAAATACGCGGATATGGGTGTCCGAACAATCGCCGACACACGCCCCGGTTTGGGGCCGATGGGCGGGTTGCTCGCGGCGTTGAA
Source organism: Planctomycetota bacterium (assembly GCA_038227045.1). GTDB lineage: Bacteria > Planctomycetota > SZUA-567 > H5-PLA8 > H5-PLA8 > JANXLS01. The sequence goes on from JBBRQD010000051.1 coordinate 9,230, forward strand.
AGATCGGCGCGAACCGGGATGGCTGTTGCTTTGCAGTTGCGACATGGTGGCGCTGGATTGCACGTGGGTCGAAACGCTCGCGGCGGCCAGAACGCCTGCGGCGCTTGCGGTTGCATTTCAAGGCGAGCACGTTGAACCGCTTTTCGCGTTATACCATTCCCAATTGATTGGAAAGGTTGAGCAGTGCGCCGACTCGGGCGAGTTGTCGCCGTCGCGATTGATTCTCGGAGTGCCCGCTGTGATTTTGCCGCTTCCGACCAATTGGCCGGAATTCGCGCATGTCAACACGCCGGAAGAACTTCTGCGCTCCATCACACCCCGAATTGTTCCAAGTGGTGATTGAAGTGTTTGCCGTGGCTGAGCTGCCAGTATTTCAGCGTGAACGGCCCGAACAAGGGATGTGCTGTTTTTCTCCCGGGTTCGCGGTCGGCGGCTTCCACGAACCGCTTCATCGCCGCAATTAGCCGCGCGCGCTCGTCGTCCAGCGTTCCCTTTGGAGCGGGGGGTATTCCGGGGGCGCCTTTATTTTTCCTTTGGGCCACGGCAACGGCGTTTGAAAAACCAGCCGCTTCAGGATGTGGCGCAACAAAAATGTGCTGGTGTCGTTGGCTTGGATCTCTTCCAATGAAACCTCGGAAACCCATGCCAGATGGGCGAACATTCCCGCCGGTTCGAGAGTGCCCCACTTCCGCTTCGAGTCGGGATTGATCGATTCAATTCGCAGCACGAAGTCGTTTAGGTTGGTCGATGTCAGCAGTTTTACGGCCATTCAGCACTCCTGGATTCCGGAGCGGGATCCCCCGCCCCTTTCATGACATTCCGATGACATTCTATCGCGTGGCTTGAAAAGTCGTTTTCCGGCAGCGGCATTATATGCTAGAAATCGCTCGCTTAAAGCACAACCCACTCCAATTGAAAATGAAGCGTATGCCCAGCAAAGTCGTCGTTCGCGATTTACTCAAAAACTATGGCGCGGTTCAAGCGGTGCGGGGCGTGAGCTTTGACGTGGCCGAAGGGGAAATTTTTGGTTTGCTCGGCCCGAACGGCGCGGGCAAAACGTCGACTCTCGAATGCGTGATCGGCCTGCGCAAACCCGACGGCGGCTCGATCGAAGTCTGCGGTTTCGATGCGTTGAAACAGCCGCGCGAAATCAAGGAACGCATCGGCGCGGCGCTGCAATACACCGCGTTGCAAGACAAAATCACGTGCCTCGAAGCGTTGAGGATGTTCGCCAGTTTCTACCGTAACAGCGTGCCAGTGGATAAATTGCTGGAGCAGTTCTCGCTCGCCGAAAAAGCACACGCGCGCTACGAAACGCTGTCCGGCGGGCAGAAGCAGCGCCTTGCGCTGGCACTCGCGCTGGTCAACGATCCGGAATTTTTGCTGCTCGACGAGCCGACTGCCGGCCTTGACCCGCAGTCGCGCCGCGAACTTCACGACGTCATCCGCCGCATGAAAGAAGACGGCCGCACCGTGCTTTTGAGCACGCATTACATTGAAGAAGCCGAGCTGCTTTGCGACCGCATCGCCATCGTCGACAAAGGCACGATCATCGCACAGGGTACGCCACGTGAACTCGTCGCGCGCGCGAAAGCGCCACCGCGGATCGTGTTCTCCGCATCCAAGACTGCAGAACCCGGCGCGCTGCGCCATTTGGCTGCCGTGAGCGGCATGGAAGTTTCGAATGACCACATTACGCTCAGCACATCGAAACCCGGCGACACGATCATCGATCTGGTCAAATTCCTGGAACGCGAGTCGATCGAATTGCTGGACCTGCACATTCAAAAGCCGTCTCTGGAAGACGTGTTCATAGAATTGACTGGACGAAAATTGCGCGATTGAGACTCCTCTTTTCCCTAATCCCTAACCCCTGACCCCTTGATCCTATGAACGGTTTCCTCCAACACTTGCTCGTCAACTTCCGCCTGAACTTCCGCTACGTCCAGGCGTTTGTATTCGGCTATTTCGTGCCGGTATTTTTCCTGATCGCGTTCAAGGGATTGTACGCGTCTGAACCGCCGCTGATGAAGGAGTTCGGCCAACTGTTGACGGTCAGCACGCTGGGCGGCGCGTGTTTTGGGTTACCGGTGACTTTGGTCACGGAGCGTGAGCGCGGCGTGTGGCGGCGCTACCAACTGGCGCCGATTGCCACCGCCTGGTTTGTGGCCAGCCTGATGCTGGCGCGTTTCGCGATCATCCTTAGTTCGGCGCTGCTGCTGCTGGTCGTGGCGATGGGTTTCGGTATGCCGCTGCCCGTACGGCCGTTCGAATTGCTTGTGGCGTATAGCGTGTCCGCCTTCGCATTTTTGAGCCTGGGATTGGTCATTGCAATGCTGGCCAGCAGCGCCGGCGCGGTGCAGGGCATGGGCCAATGTTTGTTTCTGCCGATGATTATTCTGGGCGGCGTGGGCGTCAAGATCGAGCAGCTTCCGCAATGGGGCCGGCATGTCGCGGCATTCCTGCCCAGCCATTACGCAGTGCGCGTAATGTCCGAATGCATTGTTAAGAAAGGTGCGGGGCTGCATTCGTCCAATTCGGAATTCGATTTGATCGCGCTGATCGCAATCGGACTTTCGTGCTGCCTGATTAGTGTTAAACTCTTCCGCTGGGAATCCGAACAAAAATCAACTCTGGCGACCAAGGCGTGGGCGCTGCTGGCCCTGGCCGTATGGGTCGCCGTGGGATTGTTGGCGGAATACTGGAAATTCAATCTAGTCGGAAAGTGATGCTATTTTTTAGCGGGGGCGCTCCATGGCAATCGACGCAAATTCCTTTATCGCGAAGTATGGCGTGCGCAGCATCAGTTACGCGGTGGGCATCGGCCTCGGCGTCATTTTGTTGCTGGTGGCGGTGGGCAGTTGCGCGACGACGGTGAAAAACACCGACGTGGGCATTGTGGTGAACAACATCACCGGCTCCATCACTCCGTATGAAAACGGCGGCATGGTGCTGCACCTGCCGTTTGGGCTGAGCACCGTGAGCCACGTTGACAAAGCGACACGCAACATGTTTCTGACGCGCGCCGTCAAGACCGAGGAGCATCCCGACGGCGAACAGGTCAAGATCAAGACCAGCGATGGCAGCAACGTCGAGGCGGACATTGAATTGGTGTACCAGATCGATGTCAAGCGCGCCTTCATCGCATATCGCGAGCTAGTGGAGAACGCCGACGTCAACAGCGACGACAATACAAATATGTCGGGAGGCTATCGGCGGGGTTCTCAGGATCCCAATAATTTGGAACAGATCCTGCGCGCCGTGACGCGCGCCGAAGTGCGCAATCAATTGGGTGGCTTGGACACCGCGTCCATCGCCGATCCCAACGAACGCACCAAAAAATTGCATGAAGTCCAGAAAAAGCTGTCCGCGTATTTCGAGGGCATGGCCGTCGAGATTGTCTCGGTCAACGCGCAGAATTTTCATTTCAAAAAGGAGTACGAAGACATCATTCTCAAGCGCAAATCGGCGGATCAGGTGCTGGTCAATCAGGACGAGTTTCGGAAGGCCGAGAGTAAAAAGCGCGAGCGCATCATGGCGGAGGCGGACAAGGTGAAGAGCAACGCGCTGGCGCAGCTCAAAGGTGAATTGGCCAAACGCAAGCTGACTGCGGAAGGCGAAGCGAAGCGCATCGTGACCAAGGCGAATCAAGAGGCCTTTCAACTCGATACGGAAGGCAACATCGCCCTGGCGAACGCCACGCAGGAAGCCGCGGCCATCAAAGCGGAAGGCGAGCAAAAAGCGGAAGCGATGGCGAAATTGTTCGAAGCCTACGAAAAGGGCGGCGAAGGGCTGGTGCGCGAGGCGCTCGTCAAGTTCTACGAAGGCGTGACGGTCAGCGCGAAGCCGTACTCGCCATCCGACCGCGTGGACCAAATTCGCGCGGTGCCATTTCAAGCCGAGCCGAATGTGAAGAGATAAGTTTTATATGGTTCGTAGTTCCGCCTTCAGGCGGTCCGGAACAAAGACCGCCTGAAGGCGGGACTACAAACGATATCCAGGAGATTGACAATGGCCGTGGACAACAAATCGGGAAACGGCGGCTGCTATGCCGCGCTTTTCGTCGCGCTGGTGTTCTGCGCGGTGATGTTCCTCTGGACCTGCTTTACAAAGGTGCCGGCCAACACCATCGGCGTGCGCACGCTGGCCAATGGCGGCATCGAAAAGAAGGATTATGGTCCTGGCTATGTGCTGTGCGTGCCGGGCTTGCACCAGGTAAAACTATGGGATCCGACGTGGACCAATGTGTATCAGCACATGGAAGTGCGCGGCAGCGACCAATACAAGACCACCGTCGATGTGTCAGTCATCTTACGAATTCACAAGGACAAATGCCACGAAGTCGCCGGCAAATTCCAGGGCTACGACCGCATCAAGGCCCGCGTGCTGACCAGCCTGTCGCAATACGCCAATGAAATCCTGACGCAGATGAAGACGGAAGACTTCTACAACGCGAAGTTGCGCGACGAAAAAACAGCGCAGATGCAGCAATTGATGGACACGCAACTCGAAGAGCTCGGGCTGGAAGTCAAAAGTGTGCTGCTGCGCAATATCATTTACGATCCAACATATGAAGAGCAATTGTTGAAGAAGCAATTAGCCGGGCAGACGCGGGATCTCGAAGAGGCGCTGACCAAGCAGACCATCGGTGAAACGGAGACGGAGCTGATTGGAAAGCAGGCCGAAGCCTCGGTGTTGAACATCAAGGAAACTCAGGAACAGGAGATTGCCAATCTCAAGGCGGAAATGGACCAGCAATGCAATGAGACCATGCAGAAAGCGCAGTTGAAAGCCGAGGCGATCACGGCCACTGCGAAGGCCAGCAAGCGCACGAACATTGCCAAAGCGGACGCCATCAAGGCCGAAGCGACGGCTGCCGGCACAAAAGCGCTGAGCCTCGTGTATGCCAAGCCCGGCGCGAGCTATTATTTCGCGCAGAAGGCGATTCAAGGCATCAAGCTCGGCAACATCGAAGTGAATTCAAGCACTTTCAATCCGCTCGAAACCGAAAAACTATTGAAGGCTCTCGGGCTGGACATCCGAATTCCGCAAACGCCACAGACAAAATGAACAGAAGCAAACAGAATCCTTCACAGCCTCGCCGCGACGAGGCGCCGGAAACGGACGGCCGGAACGCGCCACGCGACGCCGAGGCGATACCGCCACAGCCCCGCGCGGGCGACACACAGAGCATTCCGGCCACTGCGGCCAAGCCCGTTTCTCTGCGCCGCATGGCCGGCGACGGCCCGCGCATCTGGGCGCTTCCCGATAAGAACCTCAAGTGGTGGATTCTGCGCGAGGACGACACCGGTGACGCGCGGGGACTGACCGATGGCATTCCCGCGATTTATATTCCGGAACTTTCCAGCGAGCGCAAGACGGCGGTGGCGGAGCGTTGCCGCGAATTTGTCGCGTCGCGACTGCGCGACCGCTGGCACGAAGATCTTTTCAACCTGATTAAACGCATGCTGCTGGGCGGCATTTTGACTCTGGGCGGGTTGGTCGGTCTGCGCTTCATCGAATATTTCGACGTCCCGCTGTTGCTCGGCGCGCTCGGTTATACGGCATACGCGGCAATCCGCTATGGCGGGCGATTCATGCGTTCGCTTGAGGCGGCGAGCCGGCCGTTTTCGAATTTCGTGGGCGAACCGTTCGTGGTCAATGCGTTGTCGGAGCGGATTGCCAAAGCGCTTGTATTTCGCCGCAATCTGCCGTCCGAAAAACGCGGCAGTTCCCCCGACGAGGAACTGCTCGACGCCAACGCCTACCGCAAACTGATCCGCGAGGGAGTGATTTCGCGCGTGGAACTCTGCGCGCTGGGCCGCGCCATCGAAAATCGGCTCGACGTGACGCTCGACGAACCGAAAAGGCTCAGCGACATGTCGCGAGCGGAAGGTCTCGACGCCGAATCGGCGTCGCTGTATCGCGACCTGGCTCTGGCGGCGGCGGAGATTGCGTTCGATTCGGAGTTCAATTGAGTGTTAGCGGTTGCAACCGGCATTCGAACGGTTCGCTTGACCGCGGATGAACGCAAATTAACGCGGATTGCCGCGGATGGAAAAGAACGAGAAGCGTCTGCGTTCATCCGCGATAAATCAGTGAGGAGAACGAGAGATGCCGGAACCCGTGATCATTAATTCCGCCGAAGACATGCGCAAGTGGTCACGCGATGCGGCGAAGTCCGGCCGCTCGATCGGTTTTGTGCCGACGATGGGGGCGCTGCACGCGGGACACGGCAGCCTGCTCGAACGCGCCCGCAAGGAAACCGGCGCTGTGGTCGCTTCCATCTACGTCAACCCGACGCAGTTTGGGCCGGGTGAAGACTTTGGAAAATATCCACGCACCCTCGATGCCGATAAAAAACTCTGCGCAGCCGCGGGCGTCGATTGCATATTCGCGCCTGAAAATCTTTACGAAAAAGACGCGCGCACGTTTATCGAAGTCGGCGGATTGCAGGACCATCTTTGCGGCATCTCGCGCCCCAGTCATTTCCGCGGCGTGGCGACGGTCGTGGCGAAGCTCTTCAACATCGTTCAGCCGGACCGCGCGTATTTTGGGATGAAAGACGCACAGCAACTGCTTATCATCGAAACGATGGCCCGTGATTTGAACATGGGGGTGACTATCGTGCCGTGCGAAATCGTGCGCGAGCTGGATGGGCTGGCCATGAGCAGCCGCAATCGGTATTTGTCCGAGCCGGAACGCAAGCTCGCGCTGGCCATTCCGCGCGCGCTCAACCGCTGCAGCCAGGCCATTCGCGGCGGCGAACGCGATGCGATGACAATACTCGGCGACATGGCCAATGTTCTCGCGGAAAAAGACGCGGTCGAAATCGATTATTGCGCGTTGGTGGACGCGCGGTCGCTAGAAGACTTGAAGATGCTTAAAGGTAATGTGCTGGCTGCCATTGCGGTCAAAATTGGCAAAACGCGATTGATCGACAACGCGCGGTTCGAAAATTTATGATCCAATTGTTTCGCACGCATTCCGTTTTCCTTCTTCAAAATATGAGAAAAAGTGATAATTTCGATATAAATTCTGGTTGCATAATGGTATGAAGCATTGTAATTGATTGCCGTCCATCCTTTTAGCGTGGATTCGAGGTAGTTTTGCATGTGGAGAATGCTCAATAATGACGAAAACCACTATATGCGATAGTTGAATCTATCAGGAGACCGTATTTGTGGAGCTACAGCGTTTCGCGTTTTCGACACATACCTATAGTCGGCATTCGCTGCAGCATGCGCTAAATCACATCGCCGACGCAGGCTTCAAAGCTGTTGAAATCCTCGCGGACAAGCCCCATGCCTGGATGGATACGTTGACGCCGACCGACCAAGCGCGGCTGATCAAACAGCTTTTCAAGCGTGGCCTCGCCGTTTCCACGATCGACGCCAACCGTACGGCCGGATTCTGGTCGGACGCTCCGCCGGAACCCATTTTCGAACCATCGCTCGTGTCTCACAGCCGTGAATTTCGGGAATGGCGAATCGCTTACACGAAGAAAGCGTTGCGCTTGGGAAAAGCGACCGGAGCAAAGAGTGTGTGCATTACCTCCGGGCGGGCACTCCCCGGCGTTCCGCCGGAAAAGGCGCAAAAATTCCTTGTCGAAGGATTGAAGCGGCTGCTGGATTATGCCGAAACAATCGGCCAGCGTCTCGCGCTGACGTGTGAACCCGGGCTCCTGATTGAGAAAACGAGCGAACTGACGGAATTGATCAGGACACTCGGCTCGCAGTTTTTTGGCGCGAATCTCGATGTTGCAAACATTCAGTTGGCTGCAGAAGATTCACGCGCGGCAATTGGCAAATTAAAAGGCCATATCTTCAACGTGGATCTCGCGGACATCCGCGCGCACAAGAATTATCGCCGCGTTCCGGGGGCTGGAGAAATCAATTTCGCCGCCATCTTCAAAGCGCTTCACGGCGCCGGCTACAACGGCCCGCTGACATGGAATTTGGCCTTCGGCGACGAGCAGCCGGATGTGGCCTGCAAAAAGACGTTCAAATTCTGCAAATCGATTCGTGCGAAGTAAAGGCAAGCTACACACGCTCGATTTGAAGCTTATTTCCCCTCGCGCAACCTATCCGCAAGAAAATCGTCCAACTCGGGAATCGCGTAAATCTTTCCGCACGTCGACTCGACGTTGTATTCGACCCGCCGCCAAACGATCGTGTCGCCATCAAAAGTAATAAAGCACGCACGCGGGTCGCCGTCGCGAGGCTGGCCGACGGAACCGACATTCACCAGCACTTTTTCGTGGGAGCCTAAAATGTACAAATCGAACATGTCCGATGGATGCGAGAATCCGTTCGGCGTGAAGACGCCGGGCGTGTGCGTGTGGCCACAGAAACAGTAGTCCTCGAGGCACTCGAAAATTTCGATCATCTTCTTTTTGTCGGAGATCGTATCACGCGGCATGACGTATTCGCGCGTGGGATCGCGCGGCGAACCGTGAACGTATTGCACGCCGTCCGCGCGCATCTGAATCTTGAACGAACGCATTTGTTCGCGGCGCGCATTCCGGACGCTCTGCGGCTCCGACTCGTCCTCAAGCAGCGTTGTACGGGTCCACGCAAGCGCCTTCCGGGCGCGTTCGGTGAAGGTGCCCGGCGTGCCCTCGAGCACAGCCTCTTCGTGGTTCCCGAGGATCGTGAATTTCGCGATACTCTTGACGATGTCGAGGCATTCGCGCGGCTGCGGACCATATCCGACGACGTCGCCGAGGCAGATGATCTCGCGCACGCCGAGTTGGTCGATAGCCTCCAGCACTGCTTGCAGCGCGTCGAGGTTGCCATGTATATCCGAAATGATCGCCTTCACGTGTATCCTAGAGTTTGTTTTGCACTCGGCTTATTACTCATTAAATGTTTACAACGCGTTCGGTGAAAGCGAAACCTAATTCCCCGCAAATGCAACATCGCCGCCACTGGCTTCACCGCGGGGTGGCGGGTTTTCCGGAGCTGTTTTCGGCGCGCGATCGTCGAGCGTGCGTTTGGGTGGATCGTCTGGCGGAGCGGACCGCGCGACCGGCGGTTGAGTCTCGCCTTCCGCCACTGCGCTCTCCGCGTTTGTTTCCATCTGCAATCGAAACAACCGCGAAACCCATGCAGACGCGTCCGCGCCGCCGCCTTCGCGCGCGGATTGCTTGAGCGTGTCCAGCGGCCCGTGCAGCAGTTTTCCCTGCAGGCGTTCGAGCGCCCGACAGAGCGCTTCGGCGCTTTTGGCATCCATTCCGCGCGAATGCTCGCGGGCAATTTCCACGCGGGCGGCTTCGGCGTGTTCGAGCAGTTTCTTCGCGGTCTCGCGCGGTTCGGAACCGTGCAACACGCGCATCTGTTCCCGCGCGGCTTCCGCAAGTTTTGGCAGCCAATGCGCGGCGACGGTTTCGCGCTCCATCTTTCCGTCGCGCGCGACTCCCTCCAGATCGTCGATGTCGTAGAGAAATGTATCGTCGAGCTTATGCACCGCGGGATCGACATTGCGCGGGACTGAAATGTCGATCAGGCAGAGTGTCCGGTTGCGGCGCTTCTGGGCCACCGCCAGAATTTCTTTTGGACCAATGATAAAATGCGGCGCGGCTGATGAGACCAGCACAATGTCAACCTTGGTCAGGTATTCTTCAAGATGCCGCATGTGGCACGGATTGCCGCCTTCGCGTTTCGCGAATTCCTGCGCGCGTTCTTCAGTGCGGCTGGCGACCCAGATTTCAGCGACGCCAGCCGACTTCAGCGCGCGCACGATACCCGTGGCCATCTCGCCCGTGCCGACGACGAGAACCTTGCGGTTCTCCAATTCAAAAAGCTTCTTCGCGAGCCCCACCGCAGCGGAACTCACCGAGGCCTGCGAGCGCCCGATGCCGCCGTCCGCGCGCACTTCCTTCGAAATAAAAAACGCGCGCTCGAAGACGCTCCGCAACGTGGGTCCGCACGCGCCACTTTCGACCGAGACGCGATAGGCGTCCTTCGCCTGCGCCAGAATTTCAGTCTCGCCCAAAATCTGAGAGTCAAGTGATGAGGCAACCTCGAACAAATGCCGGATCGCGTCGGCCCCTTTGTGATCGTACAACGCCGGCGCAAATTCGTGTTCCGGGACGCCGTGATACTCGCTCAAATACCCGCGCAAACGAGCCGCGGCGTCCCCGCCCTCGCCCGCCACCGAATAAACTTCAACGCGGTTGCATGTCGAAAGGATGACCGCTTCGTGGAATCCGTGCGCCAGAATGCCGCTCAGCGCTTTCGAAATATCCTCGGCGCGGAAAGCCAGCCGTTCGCGCAGCGCTACCGGTGCCTTGTGATGCGACAGTCCGATGACGCGCAACGTGGTTCCAAGCGGTGAAGGAACGCTCATGCGGCCCTCCGATCCCGAAATCTGTATCCTGGAATTCGTCCGGCCGTCGTCTTTTTTTCAGCCGGATGACCAAGCATGAACGTAATGAGCACCAGCGCGGCTCCAGCCAGAACGCATTTGGCTGCGGTGCGGCCGTTGATCCAACGCAGTGCCCGCCCGGTCACCAGCAGAAAAAAGACCAGCCACGTCACGACCGTGGACAGAATCTTCCAATCGAACCAATTCACGCCGCTGGATTTCGCCGCCATTTCAATGCCGGTGGCCAAGGCCACCGTAAAAATCAGCAGTCCCAGGCGCGAGCAGAGAATCTCCAGCCATTCCAAGCGCTCCAGACTCGGCAGATCTTGAAACAACACGCCGAATGTCTTGCGCTTCAAGAGCCGATTCTGTTCCAGGTACAAAACGCTCGCGCTGCACGCGGTGAGAAAAAGACCATAGCCCAAAAACGCACAGATGATGTGGGTTGCGAAGAGAGCCGGCGGCGTGGCCATTTGCGTTTGCGTTTTGTCGGAAACTATCGAAAGCGCCATCAGCGCCGCGACCGCCGGCAGAGCCAGCGCGCCAAGCGACCGCGCCCGCGAAACAAACAGCGCAAGCAAATAGCTCAACGCCAGCGCCCACGCCATCAGGCCATAGATATCGGATACGCTGTTGAAGAAATGAGTGGTGCCGCTTTTGCACGCCTCGCCGATGGCCGCCGTTTTCAGCAGCGCGCCCAATCCGGCAAGCACAAATTGCCAGCCGGGGCGCTTGAATGCCTCGTACCGAAATCCGGCGATGGCCGCGACGGCTCCCAAAATAAAACTGGCGAGCGCCCCATAGGCTAAGATGTCTTGCGTCACGGTGCGTTCGATAACTCTCTAAGGCCGATTCACTTCGGTTTGCGATTCAGCCATGATAATCGAACCGGTCGAAAATGTCGAAACATTTAGGCGCGAACTCGCGGCATTCAATTCGCGAGTTCCACTTCGACCGCGCCGTTTGCTTCTCGAGCAGGATAAGCACCAACCGGGCTGACAGCCGGAAACGTGAGCGCCACGCCGGTGGAGAGATCGAAATGCGCGCCATGCCAGGGGCATTCCACAACGCATTTACCCTTCTCGTGCAGCAACGTTCCCTCCGCCAGCGAGGCTTCGTCGTGAGTGCAGGTGTCGTCGATTGCGAAAATCTTGCCGTCCGTGCGAAACAGAGCCAGTTTCTTGCCCGCAAGGAACACGCATTTGCCTTTTCCGTCTTCTAGTTCGCTTGAATCACAGGCTTTTACGTACGGCATGAATTCCCCTGGTTATTTTGTTTTGAGCGGGCGGACGACCACGGGAACCTTCCCGGCGCCCGGGCATTTCCCCGCGTCTTCAAGGCTCTTGTGCAGCGCGTGCCATTCCGCTTTTGCGCCTTGATACAGCCGCACCGCCTTGCCGCAGTGCATGCAGCCAAACGTCTCGTCCTTTTTCACTTCCCGGACATTGCGATTGACCAGTTTCCAAACTCTGGATTTGGACGCCGGATCGATAAACAGCCGTTTGACTCTGACATTGAACATCCAACCGGGTTGCGTACTCATGACGTATGTCCTTAAAAAACCGCGGCGAACTCGGAATGCGTTCGCCGCAATGACCTGTTTCGATCTCTAAGCGGCGACTTCAACCGCCAACCGCTGCACGCTTACCTTTTCCATTTGCGGACTTTTTGCCGCGCGTCTCGGGCACTCTTGAAACCGTAGAAGCCATCCCAGCGCCCTTGCTCGTTTTCGCTGCACTGCGCTTTTTTTCCGCGCTATAAAGCTTAAGTTCTTCACGACAAAATTCACGTAGCCGTTTCAGGGTCTCAGGGTCGGGATTCATTTCCAATCTCCTCTACATTAATAGTCCCAAAGAATCATTCCCATGTTATTGCGTTGATCTGGATTTCTCCAACCACGAAACACCCATCCTGCCGGCAACTCGCTTTGAATATCTGGCGCGTAGTCGGGGCCCATCGACAAAACAGCGATATAGAAACCTCGCAACGCACTACTATCTTCATATACATCGAAAAAAACATCTGGATAAATTTGTTTCAGTCTTTGAGCAACGGCCAAAAACGGCTTGTCACTTTTCAAAGACTTCACAGCGTCTCCTTTGTGCACAACCTTGAATTCTCAAATCGCAGACTTGCCGTCCTACTTCCAATGCTTCGAACGTTTCAAGTTGCGGTTCAAAGCGGATACGCATGCTTGCATTTGACGCTGCTCAACTAAAAAATCTCGAACTTGCATCTTCGAGAACTCTCTGAGACGTTGGAGCGTTTCTGGATCAGGCGATCAATTCCTAGCTTCAATCCTACTACTCCTCGCCGATTTTGCCATCAATTTGCTTGCGCAATGGTTCGATCACGCTTTCCAATCCGAAATGCAGGATGACTTCTTCGAAGAATCCATCCATGATCATTTTTTTGGCCTGGAATTCGGTTAGCCCGCGCGACATCAGATAAAAGAGGATCGTCGGATCAATCTGCCCCGCCGTCGCGCCGTGTGTGCAGCGGACGTCGTTGGCCAGAATTTCGAGGCCCGGTATCGAATCGACGCGCGCGTTTTTGCTCAACAAGAGCGTGCGGTTCTGCTGATACGCGTCCGTTTTTTGCGCGCCGGGCTCCAGTCTGATCATGCCCCGATAGACGCCGCGTGCATTGTTGGCCAGCGCGCCTTTGAACATCAAATCGGTCGTGCAATCCGGCGCGACGTGATGCTGGTAGGTGTCCATGTGAATCTTCTGTTCGCCAGTTCCATAGTACAATCCATAAAGGAACGCGTGCGCCTTCGGCTCGAGCATCTTCGCGGCCATGAATGCCTTCGACCACTTCGAACCCAAATGCGCGCTGGCGAAATCGAGCTTGCTGTCGGCGTATTGGTTTGAACGATGCGCGCCAATGTACACAACGTCCGCGCCCGCGTTTTGAATCAGAATGTAGCGCAGTTTCGCGCCCGCTTTCAAGACGATTTCCGTCTGTGGGCAACAGAGTGTCGTGGCCCTGGAGTTCACAACCAATGGCGAGGAATAATTTTCAATCACCGTCGCCTCGCCGCCCTCTTCGACCACAATTAAATTGTGCGGGTAAAGTCCTTCTGGACGGCCAGAAGTCGTAAATGCCGCGCTGAACGGCGTCTCGGCCTTTACGCCCTTCGGCACATGCAACGCGTAGCCGGTATTCCAGAGCGCCTGATTCAGCGCGTGAAATTTGCCGCCTTCGTGGATAGTGTTTTCAACGCCCGCCGGGAATACCTGCGTATTCCAATATTTCTCAAGCAACCCGGGAGCATCTTTGGCCGCGGCATCAGGCGAGCCCCAGAAGACATTCCGGGCTATCGCATCCGTTGGGGCAGCGCTCAACGACACGCGGCCATCGACGCTCGATTGAACTGCGGCGGCATCCGTGTTGAAATCGCCGAACTCAACGCGACGCCAAATTTCATCGCGGCGTCCGGGCATCGGCGTCTTGAGATAATAGTCCAGCGCCTTAAGCCGACGCTCGGTCAAAAACGCGGGTTCATGGGACGACTGCGCGAATGTTTTAATTGTGTTGCTGTTCAGTGCGGTCATGGTTTGTGTTGTGCTCACTTTTTCTGTAAAGCCGGATAGAGCCGTTTCAAAGGTTCAAGCGATGACCGGCAGGCTATTTCGCCCGCAACGATCAATCGCTCGACCACTTCCTGCTGGTATGGTTTTACCCTACCGTCCCTTCCATCTCCAATTCAATCAACCGATTCATCTCCACCGCGTACTCCATCGGCAATTCCCGAATGAGGGGTTCGATAAACCCGGTGACGATCATTTTGGCGGCTTCTTCCTGGGTCAGACCGCGGGACATCAGGTAAAAGAGCTGCTCTTCGCTGATCTTGCTGACCGATGCTTCGTGCTCCACGCCCACTTTGTCCGCTTCCACTTCGATGTATGGATAGGTGTCGCTGCGGCTCTTGTCGTCGATGATCAGCGCGTCGCAAACGACACGGCTCTTGCTGTCGTCGGCGCCCTTCAATACCTTGCACAGCCCGCGATACCCCGCGCGGCCGCCGTCCTTGCTGATCGACTTGCTGGTGATCAAACTCGACGTGTGCGGCGCGCAATGCACGACCTTCGCGCCCGCGTCCTGGTGTTGACCTTTGCCTGCGAACGCAATCGAGAGAATCTCGCCGCGCGCGCCTGGCTCCATCATGTACACAGCCGGATACTTGACCGTCAGTTTGCTGCCGATGTTGCCGTCGATCCACTCCATCGTCGCGTCGCGATAGGCCACTGCGCGTTTGGTGACGAGATTGTACACATTCGTCGACCAGTTCTGAATCGTGGTATACCTGCAGCGTCCACCCTTCTTGACGATGATTTCGACGACGGCCGAATGCAGCGAATCGGAGCTATATACCGGAGCGGTGCAGCCTTCGACGTAATGCACGAATGCGCCTTCGTCGACAATGATCAGTGTCCGTTCGAACTGGCCCATGTTCTTCGCATTGATGCGGAAATAGGCCTGAAGCGGGATGTCGATCTTCACGCCCTTGGGCACGTAAATGAACGAACCGCCCGACCAGACCGCGCTGTTCAACGCGGCGAATTTATTGTCCGCGGGCGGAATGATCGTGCCCAGGTATTCTTTTACCATTTCCGGATGTTGCTTGACCGCCTCTTCGGGCGAGAGAAACAAAACACCCTTCTCTTCCCACTGCCCCTTGAGGTTGTGGTACACAACTTCCGAATCGTATTGCGCGCCGACGCCGCCGAGAAACTTGCGCTCGTCTTCCGGGATGCCCAGCTTGTCGTACGTGCGCTTGATCTCGTCCGGCACCATGTCCCATGTGTCGTAGGATTTTTCGGACGGCTTGAGATAGTACGTAATATTGTTGTAGTCGATGCCCGACAAATCGCCGCACCAGGTCGGCGTCGGTTTCTTGAAAAAAATGTCGAGCGCGCGCAGGCGGAAATCGAGCATCCACTGCGGCTCGTTCTTCTCGCGGGAGATATCGAGCACGGTATCGCGGGTCAAGCCCTTCTTCGTCCGGAAGGAGTGCTTCTCCTCCTCGTGAAAGCCGAACTTGTACTCTTTGATAATCTCGCCCGCCGGATTGATATCGGTGGCCGCGGCTTCGCGTTGAATTTTGTCGTTCATTGTTCGGTTCCTCTTTTTTTCGGTCCTTAATCGCCACGCTAACTTGGCAATTTTTCAATTTCTGCAATGTGTGCTCTTACTCCTCGTCCACATCCTCGGCATCCAAGCTCGCTTCGTATTTCTCCGCCAGATCCTGAAGCTTTCGAAACGTCTCCTCAATCACCTTGCGGCGCTGTTTGACGAACGCTTTGTCGTCGAACTCCTCGCCCGCCTGCTCGTCAAAGACGTTCATGTACGCGGTGCGCCATTTCGTTACCACGTCCGGTTCGGGCGGCTGCGCGCTGCACTGTTCGCACAGCACAACCAGTATCTGCACCAGCGGCATAAACTCCTGTTCACCGCCTTCGCTCACGTCGCTGTTGTACGTCAGACACGTCTGAATGCCGTCGGTAATTTCGCTGACGATATTGTCGCGCGTATCCTGCGAGCCGGCGTTGTCGAAGTTCCCCGTGCCCAATTTCGCCATCTGTTACTCCATGCCAAAATCGATGGCGCGTGTCTCTGAATTGTTCCGAACTAAGCCGATTTTTTTATGTACTCTTGCTTAATCGACTCATACCCTTTCGCTTCCAATTCATCCACCAACTCCGGTCCCATGCTCACGCCAATCTTGCCGTCGACCAGCAGATGCGCGTGCGTTGGCTTGATGTAATTCAAAAGCCGTTTGTAATGCGTGATGACCAGCACACCCATGCCGTGCTCCTGAGCCAGCCGCGCCGCGCCTTCCCCGACGATTTGGAGTTTGTCCAAATCCAATCCCGAATCGGTTTCGTCGAGCATTGCCAGCGACGGCTGCAGCATCGCCATCTGCAGAATTTCCATCTGCTTCTTTTCGCCACCGGAAAAACCGTCGTTCAAATAGCGCGTGGCAAGCGTCGGATCGATCTTCAGATTCTTCATCGCGGCCAGCAGTTTCTTTTGAAACTCCATGACCGAAAAACCGCTGGCCTTGCCCTGCGTCTTGTCAGTGGCCTTCGCGGCCGCGCCGAAGAAGCGCGCCTGGAACGCCGTGCGCAGGAAATTCGCGACCGAGACGCCCGGCACGCTGATCGGCGCCTGGAATGCCAGAAAGATGCCGGCTCGCGCCCGCGCGTCGGCTTCCATCGCCAGCAAATCTTCGCCGTTGACCCAGATCTTGCCCTGAGTGACGGTGTAATTCGGGTGTCCCGCGATGGCGTAAGCCAGCGTGCTCTTGCCGGTGCCGTTCTGGCCCAGGAGCACGTGAACTTCGCCCCTATTAATGGAAATGCTCAGACCCTTGAGAATCTCTTTTTCGGCGACTTTGACGTGCAAATTTTCAACTTTTAGCAGCGGTGTGCTCATGTACTTTCCTTCTTATTGACTGATTTGACCCAAAACATTACTGACACTCTGAATTTCGTTATTTTCGATCTTCTCACTCTTCTCAATGCTGTGCGTCATGTGCGGCGCGGTCCACTGAGCCTCCGCGGCGCTGTGATGCACGACGTCTTGCAGCGTGACCTTTGAAAGCACCTCTTGCATTTTCCGTTCCGCTTCCGAAAATGTCGCGAGAATCAGGCACTTCGGCCCCAGCCGGCACATCTTGGTGCTGGCATTGCACTCGTACATCGGCGACGCGCCTTCAAAAACCATCGCGATGTCGCGCAACGTGATCTGCACGGGTTGCCGCCCCAGAGCGTATCCGCCCTTGGAGCCGCGATGAGAGCGCAGCAATCCGGCCTTGACAAGCTGCTGGAATATTTTTGCAAGATATGACGGCGAAACGTGTTGCGCATTCGCCACTTCATCGACGGAGAAATCCTCGATCTGGGAGTTTGCGGCCATATAGAAGAGGCTGTCGATGGCTAATTCGGTACTCTGCGAATAACGCATTGGAGTGCTCCACGTGTCCTGAACATGAAGTATGCCGCGTCATTTGGGTTTGTCAAGACAATAACGACAATAGTTGTCTGAATTGGACGGGATTGACTTATGAGATTCCGAGCTCATCGGTTCTCACGGCACGAACTGATTCGGTTAAAATATTCATAACATTTATATTATCAATTACTTAGACAATTGAATCTTGTCCCATATTTCGCCCTTAACCGTGACCGTAAAGCAATCGATTTTATTGCCGTCCACGTCGATCACGCACATAAATTGGTCCGGCTTGTCCGTGATCTTGTTCGGCTGGCCGTCGTTCTTGTGCAACATATAGCGCTTGTCCGAGTCCGCTTTGCCAAACGTTTCGAGCATTCCGTAATAGTACACGTCTTCGGGCAGCGCTTCACTCAGGCGTTTGGCGGCATAAATCGTCGCACCTCCGCCGGCGCTGACGAAGTACGGAATCCCGTTGCGCACCGTTCGGTAATATCCATGGTCGTGGCCAGAGAAGACCGCCTTCACCCCGTATTGCTTGAAGAGCTTTGTGATCGGTGTCTCAATGTTGGGAACATCGTCGGTGCCCTTCGCGCCAATTGTGTAAAAGGGGACGTGATTTAAGATGAAAATGTGCTTCTTAGCCTCGACACCCTTCTTCAACTCCGCCTCAAGCCACTTGAACTGCTCTCCCACCGGATGGCGAAATGGCAGCACAATGAAATAGCAGTTTCGAAAGGTGAAACTGTAATGATCATCATCGAGGTTATAGAAGCGTTTGAAATTCTCGATGCCCGTCTGCTGATTGTGCCGCAACTGGTCTTTCACGGTCTTGTTGGTAAAAACGGGGTTCCCCGCGACTTCGTGATTGCCGATCGCCGGCCACCACGGGCGTTTGCGCATGGACTGTCCGAGTTCATTGGTCAGTAGTTGGTAATATCCCGGCCCGACTTTACCACCCCCGCTCTGAACCATGTCACCGGTCGTCAACACGAAATCGGGGTTTACCGTTTCCTCGACGTATTTCATGAACGCAGGCAAAGTTGTCGCATGTTTCGTATCACCGAGCGCCGCGAAGCGGAACTTGTCGCTCGTGATGCGCTCGCTGAGTTTTTCCATCAACGGTTTGGGGTCGAAGGGCCGCTCGTCCGGCGGCGGCACGACATCGACATTGATTCCGGCGAGTCGGGGATCCTCGATCGGCGTTTTCCGCGAGGCAAACCAACCGCTTCCGCCCAAAATCACAGCAGCAAGAATGCCCACAAGCGCTACTCTCAATATTGATCCGTCCGGCTGTGTGCCGTGTGCCATCTCAACTCTCCATTTCACTTTGAATTACTTCGACAATTGAAGCTCGTCCCACTTCTCGCCCTTCGGCGTGACGGTGAAACAATTGATGCTGTCGCCATCCACGTCCACCACACACATGAACTGATCGGGCTTGTCCGTGATCTTGTCAGGCGTGCCGTCATTCCGGTGCAGAATATATCTGGGTTCCTTCGATCCCCTTAAAAACGACGTTGGATCGCCGTAGTAATAGACGTCTTCCGGCAGTGCCTCGTTGATCCGCAATCCCGGATAAATCTTCGCTCCGCCGCCCGCGCTGGTCATGTACGGAATGCCGCTTCGCACCGTCCGGTAGAAGCCATGATCGTGACCTGAGAAGACCGCCTTCACGCCGTACTTCTGGAACAAGGCCGTGATCTCCGTCTCCTTGTTCGGCACCTGAAATGCAGGTTTCAAACCCACTGTAAAAAATGGCGAATGATTGAAGACGAAGATATGCTTCTTTCCTTCGGACGCTTTTTTCAATTCCTCTTCAAGCCATTCGATCTGCTTGCCGGCGGGATAGCGAAACGGCAGTGCGATGAAAAAACAATTGCGGCAGGAAAAGCTGTAGTAATCGTCTTCGAGCTTGTAGAACTTTTTGAAATTCTCCGTGCCCGTCGCCTGATTTTTCCGCATCTGTTCGCTGTCGTCCCTGAGCGCGTCCCGGCCCGTGATCGGTCCACCCGCCAATTCGTGATTGCCGATCGCCGGCCACCACGGACGCTTGCGCATTTGATCGCCGGCCTCTTCGGACAGCATTTCATAATAGCCCGGACCGCTTGTGCCTCCGCCTGCGCTGACCATGTCGCCGGTCGTCAGCACGAAATCGGGGTTGACAGTTTCATCGAGATATTTCAGATACGCAGGAAGCGTTTTGGCGTGTTTCGCATCGCCCAGCACGACAAAGCGGAATTTGTCGGTCTTCAGCCGCTCGTTGACCTTCTCCATCAGCGGCTTGGGATCGAACGGCTCGATGCCCGGTGGCGGCACGGTCAAGACATTTTTGTTGACGTCAGGTTCCTTTTCCTTCTCAAGCGCCGCAATATTTGAAATGTGAAGCAGACAAATTGAAATCAACAGTGCGCGCAAATACATAGGTTTCTCAGTCGTTAGTGGTTAGGACTACAACGCAATTCGTTTTTCACCCCGGAAGGGGTGCAAGCTATTAGCCGGTGGTTGAGGCTGTACTCGACCGACACCACCGGACACAACACCCCAATTCGTCCCGCATCCCGGAGGGATGCCAGCATCGGTCGCGAAATCGGCTGGCATCCCTCCGGGATGCAAATCGATTTTGAATTCAATCCGGTGGTGTCGGCCGGGTACGGCCTTAACCACCGGCTAATTGCTATAATCCCTTCGGGATATCTAAAAAAACAAACGTGCGTCTGTCCTTTGCGTACATCTGCGTCTCTGCGGTGAAAAATCCATCAACCCGCCGCCGGCTGTTGCTCCACTTTCTGGACATTGAGTTTCCGCGACGCCAGCAGTTCCGGGCCTGTCCAGAATTCGATCGAATATACGCCCGGCTTCGGAAAGCGGATTTGCTGGAGCTGAAAGACCAGTTCGCCGACGCTCGCCGGGCCGCCGAAATCGATCTGACCCGGAAGATCGAAAACGGTGTCGTTATCGTCAAGCCCAATCATGCGCAGTTTGCACTGCACGCGCCCGCGCCCTTCCGTAATCGCGATATACACGCACAACGACGGATGCGTACACGGAAAATTGTTCGAAAAAATGCCGTTGAACGTGCCAATCAACGACAACTTGTTCGTGCCTTGCTCGCGGATCACCGTGTCCGACAGAATGATCGCGAGGACGATGGGTTTTAACATGGTCACGGTTCCAATTCCGGGTTTAACAAACCTTCAACCTTTAACTTTCAAACCTTCAACCCTTTTATTTCTTCCACTCGCCGCATTTCTTCGCAATCGACTTGCGCTTCAACCGCACATATACCGGCAGACCGTCCGCGTCCATCGGCACTTTCACTTCGCCTTGAACCAGCGGCTCCAGATACGTACGGAATTTCTTCGAAATGCCGGTTCCTTCTTCATTCATGAAATCGCGAGGCAGCATCGATTCGCCGTTCGCCACGTCGCTGAGCTTCGCCAGGCCGGTCATGCACGAATACGGCTTATTGCTCTTGCGGACAAGCGTGACCATCTGCCCGGTGACGCCCTTGGCCGCGTGTTTGACGGCGTCCTGCCCGCACCTGAACGCTTCGTCGATATCCGTCTTGCTGGCCCAATGCATACCGGCGCGCTGCACCGTGCCCACTCTGTTGCGGCGCGCTTTCACACCCAGTTCCCGTTCGATGAAATCGGCCAGAAATTCACCGACGCCGCCGAGTTGCTTGTGTCCAAACGCATCCGCGCCGAACTGCCCGCCGATCTCCGCGAAATACTCGCCCTTCTCGTTCTTGCAGCCTTCGCACACGACGATGACGGCGCGGCCAATAGACTTGAGGCACGCGCGGATTTGATTGCAGATGACATTCAATGAAACGGGAATTTCCGGAACGTAAATCAGATGCGGTGCGTCTTCGCCATCGCGCGCGGCCAGCCCGCACCCCGCGGCAATCCAGCCCGCGTTGCGCCCCATGACTTCCTGCACGGTGACCGTGTCGGTCGTGTACAGCGCTTCGGTGTCCTTGCCGGCTTCCATGACCATCGTCGCATTGTATTTGACGACGCTTCCATAGCCGGGGCAATGGTCGGTGCAGGCCAGATCGTTGTCGATGGTCTTGGGAATTCCCATCACGGCGATTTCATAATTTTTTTCGCGTGCAAGGCGCGCGACTTTGTCGGCCGTATCCATGCTGTCGTTGCCGCCCGCATAAAAGAAAAAACGGATGTTGTGCGCGGCAAAAACTTCGACGATCCGCGCGAAATCGGCATCCGTTTTAACTTTGTACCGGCAGGATCCCGCCGCCGCCGCGGGAGTCAGGCGCAAGCCCTTCAAGTCCTCCAATTTCTCCTTGCCAAAATCAAAAAGTTCTTCCTGCAGCACACCGAGAATCCCGTTCTTCGCGCCATAAATAGTCTTAAAGATTTTCTTGTGCTTCATCGCTTCGAGGACGCCGCCGGCCAGCGACGAATTAATGACGGCGGTCGGCCCGCCCGACTGGGCGAAAACGGCGTTGGCGGAAATGGTGGTGGCCTTGGACATACTTCGCGAGCGGCTCCAATCAAGGGCGGTCAATGTAATCCGATTAAACACGATTTCCAAACGAAAAACGCCTTGCGATTCTCAACACAATTGTGAGGGAAGTTTTCAACACAAAGGCACGAAGACACCAAGACACGAAGAATGACGTTAAAAAGTGGACTGAATTAGACTCCAACTCCCTGCATTCCTTTGTGCCTTGGTGTCTTCGTGCCTTTGTGTTAAAAACCCCTCTAATCATGCGCCTCCTGCTTCTAAATCTCTTCCGAAAACCGTTGCGCACGGGACTGACCATCTTCGGCGTCGCCGTCGCCCTGCTGTTGTTCTGTTTTCTCGAAACAGTCTTGCACGCGTTCAGCGCCGGCGTGAGCATGTCCAACGCATCGCGCTTGATCGTGCAACACAAAGAATCGCTTTCCTTTACCTTGCCGCTCGGCTACCAGAACGTCATTGCACAAACGGAAGGCATCACCCACGTCGCGCCCGCCGTCTGGTTCGGCGGGCCGTATGACGAACCGCGCCCGAACGAACCGAAGAAAGAAGAGTTCTTCACCCAGTTCGCGCTGGATTTGGAAACCTACCTGCAGATTTATCCGGAGTTGTCGATTCCACCGGAACAGCTTCGGGATTTGATGGCCGATAAGGCAGGCTGCCTTCTCGGCGACAAAATCGCCGAGCGAATCGGCAAAAAAGTCGGCGACCGGGTCGTGCTCCGCAGCACCGTATGGGCTACGCTGCCCGACAATCGCATGACCTTTACCGTCCGCGCAATTTACTCAACCGATTCCCCAACCTTCGACCGCACGCTCATGCTCTTTCATTTGAAATATTTGAACGAAGTGCGGCAATACGACAAAGATTCGGCGGGCGTGTTCTTCGCGCAAATGTCCGATCCCGGCCAGTTCGATAAAATTGCTGCGTCGATCGACAATCGCTTCAAGAACAGCCCGCACGAAACGCGGACCATGACCGAGCGCGCGTTCGCCACGCAGTTCGTCACGATGATGGGCAACCTGCAACTGCTCCTGCGCTCGATCGGTTCCGCCGTCGTGTTGACCATGCTGCTCGTCTCCGCAAACACGATGATGATGAGCGCCCGTGAACGGACGCGCGAAATGGGCATTCTGAAAGCCATTGGCTTCAGCGACGGCCACGTGGCCCTCCTCTTGATTGGCGAATCGATGGTCATCTGCATGATCGGCGCGCTGATCGGCGCGGGCGGCACCTACACGGCGATCAATATTTTCGGATTCAATCCAAAGCCCGATTTCTTTCCCGTGTTCAGAATGCCCACCGAATCCATTACCGCCGCATTTCTGATCGCGGCCATCACCGGCGCTCTCAGCGGCGTCGTGCCGGCATTCGTGGGAATGCGCTTGAAAGCAACGGAAGCATTGCGCAGCATGTAGTGCGGTAAAGCCTATTTGTCATTTGGAAAAGGTTCGATGAGCGACCAGACAACCGACGTACCCGGTTCATTCGTGCATTTCGCCGCATACAAAGCCATCGGTCGCCTCACTTCCGCGCTCCCCCTTTCTTTTCAATACGCGATGGCGCGCGCCGCCGCCGATGCCTACTTCAAACTCGATCGCCACGCACGCGAAAGCGTCTGCGCGAATCTCGGCGCAGTCATGGGAACGGCTGCGGCTCCGTGGGAAATCCGGCACGCCGCGCGCAGCGTGTTTCAATCCTTCGGGCGCTACCTGACCGAATTCTTCGGCTTCGAAAATTTTTCCGGACAGTACATCGACCGTCACGTGATGATTCAGGGCCGCGAGTACGTCGACGCGGCATTGAAGCGAGGCCACGGCGCGCTTTTCTGCTCCGGGCACTACTCGAACTGGGAGCTTGGCCCGGCAGCCGTCGCGCAAATGGGCTATCGGGTTATGGCCATCACTCAAATGCACGCCCATCCGAAAATCAACGCCCTCTTCGTCAAGCAGCGCGCCCGTCGCGGCGTCGAAGTGGTTCACAGCCGCGATGGCGCGACACGGGCGATGAAGGCGCTCAAGAACAACCGCACCGTCGCCATGCTGGGCGACCGCCCAACCGGCGGCCCGACAGTCGATGTTCTGCTCTTCGGACGAACAACGCAACTGCCACAGGGGCCTTGGCGCATTGCCCTGCGCACCGGCGCGGCGCTGCTTCCGACATTCGTGATCCGCCGTCCCGACAACACATACTTCCTGGAAATAAGCGCGCCGATTTCATTTCCGCTGTATAATGAGCCGATAAAGAATGTGCAAGCAATGGCTCAAGCCTGGGCGAAGCGTTGGGAAGCTCGGGTCAAGAGCGATCCGTCGCAATGGGAAGTGTTTTATCCGATTTGGAACTGACTGAGTGAAAGGCCTCCGCAACCGATGAATAACGCCCTTCCGCGAATCGATGTCTGCGCGATCATTCCGTGCTTTAACGAAGCGCGCAAGATTCGCGAAATCGTCGCCGAAGTTCGCGAAACCATCGCCGCCGTCCTGGTCATTGACGACGGTTCCAGCGACGCCACCGCGCTCGAAGCGGAAGCGGCGGGAGCCATCGTGTTGAAACAACCGCGCAACATGGGCAAAGGAGCCGCGTTAAAAGCCGGCTTCGCATGGGCCTCTGAGCGCGGCTACCGAGCAGCCTTGACGCTCGACGGTGACGGCCAGCACGACACCGCCGAAATCCCGCTTTTCCTGAACGCTTTCGACAAAGGCGATTGCGAAATCGTCGTCGGCAATCGCATGACCGATCTGAAAAGCATGCCCCGCATCCGCCGCTGGACAAATCGCTTCACGTCCTGGGCGATCAGCCGCATGGCCCGCCAAAAGATCTGGGATTCGCAATGCGGCTACCGGCTGATTTCAATCGATATCTGGAAAGACGTGCGCCTCGAAACAAAGCGCTACGAAATGGAATCCGAAATTTTAATTCGCGCCTGCCGCCAAGGCGCAAGACTGTCGCAAGTGACGGTCAAAACGATCTATTTCTCATCAGCCCAAAGCAAGATACACCCGCTCACCGACTCCATCCGTTTCCTAAAACTGCTCTGGCGTTGCCGAAACGCTGAAACAAGTTCGTAGTCCCGCTTTCAGGCGGTCCGAATAAAAGACCTCCTGAAGGCGGAACTACGAACCTGGAACCGTCAACCGCCGTTAATTCATTCCTCGCTCTTCTTAGTTCCCCAATCCTTCGGCTGCGCCCCAATAACGACGTGAAACGATTCTTCCTTGTCTTTGCGAATAGCCGCAACAGTGACTTTCGCCCCGGGCTTCATTTCAGCCACCAGAGCCGGAATGTCTCCGGAACTGCGAATCGGCTTGTTCTCAATCCGCAACAAAATATCGCCGGGGAGCATGCCGCCCACGTGCGCCGGGCCTTTCATGTACACGCCATCGACCACCGCGCCGTATTCCAAATTCAACCGCGCCGCATCCGCCGCCGCCAATTCCTTAAGCGTCACGCCCATCCACCCGCGCACGACCGTGTGATTCTGA
Organism: Planctomycetota bacterium; assembly: GCA_038227045.1. GTDB lineage: Bacteria > Planctomycetota > SZUA-567 > H5-PLA8 > H5-PLA8 > JANXLS01. The sequence continues at coordinate 34,528 of JBBRQD010000051.1, forward strand.
TTGTGAATAAGTTGATCCGCAATCTTGCGCGCCTGATTGACCGGAATGGCGAAACCAATTCCCTGATAGCCGCCAGTCTTCGAATAAATCGCCGAATTCATCCCAATCACCTGCCCGTCGAGATTCACCAGCGGGCCGCCGGAATTGCCCATATTGATCGCCGCATCGGTCTGTAGGAAATCCTCGTAGTTCGAAAGGCCGATGCCCTTGCGTCCCTTGGCCGAAACGATGCCGGCCGTGACAGTCTGCTCCAGCAACCCAAACGGATTGCCCACCGCCAGCACCCAGTCGCCCACTTCGCAACCTTCGTCAGAATTGCCGAGTTCCGCGGCGGTCAGCCCAGCCGGATCGATCTGCAAAACAGCCACATCGGTTTGAGGGTCGGTGCCTACGAGTTTGGCTTCCAACTGCCGCTTGTCGGCCAGGCGCACGATCCACTGATCGCCGCCGTCAACGACATGGTTGTTCGTCAGAATGTACCCGTTCTTAGAATCGAAAATAAATCCCGATCCAAGACCCTTGGGAACCATGCCTTCCTTAATCTGCGGCGGACGATAAAACGGCAATCCCTGATCGTTGTAGAATTGCTGCCCTGCTATGCGAACCTTGACCCGCTGCGTCGTCGTAATAGCGACCACCGCGGGCTGAATAACCTTCGCCGCATAGCGGAACGTCTCGGAATGCGCCGTGGCGGCGCGCTTGCCCTCGCGGCCATCGGCCAGCGCTGGCAAATTCCAACGGTCCATGGTCTTGCTCACAACCACCCCAACGCAAACGCCCAGCACAATTCCGAGCGTCACAGCCCAGTTTTTCTTAAATAGCTGCATAGAAAATCCTCATCCTTTTCGGTAAAGCCAAGTCTTTTTTGCCCACTAATCTGTCACTATGACGCGCCAATACGCCCAATTCTTCAATCCTTGCTTACATCGGCACATTCGTCAACAGAGTTAAATGCAAAGGTCTTGCCAATCCGTGGCGGGACCGTTCCGGTCCCGAATGCCAAACCGTCCCACCCCTCTCCTCCCCCCATTCTCCTCTTGCGTCCTCAGCGCCCTCGGCGTCCTCGGCGGTAAAATGGCCAAATCCCGCATCCTCTGCAAATCCTCAATACGCTTTTGCCGCGGCGGATTGTTCCCGTGCTGAAGCGTCACGAGACTCGCGAGCACCAGAATCAACAGCGCGACCGCCAGAAACATTTTACCCACCGCATTGGAATCCATTTTCAAATCCGGCCATGCCGCCGCCAGCACGCCGAACGCCATCAGCGGCATCGACAAATGCGTCCACGCGGGACTCGGCTCCAGCCCCAAAAACGACCCGCTGCAATACCCGGCCAGCGCCCCCAGCGCCAGCGACAGCGTATGCATGCGAAACGCGCGCGCGCTTTCAAATATCGCGCTGGCAAAGACAATGTCGGTAAACGCCGGGCCGCGCGAAAGCCCTCCAAGCGCCGGCAAAAACGGCAACCGCAGCACGGCCGCAAGCATCGACGGATCGCCGCTTTCGGCCACGGGAAAGCAATTCAGCCACACGTCGCACACGCCGCCGAACATCAGCAGCGTGACAAAATGCCACGCGCTCCACGCGCCGCGCCCAATCCACGTGCCCAAAAATACCGCCGCGAAAAGTGCGCATTCGAAACGCAGCAGCAGCAGTGCCGCGCCCGGCAGGAGCATGTCGATGCGCGCATGAAAATAAACGTGGCCATCGGCGCGAACCCATTGCCGCGTTTTCAGCAACCCCGTCCCAATCGCATCCGGATCGAGTTTCTCGATTTCAAATTGTCCGGCCGAGCCCTGCAGATAAATCAATCCCAGCCCAGCAAGCACCGCGCCAAAAATCAGCACGCGATTCTTCAGCCAGCACCCCTGCAACGCCAGCGCCGTGAAAATGCCCAAGGCAAAAACACTCAACCGCGGCACAACCCGCAGCACGCGCCCAGTCCACTCCGCCGCGACAGGCAGATGCACAAGCCAGGCGCCATAAAACAACGCAATCACCGCACCCGCCAAGGCAAGCCGGCCCGGAAATTCCGTCGAATCCCCGCGCGCCTCATCCTCGTCAGGCCGCGAACTCTCCGGCATGGCGCCGTTAGTGCGATCATTCATGGCGACATATTAGCCTAAATCCATCACCGTGTCATTGCCCACATTTTCTCAACATGCTTTCGGCCAATGGGAACTGCTTAAAATGATAAAATTATCCGCGTCCATCTGCGTTTAATTAAGTCGTTGAACAATAGAAAACCGCACGGTGTATCCCAAAGTGACTCAATGTTCAAATCGGAGCCCCCCATCGTGTCAAAAACCGCAACCATCCTTCTCGCAATGCTTCTATTCGCCACACACGTAAACGCGGAAGAAGGCGTCCATCGCTACCTCTATTGCGCCTCCCCCGACGGCGCTCAAATGCAGAGCGGCTCCGGCCATGCCATCGTCGTCTTCGACATCGACAACGGCTTCAAATTCGTGCGCCGCATCGAGCTCGCCCGCTTCGCGTCCGGCATTCGCGGCATGACCGGTTGCCTCGCCACGCACGCGCTGTACTACTCCACCAGCAACCACGAGCTGGGTTGTTACGATCTGGAAGCAGACAAAATAGTTTGGGAACAGCGCTACCAGGCGGGCTGCGACCGTTCCTGCATCACGCCCGATGGCTCGAAAATATATGTACCTACCGGTTTTTGGGACCTGCGCCCGGAAGCCGGATTTCTGGTCATCGATGGAAAAACCGGCAAACTGCTGAAGGACATTCCCGCGGGAAAAGGATCGCACAACAGCATCGCCGGCCCCGATGGTAAAACAATATACCTGGGTACTCAAACCAAGCTGACTCTTTTCAATACAGCCGACGACAGCGTCATCAAGGAAATACCCGATGTCGGCGAATCTGGAGTGTTCCCATATACCATCGACAGCCGTCAGCGGTATGCCTTCGTGTGTTTGGGTAAACACGTCGGCTTTGATGTAGTTGATCTGGAGCCAGGCAAAGCGATCCACCGCGTGATGGCCGGAGAAACGCCGATAGCGCACCGCACCCACGGCGCGGCGTTAAAGCCGGATGAAAGCGAATTGTGGATCAGCGATCAGGACGGCAAAAAGCTCTTCATCTTCGACGCAACGCAAATGCCACCGAAGGAAACAGGCCACATCGACTTGAGCGTCGGCGGTCACGGCTGGGTCAACTTCAGCCTGGATGGACAATACGTCTGGAACCATACCCCCGACGTCTTCGACGCCAAAACGCATAAACTCGTCGCGTCCCTGAAAGTAATGCTCCGGTGAAGTACATGTCAATGTAATGTAGGCGCACCGCACCGGTATCCGGGAATGATTACCGGCTGGGGAAGTATTCAGGAATTGGGATGGGCGGAATTTCGGGGAGGATGTCTTCCATCAATGTGACGG